>JBGCDH010000004.1:0-189653 GCA_045105235.1 Planctomycetota bacterium | reverse complement strand
GCCGGGTGCGCTGTCGCGCGCGCTGGAGCTCAACGTGCGTTGAGCCGCGGCAGGTCGCCAGAGCAGGCGAGTGTCGGGCGGTGTTGTGGGCAGTGCACTTGCGTGCAGGCTGCCCGTGTCCGCCAGCGGCGAGCCGGCGCTGCGGCCCGCGCTGTCGTGAGGAGTGCCCCTAAGGAAGCACTCCGAGTTGCCTCCTAGAAGGCGACTCCTGGAAGACGACTCTTAGAAGGCGACGTAAAGCTCCATGCCGTTCGTCGATGCCAGGTTGATCGCGGTCGTTGCCGAGAAGGCGACGCCTTGCGACGACAGGATCGAGCCCACGAGCGATGGGGCGTTCGGGATCGGCAGGACGAACGACGAGCTGCCGGCCGCGACGGGGCTGCCCGAGAACAGGCCGATGTCGAGGTTGGTGTAGCCCGTGCATCCCGTCAGGCCGACAGGCGTCAGGTCGATGCCGGGGTTGACTACGACCGAGCCGAAGCCGACGAAGCCGATGGGGCCGACCGTGATGTTGTTCACGGACAGTTCAAACGTGAGGTTGCCAAGCGACGGAGCGCCGTTGGTGGTCAGCGTCAGGTTCTCACAGCCGGTGCCGTAGACTTCGGCGCGAGCGGAAGGCTGCGATTCGAAGGTCAGCAGGTCAAACGTGAACGGGCGTGCGTCGGTCAGTGCCGTGACGCCTTCGCGGTAGCCGATGTAGAGGCCGCGGTCGAGTTCGTCGACGGTCGTGGTGAAGGCGGTGCCGTCTGCGACGCCGTAGTTGCCGCCGAAGCGTGCCGTTGCCGTCGTGCCGTTGACTTCGACGAACAGGCGCTGCCAGCCGTCGTTGACGCCAGGCATGATGGGGACCGAGCCGATCGTTACCGGGGCGCTGATTGCGTTGGCGCCAGCACCACCGTCGTTGTGGTCGACAAAGTAGATCGTGCCGCCCGCATCGTCGCGGACGTAGGTCCAGCAGACGCCCGTGTTGCCGTTGGAGTCAAAGCCGGACGTGCCCGCCGGGTCGGGGAAGTTGTAGAAGGTGCCGGTGTTGCCGAAGCCGACCGACCACATCTCGAGTTCGGTCACCGGGACGGCGCTCGAATCGATGTAAACGTATGCCTCGAAGCGCGTGTTCTTGCTTGGGTCGGCAATCGCAACGGCGCAGTCGCCGCCACCGGACGGGTCCCAGACGACCGAGGCGAAGCCGCCTTGCGGCGACGGCGCGATCGCGCTTGGGTTGTTGGCGTCGATGACGGCCGGATCGACGATGACTGGGTCGACGAATGAGCCGCGCCAGCCAGGCACCGATGCGCCCAGCGCGAGGCCGTCGAAGACTTCGACCACGATTGGGACGTTCGGCTGGTTGTTGCTGGTGCCCGGCGTCCACGGCTGCTGACGGAAGTCGTTGCCGTTGTTGTTCGTGTCAAAGCCGTCGCGCAGGCGCTGGATCGACAGGTCTTGTCCTTCAACGAGAGTGTAGTTGCCCCACACGCCTTCGCCTTCCGCGAGCAGCGGGTTGAAGACGCCCTTGTTGGCCTCGTAGATGAGGGTGTCGACGGTGGCTGCGGCTGCGTCGAACAGGCTGATCGATTCGTTGCTGTTTTGCAGGCTGCCGGTGAACGCGATGTCGACGTTGGGTACGAGCGCATCGCCGACGACCAGGTAGTCGCCCGGGGCGAGGATCGTGCCGGCTGGCAGCGTTTGCGTGAAGTTCACGCCGTTGCTGTCGTCGCCAACGATCGACCAGCCGCTCAGGTCGACGGCGGCTGCACTGCGGTTGTAGAGCTCGATAAACTCGAGGTCGTCGGTGCCCGTGTCGTCGTAGCTGAATTCGTTGATGACAACGGGAGCCATCGAGGTGCCTTGGCCGCCTTGTGGGAGCATGGCGAGAGCGTGAAGCAGAGTCGTGCTAAGCATGTTTTAGCTGGGTGGAATGGAGTCAGATTCGGCAGAAAGTCCACCTGGCCGTTTGCGGGTCCCAGTTGCGCATGCGTGCGCAGGCGGGACCGAAAGCGAGGTGGGTGCCGCGCGCACAGATTTCTCAACCTGACGTCGGCCGCGACATGGTAATGAGCGAGCCGGTCTCAGCCACGTTACGAGTGGATCTGAACAGCTTCTTTACGTTCACTGCGAACAGGCGTATTCGATTTGCGCAAGGCCGTGCCTGGGAGGGCCAGCCCAGCCAGCAGCCCAGCCAGCAGTCCTGCCAGCCGCCTGCATGCCGGTGGCCGGCAGGACCCAGCTGTCACCTATTTCTGCGTCTATTCCGCGAGCGGAAAGGCCGACGCCCAGGCCGGATACTCCAAGTGCTTACGGCGGGGTGTTTGGAATGGCGGCAGTTTGCCGCTTCGGGCGGCTTCGGTCTGAGCAGAAAGAGCCGGCTCGAAGCCAAGCTCTGCGCTGCGCTGCAGCCAGTCCCTGCTGCGGGACTCGTCACGCGTTCGGCCTCGGCCGAGCCAATGCATGTAGGCCAGGTAGTAGCAGGCCTCGGCGTCGGCCTGCTCCGCCGCGATTTGCATGATCTGGGCCGACTCGCGCAGGTCCAGCATGGAGCTGGGCATCAAGCCGATGCGTGCGATGCCCTTCTGTGCAAATAGGTATGTCGGTGGGCAGCGGCGGTAGAATGTGAGGGCGCCCTTCGGGCTTGGCTCGACACCCACGCCCGTTTCCACGGCTAGCCCAATCACGAAAGCGGCATGCGAGTTGCCGGCGACGGCGAGCTGTTGGCTTGCCTGTAGGGCTTGATTAAGGCTGGCGTCGGAGATGCGGGCGCGGTTTGCGAGGAAGTGCTGCAATACGTTGATGTGAGCGTGGCTGCTGCCCATTTCGGCGCCACGGGCGAACCACTTGGCGGCGGACCCGATGCGCGCTTCGAGAGGTGCTCGATCGACGTTCGCCGTCATGCTTTGGATGCCGAGTTCGTTGTAGGCTGCCGCGCGGCTCGCGGGCGGCACGCTGGCCGCCAGTGCGCGCGAGCCCGCGACCATGACGAGTTTGCGCTCGGCGTCGTGGCGTCCTTCGGCTACGGCCTTTTTCCAGAAGCCAATCGAGTTGCCTGGATGCGTGTCGCCGACGTAGCCCGTGAAGAAGATCACGGCGAACACGGCGGCCCACAGCGACATGTGGATGGCGTTGGAAATGCCCGGCCGCAGGTCGTTTTCCCAGTGCTGGTTTAGGCGGCCGAGGATGCCTGTCTTGGCCATGCGGTCCAGCAGCTGCACCATGCAGTTTAAGATGGGGACCGGGTAGAGCTTGGCATACAGCTCCGGCGCTCCAATGCTGCCTAGCAGCTGATAGAAGGCCATGTAGCCGACTCCGTAGCCGATGCCGAAAGCCGTGCGGCCGACGTTGGTTCGCGGTGACGTCGAGGGATCCGTCATCAGCAGCATGAGCCCCAAGAACGCGGCCGCTGGTAGGTTGCTGCTGGCAAACAGATAGACCCCCGTGACCTCCGTGTAGAAGAGGTTTCCGAGGATCATGGTCACAGCCGCGGCGAACGTCATCAGCGTTACCGCAAAGAAAAACTGCACGACCAAGCCGAGCGCAAAAAGCACGACAAAGATGTCCTGGACCTCAAGCTCAGCAGCCAGAGAGTTGGCCCAGGTCAGCCCTGTCGAATCGGTCGCGATCAGGGCCGTTGCGGCACACATCAGGCCGAATCCGGAAGGGTTGAAGATATGTGTTCGGCGGCCGTCTTTGTTCCAGCGCAAGAACTCTTTGCCGAGCAGGCCCGCGATGATCATTGCGAACTGCCAGTGGTAGACGTCGTCGCGGAACCAAATGAATAGGTTCGTGGAGAGTACAATGGGCACCGGGCCGGATGCTAGGCGCCAAGCACGTCCTCGGCTCCACGACCACAGGCCGTCAAACGCATATAAAAATACAAACTGCGCGACGATCAGTGGGGCTTGGTCGAAAATTGGGCGCTCGCCGTCCTGTACCCATTGATATCCCCAGTAGGCGTAGAGCGTCAGCTGCACACAGGCTTGGATGTAGTGCTGGCGAACGGGCGCAATGGCCTCGGTCAGCAGGGCTTTGCCGCGGGCGAGTCGCAGCGCGACAAACCAGAGCAGCAGGCCACCGCTGGCGGCTGCAAACGTCGCGATCAGATGGTCGCTGCGCTGAATCCGTTCGCAAAACGTGAAGGAGCCGAGCAGCACAGCTAGGGCTGCGGGCAGCAGACCGAACTTGCGTGAGGCGGTTGCGTTCGACATCGGCCTTCGATCCTAGCGCGCACTTGGCCCCGCTACAGCCTGGCGCGTTCCTCCGGAGCACGGACACTTTGTCGGCGGGGCGAATGGCCGATTCGGCCACGGCAGCGGCGTGACCTAGGTGTTTCCTCCTACTGATGGCCCTGCACCGTAGGGGGCGGGCGATTGATCGATCGCTCGTCGCGCGGCTATTCTAGTCGACCGACCCTGCCCTCCGCTTGGCTTCGGAATCGATGACGTTTGGACATCGACTCCCGGGGCTGATGTTTCGTTCTCCGGGTGACTGGCTTTCTGCCTCCGCCCATTCTTTCTATCGAGGTCTCCGTGCGTCGACCGTCTCTCGCTTCCCTTGCAGCTATCGCTGCGACTACCTGTGCGTCTTCGTTGAGCGCTCAGTGGGTCTCCTACGTCAACGAAACCGCCATCCGCAGCAACGTCACGTCGTCGCTCTTTGCGACGGATACGCAAGAGAAGGACTACGCCTGGGGCGACCTCGACCAGGATGGTGACACCGACCTGATCATCGTGCGTAAGTCGCCGTTCACGTCGGGCGGTCACTTCCCGAACGTTCTGATGATGAACGAGGGCGGTGTGCTCGTGGATCGTACGGCAGCTCTGACGGGCTCGACGGTGCCGGGCAGCAACGGTTTCCTCGACGCGACCAACGACCGCGATGTCGTCATTGCCGACATCAACAACGATGGCTGGGACGACGTCATCACCTGCACCACGCTGACCGCCAGCATGCCGGAGTACATCCGCGCACCGCGGGTCTACATCAACCAAGGCAACAGCGGCGGAACGTGGCAGGGCCTTCTCTACGACGATCCGAACCGGATCGACGACGCCCCGTATGGCGGTCAGCACCGCTTCTGCTCCGTCGCCGCTGGCGATGTTGATGGCGATGGCGATCTCGACCTCTACTTCGGGGACTACCAGCAGGGAGGCAGCCGGCCTGCGGACATCAACGACGTGCTGTTGATGAACGACGGCACCGGCTACTTCACCGACGAGTCGGCCGCTCGCATGACGACCGTCATGCTCGAGTCGTCGTTCGCGATGAAGGTTGCCATCGAAGACATGAACAACGACGGCAAGCTCGACATCCTCAAGGATGACGCGCTGAATGCGCCGCAGGCCGTTTCGATCAGCTACAACGATACGGCGACCGAGGGCATGTTCGGCTCGTATGACTTGCCCTACGGCAACCAGCCCTACCACTTCAACGTCGGCGACCTCAACAACGACGGCTGGAAGGACATCATCGTCAGCGACGATGGCCAAGACCGCTACATCCTCAACCAAGGTGCTACCGGCGGCGGCCCGGCATCGTGGTCATCCGACATCGCGTTTAGCTACTCCGGTGGCGGCAACGACGATGGTTTCGGCGGCAACAACATCATCGCCGACCTCGACAACGATGGCTGGCAGGATGCGATCATTGCGGATGTCGATGTCGACATCACGGGCTGCTCGCGGCGCTGCCACATCTTCCGCAACCTCGGCAACGCACCGAACGTCACGCTCCAGGAGCAGATCGTCGGCGGCCAGGTCGTCGGCGGGATCACAACGGCGGATCTGCAGGGCACCTTTGACGTGGCCGTGTTCGACCTCAACGGCGACGGCTTCAAGGACATGATCATCGGACGCTGCACGGGCACCGAGATCTGGATGAACGAGCCGCCGATCGGCGTTTCCTTCTCGTTTGTGGGCGGCTTGCCGTCGCAGGTTACGCCAGGTCAGTCGACGCAGCTAACGGTGGACGCAAGCGGCATCGGCGGCGTGATGCCGGCGGCCGGCACGGGTGTGCTGCACTACTCGATTGCCAACGGCCCTTGGCTGACGGTCGCAATGTCGGACTCGGGTCCGGACCAGTACCAGGGCTCGCTGCCCGCGGTTGCCAACTGCACGGACGAGGTTCGTTTCTACGTCTCCGCGCAGGGCAACAACGGCACGACCTACAGCGATCCCCCGTCCGCTCCTGCGGGCTACTACTCGGCGATTGCTGCGGTCGGCTCTGCGACGATCTACTCGATCAACTTCGAGGCCGACTCCAATGGCTGGACCGTGGTCAACGACCCATCGCTGTCGACCGGCGCATGGGAGCGTGCGGATCCCAATGGCACGTCGTTCAACGGCGAGTTTGCGGCTCCAGCGGACGACGCCGAAGCCGGCGCTTCGACCTTTGCGATGGTGACCCAAAACGGTGCACCCAGCGGCACTGCAGGTGCTGCGGACGTCGACGGCGGCCCGACGGACCTGATCTCTCCCGCCATCGATCTCGACGGCACGGATGGCACGGTCAGCTACCAGCGCTGGTTCTTCTCCAGTGGTTCGGACGTGCTGGAAGTCGCTGTGAGTGGCGACGGCAGCAACTGGGTCAACGTTGAGACTGTCGACAGCTCGGGGGCCAACAACCAGTGGCTCGTGAACACGTTCCGTGTTGGCGACTTCATCACGCCGACCGCTACGGTGCAGGTCCGCTTCCGCGTCGAGGATGCGAGCCCCGGCAGCATCGTCGAGGCCGGCATCGATGTGTTCGCTGTCGAGGCGTTCACGTGCGAATGGTGCCAGCCGACCTTCCCGCTGCAGACCACTGGGCCTGCTTCGATGTCGATGTGTGGGGACCAGCTGTCGATCGCGACGCCCAACACGACGCTGCGTATCGAGAACATGCCGGCCGGCACCAACGGCCTGCTGTTCTTCGACGTGCTCCCGAACCCCGTGACGTCGCCGTGGAACAGCGGCCAGCTGATCACCGCCGCTCCGACGGTCCTCGGTCCGGTCTTCGCGAACTCGCAGGGCGAGTTCTCCGTGCCGCTGACGATCGGTGCGCTGCTGCCGCCGGGCTGGTTCCTGCACCTGCAGGCTGCCTACACGGACGCTTCGCTGCCTGGTCAGACGGGCATCACCAACGCGCTGCGCGTCGAGTGGTACTGATCGACCGCCCGTAGCGCGCCGCGTGTCTGCTACGCGGCGCTTGCGGTTGGCCCGCCCCCGAGCTCTTGAGCTCGCGAAGGTGTGGCCGCCGCGCCAGCAAGGCGGCGCAACCAACACCCTGCTTTGAGCAGAGTTGTGCCGCTGCCCGAAACTGTCGCCACAGTTTGTGCCGACAGCCAAGGCTCCAGCTAGCCCCAGCAAAGCCCCGCCGAATCCCATCCCTTCACCCTCCGACCTTCTGCGGGTCGTCACGTCATCCGACGGTCATCTCATGCGCTCTTTCGTCTTTCCAACGCTCGCCGCCATCGCGGCGTGTTCGTCCCCTTTGCTCGCCCAGCAGCCGCAGCCCAAGTCGGGTGAACCGCTCGCGGGACTTACCCCCACGGAGCTGCAGGCTTTTGACAATGGCAAAGCCGACTTCTCGGCCGTGATCACGCCGGCCGAGGGGCTCGGTCCGATCTTCAACCAAGTCAGCTGCGCCAACTGCCACAACGATCCAATCGGCGGGCCAGGCGGCACGACGGTGACGCGCTTTGGCTTTGACGACGGCAAAGGTGGCTTTGATCCGTTGACGGCTCTCGGCGGCACGCTGCTGCAGCAGGGGGCCATTGACCCAGCCGCACAGGAAGTCATCCCGCCGCAGGCCAACCTGATTGCGCAGCGCGTCACGCCGTCGGCTCTCGGCCTGGGTTTGATCGAGTCGATCGCCGATGCCGACATTGTCGCCAACGAAACCAATCCGCCGAGCGCAAGCGTCAGTGGGCGCGTGCACTGGGTGCAGCCGCTCGAGGATCCAACCGGTCCGCTGCGAGCCGGCCGTATGGGTTGGAAGGCTCAGATCGCGACGGTGCTGAGCTTCTCGGGAGACGCCGCGCAAAACGAACTCGGCTTGACCAACAGGTTGCTGCCGGACGAGAACGCGCCGAACGGCGACCTTGCCGTGCTCGCTGCCTACGACAACGTGGCGGATCCGGAAGACGGGCCCAACGCCAGCGGGTTGGACTTCATCGATCGCATCACGCACTTTCAGCGTTACCTGGCCGCGCCGCCGCAGACGCCGCGCTCGGGAATGGCGGGCGAAGCGATCTTTGCCAGCGTTGGCTGCGCGGACTGCCACGTTGCGCAATACACGACCAGCAACGATCCGTCGCTTGAGGCGGCTCTTCGCGGCAAGCAGATCCAGCCCTACACCGACTTCCTGCTGCACGACATGGGCATCGCGGCCGACTTCATCGCGGATGGCGATGCCAGCGGCCAAGAGATCCGCACGCCCGCACTCTGGGGGCTTCGCGATCACGATCCGCTCTGGCATGACGCGCGCGTCGTCGGCGGCACGCTGCAGTCGCGCATCCTTGGGGCGGGCGGCATCATCGAGCAGCACGCGGTGTTCGGCAGTGAGGCGCGCACCTCGGCACTCGCGTTCCAGGCGCTATCAGCCGGCGATCAGCAGTCGGTCGTGACCTTCCTCGACTCGCTCGGCCGGCTTGAGTTCGACAGCGATGGCGATGGGGATCGCGACCAGGACGACCTCGCGGCCTTCCTCGTGGCGCAGGCCGGCGGTCCCTACACGGCCGACGATCCCGAGGCCGTTTTTGACATCGATCAAAACGGCTGGGTTGACGCGCTCGATCTCGATCAGTTTGCCCTGGTCTACGAAGTGGACTGCAACAGCAACGGCAGCAACGACCTCGCGGACGTGCTGACCGGTGGCTACGACGACAGCAACAGCAACCTGATCCCGGACGAGTGTGAGTTCTGTCAGACCGACCTCGGCTTTTCTGGCGCCGGCACGCTGCGGCTCGACATCTGCGGCGATGATTTGACGGCGGCCAACTCGAAGGCGTCCTTCCAGCTCGTCGAAGGGCCAGCCAACGCGATTGTGATCGTGGGCATTGGCGTCGCTGCCAATCCCTACCTGATTACGCCGTCAGAATTCTTGGTGCCACTTGAGCCCCTCGCGGCCGTCATCGAGGGCTACACGACGGACTCCCTCGGCGAGCTGCGCCTGCCGCTGTTTGGCGGTGGCAACGTGCCGGTGTCGACCTGGGTGTTCCAGGCTGCGACGTTCGATGGGACGATGTTCGATCTTTCCAACGCTCTCGAAGTTCGCGTTGGCGGCTTTTAGGACCCCTAAGAGGCTGTCGCAAAACGATTTGCGGCACGCCGGGCGCTCGCGGCCGGCGCCCTGGCACGTCTTCTAGTTGTAACGGGTGATAAGATTTGGGGTGCATGGGTCCTTTAGAGAGTGAAGCGCCCTGTCGTGCTGCGTCGGAGCTTGCTTCGGTCGCGTGAAGACCTGGCGAGAGAGCGCTGGCCGAGCCGTTCCGCGATAAGGACGCGGGGTTCGTGCCAGCGGGCATTTCCCCTCCGCAAGATCGTCTCGCCCTCTCGACAGGCTGAGGCACCGAGGGCACAGGAACCGACGGCGGGCGCGCTGGCGACGACGATTCTCACGCACGCGCTCGGCCCACGGCTAGCATCAGGCCTCCGTTACCCCTCTGGAGGCCGCTTGATTCGATCCCTCGCCACCGCGCTATCTTTACTTCTGTTTGCTGCCTGCGCCGGCGGTGGTCCGCGCCAGCCTCCCGCCTGGGCCATCGCCATCCACGGCGGTGCGGGCACGATCAGTCGAGACGCTCCGCCCGCCCAGCTCAAGGCGTACCGCGCGGCGCTCCAAGGTGCGCTCGATCTAGGTGTCAGCATGCTCAGCGCTGGGGCCTCTTCGCTCGATGTCTGTGAGTCGATCGTGCGCATGCTCGAGGACGACCCGATGTTCAACGCCGGTCGAGGCGCGGTGTTCAACGAGAAGGGAGAGCACGAGCTCGATGCATCGATCATGGCGGGCGACACGATGCGCGGCGGCGCCGTAGCCGGTGTGCGCACGGTGCGTCACCCGATCACGCTGGCGCGCAAGGTCATGACCGATACGCGCCACGTGCTGCTGGCGGGGGAAGGTGCGGAGACGTTTGCTGGCACTGCCGGCGTGCAGCGCGTCGAAAACAGCTGGTTCGACACCGAGCGTCGGCGCCGTTCGCTCGAGCGTCGCCTGCAGGAGCGCGTGCAGTCCGGATCGCTTTCCGTGCCGAGGGACCGTCGCCATGACTACGGCACGGTCGGCTGCGTGGTGCTCGATGGTCAAGGGCGGCTGGCGGCTGCGACGAGCACAGGCGGCATGACGGCCAAGCGCTGGGGCCGCGTCGGCGACACGCCCGTGCTCGGCGCCGGCAACTACGCCGACGGCACGGCGGCCATCAGCTGCACCGGCGCGGGCGAGGAGTTCATTCGGCACGCGGTAGCGCGTTCGGTGACAGCACGCATTCAGTACGGCGGTCAGTCGCTCGAAGAAGCAGCCAACGCCGTCGTGCACGAAGTGCTCAAGCCGGGCGATGGCGGTCTGATCGCCGTCGACAAGGACGGCAACCTCGCCGCTCCGTTCAACTCGTCCGGGATGTATCGCGCCATGGCGAACTCGCGCGGCGTGTCTGAAGTCGCGATCTTCCCCAAGCCGTGAGCCGTCGCGAGCCGGCGTTGCGCGCCGCATACACGCTTGCTGCGCTGGTCGCGCTGGTGTTGATTGCCGGCCGTCTGGCTTGGCTCGGCGATGATGCCTATATCACGCTGCGCTCGGTCGAGAGCTTTGTGCGCGGCAACGGCCTGCGCTGGAATCCGGACGACCGGGTTCAGGTCTATACGCACCCGCTGTGGATGTTCGTGCTGTCGGCGGGGCGCGCCGCAACCGGTGAGCTCTACGTCACGACGCTCGCGATCTCAATGTTGCTGTCGTCGCTAGCGGCTCTATGCCTCTTGCTTCGTGCCAAGACGGCGGCGGCCGTAGCGGTTACGGGCCTGCTGCTGGTCTGTGCGCGTGCGTTCAGCGAATACATGACGTCGGGTCTCGAGACGCCGCTGACGTTTCTCTTGCTGGCAGCCTTTGTTGGCAACTACCTGTCGGAGCGCGAGCCGGCGAAGCGGTATGCGCTTGCCGTGCTGCTTGCCAACCTGCTGGCGCTCAATCGAATGGACTTGGCGCTGCTGTGCCTGCCTCCCGTGCTCGCAACGATGCGGGGTGTAAACGTTGGCCAGATCGCTCTGCGCGGGCTGGTGCTGTCGCTGCCGTTCGTTTTGTGGCTCGGCTTTGCGGGACTCTACTACGGCAGCCCGTTGCCCGTGACGGCGCACGCGAAGGCGTTCGGCGTTGGCATCGCCGCCGACGAGCTGGCGGCACAGGGTGGCCTGTTCTTGCTGCATACGATGAAGCACGATCCGGCGCTGCTGTTGACGGTTGTTGTCGGTTCGTTCGCGCTGCTGGTCCCGTGCCGCACGCGGTGGCTCGGCCTCGGCGCGCTCTGCTACGTGGCCTACGTCGTCAAGGTTGGCGGCGGATTCATGCAGGGGCGCTTTCTGCTGCCGCCGTTCGTTGTCGTCGTGGCCTGCATGGCGCCGTGGCTGTCGGGCTTGCCGTGGTCGCGGGCGCGTTGGTTGGGCCTGGCGGCTCTCGGCGCAATGTTGGCGGGCGGCCTGCCCGCTTGGCTTTGCTCGCCCGCGAGCGATCTGCCGCTCGATGAAGCGACCGTCGAGGCGCAGCACGGCATCGTCGACGAGCGGGCTATGTACTACCGCGAACTCGGCTATCTATCGCCATCGCGCGCCGTGCCGGTATTCGGAGCGCTCGAGCAACTCGCGTTTCCCGAGGGGCGCCAAGAAGGCGGCAATCGCTGGCTGCTGCTCAATGGCGCGGTTGGCGCGGCGGGCTTTGGTGCCGGCGATCGCGGCCACGTCATGGATCCGCTGCTCTGCGATCCGCTGATCGCGCGGCTGCCGGCGCGCGATCCAGATCGCTGGCGGATCGGCCACGTGCTGCGGCGCATCCCCGAGGGCTACTGGGAGTCGCTCGCGTTTGGCGGCAATCGCATCCATCACGCCGGGCTGCACCGCTACTACGGGGCGCTGCGCAGCCTGACGCGCGATCCTGTTTTTGACGGCGATCGACTTGCGACCCTGTGGTCGATGGCGCTTGGACGCTTTGACGACGGGCTGCGGCAGTTCGTTGCGTCGGACTACTACAGCCCGCCGCGACTCGATGTGGCCGCGACCGACTTGGCCGGCGGCATTGCGCCGGGCACGTTCTGGTTTGACGATCCGCGCGTCAAGATCATCTACGAAGGCGGGATTGCGCTGCGCTTGGCGCAGGCGGCAGGCGAGCGCACGGTCGATCTTCAGCTCTTTGGGCTTGTCGGCTTCCGCTGTCGCTTTGTGCAGGGCGGCGAAGTTTTCGGCGAGGCGGTCGGCAAGCCGCTGCCGCCGCCGCCGGGCCTGACGCCGTTGCGCTACGTTGCCGGCGTGCGCACGGAGCGCTTTGCCGTGCCCGACAGCGTGACGCGCTACGACACGCTTTGGATCGACTTCGTGCCGACGCCCGATACGCACAAGGCCACCGGGCCGCCTGGCGTAGCGGGCATCGTCTTGCGATGAGGGCGGGCGGCCGCTCGGCGCTACTTGCGCGTGACCACCAGCGGCGGGGAAAACGAAAGCCCCTCGGGCCGCTCTTCGGCTGTCTGCGGCAGTCGACGCAGCCGCAGCGAGACCGGCACGCCCTTTGGCAAGAACGTCCATAGCGCTTCGGGCATCGTCCAATTCGTTCCCGAGATGCGCACGTCGCCATGCGACCATTCGTGCGTCGCGAGATAGACGCGGCCGTCTTCGCCGAATGCGTAGAGCGTGTAGTCCATGCCTTCGGGCGCTTGGATGTCGTCCCAGGCGAGGCGGGGCAGGCTTTCGATCGGCGCGTCAAACTCGCACTGCCAAGCAATCGACTCGGGCCCCTTTGCGTCGACGATGCCGCCGACCAGCGTGCGGTGGTTGGTGGGGGCGGGTGCTAGCCCCGGCTGAAGCGCCGGCCAGAACGTGATGAAGAACGCGGCGACGGCTGTTGCTGGCAGCAGCATCAACACGATGCGGCGTCCGGGCAGTGCGCGCGTAAGCCGCGTCAAGCCGGCGGCGACGAGCACGGCGGCAGGACCGATGGCGCAAAACAACAGTCGTCCCTGCGGCTGAGGGGCACGCAGGTTGAAGAACAGCGTGCCGCCGAGGACCAGCAAGCACGCGAGCACGAGCAGCCAGAACGGGTGCGGGATGTGTCGTTGGTTGCGTTCAAACGGTGCCGCAAGCAAGCCGAGCAGCGACAGCGCGGCAACGCCGGCACCGGCCCACGTCAGGGCTTCGTGCGGTTCGACGCTGAACCAGCCGAAGCGGCCGAATAGCGAAGTGAACACGGTTGGCACAAAGGACGGCGCGGAGTCGGGCCACGGCCCCGTGCCAAAGATGTAGTGCCAGCGCAGCTCTTTGGGCAGCGGCTGAAACGACGCGTCGTGCGCCGCCATCGCTAGCGGATCGCCGTAGAGCTGATAGTTGTGCCAAAACAGCCAGCCCGCGATGCCGAGTGTTGCTGCGCCGCCGGCGAACGCCGCAAGCCAGCGAACGCGGCCGCCAATGCACGCGAGCAGCAGCACAAGTCCTACGGTGCCGAGCAAGAACAGCGTCGTTAGCTTGGTCAGCAGGGCGAGCCCGACCAGCAGTCCGGTGCCAAGCGCGCCGCCCGTCGAAATGCGCTTGCTGCGCTGTAGCTTCGCAAGCGCGAGCATGCTGGCCGTCGCGAGAGTCGTGGCGAGCACGTCGTTGTTGAGGAGTCCGTGCAGGAACGAAAACATCGGCAGGCAGGCCGTCAGCATCGCGGCGAGGTCGGCGACGCGCGGTGCGTCGGGGCAGCACACGCGGCCGAGTCGGTGCACGAGCACGATCGTGATCGCGCCGAGCAGAACGGACACGGAGCGCAGCCAAAACAGCACGCCGTTTGGTTCTTTCTCGTGCAAGAAGTGCAGGTGCCGCGACTCCTTGCCGGAGACGCCGAAGTCTGGATTGACCCGCGGCCCAAACACGGTGTCGTCATGCCCCGTCATGGCCATGGCCGCGCCGAGCAGCGCGTAGTAGAGCGGCGGGTGATGGGCCAGCACCGCGCCGCCGGTTTGCGGTAGCCCGCGTTCTTTGGCGAGTGACGGCGTCACCGGCAACTCGCCTGCGTTGCCGACGTGCCACGCATACTCGTAGTGGCTGTTTTCGTCGGGCCCCTCGAAAGCAGGCGTAAACCACGCGTAGGAGCCGGCGAGGGCTACGTGCAGCAGGAGGGCGAGCATCAGGAAGGGGGAGCGCATGCGGCCATCGAGTCTAGGCGTCTTGCACGCAAGACCCATCCGGGATCCCGTCTGCCCTGGCTCAGGAAAGTCCCCGCGCTGCTCTCGGTCCGGTAGTCTTCTGCGCGCCATGCCCGACCCCGCCATTCCTGCCGAGCGTTCGACGTTTGCTGAGCTCGCCGTGCGTATCGCAATCGCCGTTGCGACCGGCTGGTTGCTCTACGAGGCTTCTTGCTGGCTCGTGCCGCCGATTGCGAACGTCAGCGGCTTCGGCACGGATTGGCAGGCCATGTCCGCCGATCCGTTTTCGTTTCCCGGGCGGCTGTCGCATCGAATTCTCGGACCGCTGCTGGCGTGGCTGATGGGGCAGGGTGGGGAGGGGTGGCTGCCCTTCTGTGGATGGCTGCACGTCTTCATGCTTGCGGCCGTCTGTTTTGCCGCACTGCACCTGCGGGCGAAGCCGATCGACGCAATTTTGGTGACGACGTTGGTGGCGATTGCTGCTCCGGTGCAGATGTACAAGCTGCATTGGAGTGGCTACACCGATCCGCTGTGCTATGGCTTGTTTGCGCTTTCGATCGTTACGGCGAGGTTTCCATACGTCTTCTGGGGGTTGTTCCTGCTGAACCTTGGCAACCACGAGCTCGCCGGCTTCTTGGCGCCGTGGCTTTACTACCTGCGCCGGCGCGAAGATGGTCGCTGGCGTTTGGATCTCGTGCTGTTTGGCGCGGCCTGCGCGCTCTACCTGGCCTACTACCTGTATGTGCGGAGCCTGGCGCAACAGCAGTTCAGCATCGACTACTTCGTTGGCCACCCTCTCTTCCCTGGCGGTTCGTTCATAGTTTACAACCTTGCGTCCGTGCACTGGGTTTGTGCGTTCGGTCCGATGCTTGCCCTGCTTGGGTGGCACCAGCACCGCAAGGCGGCAGGAAGTGAGCGGTGGCATCTCTGGCTCGTGCTGCTAGGCATTGCCGTGATCTTTGCAATTGCGTTTGATTGGGCGCGCCACAGCAACCTGATCCTGCTGCCGTTGCTCGTCGCAGCCGTTCGTTTCCTAGAGGGTGGCGGATGGCGTTCGCGTACTGTTGTTGCAGCTCTCATTGGTGCGAGCCTGCTGGTGTTTTGGCTGCAGCCGCCATGGTCGCCGAGCGCTGTGCCGACCAACCTGTTCTTGGACGGTACGCCGGAGTGGCGCGCCGCGAACAATCCTGAAGGCCTGCCTCTGGGCTTCTTGGTGAAGAACGAGATCGTGCTCTTCGGTCCAGCTCAAGGCGGCGGGCTCAACGTGAGCTTTGCGTCGTTGGGCACCGTGCTCGAACGCTGGCTGCCGACTGTCTGGCCACTGCTGCTCATGTTGCACGGTCTCGGCGCGGCCATCTGGCTGTTCGGCTGGCTGCTTGCTCGATTCCGCAGCCTTTCGCCGCCGTCGGCGCCCTAGCTCCTTAGGTGAGGCCGCGCCGGCGTAGCAGCGGCATCGGGTCGAGCTCGCGGCCGCGGAACGCTCGGAACATGTCGAGCGGTTCGAGGGTCAAGCCGCGCGACAGCACGTGCTCGCGGAAGCGCTGGCCGTTCTCGCGCGTCATGCCGCCGTTTTCGACGCAGGCAGCAAAGCCGTCGGCCGCGAGCGCTTCGCTCCACAGGTAGGCGTAGTAGCCCGCCGAGTAGCCACCTGGCCAGATGTGCGCGAAGTAGGCGCTGCGGTAGCGCGGCGGCACGAGGTTCATGGCGACCCCGTGTTCGGCAAGCGCGGCGGCCTCAAAGGCCTCGACGTCCGCGACTTCTGTGCCGGGGGCAACCGAGTGCCAGGCTAGGTCGAGCCAGGCAGCGGCGATGTATTCGAGTGACGCGAATCCTTGCCCAAAGCGACGTGCCTTCGCGATGCGCTCGACCATTTCGGGCGCGAGCGGCGCACCGGTTTCGTGGTGGCGCGCGCAGCGCTCGAGAACCGCGTCGTCAAACGCAAAGTCCTCATGGAACTGCGACGGAAACTCGACGAAGTCGCGCGGCACATTGGTGCCCGCGAGCATCGGGTAGGTCACGTGGCTAAGCATGCCGTGCACGCCGTGACCGAATTCATGGAACAGGGTGGTGACTTCGTCAAAGCTCATCAACGTCGGGCCGTCGTCGGCGGGCTTGTTGATGTTCATGACGTTTACGACGACAGGCTTTTGGGATAGCAGCTGCGACTGCCCGACAAAGCTGCTCATCCAGGCGCCGCCTCGCTTGTTGGGTCGCGCGTAGAGATCGGCGTAGTAAAGCGCGATGGATTCGCCGCCCTCGTCAAACACCTCGAAGACGCGCACGTCCTCGTGGTAGGTCGGCAGATCCTTGCGCTCTTTGAGCTGCACGCCATAGAGCTGCTCGGCCATGAAGAACAGACCGTTTGTGAGCACTTGCTCGAGCTCGAAGTGCTGGCGGACAGCGCCGTCGTCGAGGTCGTAGCGCTGCTGCCGCAGTCGTTCGGCGGTCCAGGCCCAGTCCCAGGCTTCGAGTGTTTCGCCCGGATGCAGTTCGGCAAACAGCGCCTGCAGTTCGGCCGCCTCGGCCTTGGTCTTGTCGACGATCGCAGGCGTCATGCGCGCCAGCATGTCGCGCACGGCGTCTGGTGTTTTGGCGGTTTCGTCGTCGAGCACATAGTGGGCGTGCGTGGCGTGTCCGAGAATCGCAGCTCGCTCGGCGCGCAGGCTGCACAGCTCGCGCACGATCTCGCGGGTGTCGTTGTCGCCGCCTCGGCTGCAGCGGCTGCGCGACGCTTCGAAGACTCGCTGGCGCGTGCCGCGGTGGTTGAGCGAAGACAGCACGCCCTGTGACGTCGGGAGCTGCAGCGGCAGCAACAGCTGGCCCTCGTGCCCAGCCTCCTTTGCGGCACTCGCTGCGGATGCGATCGCACCGGCGTCGAGGCCGTCGAGCTCTTCCGGCGTGTCGACCAGCACAGACAGCGCCTTGGTCTCGGCTAGCAGCTTCTCCTGGAAGCTCGTCGTGAGTCCTGACATGCGCTCGTTGATCTCGCGCACGCGCTGTTGCTGGGCATCGTCGAGTCTTGCTCCGGCGCGCAGGTGCGCGGCGTGATACCGCTCCGTCAGGCGCGCCTGTTCTGGGTCGAGTTCGGTGCGCTGGCCAAACACCGCTTCGACGCGGGCGAACAGATCGCGGTTCAGCCAGATGGCGTCGCGGTGGGCTGCGAGCTTGGGCGCGACCTCGGCCTGCACCTTCTGCATCGCATCATTGGTGTTCGAACCGGTCAGGTTGAAGAACGTGTTGGCGACCCGCTCCAGCAGGTCCCCGGATCGTTCGAGCGCCTCGATCGTGTTCGCGAATGTCGCCGGAGCATCCTGCGTAGCGATGTCGCGCACCGCCGAGAGATGCTCGCGCATGCCCGCCTCGAAGGCCGGCAGGTAGTGCGCATCGTCAATACGATCAAACGGCGGCGTCTCGAACGGCAGTTTGCTAGCCGTTGCGAAGGGGTTGTCGATCGTCAGGTCTTCGGTGCCAGTGGACATGCCGGGATTATCGGCACGTACGGCCTCTGGCCCGCCTGTCTCTCGCGGAAATTCCAGCGAGCCAGCGCAGGACGGATGGCCAGCGCCAGTGTCGCTGTGGGTGTCGTGGGTTCCCCTCCGGATCTCCGTTGCAGGCATTGAGCAGCATCGGTTTCTGAAAAGTGTGAGAACCGCTTGTTGATGGGGACAGCGTTGTGTGCGCGATTCGGCATGACAAGCACGGCGTCTCGCCGTATCAGTTTCTCAAGCCGTCGCGCGGGAGGGATTCGTACCGTGGATGCGGTGTGCTCAGCCTCGCGACGAAAGCGCGGTCGTGCGATGGCCGTGTAAGTGGATTTCGGATCGCCTTGATCCCGCGCGCAGCGACATGGAGCCTCTTTTCTTTCTTGTCTTCGGGCTGTTCCTGCTCGTCATCGTCGGGGCCATCCAGGGCATGATCGCAAAGGCTCGGGTTGGCCGGCTGCAAGAGCAGGTCGATCAGATGGCTGCAGAGCAGCGTGCCCTACGCAGCGAGCTTCGAAAGGCGAGCGAGTTCGGCGGTGTGGACGAAGACGGGCAAGGACCGGCGCGACGGGCGGAACGAGAGTCGGTCCCGGAGCCGCTCACGGCGCGAGCCCTGGAACCAGCTTCTGAGCCATGCGAGGGGGTGACCTCGGATGGGCCTTTGCCGCCGCCAATAGCCACATCAGCGGTTGAGCGTTCGACGTCGTGCCGATCCCGTCGGCAGACCTGGTCGCAAAGCTCGCCTCGGGCAGTGCGGCCTCGTCCGCCAGCGGCTCGGTAGCTCTCACCGAGGGCGAGTCGGCAAGACCATTGGCGCGGCGTGAGTAGCCGCGCGTTGCCTGTGCTGGCCCGAACGACTGTAGTGCCCCGAACGATAGGCGGAGTGCGTTACACAGATGGTTTCGGGTTAGGCTCCTCACCATGGCCGATCCTGAACCTATCCGCATCGACGCCGATCTGCTCGACACAGCAACCCTGCGGAGTGTCGTTGAGGAGTTCGTGACCCGCGACGGTGCAGAGTTCAGCGAGTCGGGTAACAAGGTCGCGGAGGTCATGGTGCTGCTCGCTCGCGGGGAGGTTGAGATCTGGTACGACCCTGATAGCAGCACGTGCAACCTGCTGCGGGCGGCCAGTTCGTAGCGAGTTGAGGCGTGGCTCGCGCTACCGCTCCAGCAATACGTCTTCGTAGGCGAACAGGCTCGGCATACCGCCAGTGTGGATCAGCAGCACGTCCTCATTCTTTCCGATCGTGCCGTCGCGGACCATCCCGATGAGCCCGGCGACGATCTTGCCGGTGTAGACCGGGTCGAGCAGGATGCCTTCCGTGCGCGCCATCATCTGCACGGCTTCGACCATTGCAGCATTGGGCACGCTGTACTTCGGCTGCCAGTAGCCGCCGACGCACTGCACGTTCTCGGCCTTCACCTCAATGTCGAGTTTCAATAGATCGCAGACGGCCTGCGCTTCGCGAAGCACCAGCGGCGCTTGGTCAACTGGGTCCCGGCTTACGCCAACGCCCAGCAAAGGGATTTGAATGTGGTTCGCGAGGAAGCCGGCGAGCATGCCGCCGTGCGTGCCGGAGCTGCCCGATCCAACCACGACACGATCAAAAGACTGCGCCGATTCGAGCATCTGCTGCTGCAGCTCCTGGGTGCACGCGACGTAGCCGAGGCCGCCGAGCGCGTTCGATCCGCCGCCGGGAATGATGTAGGCCTTCCGACCAAGTGCCGCGACGTCGCCCGCCATCGCCTGCATCGCCGCGCCCATGTCGCTGCCGGCCGGGACGACCTTGAGCTCTTCGACGCCCATAAGTCGAAACAGGAAATGGTTGCCGCTGGCGCGATCGTCGTAGCTGCCTGGCACGCGTTCTTCGATCACGAACCGGCACTTCAAGCCTTCCTTGAGCGCGGCGGATAGCGTGATGCGGCAGTGGTTGGACTGCGGCGCACCACAGGTGACCAGGGTGTCGCAGCCCTTTGCGAGGGCTTCGGCGACCAAAAACTCAAGCTTGCGCGTCTTGTTGCCGCCGGGCGACAGGCCGAGCTGGTCGTCGCGCTTGATCCAGATCCTTGGGCCGCTGCCGGCGCCACCAGCAAGAGCCTTGCTGAAATGCGGCAAGAACTCGATCGGCGTCGGGCCGTGTGTGTAGCGGCGGCGTGGAAAGTGGGAGAGGTCGACCATGCCAGCAGCGTAGGGCCCTCGGTCGTTAGATCGAGCGACCTAGCGCGTGCCAAACGGCGCAAACACCCGAGACTTCTCGCCGTCGGTCCAGAGACACGCGGCGCGCCCCTGCGTGCCGGTTGGTCCGGTCGACGAACTGGTAGATGACCCCGCCACGACGATGCGTCCGGTCGAGGTGATCAGGATGCTGTTGCCGCTTTCGGCGCCGTCGTCGACGATCGAGCCATCCTCGATGACGAAGCCGGTGCCGTTGTAGGACGGCACGAGTCGGCCGAACTCGTTGAAGTTCCAGACGGCGAGGTCGCTGTGTCCCTGGCCATTGGGCCGCTGCCCGCAGGCGAAGATGTTGCCGTCTTCACGCAGGTGCAGCCCGAGGATCTGGCCGCCGCCGCCAAACGCGATGCGCGGGTTCTCGGTCAGGTTGTTGGGCAGCAGGACCTGGCCGGTTCCGGATGGGGCGAGGCCGGCGAATGTGGAATCGGGCAGCCCGGTCGCCGACAGGCGAAACAGCGTCGGCGCCTCGGGGTTGAGCACGCCGTTGCTGTATCCCGCGATGACGATGCGCCCCGTGCCGTCGATGGCGACGCTGCGCGGGGTGACGCGTTCGGCGCTGGCAAACGTCTCGAACAGGCGCACGACGCCGTTTTGGCCGAACGTCGGCGACAGCGCGCCGGTTGGCGTGAGGCGCAAGGCATAGCCTGTGGATTCGCCGATCGGCTGGGAGGTGCCGACGCCGACGCAGACGATCGAGTCGTCGCCGTCAATCGCCAGTGCGGTGCCGGTATCGATCGCATTGCTTGCATTGAGTGCAAAGACTGTTCGTCCGCCTTGTCCAAACGCTGCATCGAGCAGCAGGCTTGGGTCGAGACGCCAGATTGCGGTGCGCAGCACGCCGTTGTCGTTCGAGATCCCGCTGATGACGGTTCGGCCGCTCGAATCAACGGCGAGCGCGTTGGCGAAATCGTTGGTCGCGGACGTTAGCGGCAGCGCGTTCGCCGCGAGCAGGTTGCCGTCGGTGGCCATGCGCAAGACTGCGATGCGGCCACCCGACGGGTCGGAGTCCGTGTCGGCGCTGCAGGCAAGCAGGATGGTGCCGTCGGGTGCGAGGGCGATGTCGGCGGCCGTCAAGAAGTCGAGCGACTGCACGTCCGGGATTCTCAGCACGCCGAGTGCGCCAAACGTCGCATCGAGGCGGCCGTCGGGCGAGCACCGAGCCACAAACAGCGACTGGCGTTCGTTGCCCGGCGGCGACGCCGGCAAGGTCGAGTCACCAAAGACAAACAGGTTGCCGTCGGCATCTTCGATCACGCCCTTGGCTTCGTGGCGTTCGCCAAGTTCTGGTTCGATCGCGGTGGTGTCGAGGAAACCGCAGCCGCCGGAAAAGAAGTCCGCGGAAAACTCGTAGATCTGCGCGGCTTCGCTGTTGCCGCCGCCGGCGCGCACCGTGAGCGTATGGGTGCCGGATCCGTCCTGCTTTGGTGAGCAGTAGGCCAATAGGTAGAAGCTGTTGGCGAGGTCGCGCACGGTCGTCGCGGTCGACTGAAAGATCGTCGCGAGGTCTTCGAGTCGTGCCGCCGTTGCGAAGCCATCCTTGCCGAGCGCGCGCAGCACGTCGGGGTTGACCTCGGAGCCGAGTCCAATCGTAAACGCGTTGTAGCGACCGGAATCGACGCGAGTCTGCGTCGCGGCCAGCTGGGCGAGGCCGGCTTGGTCGGTGCCGTCGGTAAACGTCACCAGCGTCAGGTCGCGGTAGACGACGCCTTCTGCGGCGGCTTGGTTGTCGGCCGCGTCGAGCCGATCAAAACCGGAGAGGATCGCGCCGTAGAGGTTGGTCGACGTGCTGCCAACCGGCTCGATGTGCAGATTGTCGATCGCTTCGAGCAGGTATTCGCGGTCGCTGCTGAAGCCTGTGGGCTGAAACTGGTCGTCCAGCACGGGCCGGATGCCGCCTTGGCCGTCGAACCACGCGAGCGCGATGTTGGTGTTGGCCGACTCGGTTGCGCGCAGGATGTATTCCTTGGCGGCGTCGATGGCGGCTTGCCGTCCTTCGGGTGTCGACGTGACGCTGTTGCTGCGGTCGAGAAGCAGCAGCGACAGCGAGCGAAACGTCTGCGGGCGGGTCAGCAGCCGCTGCGAACTCTCGGTTGCCGAGACGCGCGACTGACCTTCTTCGAGCTGGAAGTCCGCTTCGGTCAGTCCGGCGACCGGTCGACTGTTGGTGCCGCGGACCTGGAAGAACACCGTGATGCGTCCAGGCAGGTCGACCTGCGGATCGGTGAGCTTGACGATGCTGCCGATCGCGGCGGGGCCGAGGCCGCCTGTGTCCGCGCTATCGCTGGAGCAGGAGGGCGTCAGCGCAAGTAGCGCGATCGTGGCAAGCGAAACAGCGGAGCGCTGGCGTGGTTCCATGGGGTCTCCCGGGCGGTGCAGATCCGTCGACCAGATCGGGGCGCCGGACCGGACGCCGAGTCGTTGGTCTCCTGTGGATATCTTTGCAGAATACCGTGGGAAGGCCAGCCCGAGTCAGCTACCCGGGCGGTATTCCAGCAGCTCCATGCGCATGATCTGTTCGTTGCCGCTGCGGATGACCAGGAGAACCGGCGGGCCCGGCTTGGAGTCGGCGAAATGGAAGTGCGAAACCGGGTCGTCGCTGCTGGTTCCGGCGACAACGTATTTCCAGCACTCGTAGCTGCCCGCGGGCACGGTGCAGCTCGAGCGTGTGCGCGCGGTTTTGGCGGCGGCAAAGGCGCCGTGCTTGCGCAGCTCGTCCCAGCGGCTGCGCTGACGGCGATCGGCGACGATGCGTTCGCCGTTGAGGCTCTCCACCCACGACACGACGTCTGCCGCATCGTCATCCCCGTTTTCGAAGCGCATCAGCTGCACGATCTGCTGGGCGTCGGCCGCGCCTTCGGCTCCTTGCGTGACGCGGAAGCGCAGCAGGGTGCCGTCGGGGTGCGCGGCGCGGATCTGGTCGGCCGTGTAGGGGGGCGGCGCGATCTCTCCGCCGGTCGGGTCGCCGCCAGACGGGCCGCGGCCAGACGGGGCTCCTGAGTTGCTTTGTGAGCTGCCCGGCGTTGCCGCGCGTTCTTGGCTCCCACTGCCGGTGCGTTCCTTCTGCGCCGCGCCTTCTGATGGGTCGGCCACCGGGTCGTTGGGAGACGGGGCTTCGGTGCCTTGGCACGAGCCGAGGCAGACAGCGAGCGCTGGGAGCGCAAGTTGGCGGAGGAGCATATTCGCCAGTGAACCGCAACCGCAGCGAACTGTCGATGGCATCGGCGCCGAGGTGTCGCGTTGGAGAAATCTCGACGTTCGCGCACCCTTCGCAGCGCCTCCCCGGTTTCTGATCCTGTGAATGTGTCGCTAATCCTCGAACCAAGTCCGGCACCGGTGCCGCCGCCAGCCGCGCCGGTCTTGGCGTGCTGGTCGAGCGGCATACGCCGTTTGTCCGACGCTACCTGCGCGTCTTGGGCGCGCAGCCTGGGCAAGAACTCGACGACCTGCAGCAGGACGCGTTCTTGGCCATGCTGCAGGGTTCGTTTGTCGATCGCGGCGACGCGCCGACACGCGCGTTATTGCGGCGCGGCGCGCGGCTCGCTTTTTCGAAGCGGCACCGTGGCCGGCTGCCGGGACCAATGCGCTGGTTCCCTTGCTTGCCATCGGCACGCTGCAGAGAGTCTCGATCATGCGCGTAGACGGGCTGGCCCCGGCGGCCATGCGCGTCCTGTGCCAGTCGGTCGAAGATTCGACGTTCTCGTTCTTGGATGAGCTGACGCTGCTGCGAGAGTCGTTGCGCAACGGGCAACGGTTTCGCCACAAGCGCTGAGCGGCCGCGCGTCCGCCTACTTCGCTAGCCGCGACAGGTCGGCAATGCGGTTCATCAGCGCGTGCAGCTCGCGCAGCAGCGCATGCCGATTGGCGCGCAGCTTGGCGTCCTCAGCGTTGACCATCACCGCATCGAAGAACGCGTCCACTGGCTCCTTGAGCTGCGCGCATTCGGCGAGTGCGGCCTCATACTCGCCGGCATCAAACTTCGGCCCGGCGCTGCC
Source organism: Planctomycetota bacterium (assembly GCA_045105235.1). GTDB lineage: Bacteria > Planctomycetota > UBA1135 > UBA1135 > UBA2386. The sequence goes on along the minus strand of JBGCDH010000004.1, from coordinate 165,603 downwards.
GGCGACTTCGCCGAGGCGCTGGTGCAGCGCCTTCTCCTGCTCTTCCTGCAGCAGGGCTGGCGCGATGGCGACGTCGGCGCTGGTCTCGCTCTTCTTCAGGATGTTGCCGATGCGCTTGTTGGCGGCGGCGAGCGACTCGGCTTCGGGCAGCTTGGAAAACGCGCGCACCGCGGCGAGGCGCTGCGGCACTTCGCGCAGCTGCTGCGGACGCAGGCTCGCGACGGCGTCGATCTCCTGCGCGCTGTAGCCGTCGTCGCGTAGCGACGTCGCCAGGCGGTCGTAGAAGAACCCCTGCAGCTTGCTGCGCGGGTCCTCGATCTTGTCGCCGAAGGCGGGCACGGCGGCATCGATCAACTGGTCGAGGCCGACCGGCAGCTGCTTTTCGACCAGCATGCGGATCGTGCCGAGCGCGTGGCGGCGCAGGGCAAACGGGTCCTTGTCGCCGGTCGGCACTTGGCCAATGCCAAAGAGCCCGACCAGCGTTTCGAGCTTGTCGGCCAGTGCGGTCGCGACGCCGACGTCGTTGCGCGGCAGCTCGTCGCCGGCAAAGCGCGGCTTGTAGTGGTCTTCGATGGCCTCGGCGATGACCGCCGGCTCGCCGTCCTTGTGCGCGTAGTAGCGCCCCATCGTGCCCTGCAGTTCGGGGAACTCGCCGACCATCTCGGTCAGCAGATCGGCCTTTGCCAGCGTCGCTGCGCGATCGGCCTGCGCCGACAGCTCGCCGCCGCCGAGCAGATCCGCAATGCCCTTGGCGATGGCCCGCACGCGCTGCACGCGTTCGCCCTGCGTGCCGAGTTCGCGGTGGTAGACCACCTTGTCGAGGCCGCCAAGCCGCTCTTCGAGCGTCTTCTTTTGGTCGGTCTCGAAGAAGAACTTGGCGTCGGCGAGGCGCGGGCGCACGACGCGCTCGTTGCCGCCGATCACGTCGCTCGGGTCGTCGGGGCAGATGTTGCTGACGATCAAAAAGCGGTTGCTGAGCTGGCCGTCTTCCTGGAGCAGCGGGAAGTACTTCTGGTTCTGCTTCATCGTCAGAATCAGGCACTCCTGCGGCACGGCGAGGAACTCTTCTTCGAACCTGCAGAGCAGCACGTTGGGCAGCTCGACCAGGCCGTTGACTTCGTCGAGCAGCTCGTCGTCGTCGATGGGCCGCAGCCCTTCGGCCTGCGCCTTTTGCTGCAGCTGGTCTACGATCGACTGGCGGCGCTCGGCAAACGACGCGATCACCGCGCCCTGCTCGCGCAGCTGCTCGCAGTAGTCGTCGGCGTTGGCGATCGTCAGCTTGTCGTGCTTTGCCTCAAAGCGGTGGCCGAGCGTCTCGTTGCTGGACTGCACGCCAAGAGCATGCACCGACACCGTGTCGCTGCCGTGCAGCGCAACCAGGCGGTGCGCCGGCCGCACAAACTTGACGTTGCTCCAGCCGTCTTCGAGCTGGTAGGTCATGACCTTGGGGATCGGCAGCTTGCTGATCGACGCGTCGAGCGCCGTCTGCAGGCCTGTAGCGAGGTCGGCGCCGGGCTCGATGCGCTTCAGCCAGAGGGCTTCGTTCTTGCCGTCGGACTTGCGTGCCAGCTTGGGCACGACGTCGGCGAGCTGGTCTTCTGTGACGCCGAGCGCGCCGAGCTTCTTCTTGAGCGGCATGGTCGCTTGGCCGTCGGCGTCGAGCCCAACCTTGACCGGCACGAGTTTGACCTCGACCGGCTTGTCGGGCGCCGTCGCGGCGACGTCGGCAACCAGCACCGCCAGGCGGCGCGGCGTGGCGAATGTCTTCGTGTCGCCGTCGGCGGGGGCCAGCCCCTGTTCGCGCAGGCTCTCGACGAGAACGCGACCAAACGCCTCGCCGAGGTTCTTCAGCGATTTCGGCGGCAGTTCTTCGACGAACAGTTCGACCAACAGGCTCTTCGTGCTCATGTGCGGCGAAGATCGTAGGGACTGGCGCGGCCGGGGCCAGCGCGACGTCGCCGGGATATGCTGCCGGGCCCCCTCCATGAGCTACTCGATCACTCCAGAAGCCGTGCTGTGGCGCGGCAAACCGGTCAAAGGTGCAGATCCTGCGTCGTTTGTTGTCTTGGGCACGCAGTACGGGCGAGACGGCTCATCGGCATGGTTTGAGAAGAAGCGCGTGCGCCTCAAGGCCAAGGTCGGCGGCACGCTGGACCGCTTTCGCCAGATCGGGCCGGCGATGGCGAGCGATGGGGCGTGGCTGTATTTCGGCACCAAGCAGACGGCTCCGCCTCGGGCCGACCCGCCGCTGGATTTCGGCAAGCTGACCTTCCGCGCATTCCACGGCGGGCCCGGGCACGAGCGGGGCATCAACATGGATGACGGCGTGCTGAGCGACGGCTCTTGCCACTATCTGCACACCTGGTCGCAGGACTGGGCGCCGGTTCCGTCAGCTGCGGTCGAGCCGCTGGAGCCGGACGTCGACGAGTTCGGCGACGGGCGGTACGTAAGCGATGGCGTCTTTCACGCATACCGCGGCGCGCCGATTGACGCTGGTTCGGCAGAAGGTGTGGTCGAAGCGATCGCCCCGGACGTCCTGGCCATTGGCGAGCAGCTCTGGCTTGGTGCCGAGCCGCTGTCAGGCTGGCGCCGAGACCAGATCCGCTGGGCCTGCGGGCCGTATCTGCATGCGGGTGATGTCGTGCTTGAGATCGATGGCCGCGAGGGCCAGGTTCGAAACGAGCGCCGGGTGTCGTGCGCAGATGATCTCCAGGCCGCGGTGCAGCGCTTCCTCGATGCGATCGTGCCCAAGATCGCCGCGGTGCTCGATCGCTGTCTGCCGGTCGCGACCAATCCTTGGGACATCGACTTCGACGAGCTGGCGGCGCCAGCGCGCGCCGTGCCTTTTGCGCTGCTTTCGGTGACCGACGACCGCGTGGTGCTCGACGCGGAAGGTGCCCGCATCGAGGGCTGCATCGGCGGGTTCTTTGAACTGGCGTGCCGCGTCTGGGCCGCGGCGCGCGGCGAGCCGGATCGCTTCGTTCCCTACATGAACTTTCTCGGCATGCTGCCGGATACGGCCGGTGTTCGTCTGCGCGTGCTGCGGGCGGTGACGGACGAGGCGCTGGATGTTGCCGCTGCGTTGTTTGCGAGCAGCCAAGAAGAGCCGCACGTCGAGACCGCGCACTTGCTGGTCTACGAGGTCCTGCGTCGGATCCGTGAGCCGCAAGGAGGTGCGACGGGCGAACAGCTCGCGCGGCTGCCGCAAGGTCTCGTTGGCGCGCTGCGCTACCGCGATCGCCGCCACGAGTTTTCGGTGACGACCAACCTGGCCGTGGTCAAGCACATCGTGCAGGGCGACCTGCTGGCGGATTCGGACCCGCGCGTGCGCATCGAAATGATCGATACGTTGATCGGCGCAACGATGTCCTCGGCCAAGGGTGAGAAGTCGCTGCCGCTTGCCGTTCCGGCGCTGATCCGGCACCTCGACATCGAATCGGTTGCGGGCGTGCGCGAAGCGCTGTGGTCCGCACTGGATGCCTGTACCGTCAAGTCGACGGTCACGGCCGAGGTGCGCGGCGTCGATACCTACGCCTGGCTGCGCCAGGCCTGCGAGCGTTTGCTGGCCGAGCAGGTCAACGTGCACATCAACCGCGCGCGCCGAATCGAGGCACTGCACGGTCTGGGGTTGGTCGAAGCAGCGGCGCAGGCCGAGCGCGAATTGCGCGAGACCGCGCCGGCCGACAATCCGTGTCCGGGCGCCTACGCCAACCGGGAAGTGTTCGCTACCTTTGAGGCCGCCGCCGCAGCCGGGCGTGTGCGGGCGGGAGAGGTGCGGCAGGTAGGCCGGAAGTCATGAAGGATCGCAATCGACTCGTTCTCGCTGTCTTGCTGCTCGTTCTGGCCGCAGTCGGCTTGGCCTTGGCGGGTGCATGGCAGAGCCGCGATCCCAACGCGGATATTGCTGGGCTCGAGCTGTCGGAGCTCTTCGCAGAGAGGTATCGACTTCGCTTGCTCGGTGCGCGCGAAAATGGTGGCGGCGCGTCGGTCCAGGATCGCGCCCGCCGGCGGTTTCTGATCGAGGAGCGACTGCAAGCCGGCGATCCAGACGACCAGATCGAGCAGGCGGCGGCGTTGTTGGCGTCCGGCGAGGCCGCGACGCGCCGAGGGGCCATGCGGTGGCTCGCGGGGACAGAGCTAGGCGCGGGGCGAGGAGGCGATCTCTGGCGCCCTGATCTGGTGCCTGCAGCATCCCGTTTCGGCGCAGCCCCTGCTTGCGCAGGTCGTGGCGGCGAGGGGGTCGCGCAGCATGGACCTATTCGCCGCGATGGCGCTGCACCTGATGCATGTCGACGGCGAAGCCGTGCGGAGCCGACTCGATGAGCTGTTTTGCAGTGCTGACGACAGCGTTCGCAGCGAGGCAGGTGGAGCCCTGCTGGACCTTGAGGGCCCTGCGGTTGCGGCCGAGAGTCGCGAGCGGGCCAAGCGGGTCGAGCGGGTGGCGCAAGGTGTTGCGCAATGGAGTGTGGACAACGCGCTGATGCCCGAGCATCTACGGATCTTGGTCCAGGCGGATCGGCTGCACGGCGAAGGGGCGCTTGCGCCGGACGTTCGCGCGAGAGTCCTGGCGCAGGCCAACGCCGGCGTCGCGGTAAAGGACGTCGTAGACCTCGACGGCTGGATGGCAGGCATGGCCGAACTCGCCGCGCACAAGGAGATCCCTGAGGGTCTGCGTCGATCTGTGTTTGACGGCATTCGCGCGTTCGCTGGCGATGCTGATCGTCGCGGCCACCGAGCAGAACGCGGCAGAGATGGCGCGCGCCGCGGAGGCGTTGCAGGACGTCGTGCGCCTGTCGATCGAGGGCGGCTATTGGCGTGAGCTGACGCAAATGCCTGCGGTGGAGCGGTTGATCGATGTTGTGCAGCAGCGCGGTGTCTTTGCCCATGCCGATCCGTCGATCGTGGATGCGGGGCTGCTGCGTGAGTTCCTCGAGCTGCTCAAAGACGGTGGTCACAGCTACGAGAGACGCTTGGCGAGCGAGCAGCTTGCTCGACTCAAATAGCCTGCGGTTGTCCGCTGCTTGCATTCGGCGTGGCTTCGGCCGAATTTCGAGGCGTGTCAGAACCTGATGAAGACAAGCGCCAGGGGGCAGGCTTGGTGCCCATCGCGATCGCGGCCGCGTTCGCGCTATCTGTGAGCGGCGGCCTGGGCATCGCGCTGGGCGCGATCATGGACGACTTCCCGCGCGGGCTTGCCTACGGCGCGGGTGCGGGCGTATTGCTTGGCGTGGTGATCTACGTCTTTGTCCTGCGCGATGGTCGAGGGGCTCAGCGCCGCGATGGCGGTTCGTCGGACTGACGGCATCGTCGATGAGCGTTCTCGTCAACTACTTGGCGTAGCCCGTCATCTCAAGGTAGCCGCGGCCGCGCACGGGCCTACCCGCTCGGGTGCCCCGGACATCGACCGAGCCTTCCCAGTAGCGAACCAGCGTGCGCAGCTCCTGGTCGGCGAGGGCTGGCGTCACCTCTAGATCAAACGGCGGGTCACTGCACTGCAGGCGCCAGCGCGATGGGTAGGTGGCAGCGCCGTCCGCGGCGGTCCATTGCCCACTGGGCTCGGCCGTGACCTTGGCCGGGTCGAGCCGGCTGGCGGTGCCGTCCTTGTGGACGAAGCAGCCGCGGCTCCACGGATCGCTGCTGCCGTCCTCGCGGCGCAGCCGGTACCACATCACTTCGGTTTCGTCGTCGAGCTGGAGCGAGAACCAGTCCCAGCCGACCTGGTCCTTGCCGAGCGCCGATGTCGACCATTCGCGATCGATCCAGCCGAGCCCTGCGACTTCGTGTTTTTCGCCGGCGATCGAAATCGTGCCGGCGAGCGGCAGTCGCGTCATCGAGTAGTAGATCGATGCATTGCCGCGCTCGGCGCTCTTTTGGCTCAGGCCGCGATCGCCCTGCAGCACGATGGGTTTGGTGCCAGGCGAAGCCGTCAACTCAAACGAAAACGGATTCTGCGAATGTTCGTGGCCATCGTCGCCGGCGCGCAGCACGAGTGGCAGCAGGTCGTCGGCGCTATGGGCCGTGGCGGACCAGTCGGCGCAGCCAATTGCCAGAGGCGTAGCGTCAGCGCCGTCACCTTGCGAGCCGCCCTGGATGTAGCCCAGCAGGCCGTCGCTGCGCGCCATGCGTTCGGCGTGGGCGAAGCGCTTGCCGTCGATGTCGACGACGGCCGCATGCGCAAAGATCAGGTCGCGCGCGGCCATCGATGCTGCGCGTTTCGGCGTGGTGGCGGCCAGCGCCTGGCGAAAGAACACCAGCTGGATGCCGAAGCGTCGCCCCGATGCCGCGGCGGTGACGTTGCCGGTGACGTACCACCACTCGGTGCGAAACTCGGGGTGCGGACCGTGATCGCGCGGAAAGGACAGCGCCGGCGGTTCGATCGCGCGGGCATAGCCCTCGATGATGCCGTCGCCGAGTGCGTTGGATACCGAGAGCGAACTCGCGCGCGGCGACGCATCCGTTGCTGGATCGCTGCACGCCGAGCAGGTCAGGAGCGTTGCGAAGACGGTGGCGTAGAGCCGGCGGACGATCTGCATCAGGATTCTCGTAGGGCGTCGGCGGGGCGCATGCGCGCGAAGCGGATGGCTGGCCAGATCCCAGCGAGCACGGCGGCGCCGACGGCGAGCAGCGTGGCTTCGACCAGGGCGTGGCCGGGGACCGTGATCTCGACCAGCGACCAGCCGAATGAGACCCGGTTGATGACGTGTGCCAGCAGCTGGCCGATCAGCAGCCCAAGCGGCAGCGACAGCAGCGCGGCGGCGGCGCCGAGCAGCGCCGTTTGGCCGATGACGACTACACCGATTCGGGACGGGCGGGCGCCGAGGCAGCGCAGCAAGCCGACCTCGGCCGCGCGTTCGAACTGCAGGGCGGCAAACGCCGAGTAGATGCCAAAGAACGCGACCGCGAGGCACAGCAGGCGCATGACACCGGTGATCGCAAACGTGCGGTCGAAGATCTCCAGGGACGTTTGGCGCAGCTCTAGCGTTGAGCGCAGCAGCACGCCCTGGGCCGGGCGGCCGTCGTCGGTTTGGTCCGCGGCGAGAGCTGCGAGACGCCGGCATGCGGCGTTGGCGGCGGCGGCGGCGGCGGCGTTGGCTTTGGCGGCGCTGCCGATCGGCTGCGACTTTGAGTGATCCAGCTCGAGGCCGAGGGCGGTGACTCCCACGTCGAAGCCGTGGCCGCGCAGCGTTTCGTTTTGCAGCAGCACCTCGCCGCGTTCGCTGCTGTAGTCGCGATAGACGGCCGCGATGCGCAGCGTGACGGCGGCGTCTTCGACGCCGAGCGTGATCGAATCCCCCTTGCCGAGATCGCGGCGGAAGGCGAGGGGTTCGCTGATCCATACGTCGCCAGCATCGAGCGCTGCCCGGGCTTCGCTTCGGTCTGCATCGAGCAGCGGCCATGCCGATAGCCATGCATCGCTTGCCTGCATGCCGACGACTTCGACGTCGCGCGACGCGTCACCGCCGGCCAGCGGCATCAGCGTGCGGTGGTAGAGCGTGGCCTCGGCGATCTGCTGGTCCGCAGTCAGCGCCGCGACAATGCGTGGATCGATGGTCTGGCTGCGCTCGTCGACGCCGCCCGGCACCGATGCATAGATGTCGGCCGGCAGGACCTGGCCCAGCCAGCTTTGCACGCTGTTGCGGAAGCTCGTGACCAGCACGGCCATGCCGATCGTTGTTGCAACCGCAAGCACCATGGCGGCGACCGGCAGCGCCAGGTGTTCTTTGGCGGCGATCGTGCTGCGCACGACGTAGCGCGAGAACGGGCCGAGGCGCAGCAGTGGCAGCGACAGCAAACGCAGGGCGGCCGTGAGCAAGACCGGCGTCAGCAGCACTGCGGCAATCAGCATGAACAACATGCCGAAGTAGCCCTGCACGAGGCGCGTTCCGACCGTCGTTAGCAGCAGCACGCTGATGCCGGCCGGCGGCAGTGACCAGAGCACGTGCCAGCGCCACGTGCGGTGGCTGCGGGGCGCGGTTGCGTGTGCGGTGACGAGCACGTCGCGTGGTGAAACGCGCGACGCGGCGAACGCCGGTGCGAGCGCGGCGAGCATCGTGACGGCGACGCCGCCGCCGGCTGCGAGCAACAGTTCGCCGATGTCGATGTCGAGCGTCGGCAGCGCAAACGTGGCGTAGTGGTCGTTGAGGGTGCGCACGATCGGCTCGAGCAGCGCGTGCGCCGCGAGCACGCCAAGGCCGACGCCGATGGCGCTGCCAATCGCGCCGAGCACGAGTGCCTCGAGCGCCACCAGCACGCCGAGCGAGCGCCCCTGCACGCCGAGCGCCCGCAGCACGCCAAACGTCGAGCGGCGCGCCACGACCGACAGGCGCATGGTCTCGTGCACCAGGAAGGCGCCGACGAGCAGCGACAGCAGGCTCAGAGCCGTGACGTTGATGCGGAAGCCGCGCGTCAGCTGGCTGAGGCCGGTGCGCGAACGACCGGCGCGTTCGATGCGTGCGCCGCTGCCGCAGGCTGCGCGGATTCGGGCGTCCATCTCTTCGGAGTCGAGCGCGAGAGTGAGATCGATCCGGTCGATGCGGTTGGGCCGCGCCGTCCACTCCTGCGCCGTTGCGATGTCGACAACGAGCGTGTCGGCGAGGCCGGCCGCAACGTTTGCTGGCGGCGTCAATTCGCCGATGCAGATCGCCTGGAAGGCGCGCCCGCCGACCGTGATCGACAGCGTGCCGCCAAGCTGCAGGTCCAGCTCGTTGAGCAGTTCCTGGGTTGCGACGAACGTGTTGGGTTGGGTGACGAGCCGGCCAACCGGCAGCCCTTTGCTGCGCGGGCCCGACCATGGCCGCATGGCGGCGCCGCCGAACGGATCGATGCCGAGCACGCGTAGCACGGTGCGTTCGGCGCGGTCGGGCACGCGCGCGATGGCCTGCACGGCCGGCGCGACTCGATCGCCGCCAAAGGTCTTGGCAAGCTTGGCGTAGGCTGCGACGGGCAGGCCGTCTGGGCCACCGGTAATGGTGTGCGTTGCCGTGCCGGCAACTGCTTCGACGGCGCGGTCGAACGCGCGTTCGGCGGTGGTCTGGCTGAGCCGCATGGCGCACAGCAGGGCGACGCCCGCCGCGATGCCGAGCAGCGTCAGCAGGGTCTGCATCGGCTGGCTCTTGTGGTGACGCAGCCCCTGGCGCAGCAGCAGCCTCACGCGGTGGGCTCCGGCAGCTGCAGCGCGCCGTGTTCGAGGCGAAGCGAGCGATCACAGATCTCGGCTGCGGTGCGGCTGTGCGTGACGAGCACGACCGCGCAGCCGGTTTCGCGGCGCAGCGTGCGGATCAGCTCGAGCACAAGGGCAGCGGCCTCGTCGTCGAGGTTGCCGGTCGGCTCGTCGCACAGCAGCAGCTGCGGCTCGGCGGCCAGGGCGCGGGCGACGGCGACGCGCTGTTGTTCGCCGCCGGACAGCACGCGCGGCCAAGCGTCGGCGCGGTCTTCGAGCCCCACCCGCGAGAGCAATTCGTCGACCCGCGTCTTGGCTTGCTTGCCGGATGTGCCGATGAGCTCCAGCGGCAGCGCGATGTTTTCGGCGACCGTCAGCGTCGGCAGCAGGTGAAACGACTGGAACACAAAGCCGATCGAGCGCGTGCGCAGGCTGGCGCGCGCGGGCTCGTCGGCGGCCGTGACGTCGATGCCGGCGGTCACGATGCGGCCCTGGTCGGCTTCGTCGATGCCGGCGATCAGGTTGAGTAGGGTCGACTTGCCCGAGCCGCTGCGGCCGAGCACGGCGACGGCTTCCCCCGCTGCTACCGTGAGATCGACACCGGCTAGCACCTGGCGATCGGCGCCGCCTTCGCGCACGGACTTGTGCACGGACTGCAGCTCCACGGTTGGGGTGTCGGACATCGGGAGTGCCTTCGCGGGATGCCGCGGGTAGGGATGCAGGCTCGTTAGGCGAGCCAGGCGAGCCGGAGGGGTCGGAGGAGCCATACGAGCCGGACGAGCGCTACGAGCCCTACGAGCCCTACGAGCCGCACGGCTCGTGAGACGGCTCGTTAGGCGAACCAGACGAGCCGGACGGCTCGTGAGACAGCTCGTTAGGCGATCAATTCGGCGACCTTTTTGGCGATGAACTCCCGGAACAGCAGCTGCGGGCTGCGGCCCTGATCGTGGGCCATCTCGATCGTTGCGAGCGTCGTTGGCACCTGATACTTGGTGATCCAGTCGTTGACGTTCTCAACGGGTCGTTCGAGCATTTCGGCGCCGACGACCCAGGCGCCGCCGCCGTTGAGCAGGAAGTCCGCAAACGTCAGCAGGCCCTCGTCGTGCACGATCTGAGGATCGAGGTCGTGGTCGAGGATGTTGTTTTCGCCGCCGACGACCGCGCGCACGCCCATGGCCTTGAGCGCCGGCAGGTTTTTGCTGGTGACGGAGCCCGACGAAGCATTCGGGGAAAAGATCGAAACGCCGCGCAGGGTGCCCCAGTCGTCTTCGTCGACGAGCTTGAGCTTGTCGCCGAGCTCGGCGTCCATGCGGTCCGCGAGCTCTTTGCGCACCTCGGTTGCGTAGACCTGCCAGCCGGCGTCGGCGTAGGCGTGGGCGACGCGTCGGCCAATGCCGCCAAGACCCTTGACCAGGATGCCGCGTTCGCTTGAGCCCACGTCGAGGTGGTGGATGACGGCGCGCAGGCAGGCGTTGACGCCGTTGGCGGTTGGCAGCGTGGTGTTGTCGCTCGCGACGCGGTTCCAGCGGCGGGCGGATTGGGGGTTGCCCACGTAGTTGGGGCTGATGCGGCTAGCGTGGTCGTAGTAGGCGTTGCCGTGTTCGGCGAAGTTGAGGTCGGAGCCGGTGCCGACGAAAATCGGAATGCTCTGGCAGATCGAGTTGTGCAGCTTGGCCATGAAGTGCGCGAAGTGACGCACGTCGGCTTTGGCGACCAAGCCCTCGCCATCGCCTTGGCTGTCGTCGACGTAGACGAGCGTCTTGCTGCCGCCGATGTTGAAGCCGTTGCTGAGGTTCTTGCCGGTCATCGCCTCCGATAGATCGAGGTCCATCTCGACGGCGGCGGTTAGTTCGGCGTCGCGGTCGGCAAAGCCGTGGTGCACCGCCTTTTCGAGGTCGCTGCGCGCGATGATGCGGGTGCCGCCGCAAACGAGGCGGCGGCGCTTGCCGTCGCCAAACATCGGGTTGTAGGCGAGCGACGTGGAAAAGATCGAGCAGAAGGCGGACCACGGGCCGCGCTTCGCAAAGCAAACGTATTCCCACTCCTTGTCGCGCGAGCGCAGCTGCGGCACGAAGTAGAGCCGATTCTCCGACGCGTCGTGCTGCAAGAAGTCGACGAGCTGCGCCGGGTCGTCAACCTTGACCTCCAGGCCGGGGCCAAACGAGGCGAGCTTGTCCGGGACGATGTCGGCGCAGTATCCCAGCGAGATGTCGAGCTTGTTGCGGCGCTCGACCGACATCGGCAGCTTGAGTTCGGTCATCGTGGTGTCGAAGGCATGCGTGCGGCAGGTTCGCAGTCGCGCGGCGGGGGCCGCTGCCTACGTTCTCGACGCCGCGCCCGACGAACGCAAGCACACGTTCAACATCTGTCGCGAGCGGCGGACTAGAAGCCGCCGCCGACCATCTTTTCGACGCGGTCTTCGGCGTCGAAGTTGATGGTTACGCGGCCGGACGAGCCAAATCGACGGGCGTCATACTTGAGCTGGCCCTGCTGGCAGTCGGCCGTCAGCGACTTTGGCGGGTAGCCCCAGGCCATCAGGACGGCTTCGCGCGACATTCCTTCGCGGACGTCGCCTTGCGCGATCGCATCGCGCTCGTCCTCGGTCAGCGACATCGGCATATCCATCGGCGCGTCGCTGAAGTTCCACTCGATCCACTCGCCCCACGGCATCTTGCTGTGCTTCTTGACGTAGCGGATCGTGTAGCTGTTGCCGAGGTCATCGCTTAGCACCATCGACTTCTTGCCGAGCTCCTCGAGGATGAGGGCCGAGCCGGGCGGGACGTAGGTGTCCATGCCGACATAGTTGGTCGTGTACATCAAGTTGTCACGGCCTGAGTCGAAGCGCATGCCGACCCGCGTGTAAATCGTGCCGCCGAAATCGACCATCGGTGGCGGTGCCGACTTGCAGCCGGCAAATACGAGAATGGCAGTGAGCAGGGACAGCAGGGAAAGCGGCGCTTTGGTCATGTTCAGATCGTAGGTCTCGGAAGGACAACGAAGCCACGAGCGCATTTGTTGCGTCCGAATCACGCGCTTTTCGAGAGCGATTCGGTGGCATCTTTGGGCCCTGGCGACGGCGTACTCTGGGCGAGCATGCCCCTAGCACAGCCGTTTCGCCAGCACGTGGTCCTACCAGGTCGAGACGTTGATCTTGCGGCCGATCAGCAGGCCTTCGTTGGTCCCGAAGAACTCGACGTCAGCAATGTTGTCGGCGATCGACGACTTTGGCGTCGAGAAGTTTGTGCCGTCAAAGCGCACGACCTTGCCCGAGAAACCGCCGAAGAACCACTCGCTGGATCCCGGCACCGGCTCACAGTCGCGCACGTGCTTGCCGAGCGCGGCGGTGGTGACGCCGGCGACGGGCTGCATCGTAAGCGACGGCAGATCGATCGCGAACAGCTGTCCGCGGTCGTTGCCAACGTAGAAGTCCGACGTTGAGCGAGCGCCGATGCACGTAGGCTTGGAGCCAGCGAGCGCCCCCTGGATCGGTGCAAAGCCCAGCGCGTTGGTCGCGCCGGCCAGTGAGTCGGCGACGTAGACGCGGTTCGCCGTTAGGTAGTAGACGAAACGGCCGTCGTAGTCGATGCCGAGAACCTTGTCGTTGACGTCGATCCCCTGGTTCTGCAGGGCCACGTTGGCGAACGTGGTGCCGCCGTCAAACGAGATGTGAAGCGTGCCGCTGGCCGCAGGTGCGCCACCGAGCATCATCACCGAACCATTGCCGACCGTGAGTGCCGAGGTCAGTTCGGGGCCGCTGGCGAAGGTGCCGACGGAGCGATCGTGCCACGTACCTGCTGCATCGCGGACGGCGACCCGGCCGCGTGTCCCACAAACCACGGCGCGGCCGCCGTCGTCGGCAATGGCGGCGGCGTTCATGCTGCCGGCGTATTCCTTATTGGTTGCCGGGTTGATGGGGATGCTCGGCGTGTAGTCGAGGCTGAACGTTTGGCCGCCCGTCACGGTCGAGAAGGTCCGCCACTGCTGGCCCGCGGCGACGCCGATCTGCATGTCCGAGAAGGCGCCGCACTCGATGCGGCCGCGGTGAAGGCCCGATAGTTCGGTCCAGGTTGCGCCCTGGTCGTTGCTGCGTCGCAGCGTCCCGAAATCTCCGATGGCGAAGCCGACCTGCGTGGATGGCGAGGAGCTGATGTCGCGCAGCAGCGGCTCGCCGATGTCGTCGAACGGATCAACCGTTGCGTTTTGGTCGGAGTCGCAGAGGACTTGCGTCCAGGCCTGGCTACCGCTGGGGCAGGTCGGGCAGCCGGTCGCGGCAGTAGCGGCGTTGGACGGGCCGCCGATGTAGCAGCTTGAGCCATAGCCAACCGTGACGCCGCGCGAGACGTCGCCGAACAGGTCCAGACCGTAGAACGTTGGTGGCGTCGTTCCTGGTGCTCCAGCGGTTGCCAAATGGTCCAGGCACGAAGAATCGAGGGTCCAAGAAACGCCGCGGTCTGTGCTTCGATAGATGTAGCCGTCGTTGTTGCCGATGCCGCCCGAGGCGATGCCTTCGTCACCAAGAAACTCAAGCCCGTACAGCTGAAGGTCGGTCGAGCCGACCGCGATCTGCGGCGCGTAGCACGAGCTATTGATGATGAACGCCGCTTTGGCGCCGTTGTTGACGCGCAGCACCCAGCCGTTGTCGGCCGTCGTTACAAATTCGCCCGGTGCAAAAACGTGCAGGCGGTACCACTGTGGATTGGCGAACGACGCGTGGCCGGATGGCGACAGGTCCTGCCAGGTTTGGCCGCCGTCGAACGTCTCGATCACCGTGTTTTCGAAGCCGACGACATAGCCGTGCAGGCGGTCCTCAAACCATACATCCCACAGCTCGGGGGCCTTGTTGGGCGCGATCGGGTGCTGCGGCGGCGTGCGGTATTTTGGCAGTTCGGTCCAGCTGGCGCCGTTGTCTGTTGAGAACAGCACGACGCCGTTGTTGCCGACGCAGTAGCCGTAGGAACCTTGGTTGTCGCTGCCCATGTGGAACGAGCGCAGCGTGTCGCGGACGCGGAGCGGCACCGAAGCGTTGATCAGCGTGGTGCCGCCGTCCAGCGTGTAGCGGATGACGCCGCCTTCGTAGGCGAAGAGCGCGTGTGTGTCGCTGATGGTTTCGCAGCCGAAACCGACACCGCCGTGCACATAGTCGAAGGACTGTGCCGGCGAGAGGCTTGCGCTCACTGCCGATGCGGCGGCTGCAAGCAGAAGACGATGAAGAGACCGAGAGAGAGTGCGATTGCTGGATGGCATGGAGTTCCTTTTTCCGCGCCGGTAAGGGCGCAAGGACTTCATGCCGTGCAAGGCCGAGCTGTTTCGAGAATCTGAGCGCCGGGTTCCCAGGAGCCGGGTTCCCAGGAGCCGGGTTCCTCGCAGCAGGGTTCTGCGCAGCAGCGACTATGCGCGCTGCTTCTGCTTCTTGGCCTTCTTGTTCGCCTTCTCCGCGTCGGCGGCGATCTTGCTGAGCACTTCGTCGGCCCACTCACGCTTGGCCATTGGGAAACCGAGCCGTGCGCGGCTGTCGAGGTAGCTTTTGGCGACGGCGCGCGCCAGGTTGCGGATGCGCCCGATGTAGGCGGCGCGTTCGGTGACGCTGATGGCGCCACGCGCGTCGAGCATGTTGAACGTGTGGCCGCCCTTTAGCAGCTGCTCGTAGGCGGGGAGCGCAAGCTCCTGCTCCATCAGGTGCTGCGACTGTTTTTCGTGGGCATCGAATGCGCGCAGCAAGAACTCGACGTCGCTGTGCTCGAAGTTGTAGGTGCTCTGTTCGACCTCGTTTTGGTGGAACACGTCGCCATACTTCAGCCCGTCGGTGTAGACGAGGTCGTATACGTTTTCGACGCCCTGCAAATACATGCAGAGCCGTTCGAGACCGTAGGTGATCTCGCCGGTGATCGGACGACAGTCAATGCCGCCGACCTGCTGGAAGTATGTGAACTGCGTCACTTCCATGCCGTTGAGCCAAACCTCCCAGCCTAGTCCCCAGCAGCCGAGCGTGGGATTTTCCCAGTCGTCTTCGACAAAGCGCACGTCGTTTTTCTTTAGGTCGAACCCGAGGGCGACGAGCGAGCCGAGATAGAGATCGAGGATGTTGTCCGGCGCCGGCTTTAGCACCACCTGATACTGGTAGTAGTGCTGGAGGCGGTTGGGGTTGTCGCCGTAGCGGCCATCCTTGGGGCGACGACTCGGCTGAACGTAGGCCGCTTTCCATGGCTCGGGCCCGAGGGCACGCAAGAACGTCGCCGTATGGCTGGTGCCGGCGCCGACTTCCATGTCGTAGGGCTGGAGCAGGGCGCAGCCTTGGCTGCCCCAGTAGTCCTGGAGGCGGAGGATCAGTTGCTGGAAGGTCAGCATGTTCGCGCGGATGCTACCCGGGTGGCCGCGGATAGGACATGCCGGAAGCCGATGGCTCGGGGCCGCCTGTTTCGGGGGAGCGGCTGGCGGCGTCGCGCGCCGAGCCTTCGTGGGGCGCGCCAGCTTTCGAGAGGCTTGGCCAGTGAATGGTCAAGATCGCGTGAAGCTGTCGATGCGGGCCCGCAAACAGTTGTTTGCGTGGCAGTATCTCGGGACTCAGGCCATGCGCACCCTACATCCGATCGTTGTCTTTCTGATCCCCTTCCTTGGCGTTGGCGGCTGCCGCCAAGATGCTGGCGGCGGCGGCAATGCCGGCGATGCAGGGCGGACTCCGTCGGCAGTTGTCGAGCCAGATGTTGCCATCACGCTGGGCAACGCCTTTGAGGCGACGCGCGCGGGGGTGCGCGGCGCGTTCGATCTGATGCGGCTCGTCTACATAGGCGCTTCGTTCATGGTCAAGCCGCAGCCTGAGCCTCCCACCGATCCTGGTGCCGGCGGGGGTGGAGCCAGCCCTGCAGTTCTGTCGAGTGAGTTTGTTGGTCCGCAGGGCGGCGCCGCAACGTTCTCGTGGGACGACGTCGATGGCGGCGGTGCCTACACCTCAAGCGACGTGTTCACGATCCGGTTCGATGACTATGGCGACTCGGACATGATGCTCAACGGCATCATGGAGGTCGTTGGCGATGTTCAGGGGTTGATGCCTGGGACGGGTGCTTGGATCTTCGAGGGCAGCGTGCGCACGCTCGGCCTCGAAGTCACGCTCGGGGCGCAGGAGATCCCTCTGGAGTTCGAGCTGCCCTTCTACTTTGAAAGCCGACTGATCGTGCAGCTGTTCGAGCTCGAGCTGACGGAGGACTTCACGTTTGGTGAGTTCGAGATTCAGGCGGGTGCGACCTACCTCCGCTATGCGACGGAAGACGAGGTGCGCTACAGTTCGAACGGCGCCGTCTTTTCACCCGTGCTCGATGGCATCGTGCGCTTCTCGATGCCGCAGTTCATCACGGGTGTCTCGCTGTTCCCCAATCCGTTCATTGGCGCGTTCTTTATCGAGGGCGCCGGCGACAGCGTGATCGAGGCCGAGCCGGTCTGCCTCATCCCGCTACCCATTTTTTGCACCTCGCTGGATCTACGAGTGGACGAAGATGGTGACGAGACGATCGAGGGGACGGTGTCCGCGACTTGGGCCGAACTGTTGCCGCAGTAGTGTCTTCTGAGGGATTGCCTGGGGCCTTTATGGGTTGGGCGGCTGGCTCTTTGCGGTGCGTTGGCGTCACGGGATATGTTCCCATGTTGTTTCCGCAGCGCGAGCCAACTGCGATCATCTGGTCAATCGCCGCATCAGAGTGGTGCGGTCGGCTGCCTTCTGCCATCCCTCCCGGAGGTCATGATGATCGTCAAAGGAATTGCGCTTACCGCTCTTGTCGCTTCGACACCACTCGCTCTGTTCGCCAGCCAGCAACAGGATCCCAAAAGTCGGACGCGCGTCGAGCGCCCGGCGGTTGTCGACGCGGCGCGCACCAACCTGCTGCGTGCCCAGACGGACCTGCAGCGTGCGCAGAATGAACTCGACGGCGCGCGTCGGGACCTGAAGCAGCTCAAGCTTCGCCTCGAATCCGCGCTCGATCGGCTCGATGACCATGTCGATGGCAAGGAGCGGCGCAGCCACGAAAACGACTGCGCGCCGTCGCGCAGCCGGATGCTCATGTCGCACTTTCAGTGGTTGCGCAAGCAAGGCCACGGGCAGCGGGCGCAGACGGCCGTCGCCAAGATCGTCAAGCGCGTGGGCGATGATGCCGGCCGACTCAACAGCGTCGCCTGGGATCTGATGACCGATAAGTCGACTGCTGGCCAGTACGACGAAATTGCGCTCGCCCTGACGAAGCGCATGGAAGAGGTCTCGGCGAGCAGCAAGAATCGGCGTCACAAGAGCCGCAACCACGCGCATCTCGACACGGCGGCGCTTGCGCAGTTCCTCAACGGCAACGTCGAGCGTGCGATCCGTCTACAGGAAGATGCGATCAAGCAGGGTGGCCGCAGCGATGACTACCGCCGCCGCCTGCGCACCTACCAGGCCGCGCGGATCGCGGTCGCCGAAGCGAGCAAGGGCTTGAAGGCGCCCACCGCGACCATGGTCGCCAGCAGTGCGAACGAAGAAGACGAAGAGTAGTCTTCGGCGCCTGCATGGCGTCTTCCCGCACCCCACCGAATCCGAAGAGCGCGCTTGTCGTCGGCGCCGGCATCGTCGGCCTGATGACGGCGCGCGAACTGTCGGGCCGCGGCTGGTCGGTGCTGGTGCTGACGCGCGACGATCCACTCGCGACGACGTCGGCCATGGCCGGCGCCATTTGGTATCCGTTTCTGGCCGAGCCGCGCGACCGCGTCTTGGCTTGGAGTGCGATCAGCTACCGGCGTTTGGCAGCGCTCGCGTGCAGCGTGTCGGGTCGCGACGGCGCCGCGGGCGTGCGCATGCGAGAGGTCGTGGAAGTCTTCGCCGAAGCATCGCCTGATCTGTGGTGGCGCGAAGCCGTGCCGACCGTGCAGTGGCTGCCCGCGGAGGACCTGCCAAGCGGCGCGGCATCCGCCGTTCGCGTCACGGTGCCGGTCTTTGACGTGCCGCGGCACTTGAGCTGGCTCCTGTCGGAGCTGGCACGTTTGGGGGTCGACGTTGTTCGCGGTGAAGTCACCTCTCTCGACGATGCGTTGCTTGACGGTTTTTTGGCTGTCGTCAACTGCACGGGGCTCGGTGCACGTGAACTTTGCGGCGACGATGAGCTGCGCGCCGTGCGCGGCCAGGTTTTGCGCTATTCCGGCATCGAGCTGCCGAACGCGTGGATTGACGATCGGCGGACGCGGCCGTGCTACCTGATTCCGCGCGACCATGACCTGGTGGCCGGCGGCAGCGCCGACCTCGGGGATGAGCGCCTGGCGGAAGACGCCAACGACAGCCTGGAGATTCGCCGGGCCGCGACGGACGCGTTCCCGCAGCTGGCGGGGCGTGACCCCATAGCGGTGCAGGTGGGGCTGCGGCCGTACCGCAGCTCGGTGCGCCTCGAGGCCGAGCGTGGCGCCGGCGGTCAGCTGTTGGCGCACTGCTACGGTCACGGTGGCTCCGGGTATACGGTCGCGTGGGCCTGTGCCGAAGAGGTCGTGGATCGCCTCGAACAGGCCGTCGGAGGTTGACGGCTGCGCGCGATCCGGCGAGGGTGCCGACATGCACCTCGCCCGATCGCACCGCGCTTCGCCGCCGTTTTTTCTGCTGTTCGCCTGCCTCTCGCTCGCGTGCGGAGCGCTGGTCGCGCAGGCGCCGATCGTTTCCGCAAGCGGCGAAAACATGCGATTGGGGGCGATGTCGACGTCGCCGATTGCGGGTGGTTGGGCCCTGCAGCTTCAAATGCAGGACGACAACGGCAACACCTCGCTGCCGAATACGTGGCGGCGGTGGTGGCACTGTCAGGTGGCAAACCTCACGCCGGGCCAGACGCTTGATGTCCGCGTGACCAACGCGGGCTACTCGGACGTGATCTTGCCGGTCTGGTCGCTGTCTACCGACGGCGTGCAGTTCGGCAGCTACGAGCGCATGCCGACCAGCGCCGTGCCGACCGTCATTGGCGGCACGCAGCATCGATTTTCGGTGGTGGTGCCTCCGGGCGTCGTCGCATGTCGGATGGCAAAGTTCTTTCCTTACACCGTGACGCAGAAAGGTGCGTGGCTGGCGACGGTGGCCGGTGACCCTCGCGTTCGCAGCGTGGTCTCGCTCGGCAGTTCGCAGCAAGGGCGTGCGATCGAGAAGATCACGTTTACAGATAGCTCGGTTGCCGATACGCAAAAGCAGCGCGTTTGGATCCATGCCGGGATCCATCCGGCGGAGACGACGAGCTTCTACATGGTCGAAGGACTGGTGGAATGGCTGCTGTCGGGCGTGCCCGAAGCCGAGGCGCTACTCGATGCGGCGCTGGTCGAGATCGTTCCGATGGCCAATCCGGACGGCGTGTTTGTCGGCAACTACCGCACCAACGTGAACTCGACCAATCTCGAGGCCGACTGGAGTGCGCCCTACAACTCGACGCAGCCGGAGCTGGTTGCGCTGCGCACAGCGATCGAGGGGCATATGGGCACCGTGGCCAATCCAGGAAGCAATCCCATCCGCGTGCTGCTCAATCTGCACAGCACGCACAACGTCGCGTTCCCGTTCCACTTTCGGCACGTGGGCAACGCCAATTGGTCGCCTGGTTGCTCAAGCTGCGGCGTGCTGCCGATTGTGAACCAGGTGGAAACGCAGTGGGTCAACAACTTCGAGGCGCGCAGCCCGCTCGTGGCGCTCGGCAACACCGCCAACAGCACGCTGGGCTCGCGCCCGTTTGTAGAATCGATGTGCCACGACCGCTGGACGGCCGTCAACGGCTGGCTCAACTCGCCGGGTTTTCAGGAGCCGGTGATGGCGATCACGTTTGAAGGCACCTACGGCCGCGGGCCGGACCAGGTTGCCTGGTCGACGGACGAGGACTATCGCCAGGTCGGCCGCGAGATGGGGCTGGCCCTGTTTGACCAGCTGGACGTTTCGCTCGGTGCAGCCGCGACGATCTATGGGTCGAGCTGTGCGACGGCGAGCCTGGCCGTCGGGATCATCCCGCAGCCCGATGGTTCGTCGGTCGCCAACCTCGCGGTTTCTGGCGGTCCGCCGCTGGGGGTGGCCGTGCTCGCCGTGGGCGGCGCCCAGGTGTCGGTGCCGTTCCCTTCGCCGTGGGCCAACTGCACGCTGGTGGCTGCTCCCGACGCCAGCACCGTGCTGCTGCTCAACGGCTTTGGCATCGCGGGCCTGCCGGTGTCGGTCCCGGCTTTGTCGGGTCTGGATGCCTACCTTCAGGCGGTGACGCTCGACTCCAACCTGTCGCTCGACGCCAGCAACGGCGTGCGCATTCAGAATAACTTTTGACAATCGGCTCGTGCTCGACGGCCCGGCGCATCCAGACGGCAGTGGCCGCTCGGGCCAAATGGCGCTATCTTGCGCGCGGTGAGCTACCGCGTCGAACTGCCGGTCTTTTCAGGGCCGATGGACCTCCTGCTGCATTTGGTGCGGCAGTCTGAGGTCGACATCCACGAGGTCGCCATCGCCAAGGTGCTCGACGATTACCTTGGACACCTCAAGGTTCTGCAGCAGCTGGATCTGCACGACATCGGCGATTTCGTCGTCATGGCGAGCACGCTGATGGAAATCAAGTCGCGCGAGCTGCTGCCCAACGAGTCGATCGAGCTCGAGGAGGAGCTCGATCCGCGCGACGACCTGATCCGCCGCCTGCTTGAATACAAGCGCTACCGCGACCTGGCGCGCGAGCTCGATACGCGTTCGACGCGGCGTGCCCGCCAGAGCCAGCTGGTCATGGCGCAGCCGCCGGAGCTGCGTGGCAGCAAGCAGGATGAGGACCTGCTCGATATCGGCGAAGTCGGGATCTGGGACCTGACGTCGGCATTCGCGAAGCTGCTCGACCAGATCGGCCAGCAGCAGTCGATGGAGATCGAGGTCGAGAAGCGCGATGTCGGCTACTACACGCACACGCTGCTCGACTCGTTCAAGGCCAAGCGCGAAGTGCGCTTCTCCGAGGTCTTTGACAAGAGCGAGGGCCGCTACGGGATGATCGGCACGCTGATCGCTCTGTTGGAGATGATGAAGCAGGGCTACCTGCGCGCCTTTCAGGAAAACTGCTCGGACGACATCCAGCTTGCCTACACCGGCGGCGAAGAGGTGCGTGCCGACCAGATCCTCGCCGGGATCACCGCCGACGAGCTGGCGGCGCAGGAGGCGCAGGACAAGGTGCGCCTTGAGAAGGTGCGCCTCGAGAAAGCGGCGGAGGGCACGGCTGAGTCGGAGCCGTCTCCAGAAGCTGGGCCGGATGCGGATCAAGAGGACGATCAAGATGATGTCTTCGATGAGGATGCCGTTGCTCGTGAGTTCGATGCTGCCGCGGCATCTGCCTCCGAACCCGCCGCCGTGGAGCCTTCTGATGGCGAGTCCTCGGTAGCCGAAGCGTCCGAGACGGACGCCTAGGCCTGACTGCCGGGTTCGGGCTTGGCGGCATGCTGCTCGGCCGTCTCGCGCTGATTCGCTGCCTGCGTGATGCGTCACGGCGCCTTGGCACCGCGACTTTCGGCGTCCGGTGAGGAGGAATTGCGCGGGAACATGCGCGGAAGACGCTCTCCGCGCCGTCCGGCGGCTACTTTTGGTTTGGCTCGCATGCGGTCGTGACGACAATCGTCGGCCCGATTCCGTTGCGGAGTCGTTTCATCATGCCCGCCACTCCACGTTCGCTGCTCGCCGGCGTCTTCTTCCTCGGCCTGTCGATCATCCTGTTCGAGATCGCGCTGACGCGCGTCTTTGCGATCATGATGTGGCACCACTTCACCTACATGGTGATTTCGATTGGCCTGCTTGGCTTCGGTGCGTCCGGCAGCCTGATGACGGCCACTCGTCTTGGTGAAAAAGAGGGGCGCGCCGAACGGCTGTTGGTCTGGACGAGCCTCGGCTACGGGCTGAGCGTCGTGCTCGCATTCTTCTTCACGACGTTTGTGCGCATCGACAGCCTGTCGCTCAAAGACAAGCCGGAGAACATCCTCGCGCTGCTGATGATCTACCTGATCATCTTCGTGCCGTTCCTGCTCGGCGGGCTTGGCATCGGCCTGGTGCTGACGCGCTTCGTGCGCTCAGTCAACAAGCTCTACTTTGGCGACCTGCTTGGCTCTGCGGTCGGTGCGGGCGTCAGCGTTTGGGCGCTTGCCGAGTTTGGTGGTGCGGCGGCTGTGGTGCTCGCCGGCTGCTTCGGCTTGGTGGCTGCCTTCTGCTTCAGCTTTGCGACGCCCAAGCGCTACCTGCTGCTGAGCGTTCCCGGCCTGCTGCTTGGTGCGTTCCTGCTGCTGCTGTTCACCGGCGTTGCGCCGTCGATCGTGCCAAAGGCGGATTGGCGTGTCCCCTATGCGCCGGGCAAGGAAGCGGCGATTGCGGAAGAGCTTATCCGGCAGGGCAAATACGGACCCAATGCCCGCATCGACAAGATCCACAGCGCCACCGCAGAGGTGGAGATCGGGCCGGATGCGGAAGGCGCGCCGATGATTGGGGGCGACATGGGGCTCGTCGATTCGCAGACGATCTTCGCCCGGTCCGTGGGCCAAGACGGTGCTGCGCCAACGATGCTCTACAAGGATGCGGCGGACCTGAGCAAGTTCCCGTTCCTCGACGACACCCAGGCGGCCTCGGCCTACGTCGTGCACAAAGCCGCCGGGCGCACCGATCAGGACGCCATGGTGATCGGCGTCGGCGGCGGTGTCGACGTGCTGGTGGCGCTGGCCAACGGCGCGAAGCACGTGACCGCGGTCGAACTCAACACGGCCATGATCGATATGGTCACCGATCGCTACGACGACTATCTCGGCGGTCTGTTCACAACGAGCGAACTCGCGTCGCGTGTGGACCTCGTCAACAGCGAAGGCCGCGCCTGGCTGCGCTCGCATGACGACAAGTATGACGTCATCCAAATGAGCGGCGTCGATTCCTACACCGCCCTGAGCGGTGGCGCCTACACGCTCTCGGAGAGCTACCTCTACACCGTCGAGGCGGTGCAGGACTTCTACGAGCACCTCAAGCCGGACGGCATTGCCTGCTATTCGCGCTTCATGCTCAAGGCGCCCAAGGCGCCGCGCGAGACGTTGCGTCTCGCCAATATCGCGGTCGAAGGCCTGCGCAAGGCGGGCGTGCCGTATCCGCATCGGCACGTATGTGTGCTGCGTGGCGGCATCGATTGGGCTTCGACGATGGTCAAGCAGAGCCCATTTACCGAAATCGAAGTGCAGGCGCTGCGTGAGTTCGCGCGGCAGGAAGGCTTTGTCGGCCTGATGTTTGATCCGCTGCTGGAGCTGGACGATGCGCTGCAACCGCAGCCCGAGCACTACTCGATCCTGCTGCCGCGCGTGCAAAACGTGCTGATCGGCGCCAGCGCCGACCAGGCTGGCGTGCTGGCCGCGAAGCGCGGCTACCTGGTCGGGGCAGCCGCGGTTGCCAACGGCAAGGTCCCCAGCAAGGAGCTGCTGCCGGAGGCGCTTCGCGCCGAGCCGATTGCCGATGTTTTGGTGGCGGCGCTGACCAAGACCAAGCCGGCGATTCAGTTTCAGCGCCAGTACGTGCAGCGCACGATGCAGGACTTCCGCCGCTTGCTGCACGCGCAGCCTCACCAAAAGGCCGAGTTCTACGCGGGCTATCCGTTTGACGTGTCGCCGGCCACCGACGACGCACCGTTCTTCTTCAACTTCTACAAGTGGTCGAGCCTGCTCGGCGACGCGTGGAAGGCGCAGGATGCCGATGCGTTCAACTACCACACCGACTTCCCGACAGGCCACTTCGTGCTGGTCTGCTCGATGCTGCAGATCCTGGTGCTGGCCGCGCTGCTGATCTTCCTGCCGTTGCGCAAGCTCAAGTCCGAAGGCGTCTCGACGCCCGGCTCTTGGCGCGTGTTCGTCTACTTTGCGGCGCTCGGTCTCGGCTTCATGCTGCTTGAGATCGCGCTGATGCAAAAGCTCGTGATCTTCCTCGGGCACCCGACCTATGCGCTTTCGGTCGTGCTGACGAGTCTGCTCGCTTCGGCCGGCATTGGTTCGCTGCTGGCGGGGCGCATCCGCAGCGTCAACAAGCAGCACCTGCTGCTGATGCTCTGCGGCATTTTGCTGGTCATCCTCGGCAACATGGCGGCGTGCAACCAGCTGCTGCCGGAGCTGCTCGGCATTCCGCTGTGGCAGCGCATCCTCGTAGTTGTCGGGATGCTGGTGCCGACAGGGATTCTGCTCGGCATGCCGTTTCCGAGCGGCGTGCGCATGGTCGAAGCGCAGTTTCCGCACCTGGTGCCATGGGGCTGGGCCATCAACGCGTTCTTCAGCGTGTTCGGCTCGATCTTCTGCATCGTGCTGAGTATGTCGGTGGGCTTCACGCGCGTCTTCTATGTCGCAGCGGCCGTCTACTTTGTCGGGCTTGTGCTGATGAAGGCGCCGCATCCCCGCCGCGATCGCGACGGAGATGCGAAGGCCGACGCCAAGTCGGACGCCAAGGCGGATGCCAAGGCGGACGCCAAACTGCACGAGGCCAAGACCATCGTGTCGATTCCAACCGAGGCCTTGCCGGGGCCGCCGGCGAGCTCCTGAGGTAGCAGCATGGCGATCCCCGAACGTCTGTCGCCCGCCGTTGTCGATGAGGCGCTTGTCGCGCTTGCCGGCTGGTGGCGGGATGGTCAGGTTCTGCGCTGCAGCTACCGGCTGCCGAAGTTTGATGACGCGGTTTTGTTCACGACGCGTATCGCCGAGGTTGCCGAAGAGATCCAGCATCACCCGGAATGGCACGTCGGCTATCGCCGAGTCGATATCGAAAGCTCGACGCATGACGCCGATGGGCTGACGCAGCTGGACCTCGATCTGGCCGAGCGGATCTCGGAGCTCGCGGTCGGGCTCCGCGCGGAGCTGGTGTTGCCGCCCGCGGCTGCTGTGCCGGCGAGCCGGGGCACCGTTTCCGAGGCGGACTGGGACACGGTCGAAGATCTTCTTTTCCAAGCGCTGCAGCTGCGCGATGGCGGCGAAGAGGGTCACAGCGGGGCGCAGGCGGCCATCGAGGGACTGCTGCGCGATCAGCCCGATGCGATTGCCGCCGAAGTGCGGCGGTCGCTCGCCGAGGTCGGCGATTGGGGCGCTGCTGCTGCGACCCCGGATCGCGAACTGCTGAGCGTGCCCGAACGTCTTGGCCCCTACCGACTCGGTGAGCGGCTTGGCCAAGGCGGTATGGGGGCGGTCTACACGGCCGTCGACGAGTCGCTCGACCGGCGTGTCGCCATCAAGATCATCCGTCCAGACCTGCTCCTTTTCGACGGTGCCCGCGAGCGGTTCCGTCGGGAGATTGAGGCGGTGGCCCGTCTGTCGCATCCGGGCATCGTCGCTGTGCACCAAGTCGGCGACGACCACGGCGTTCCGTGGTTTGCCATGGAGCTTGTTCGCGGTCCGTCACTTGCGACGGTGCTGCAAGGGCTCGCCGCCGGCGAGCGTGCGCCGCAGCAGCTGCGCGGCTGCGACATGTGTTCGCGCGATGGTTCCTCGCATGGGAATGGCGCCAGCTCGGCGCCGTCGGCGAGCGGTGCCTATTCCGGTAGTTGGGAGCGGGCGTGCGTGCACGTGGCGCGGCAGCTCGCGGACGCTCTGGC
This sequence comes from Planctomycetota bacterium, assembly GCA_045105235.1. Classification (GTDB taxonomy): domain Bacteria; phylum Planctomycetota; class UBA1135; order UBA1135; family UBA2386. Next base: position 139,878 of record JBGCDH010000004.1, on the reverse strand, counting down.
GCACGCCCACGGTCGTGGCGTGCTGCACCGCGATGTGAAGCCTTCCAACGTGATGCTCGGTGAGAACGGCGAACCGCGGCTGCTGGACTTCGGGCTATCCAAGACCGGCGACGTGAGCGAGCTAACCCGCAGCGGAGCGTTGCTCGGGTCGCTTCCGTATGCGCCGCCCGAACAGGCGAATGGCACGACGGCGTTACACGGCGAACGTGCCGACGTCTACTCGTTAGGCGTTTTGCTGTTCGAGCTGCTGTCGCTGCGTTCGCCATTTATGGCAGAGACCGAAGCGGCGACCCGGCGCAACGTGGAACTCGGGCAGTCGCCGCCGTTGCGGACGCTGAATCCGGCCGTCTCTTGGGAGGCGGCTGCCGTCGCGTCGGTTGCGATGGATCGCGACCCGGATCGGCGCTACCAGAACATGTTCGAGTTCGCTGCAGACCTGCAGCGGGTCTTGGACCGACGGCCCATCGTGGCCAAGCCCCCGGGCCTGCTGCTGCGTGCGCGGCGCACTGCGGAGCGGCATCCAGCTGCGATGACCGGCATGGTTGTCGGCCTGTTGGGGCTCGCCGCTGCGGCGCTTGTCTACACGGTCGGCCTTCGCAACGAACGCGACCTCGCGGTGCGCGCGCAGCAAGAGGCAGTGGGGGCGCAGGAGCACGCGCAGGCGGCGCAGGAAGAAAGTGAGCAGCTGCGCGGCATCGACCGCGAGCGCAGCTACCGCGCCGGCTTGCTGGCGGCGCAGCTCGCGCTGCAGGCGGGCCAGGTGCGCGAGTGCGACCAGGCGCTCGCGAGCTGCCCCGAAGAACTGCGTGGCTTTGAGTGGCGTCATCTGCGAGCCTGCATCGACGACAGCGTTGGCGTGGTGGCGGTTAGCAACCGTTCCGTTGGCTGTCTGGTACGAACCCGCAAGGGGCTGATCGCAGGGGGCTCGGACGGCTGCGTGCGGCATGTCTCCGTCGGTGCGCTGGTGGCGACCGCGTTCGAGCCGCAGGTGTCGTCCCGAGTGCTGGCGATTGCGTCGGACTGGTCATGCGCCAATGTGTTGACCGGGCATATAGATGGCAGAGTGCTGCTGTGGTCCGGCGACAAGCGCACGCTGCGAAGCGAGTTCGGCTTCGAAGAGGTTCTCGGCGACCGCGTTCTGAAAGAGCATCAGCGCAGCTGCTTCGGCGTCGCGCTCAGTCCTGATGGCAAGACGGGCTATGCGCTTTGCGCGGGTGCGGCCATCCTTGAGATCGACATCGACAAGGGGGTTGCTACAGGGGGCTTTCGCCTGCCGATGCCGCGCGGAGGGCTGTTCTCGATTGCGGTTTCGCCAAAGGGCGACCTGCTCGCCGTTGGCTATGACCACGAGATTTTGCTGATGCGGCCCAGCGGCGAAGTTGTTCGGCGGCTGCGCGGCCACCAGGGCTTTCTATACAAGGTGAAGTTCTCTCCGGACGGAGGCGGCTTCTTGCTGTCGGCGTCGCAGGACCGCACCGCGCGCCTGTGGCGCGTTGATAGCGGCGACTGTGTCAGCACCTTTGTGGGTCACGACGGCGAAGTGCGCGACGGTGCGTTTGGTGGCGATGGTTCGATCTGGACGGCCGCGAGCGACGGCACAGTGCGTAGCTGGAATCCCGCCAGCGGCCGTGAACGCGAGCGACGCCTTGGTCATGTCGGTGGCGTCTATGCTTTGACCAATGCGCGCTACGAAGGGCGCGAATACTTGCTGACTGCGGGCAGCGATGGCTGCGTGCGCAAGTGGGACGCTGTCGCCGGGCGTGGTCGTCGGCGCATCGGCAAGGAGGGGCGGACCAAGCACCAGCAGCTGCTTCTGCACCATGGCGGCACGCGCTGCACGCTCGTGGATTCCGCTAGCGGGGTGCGCACCTGGTCGCTGCCAGAAGGCACCCCACTCGCTCCGCTGGTGACGCATCAGTCGATACGCAGCGTCGCTGCGCGAGGCGACAGCGTCGTCTACATCGATCTTCTTGGAACGCTGCGTCGCGATGGTGACGAGTCGGTCTTTGCTGGCAGCGAAGCTCCCCTGGAAGATGTGATCTGGCTCGCGGATGGGCGGGTCGTGGCGGCCGAGGCGGGCGGTGCGATCGTCGTTTGGCAGGACGAGCAGCTCATCGGCAAGAGGTCGATGGCCCACGAGCAGGGGCTCGGTGTTCTCTGTGCAGCAGGCTCGGGGTTCTTGACGGCGGGACAACCTGGGAACGTCCTATTTTGGGACGAGACCGGCCGCCGCGAACTCTTGGGGGGTGCAACAGCCTGGATTGGCGCATGCGTAGCTGCAGACAACAGCGTGGTCTACGTATGTGGGCAGAAGCGAGTTGTGGCGCTCGAGTTGCCGTCGGGCAAGGTCCGTTGGGACCGCGAAATGGCCGCTCGCATGCAATCCGTTGCAACGCTCGACGGGGGCCAGAGGTTGCTGGTGGCTGGTGCGGATCGCGTGCTGCATGTTTTGGCGACGGATACAGGTGAAGAACTCGTAGGGCTGCCTGCAGATCAGGTGCTGGAGGCCGTGGTGGCCGCGGGGGACGTGGCCGTCACGTCCACGGTGTACAGTGCTGTGGATCTCTGGGCGCAAAGCCCGCCTGACAAACCATGACCGCCCCTGCTGATTCGTGTGACTCGGTTCTGCTTGCACAAAGTGCGAGCGGTGGCGATCGAGGTGCGCTGCTGCAGCTGCTGCAGCGATACCTGCCCGAGCTGCGCGCGTTCATCCGGTTGCGGACCGGCCCTCATTTGCTCGCCCAAGAAACGCCAGACGACCTGCTGCAGTCCGTCTGTCGCGAGGTCCTGGGCGGACTGAGCAAATTCGACTATCGCAGCGAGAAGGCCTTCAAGAGCTGGCTGTTTCTCAGCGCGTTGCACAAGGTGCAGGACAAGGCGCGCTACTACGCGGCGGAGAAGCGTGCGGGGGACCGCACGTGGCCGGAAGCCAGCGATCCCCAGATGTTGAGCGGCTATGTGTCGATGCTGAGTCCGAGCCGCGTTGCCATTGCACGCGAAGACGTCGCCAAGTTGGAGCGCGCTTTCGAACGCCTTTCCGACGAGCATCGCGAAGTGATCACGCTGCACCGATTGCTTGGTCTTGACCATGAGCAGATTGCAGAGCGCATGGGGCGTTCGGTTGGCGCCTGCCGCGTTCTGCTGCACCGCGGTATCGCGCGTTTGGGGCGATTTCTTGCAACGGAACGCGTGCAGAGCGAAGCCGATGACACGCAAGAAAATCCGAAGTTCGATGTGTAAATAGATCTGCCTGGACTCGCTCACTCCTCCGAACAAACGAGGAGAACACAATGCGATTCCAGAACATGAAGATCCCGACCCTGCTTGCCTTGCTTTCGCTCACCGCCTGTGGCGGCGGCGGCGGCGGCGGCGGCGATGGCGGTGCCAACCGCGCGCCAGTGCCGAGCGCGACGCTGTCCACGCTGCAGGCATCGGCGCTGAGCGCGCCCGCGGACGGTATTGCCGAGATCCTGCTGACAGCAACCGTGCGCGATGCAGTCGGTGATGCTCTGGCGGGTCGGACCGTGCGGTTCGAAGCAACGGCAGCGGGCGCTCGGCTTGTGCCGCCCGTCGCTACGGCAAACGGTGGTGGCCTCGCGACGACTCGGTTGACGAGTTCGGAGGTCGGGCTCGTCACCGTCCGCGCGGTGGTTGTCGATGCCGGCATCGAGACCCGTCTGGCGGCGACCGTCGCGATCAACTTCGTGGGCTTGCTGGCACCGGTGGTCGTTGGTCCTGCCCGTTTCGAAGATGGCAACGAGAATGGCGTGGCGGACAGCGGGGATGCCGTCGTCGTGACTTTTAGTGAGCCCATTGCGCTTGTGGGGGCGGCAGCGAGCGACTTCGCCCTGCCCGTTTTCGGTGACTCGTTTGGCAGCGGGGCAACGGTTGTTGCCGGCCCGGGCAGTGAGGAAGTCACGATCGCTCTCGGGGCCGGTGCCCGCCTGCGCAGCCGTGGGCGTTTTGATGCGGCATTTACAACGAGCAATGAGCCGAGCGGAGTGGATCTGCTCGTCGGCCAGGCTGTGGTCTCGGCTGCGACGGGAACGGCCGCTAGCGCAAGCGCGGCCGTGGACATCGCGCCCGCGCCTGTCCGCATCAACGGTGGGTTTTCGGGCGGCAGCCGCGCTGCCTATGGCGACATCAATGGTGACGCGACGCCCGACGTTCTGATCCTGGACCAGGGCACGCTTCGGGCGATCGTCGGCAGTCCGCAAGGTCTTGAGGCAGCCGGCGCATTCAGCGGCCAGCCTGGACGTGATCTCAAAGTCTCGGATCTAAACCGTGTGGGAGCAGCGGAGGCTGTTGTCGCGCAGGCCGACGGCGTGCGCATTTGGAACAACAGTGCGACGGGTGGTGCGCCGCCAGCGTTCAGCGAGGCACAGCTGCTGGCGACGGGCGACACCCGTGCGGTGGCCGTTGCCGACCTCAACGCGGACGGCTACCCCGACATCCTCGCGGGTACGGCGACGGGCGTGGTCGTGGCCCTGCACCAGCGCAATCTCGGCAACACCTTCGCGATCGATCAGAGTCTGGCCTTGGCGGCCGGTGTCCGCGATCTGACGGCTGCCGATCTGGATGCCGACGGCGATCTCGACCTATTGGTCAGCCTCGATAGCGGTGTCTTGCAGGTGCTCGACAACGTGCTCGGCCAGCTGCTGGCCGGCGCCGCCGCCGCCCTACCGGCGCCTGGGGATCTCGCCGCGGGCGATGTGGATGGCGACGGCCGCATGGACTTTGCCGTTTCGGGTGCGGACGCGAGCTTGGTGCGTGTCGGCAGCCAAGGCCTCACGGTCGAGTCGCTCGGCATAGCGGCGGACGTGGTCGAGCTGGTCGACCTAGACGGCGACGCATTTGCGGACCTCGTAGCCGCGACGGCTGGTGGCCTGCAGTATCTGCAGAACGATCGAGCCGGTGCGTTTCTTCGCTATGCAGCCTCGACCGTCATCGGAGCCCAGGACTTGCTGCACTTGGACGTCGAAGCAGATGGCGACATGGACATCGTTGCCGTCGGGGCGGCCGCGACGGGCGTGTTCGTTGGCAGCTTGGCCGGCACGTTCGGCGATACGGTGCTGCGCCCGGGCCGGGAGCTTGGCAGTGAGGACGCTGGCGCGCAGCAGCTCGGAGACGTCAACGCTGACGGGTTTGTCGATCGCGTGGTTGCCATGGCGTCGGGCGTGCAGGTGTGGTTTGGCGATGGCGTCGGTGGTTTCACTGCCGGCAGTCCGTTTGGGGCGGCGCCGCCTACGGCCCTGGCGCTGGGGGATATGGATGGTGACGGCGACCTCGATTGCGTGCTGGCTCGCCTAGGCAACAACGAGCTCTATCGCAACGATGGCCTCGGCGGCTTCGCGTTTGCTTCCGGCTTCGGCCCGGCCTCGGATACGCGCTCTTTGGGTCTGACCGACGTGGACCTGGACGGCGATCTTGATGTCTTTGTGGGCAACAACGGGGACAACCAGATGTATGTCAACGACGGCTCGGGCAGCTTCACGCAGGACGCCAGCGTGTTCGACAACTTGCTGCCGGTGGCGCGTGGCAACGAGACCCTTGCTGTGCTGGTTCGTGATCTGGATCGCGATGGCGATGAAGACGTGATCCTGATCAACGGTGGCGACCTGTTCGCGCCGCAAAACGCCTTCGTGCTGGAACGCAACTCCCTTGGCTACAGTTTGCTCAGCACGCTGTTCGCCAATCTGCTGGCTACGGGTGCCACCATGGGCGATGTCGATGGCGATGGTCGTGAGGATCTGGCGATTGCGCAGCTGTCCAACGACGGCAGTGCGACGATCAAGTGGTTTCGAGGCCTTGCGAACGGCGTTGCGACGCAGCCGCAGAATGTCGCGACGAACGGGCAGTACTTTTCGCGCTCGGTGGCGATCGCCGACATCAATGCCGACGGCCGCAGCGATTTCGTCGTCGGTGACGTGAGTGTGTCGAATCAGCCGATTGCCGTGATCGAGCAGCAGCCCAACGGCGCGTTCGTGGTGGCGCAGGAGGTTCCGACGACGAGCCTCGAGCGACTTGCGGTCGGGGATTTCGATCGCGATGGCGATCTCGATATCGTCACGGTCGAGACGACCGGTCCCTCGCGAGTGCTCGCCAACCGGTAGCTGCCAGGCGGCGGTGCGGATCGTTCGCCTGCCGGTCAGGGGCTTACCTTCGAACCAGCTCGGCGAGCCGTGCCGCCGCCGACGGTTTGGGGCCAAGCACTTCGCGGTGCACGGCGAAAACAGGGCTCGGCTCGATGGCGATGGCGTCAATGCGGCGCAGGTCGCCTCGGCGTGGTTCGGCGATGGCGTCGGGCAGCACCGCCAGCAGCGGTTGGCTGATGCAGAGTTCGAGGCCGATGCGCAGCTGGTCGGTTGTCAGCGCGACCTTGCGCGGGCGGTCCGGCGGCCAGCCGTCGGGAGTCGTGCCATCTTCGAGGATGGGCGGAGCTACGAACTCGACCCGTTCCAGCTGCTCGCTGCGAATGTCGCGGCTGGCAACGTCGAAGAGTTCGTGATGTCGCCCGCAGTAGATGCCGCGACTCAGGCTGCCGACGCGCTGCGTCGTTAGGCCCCGGTCCTGCACCGCTTCTTCTTGGAACGCGACGTCCAGGGTGCCTCGCTGCAGCAGGTTTGCGGTCGCTTGGACGGGGCGGGTGACCAGTTCTGGTGCGACGCCGGGATGCTCGGAGCGCAGCCGCAAGACGGCGGGCGCGACAAAGGCTGTCGTCACTGCGCCGCTGCTGGCGATCTTGAGCGGCCCGCGGAGGGTCGGGTCGCGAACCTCCGTGCAGGCGTCATCGACTCGCCGCATCGCGTCGCGCACGGCTTCGAGCAGCACGCGGCCGTTGTGGTTGAGTTTGAGGCTGCGGCCGCTGCGCTCGAACAGATCTTTGCCAAGAGTGCGTTCGAGCAGACTCAATGATCGGGACAAAGAGGACGGGCCCGTGCCGCACATCTCGGCGGCGCTTGGCAGGTGCTCGGTCTCTGCTACCGCGCGGAACTGGGGCAGCCAGGGCCAGATCGGCAGCATCTGGTGGAATCGCGACGGTCCGTCCATGCGACAGATTCGAAGGAGTCCTTCCAAACATTGCAAGAAACGCAACGCCAGAACTGCGATATCAGCACACATGAACGACGCGAGAGGCGTCACAGATCGCGCAACAACCAAGAAAAAAGAGAGATACGAGAAGATGAGCACGAACCGAATCCTGACCGCCGGCATTGCCGCGGCTGCCCTGATCAGCACCGCATCCATCGCATCTGCGCAGCAATACCGCGTCCGCGTCCTGATGAACAACGTCGCGCCGGAGAACGGCACGTTCCAGACACCGTTCTGGGTCGGCTTCCACGACGGCACGTTCGACACCTATGACGGCGGCACGCTGGCATCGTCGCTGCCGATTCCCGGCAGTGTTGCGTTGGAACGAATCTCCGAGGACGGCAACACCGGGCCGCTCATGGCCGACTTCGCCACGCTCGCCGTTGGGCGTGTCGACGCGACCGTGCCGGGCCCGAACGGTCCGCTTGCTCCGGGCGACGTTGCCTCGCAGTCGTTCCTGCTCGACCCGAACGATCCGCGTGACCGCTACTTCAGCTACGCCTCGATGATCCTGCCGAGCAACGATGGCTTCCTGGCCAACGGCAACCCGCTGGCCCACATGGTCTTCGACAACGCCGGCAACTTCGTTGCTCAAGACTTCTTCATCTCGGGGCAGAACGCGGCGAATGACGCCGGCACCGAAGCCAACGATGAGCTGCCCTTCAGCACCGCGTTCTTTGGGCAGATGGCGCCGAACACCGGTGTCACCACGAGCGATGTCATTGCCACGCACCCGGGCTTCAACGCGCGCGGGACCGGCGGGATCCTCGATTCGACCCGTCACCGCCTCGGGGACTTCACGATCGACAACTACGCGTTTATGCGCGTGGGCTTCCGCGCGGCGCCGGCCGTCACCGAAGACCGCACCTACGGCGCTCTGGCCATCGGCGGCCTCCAGGTCCCGCCGGTCGCGTCGAGTGGTATCGCGCTGACCGGTTACGCGCTGCTCGACCAAGGCAAGTCGATGCTGGTCATCGTGCAGGCATTCGGCCTCGCGGACCTGCAGATGGCGCACCTCCACCTCGCTCCGGCTGGCGCCAACGGCCCGGTCGTCGTCGACCTGCTCGAGAACGCGGTCACGACGGTCATGCCTGGCTTCTTCTTGGCGGAGATCAAGACGGGCGAGCTTGCCGGCCCGCTGTCGGACTTCCCGCTGGACGCCCTCGTCAACAGCGCGGAGGCGGGCAACGTCTACGTGAACCTGCACACGACGGCCAACCCGTCGGGTGAACTGCGCGGCCAACTGTCCCGCCTTCAGTAAGGAGATACCGATGCGCATTGCCAACAAACACGTGCTGCGCATCGGGATGCTGCTCACGACGATCGGCGGGCTGGCTCTCTTGCAGAGCCGCTACGCCGAGCGCGTTGCGGCTCCCGGTGCGGATTCTTCGCCGACCGGCGCGATGGCGCGCGATACCGAACTCGGCGTTCCACCATCCCAGGCGCCGTCGGTGCCGAGTCAGAGGATTGGCGCGGTTGCTGCGTCGCCCGCGAAGTTGGAGCGGCGTTTGGCGGCCGCACCGGCAGAGCCGATCGCTGCCGACGCGTGGCTGCAGGACGCCGAGTCGATCCAAAAGGAAGTTCTGTCCGCGTGGATGAACGGCACCGAAGCCGAGCGCGATGCGGCTCGCGTCAAAGCGCAGGCGTTTGCGGCGCGGCTTGCGGCCAGCAACGCTCGCCGCTAGCGCGCTTGCGTGTTTCGCCTGGGATGGCGGCGGCGGCGGCGGCTCATGCGGTCGAGCCGCGGACGCGGCGTCGCGCCGGCGCCGGGCTGTTGAGGCGACGCAGGGACAGTGCCGTTGCGGCGCCGCCGGCGAGGATCGCAACGACCAGCCCGATATGAGGGCTGACCGGTCCGCCGATGCTGCCGAGCCCGAAGAGAGCGCACGCGCTGCCGACGATGCTCAGCGCGACCGCACCAAGCAGCAGGTTCTTGCGCGATGCTTCGTCCGTGGCGGAGGACGTCGATAGGAGGTGCAGAACTGCGCCGGTGCCAAAGACCAGTAGGGCGACGATGCCAAACCATGCGTCGATGCCGGAGGCGGTGGCGGAGCCCTGCAAACCGAGGCCGCCGAGCATGCTGCTCATGGCGTCCCCCATTCCTTGCATGCCGGCGGATTGGCCGCCGAACGCTTTCCCCATCGATTGTTCGAGCGCTTGGCCTGCTGCGGCGAAGTCCACTGTGTACCACGGCAGCAAGCACGCCAGGGATCCGACGCCGGCTGCAATGGCAGCGGGCACGGCGTCAGAGGGCTTGTTGGTAGGCAGAGTGGTGGCTCGATTCGATTTCGTCATAGGGCTCCAAAAGGGGGGACAAGTGCGCGTGCGGTCCGTTCCCCAGGCCGCAACCCGCGCATCGATGCCCTCTTCGTAGGTGTCGCCCAATTATTGCGGATCGGTCGGTTGTCGCGGCCATGCCCGCGCGCGATCGATCAGGCGGGGGAATCAGGAGAGCCGCTTGCGGAGGTAGGAATGAGGCGGCGCAGCGACAGTGCGGTCGCGAAGATGCCGGCGGCCATCGCAACCATCAGCCCGATGTGAATGCTGACGAGGTTGCCGTTGCCGATGCCGCGGAACCCGAAAAGGGCGCCCGTCGTTCTAGCCATGCTCAGCGCGACGCCGCTCGCCTTAGGCGAAGTCTTGCAAGATCCCAGGCAGCCGTTCGACGAGGCCGCGCAGCGCCTTGCCGCGATGGCTCAGCTGGTCTTTGACCGCAACGCCCAGGGTTGCGAACGACGCGCTTGCGTTTGCCGCATGTTCGACTGGAACAAAGATCGGGTCGTAGCCAAAGCCACCGTCCCCGGTCGCCGCCGTGCGCAGCAGCCCTTCGCAGTTGGCCTCGATGGCCGCCAGTACGCGGTCGCCGGGTGCCGCCACGCAGAGGCTGCAGACGAAGCGGCCCGTGCGCTTTTCGCGCGGCACACCATCGAGTTCTTCGAGCAGGCGCTCGAGACGACCGCGGTCGTCGAGCCCCGGTCCGCCATAGCGAGCCGAGAGCACTCCGGGGCGGCCGTCGAGCGCATCGACGCACAGGCCGCTGTCGTCGGCAATCGCGATGGCGCCCGCGAGGTCCGCAAGCAGGCTCGCCTTCTTGCGGGCGTTGCCGGCGAAGTCGGGCTGATCCTCGATCGGCTCAAACGTCTTGCCGAGATCCTTAGGCGTGCGCAGCGTCACGCCCAGAGGCGACAGCAGCCGCGTAAGCTCGGTGAGCTTCTTTGGGTTGTTGGTGCCGATCCAGAGGTCCGTCATCGCGGCCTGGCCTCAGAGCCCCAGCGCTTCGCGCTGCAGCTTGTCGACGTTTTGGCAGGACTTTTGTCCGATCGCGACCATCTCGTGGAACGTCTCGATCGCAAAGGGCCGCTTCTCCGCAGCGCCCTGCACCTCGATCAGCTTGCCGTCGCTGGCGCAGATCACGTTGAGGTCCGCGTCTGCGGAACTGTCTTCGTGGTAGTCCAGGTCGACGAGCGGCTTGTCGTCCTTGAGGCCGACGGAGATCGCGGAGACCATTCCGCGCAGCGGCCAATCCGGCAGGTTTTTCTGCTCCTCCATGTAGAGGAGTGCATCGTAGACCGCGACCATCGCACCGTTGATCGACGTCGTGCGCGTGCCGCCATCGGCCTGCAGCACGTCGCAATCGACCCAGAGCGTGACTTCGGGCAGCTTCTTGAGATCGATCGCGCAGCGCAGGGCGCGGCCAATCAATCGTTGGATCTCCTGCGTGCGACCGTCCGTTGGCCGGCCGGTGCGCCCGTCGCGTGGCTTTCGCGGGTTGCCGGCGTTCGGCAGCATTGCGTATTCGGCGGTGACCCAACCGCCCTTCTGGCGGTTGTACATCCAGTGCGGAACTTGTTCCTGAATGCCGACGGTGCAAAGCACCTTGGTCTTGCCGCACTCGGCCAGCACCGAGCCGGGCAGGTCGGTGAAGGAGCGGGTGAAGCGAATGGGCCGGTGTTCGTCCGGCGCCCGGTTGTCTTTGCGAGCCAGCGGTGTCTCCGAAAGTCTGTGGAAGCGGACTCTTCAACCTAACGGCAACCGTGGTCGGGCTCCAGCGTTCGACCCGTGCATTGCGTGCAATGCCTGTGCTGCGTGCGCGGCAAAGTTCCGCCGCTTAGGCGATCGGTAGGATTGATGCCAGCGTTCGGCGCAACTCATGTACGCCGAACGGCTTTTGCAGGCAGTGGGCATTGGGCCACTCGGCCGGCGCTTGGCTTGGGCCCGTTGTGAGCAGGCAGATTTTGAGGTTGGGGACGCGTTCTTGAATCGTCCGTGCCAGCGGAGTCTTGCTCGCCAGTTGGTTTTCGTCGTCGACGATCAGCAGCTCAAAGCGGTCGGGCGTGGCCTCGAGGAACGTGTTGGCTGCATCGCCATCGGCACAGGCAAACACCGCGCGCCCGCTTGCTTTGAGCTCGCGTGCGAGCACCGAGCGTAGAGCCGGGTCGGCCTCCAGCACGAGCGCGCCGCCGTAGCGGTGCGCGGTGGTTCCGGCGGGCTGTCCAGGTTCTGGTTGCGCTGGCTCGCGGGCGGCCGGTCGCGGCGGTGCCGGCGGCGGCGTTTCGCCGCTTTGCTCGGGGCGCGGTTGGATCTCGGCCGCTGCTGCGTGATCGACTTCTGGCTCTGGGCCTGCCGCCTCGGCTGCGCGTGGCGCCGAGGTGGCGGCGTCTTGCGGCGCGCCGTCGCGCATCGCGAGGGCATCTTGTCGCGCGGCCTGTGCCGACTCGTCGGCCTGCACGTCGGGTTCGGGCTGTGGCGGCGGCTCGACGCGGTCTTCGCGGATGGCCATCGGCAGCCGGACGACCGCGCGCACCGAGGTGCCGGGCAAATGCGTAAGCGTCAGTTCGCCGCCGTGGCTGACGACGAGGTTGCGGGCAGCTTCCAGATCGAGCGCAAACGTCTGGTCGACGGCTGCGCCAATCTCGCGTTGGCTGGTTACCGCGATGTATTCGAGCGTCAGCTCAATCTTGATCGTCGGGTGCGCTTGCGAAAACGATGGCTCGACGTTGAACGACAGCCGCGTTGCGCCGCGTTCGGCCCGCAGCAGCGCCGCGCAGGCAAACAGCATGATGTCGCGCGCAACGCTGTGCTTGACGCCGAGTGGCGGCATCGCCGTCGGCGGTTCCCAGCGCACTTCGAGGCCGAGCTGCATGTGCTGCAGTTCGTCACCGAGGCCTGCGACCAATTCGGTGACGTCGGTCGTGCCATATTCGCGAATGCGGCCGCGGCCGAATGCTATCAGCTTGGCGTGAAGGGTGCGGACGCGGTCGATGGATGCGAACAGCGCCTCGGCCGCTGCGGGCAGTTGCGTGCGTGTGGGCGCTGCTTCGACGAGGTGCGTGGCGCGCGCTTCGACGGTGCTAATCAGGCTGGCGAGCTCTTCGGCCATCGAGATCGCCATGGCTCGTGGCTCGGCGCTGACGCTTGCGGTCAGCGGCTGGTGGGCTGCCGGTGGCTCTTGCTCGACCGCGGCCTGCACGTCGACTTTGCTTGCCGTCAAAGCTGCATCCGTCAGGTCTTTGGGCGGGTGCGACTCTTTGGGCGGATGCGACGCAGGATCACCGGTTGCTGGTGTCTCGGGGCGACTCGGGTCGCCGCTTGCTTGCCCGCGCCGGGCGAGCCGCACAGTGGCGAGCGTGCCGGCGACTCCGATAGCGATGCAGAGAAGTTCGTTCACGGCGGCGGGGATTCGTGCGCGCATGGGCGCGGCGGGCGAAGGCTGCGTGACGCTACCGCGAAGGGTTCTGCGACTCCACGTGCGTTGCAGCTCGTAGCGTCATTCTGACGGTCGAGGTGCTTCGCCGAGCGTGAATATGTGCCGCAGCGGTCGAGGGTTGCCGGCGTCAGGTACCTTGATGATGTTGTCGTCGATGCGCAGGCGATCGCAGGAGCGCACGAGGGTGTCGCAAAGCAGGCCACCTCGCTCAGTATCGACCTGCTCACGCACGGGCAGGCAGTGGTGGTGCAGCAGCGAGCTGGGTACGCCGAGAGTGCGCAGACGCAGCCGCCAGCCGGTTGGCACGTGCGGAAGCTCGATTTGTAGTTCGACCGCGCTGCGGGACGTGTCGCCCAAAAAGCGCATAGAGATCGGCCAGGCGGCCGGACCACTGCCCAGTCGGCCGCTGATCAGCAGCTCACTTTCCTCGCGGACACGCTTGGCGTCACCGCTGCGGAACTTCTCGATGCGGTAGAACTTCGGCTTCAAGAACTGCGCGGAGAACAGGCGCGCTCGTTCGCCTTCGGGGCCAACAAACTCGTCGAGCGTGCCGAGGTCGCGGCGAGCTTCGAACCACATGCAGTTTTCGCTATGGGTTTCGTGCTCGCGGTCGACGAGCAGCACGCCGCCCTTGCGCGAGAAGCGAACGCGCGTGCTGCCGCTCTTGACGAGCAGGTCTTTTTTGCGGCGCAGCTGCTTGGCGTCGAAGGTCTGTGCGGGGGCTAGCTCGTTCGCTTCGTCCGCCTTGGCGGGAGGCGTCGGGGGCGGCGCGAGCGCCACGACTTCGTGGAGGTGTGCCAGCATGCCAAGTGCGGATCCGTCACGAACAGTGCCTTGCCAGAGATCAGGATGCCGGTCGCGGTCGAGGCGCGCGAGGTGCTCGGCCGCCGTGGGGGACCGCTCGGCCGCGCGCATCGCCTGCCATTGGAGCAGCTTCAGCTCGATTCGGCAGTCGGCGGCGCCTGCGCCCGCGGTGCGGCAACCGTCGGGAGACCGGTCTGCGTGGGCTTGCGGCAGGTTGGCCAAGGTCGCCGCGCAGCGGTCTGGGTGGCTCGGAGCATCAGCGGGCATCGCGGCGATTTTGGCGTCAGGTGGGCTTCGGTGCCACAGGCCTGCAGTTGGTTTCAGCGTCGCGCCGCAACTGCCGATAGCAGCGAACGATGAACCAGGTGCGCCTGCACGGGAATCCCTTCGCTGCCGATGCCGTTGCGGGCCAGCTTCGCGGCCTCGTGCGCCTGTGCGCCGACGGCAGTGGGATCACGTGCGCACTCTCGCTGGCCAAAGTGTCAGAGCGGCCGCCGCTGCCCGGCGAGCAGGTCGTGTCGCTGACCGATGGCGTGCGCAACTGGTCGATTCCCACGGGGCTGCCGCCCGCTGAAATCGAGCTGCTGCTCGGTGCGGCTGTCGGCAAGCGCGTTGCCGCCTCGGCACCGGTTGTTGTGTTTTGCAGCGATGACGAACAGAGAGATGCGGTGCGTCTCGCCGGTTTGGAATGGCCTGAGGCGAGCGCTGTGATCGCCGCACCCACGTCGGCAACGGCGGCGGATCTGCTGCGGCGCGTTGGCGCCGAGCTGCGCTGGGCGGGTGTCGAGAGCCTGCCGCATGCCCGGACGCTCCGCGATGTGCGGCCCTATCTGGAACTGGTCGCCGCGACGTTGACGCCAACGTCGGCGAACGCCGGCGCCACCATCGTCCACGTTGCGGATGGTTCGTTTGCTGCCGGCACCGATCTCGTTTGCGAGGCGTTTGCGCGGCGCCATGCGGACCAGTCCAACTGCAGGGACCGGCTCCGCGTCGTTCTGCCAACCGCCAACGCGCGCACGATCGAAGCGCTTCGCGAAACGGTTCGGGCCTTTGCGATTGACGCGCTCGAACAGCACGTCGAGTTTGTTGCCGAAGAGCTCGCCGCCGGGCACTTCGCCGACGCGGCCGCGATTGTGCAGCCGATGCGCACGTTTGACGATTTCGAGTCGCGCGTGCTCGTGCTAGCGCTTGCGTCTGGGCGGCCCGTTTGCGCTTCGCGCTTTGCGGCCACGGCATCCGTGTTGGGGGGGCGCAGCGTGGTGCATCCCATCGGTGGCCGAAACGTCGTGGGCGACGCCCGCAATGGCTCGCACTTTGCTCCGCATCCAAGCGCCGTCGCGGCGGCGTTGCTGGCGGCCTGCCAAGAGCCGTCCGATGCGATGGGGGAACGCGCCCGAGATCACGTTGTCGGTCGCCTGGTGCAGGACCGTCCCTGTGCGCCGCCACCGCCGCTGTTGAGCCTGCGGGATCCGCGTCCGACCGTCGTGCTGGAAGCGCCGTTCCTCGAAACATCGTCGAGCGCCGAACTGACGATCGCGACCGCGCGCGCGCTGCTAGCCCGCGGGCTGGTCGATCTGCGCCTCGTTCCAGTCGCTCCGTTTGAGCACGATCTCGCCTGGCTACGACGCCGCGCGCCAGAACTCGAGGCGCACCTGTGCCGCACGCCTGGCAAAGTGGACCTGTGGCTGTCGTCCGGTTGGCCGGTGCGCGCCGCGCGTCCAAACTGCCGTCACTGGTCGCTGCGGGTGGATTGGGAGTATGGCGCGCTGCCGATTGAGCTGACGCCGCACGTCAGTGAAGACGCAGACTCGGTCGTCGTTCACAGTGAGAGCGTCTACCGAGTGATCACGGCCGCCGGGCGACCGATGTCGTCCGTGCACGTCGTGCCACACGGCGTCGACGAGGAGATGCACGATGCGGCGCAGCCGGACGCAGAGGTCGTTGCGTTCAAGGGCGATCTCCCCGCGGTGCTGTTCTGCGGCGGCTTGGTTTGGCGCAAGGGCTTTGATGCCTACATCGCGGCCGCGCTGCACGCGTGGCGCCAGGGGCGCAAGTTTGTGCTGGTGGTCAAGGACGTTGGCGGCCAGCGCCACTACGGCACGAGCCAGCTGGGCGCGTTGGTGAAGCGGCTGCAGAGCACGCCCGGCGCACCGCCCGTGCTGCACATCGACCGTGACGTTTCGCGTGCCGAACTCGCGTCGATCTACACGGCGTGTGACGTCTTGCTGCATCCGTTCCGCGGCGAAGGCTTTGGCCTGCCGGCGCTCGAAGCGCGCGCCTGTGGCCTGCCGATCGCGGTCACCTCGGGCGGGCCTGCCGACGCATTCATGCATGGGGACAGCGCCCACGGAATTGACAGTGCCCGGCGCCCGGTTGACTTGCCCGGGGCCCATGTGTCGCAACCGTGGGTGTTTGAGCCATCGGTCGAAGACGCGGCCAGCAAGCTGGTGCAGATCCTCGACGACCTGCCGGCGCAGCGAACGGCCGCCCGGGTTGTTGCGCCGGCGTTGCGGCAGGCGTTTTGCTGGGAGCAGGCCGCGGAATCGTTGGAAGACCTCGCGCTGGCCGGGCAGCGTCTGCGCCGGCATGCCGTCGTCGCGGGTGCTGAGCCGGTTGTCCTGCTGCCGGCGACGGCTCGGATGGGTTCGTCAGAGCCCGGCACAGGCTCTGACGATGTGGCGCCCTCGGCAGGCGAACCGCAGCCACCTGTTTTGGCGCGCGACGACAGCACGCTTGCGAACGCAGCGGATCCGGAGAAGGTGCGGAGCTGAGCTCTGCTCTTTGATCGCCCCGACCGATGACCATCGCCATAGCGTTTGTGCTCGCCGTGCTGCTCGCGGCGCTGGTGCTGCTCGCCGTCACGCGCCTTGCGCCTGACGCGATCTTCATGGCTGCGCTGGTCGCGCTGCTTGCCGTGCCGCTGCCGGCTGCTGGCGCCGAAGGCGGTGTCCAGATCGGCGTGCTCACGGTTCAGCAGGCCGTGCAGGGATTTGCGAACCCCGGCATGCTGACGATTGCCGCGCTGTTCTTGGTCGTGGTTGGACTGCGCGACACGGGCGCCATCGACTGGGTCGCGTCCGGCCTATTGGGACGTCCACGCGGTGAGCGCGGGGCGCTGCTGCGCGTGATGCTGCCGGTCGGCGGACTGAGCGCGTTCCTCAACAACACGCCGGTCGTCGCGATGATGATTCCGGCCGTGCAGGACTGGGCCAAACGGCTGCAGATCGCGCCGTCGAGGCTGCTGCTGCCGTTGAGCTATGCGGCGATTCTCGGCGGCACGTGCTCGCTGATTGGCACCAGCACCAACCTTGTGGTCGCCGGCCTCGTTGCCTCGCACCCGACGCTCGAGCCGCTGTCGATGTTCGACATCACGTGGGTTGGGTTGCCGGCCGCGCTCCTTTGCGGCCTGGCCCTCTGGCTGTTTGGTCCGTGGCTGCTTCCGAATCGGCTGGCGCAGGGGCAGTCCCTCCAGGACACGCGCGAGTACACGTTGGAGCTGCTGCTGCCCGAAGGCAGCGCGCTGGCCGGAAAGACCATCGACGAAGCCGGCTTGCGCAACCTGCCGGGCGGCTTCTTGATCCAGGTAGAACGCGGCGAGGATCTGTTCTCGCCGGTAGGGCCCGATCACGTGCTGCGCACGGGCGACCGACTGCTGTTTGCCGGCATCGTCGATTCGATTCGCGAACTGGTGCAGACGCGCGGTCTCGTGGTTGCAACCAACCAGGTCTTCAAGCTGGATTCGCCGCGGCATCGGCGCCGACTGTTTGAAGCGGTCGTGTCGCCGACGTCGGTGCTCTCCGGCGCGACGGTCCGCAGCGCTGGCTTTCGCAATCGCTACCAGGGAGCTGTCATCGCCGTCGCGCGCAACGGTGCTCGAGTTCGCGCCAAGATTGGCGACATCCTGCTGCAGCCCGGGGACCTGCTGCTGGTCGAAGCCGATCCGGGCTTCGATGCGCGCGCCGGGCGGTCCAACGATTTCTTGCTGGCGCGTTCGCTCGAGGACTCCAACCCGCGCAGCCATGAGCGCGCACCGCTGGCGCTGGCGATCCTGCTGCTGATGGTCGCCGCGTCGGCATCCGGGCTCTACCCGATGCTGGTAGCCGCGCTGCTGGCGGCCGGTGCCATGCTGATGACGCGCTGCTGCACCTTGACGGATGCGCGCCGCGGCATCGATTGGAGCCTCTTGACCGTGATTGGCGCCTCGCTGGGCCTCGGGGCTGCGATGGAGCAGTCGGGCGCGGCCAACTTGCTGGCCGAACACGTCATGGGCCTCTTTGGCGAGTCGCCGCGGGCGCTGCTGGCGGCGGTCTTCTGCACCACCGCACTGCTGACCTCGGCGATCTCCAATACGGCCGCCGTGGCGCTGATGTTTTCGGTCGCGCTGGCATCTGCCGATGCGGCCGGCGTTTCGGTTCGACCGTTTGTGATCGCCGTGATGATGGGCGGGTCCGCCTGTTTCGCGACACCGATCGGCTACCAGACCAACCTGATGGTCTACGGACCCGGCGGCTATCGGTTTGGCGACTTCGTGCGCGCCGGAGTTCCATTGACCGTGCTGCTTGGTTGCGCGACCGTGTGGCTGACACCGTGGGTGTTCCCCTTCGTTTCCGACTGACTGCGACCGAATTGCTGAGCCATGCTCTCCGCCGACGATCTTGCTTCCCGCGCGTGCTTCGCCACCGCCATTGCCCGCACCGCTGGTGCACGTCTTTCTGGACTTCGCAGCAGTGACCACTGGGATGGTGGCCGTTGGGGCGATCCGAAGCTGCGTGGCGACATCGGCGACCAAGCGGCAGACGGCTACCTGCAGGGGGCGCTGTTTGGCCGCTACCCGGATGATGCGGTGCTCTCGGAGGAGACCAAGGACGACCTAGCGCGCACCAAGCAGTCGGTTGCGTGGATCGTCGATCCGCTGGACGGCACCAAGGAATACGCCGGCGACCGCCACGACTGGGCGGTGCACGTCGGCCTCGCGGTCGATCAAAAGCCGGTGCTTGGCGTGGTTGCGCTGCCGACGATCGACCGCGTGCTGGTCGCCAGCGATCGCGATGGCGAGCGCAAGTTCGACCTAATCGTCGGCGAGGGTTCCGAGCAAAACGGCTGGCCGACCGAGATCGTTTCGGACGTTCCGGCCGCCGATGCGCCGCTTCGTCTGGTTGCGAGCCGCAGCCACACGCCGGACTGGATGCAGCAGTTCGCGGCCGGCATGGGCAACGCCGAGCTGGTGCCGTGCGGGAGCGTCGGCTTCAAGGTTTCGATGCTGCTGTTTGGCAAGGCGGACGTCTACGTTCACAAAATTGGCCTCAAGGAGTGGGACACCTGTGCCCCTGAAGTCGTCGCGCGCGCTTGCGGCTACGAGGTGTGTCGTTTCGACGGCTCCGCGCACCGCTACAATCAAGAGAACGCGCGCAACGACGAGCTCGTGGTTTGCCGACCGCATCTCAAGGACCGGGTGCTCGAAGTGCTCGGTGGCGTGGGCGCTTGAGGGCTTTTGACCAAGCATCCGCCCGCGTTGCCCTAGCCTAACGCCGCGCCGCTCATGTGCATCGGCTCCGATGCACATCAGCGCGCGCCGATGAGAGAGTAAGAAACCAAACGCCATGTCCTTCGCACGAACCGTCGACACCGCCAAGCCCGAGGCCAGCATTGCCGCCCGCCTGGGCTCTTTGCTCCGCTATCCGAGCCTGGTCTGGCAGAACCGCTACACCGTTCAGAACTTCTTCCAGCGCGAGCTGATGGGCCGTTTCCACGGCTCGTTCCTCGGCGCGTGGTGGATGTTGGTGCAGCCGCTGTTCATGTTTGCGGTCTACTTCCTGGTGTTCGGTGTGATGTTCGACCGAACGGGCAACGGGCCGAGCGTCGACTATGCGCTCTACCTGTTTTCGGGCGTCATCGTCTTCCATGCGCTGACGGAGGCAACGTCGTCGTGCTGCAACATCATTGTGCAGAACGGCAACCTCGTGAAGAAGGTGGCCTTCCCATCTGAGGTGCTGCCCGTGCACGTCAGCATGATTTCGGTCGTGCTGTACCTGATCGGCGCGGTGGTTTGCCTGACTGTTGGTGTCGCCTCCGGCCAGTTTGGTTTCGGCGTGCACCTGCTGGGGCTGCCGCTGGTCGTGCTCGTGCAGTTCATCTTTGTCCTCGGGCTCGGGATGCTGCTCGCCAACGCCAACGTGTTTGTGCGCGATGTAAGCCAGCTTTGGCGCATCATCTCGATGGCGTGGATGTTCACGTCGCCGGTGTTTTGGACACCGGACATGATTGTCGAGAAGCTCGGCGACAAGGCGGACATCCTGTTCACCCTCAACCCGGCCTATTCGATGCTGATGGCGCAGCGCTACGCATTAGCGGGGCCCTGGCCAAACGTTGGCATTGACAGCTTCTGGGGCCACCTCGGCGCGGGCGCTGCCTGGGCCGTCGGCCTGATGGTAGTTGGCTACGTCACGTTTGTCGGCAGCAAGCGCAAGCACGCGGACATCGTGTAGGGGCGGCTTCGGCCTAGAACCGAAACTCATACTGCGCCTTCACCGTGCCGCCGCGCTGCTGGGTGCGCCACGATCCGAATGGGTCGACGGCGTCGCTGTTGTAGACGACAAAGAGTCGGGAGACGGGAGAGATATCCCAGCGCAGGCGGGTGTTGATGCCGAGCGAATCGCTTTCGGTGTCGAACTGCGCGAAGGTCGTCCAGGTGAGGTCGGGCGAAAACGTTAGTGCGAGTTCCGCGCCGTAGAGGTCGGTTGAGAATCGGCCCGTGGAGACGCGGCCGCGGTTCCATTCGGCGCTGACGTTGACGGTGACCAAAGAGCCGAGCACGGTGCGGGCTTCGAGTTCGAAGGTGTCGAGCGTCCCGTCGTAAAACTCGCCGCCGTTCCAGAAGACGTCGATGGCGACGGCGCGCTTGCTGGCGGTCGAGAAGAACGCGCCGTAGCGCAGCCATTCGTATTCGCCGGCCGGCACGATGGCGCCGTCAGAAAGGTTGAAGTTGATGTCCGGGCGATCGCCTTCGGCGCTGGCAAACGCGCCAAACGAATCACCGCTCTCGAGCGTTGCATCGATCGGCACCGCGGTCAGTTCGTAGGTCTCCCAGCGATGCGACAGGTCCGTGAACATCGATCCGGAGATGGCGAACACCTGGCGCCGCAGCCAGTCGTTTTGCGGGCGCACGCCGTAGTCGACGCCAAAGCGGTGGCGGTAGACGCCGGTGCGCGGCACGAAGCCAAGCGATGGATCAAAGTCTTCGTCGATGCGCCACGACTGCCAGACGATGTCCCAGTCGTCGTTGGGGTAGTCGATCTTGATGCCGTAGGCGCCGGGATTGTCGTCGATGTCGTCGCGCCCCATCGTCAGCCCGAATATGCCGACCAAGAAGTTGCGGTCGCCAAACAAGCGCGATGTTTGGAAGGTCGCGTCGGCGCCCAAGGTGTAGCTGCCGGGGCGGCCGAGCGGGTCGCCGGTGGTGGCAAAGACGCCAACGTTGGATTCGGCGAGCACGTCCTGACGGAGTCGCAACACGCCCATCGTCGAGGCGGGGGCGACGCCGGCTTCGCCGCCAGTGCGCGTCAGCAAGCCGCCGACGCTGGTGCCACCGACGCGGCCCACCACCTTGGTGCCGAAGCGAAGCGGTACGGCTTGCCCTTCAACGAGGCCGATGCGACGGCTTTGGAACGGCACGATCTGGCGGCCGAGTCCGAGGCCGAAGTCGAACGCGTCGGCGCCTTCGTAGAAGAACGGCCGGCGCTCCGGAAAGAACAGCGGGAAGCGCGTCAGGTTGATTTGGCGTCGGTCGACGTCGGCTTCGGCAAAGTCGGAGTTGACGGTGAAGATCGCGGTCAGTTCCGGCGTGATCCGCAGCGAGGCGTCGAGGCTCGCGTCGAGCTCTTCACCTGCGTCCGGGTCGGTGGGGTCATTGGTGCGGATGCTGCGGGCCACGCCCGACGGCAGCAGCAGCAGGCCGAGCCCCAGGTCGAATGACGGCAGGTCCGTGATGTAGCCGGCGCGGCTGAGCTGGGTGACGCGCTGGTCGAGGCGGGGCGTGGCCCAGCGACTGCGTTCGAGCCGTCGCTGCTGGCGTCGTTCGACGTTGAACTGCCAGCGCGTTGCGTCGCCGTCAAAGACCAGGATCGACACCGGCACGCGGATTTCCAGCGACCAGCCGCCGTCGTCGGTGGTGGTGCGGGCATCCCAGGCACCGTTCCAGTCGGCGTTTTCGGACTCGCCGCGGTTGGCGACCAGCGCATCGTAGCGCGCGCCGCGCGGATTGACGGCGAGCACGTAGCCGGTGCGGCCGTCGGCGACGGGGCCGAGCACGATCTTGACGTGGTCTTCGGAGCCGAGGTCGGCGTCGCGCGCGACGGCGAAGGACGTCATCGCTGCTGGATCGTCGTGGCAGCGCACGCCGATGTAGAGCGCTTTGGAGTCGGCCAGTACGCGCACCTCGGTGCGCACGGCCGAAGGTTCTCCCTGCACGGGCTCTATTGCGGTGAGGCCGTCGATGCTAGCTGCCTGCCGCCAAGCAGGTTCGTCGAGGCGCCCGTCGATCTGGATGTCGATCGCGGAGCCTGACGCGAGTTCGGGCGCGGCTGCCGGCGCCGGGCTCTGCGCATCGGCCATGGACGACAGCCAGCAGATCGCGGCCGCGGCTGCTGCGGCCGCCGCGGGGGTCCTGCGCTGGCTGCCGACGGAGCGCTGCATCGCAGGAACGATCCGGCCACGGGCTGCCGTGGTCAACGGTGTTGCGCGGAACGGCCGCGAATGTGGCCGCCCGCTTGCCAGGCGCTGGCCGCTACGCCTGCTCTTGCTGCGGCTTCTTGGCGGTCGGCTCTAGCTCCCAGCGGTGGTCCTGCAGGAACAGCCCGAGGTCCTTTGTCCGGTTCTGCACGATCAGGTTGTCCTCGGCGGGGCGCTCGTGGAAGCGATGCACGCCATGCTCGTCGAAGAGCCAGATCGGCATCGTGAACTCGCCCGACAGCAGGCAGAGCTTGTCGAGGTGCAGGTTGACGAAGCCCTCTTCGAAGTCGAAGACCATGTCGTGGAACTGCGTCGTGTGGGCGAAGCACAGTGTGCCGTCGCTGCGCATAGCACCGACGGCAAGCGTCAGCTTTTCGCGCTGCGTGTTGCGGATCTGCACCCGCACGATCGCGCTGTCGCCCGGCGAGAACTTGTTGCGAGGCTTGCGCGTCTCGGGGTCGAGAAGCTTGGCGCCGAGAATGCGCGGGTGATCGTGCTCGTTGCCTTGGGCCTTCTTGGTGTCCTTGAACGGCAGCGGATCCCCGCCCTCGGCGAGCTTGTTCTCGTGCGTCGCGTATTCGTTGGTGACGGTCACCGAGTCCGCCAGCATCTGCATCGATCCCTTGCGCATCCAGATGGCGCGGTCGCACATCTGGCGGACGTCGTAGAGCGAGTGCGAGCAGAAGAACATCGACTTGCCGCGCTTCTTGTAGTCCATGATCTTGTCGACGCACTTGCGCCGAAAGTTCATGTCGCCGACTGCCAGGATCTCATCGATGATCAGCATGTCCGGCTCGGTTGCGACGGCGACGCTGAAGCCGAGGCGCGCCTGCATGCCGGACGAGTAGGTGCGCACCGGCGAGTCGATGAAGTCACCGAGCTCACTAAAGTCGATGATCTCGCCGACCTTCTTCCTGGCCTCTTTGCGCGAGAAACCCATCATCGCCGCGTTCATGAAGATGTTCGCGCGGCCGGAGAAGGACTGGTGGAAGCCGGCGCCGAGCTCGAGCAGGCTCGTGACGCGGCCGCGAACGGTGTAGCTGCCGCTGGACGGGAAGCTGGTGCCGCTGAGCACCTTGAGAAGCGTCGACTTGCCGGCTCCGTTCGTGCCGACCAAGCCCATGCATTCGCCGGGCTCGACCGTGAACGAAACGTCCTGCAGCGCGTGTACTTCCTTGTAGTACTTCTTCTTGTTCCAGGGCAGCTTCTCGAGCAGACGGCCGTACGGGTTGCCATACAGCCGGTAGGTCTTGCTGAGATTCTTCGCTTCGATAACCGATTCGGTCGCCATCAGTTCGCCGTGAAACCCTTGGCGGCAAGCCACGAAAGGACCTTCTCGACGTTGTTGTCCAACGTGTCGTTGGCGGTGTCGAGCACGAGGTCGGCCTTGGTCGGCGCCTCGTAGGGCGCGTCGATGCCGGTCACGTTGGCGATTTCCCCGGCGCGAGCCCGCGCGTAAAGATTGTCGCCGTCGCGGCCTTCGCAGACGTCGAGCGGGGCGTCGCAGTGCACTTCAAAGAAGTGCTCGCCGACGATCTCACGCGCCTGCTGCCGTTCGAAGCCGAGCGGCGAGACCAGCGCGATGATCGTGCTGACGCCCATCTGCACGTTGAGCCGGGCAATTTCGGCGGCGCGGCGCTGGTTCTCCCAACGGTCGGCCCCGGAGAAGCCGAGGTCGCGGTTGATGCCGAGGCGAAGGATCTCGCCGTCGAGCACCTGCACGAACTTTTGCTGCCCGAACAGGCGCTTCTCGATCTCGTATGCGATCGAGGACTTGCCCGAGCGCGGCAGGCCCGTGATCCACATCACAAACGGCTTTTGGCCAAGACGCGTGCTGCGGTCGTCGGGGGTTACCTTTCGCTTGTCATGCAGGCGAACGTTGCTGCCCGCGTCGTGGCTCTCGCTGCGGCGCGCGAGGGCGTCCTTGGCGATGCGGCGTTCGACGATCATGCCGGCGCCAACCGTGGCGTTGCTCATCCGGTCCACCAGGATGAAGGAGCCGGTGCCGCGGTTCTTTTGGTAGGCGTCGATGGCGAGCGGGCGCGCGCACTGAAGGTGCATGCGGCCAACCTCGTTCATCTTCAGCTCAGGCGTCGACTCCTGGCGGAGCGTGTCGACGTTGATGCGGTAGCGCAGGTCGGCGGCCGTCGCCGAAGTCTGCGCGGACGTGTGCTTGATCAGGTAGCTCTTGCCCGGGCGCATCGGCGTTTCGTCAAACCACACGACCATCGCTTCGACGTCGTTGGCGAGCGCCGGCGCGTTGTTCGGCGTCGAGATCATGTCACCGCGGCTGATGTCGATCTCGTCTTCGAGCGTCAACACGCAGGCCATCGGCGCGAAGGCCTGCTCGAGCTTGCCGTCGTAGGTCTCGATCGACTTGACCTTGGACTGCTTGCCCGACGGTAGCGTTGTGACCTGGTCCCCAACGCGCACGACGCCGGACGCGATCGTGCCGGCGTAGCCGCGGAAGTCGAGATTGGGCCGGAGCACGTTTTGCACCGGGAAGCGCAGGTCGACCAGGTTGCGGTCACTGGCGACGTGCACCGTGTCCAGGTGATCGAGCAGCGGCGATCCTTGGAACCACGGCATGCTCTCGCCGCGGTGCACGACGTTCTCGCCCTTGAGCGCGGACATCGGGATGAAGTGGATGTCGCGCACGTTGAGGCGCGCTGCAAACTCGCTGTAGGCCTCGCGGATCTCGTCAAACTTCTCCTGGGAGTAGTCGACCAGATCCATCTTGTTGATGGCGATGACGAAGTGCTGGATCCCCAGCAGCGAGCAGATGAACGAGTGGCGGTGCGTCTGCTCGAGCACGCCGTAGCGCGCGTCGATCAGGATGATCGCGAGGTCGCAGGCCGACGCGCCGGTTGCCATGTTGCGCGTGTATTGCACGTGCCCGGGGCAGTCGGCGATGACAAACTTGCGGCGGTCGGTCGCAAAGTAGCGATAGGCGACATCGATCGTGATGCCCTGTTCGCGTTCGGCCTGAAGACCGTCGACGAGCAGCGCCAGGTCAACCTCTTCGCCGGTGGTGCCAAACTTGGAGGAGGCCTTGGAGGTCGCCTCGAGGACGTCGTCGTGGACTTGCTCGGAGTCGTATAGCAGTCGGCCGATCAGCGTGGACTTGCCGTCGTCGACGCTGCCGCACGTGAGCAGCTTGAGCATCTCGCGGTCGCCGTAGCGCTCAAGATACTTCTCGATGCCGAGATCGTCGAGTTGAGTGGAGTAAGTCATTAGAAGTAGCCCTCCCGCTTCTTTTCTTCCATCGAGCCGCCTTCATCGAAGTCGATCACCCGACCCTGACGTTCGGAATCGCGGCTGCGCAGCATCTCTTCGATGATCTTGGGCAGGGTGTCGGCTTCCGACTCGATTGCGCCCGTCAGCGGGTAGCAGCCGAGCGTGCGGAAGCGGACCATTTTCATTTCCGGGGTCTCACCGTCTTCGAGCGGCAAGCGCTCGTCGTCGACCATGATCCAGGTGCCGTTGCGGCGCACGACCGGGCGCTCCTTGGCAAAGTAGAGCGGGACCATCGGCAGGTTCTCTTTGTAGACGTAGAGCCATACGTCGAGCTCGGTCCAGTTGCTCAGCGGGAAGACGCGGATCGATTCGCCCTTCTTGACCTCGCAGTTGAAGATGTTCCAGAGCTCGGGGCGCTGGTTCTTCGGGTCCCACTGGTGGAACTTGTCGCGGAAGCTGAAGATCCGTTCCTTGGCGCGGCTCTTTTCCTCGTCGCGGCGGGCGCCACCGAATGCAGCGTCGTATTCGCCGGCGTTGAGGGCTTGCTTGAGCGCCTCCGTCTTCATGATGTGCGTGTGCCGCTGCGTGCCGTGCGTGTAGGGGCCAATGCCCTGCGCGACACCTTCCTTGTTGATCCACTCGACGAAGTCGAGGTCGAGCTCCTTCACGAGGTTGTCGCGGAAGGAGATCATCTCCTTGAACTTCCACGTGGTGTTCACGTGGAGGACCTTGAAGGGGATCTTGGCCGGCGCGAACGCCTTCTCGGCAAGGCGGAGCATGACGCCCGAATCCTTGCCGATGGAATAGAGCATCACCGGTCGCTCGAACTCGGCGGCGACCTCACGAATGATATGGATGCTCTCCTGCTCCAGCTGCTGCAGGTGGCTGAGCGAGTAGTTGGTCATGAGTGTGGTCTTGTATGCGCGATTGCGGTTCTGATTTCGCTGTCGCCTGAAGGTCAGTTGGAGCCTGCGGCAAGAAAGCCGCGAGCGGCGAGCATGCTCTCGACGGCTTCGGCGCACGCGTCCAGAGATAGGTCTCCGGTCGGCACCACGAGGGCTGGCTTCTCCGGTGCCTCATAGGGCGAGGAGATGCCGGTGAACTCGGGGATCTTGCCGTCGCGCGCCTTTTTGTAGAGGCCCTTTGGATCGCGGGATTCGCAAACGTCCAGGGGCGCGTCGACAAACACCTCGAGGAACTCGTTGTCGCCGACGACTTCGCGGACCTGGGCCCGGTCGCTGCGAAACGGCGAGATGAAGGCCGTGAGGACGATGGCTCCGGTGTCTGCGAGTAGTGCGGCAACATGGCCGACGCGTCGGATGTTCTCGGTGCGGTCGCTGTCGGAAAAGCCGAGGTCGCTGCAGAGCCCGTGGCGGACGTTGTCGCCGTCGAGCACGTAGACAAGGCGGCCGCGCTTTGTCAGGCGCTCCTCGACGGCTCGGGAGACGGTCGACTTGCCCGAGCCGGATAGGCCGGTGAACCAAGCGACGCAGCCGCGCTGGCCGAGCAGCTGTTCCCGGTCTTGGCGGGTGATCGTGCCTTCGTGGCGCACGATGTTGCGGGAAGAATCGGTCATTGGAGGCGAGGACGGCAGAGAGTGCGGCGAAGTAGCGTCGGCACGGTGAGATCGTCTGTCAACACGATTGGATCGACGTCGACGAACGCGGGCCTGCATGCTGGTCGGGCAGGCCCATGCGACGGGGTTTTGGGGCGGTCTTCAGCTTGCACTCGGGCAGGCGGATCGCTCCTGCTGGACGCTAGACGGGCCGTGATCCGCGGCCGCCTGCTGGTTGTTCGCATCTGGCGGTCAGATTTCCCCCCCCCCGCCGCTATCGAGCCATGTGACTAGTTGGCAGGAGACGGTTGGCGTGGCCCCGGCGGACAAGCGGACGCCTTCGTTCGGCTAGCGTCCGGCGGGCACCGCGACGAACACACCGAACCACTTCTTTTCGTCGGTCCAGCAGCCGCTGGTCTCGAGCCCCGCCTCGGCCAGCAGCTCGCTGAAACCATCCTGCGTGTATTTGTGTGAATTCTCGGTGTGGATGCGTTCGCCGGCGGTGAACTTGCGCTCGCCGCCGGGCCAGCGGACGACGACGTCCTGCTTGGCTTCGAGGTGCATCTCTACACGGCTGTGCTCTTCGTTGAAGAGCGCGACATGGTCCCAGTGTCGGGGCGAGAAGTCCGTGCCGGCGAGGCGGTTGGTATTGCGCAGGGTGTTGCGGCTGAATGCTGCGGTGACGCCGATTTCGTCGTCATAGGCTCGCACCATCGTGGCGATGTCCTTGCGCAGGTCGATGCCGATCCAAAGCTGGCCTTCCGCGTCCATTGCGCTGCGAACGCCCTTGAGGAAGGCGATGGCCTCGTCGCGGCTGAAGTTGCCAATGGACGAGCCAGGGTAGAAAAACAGGCGTCGCTGTTGGCCGACTTCGTCCGGCAACTCGAGCTTCGAGCTGAAGTCCGTGCCGACTCCTACCATGGAGATGTCCGGGTGGTCGTGCTGCAGGCGATGCACGGCCGTGCGCAGGAATTCAACCGAGATGTCGACGGGAACGTATTGCGTCGGCTTCACATACGGGAAGAGCTTGGGGGCTTTCTCGCACGTGCCCGCGCCGAGGTCAATCAGCGTGCCTCCGACCGAATCGTGCTCTTTGGCCATGGCCGGCAGGTTCTTTTCGAGCACCGCTGCCTCGGTGCGCGTGGGGTAGTACTCCGGCAGGGCCGTGATCGCATCGAACAGGCAGGATCCGAGCTCGTCGTAGAGGAAGCGGGCGGGGATGTTCGCCGTTGGCTCCTGGAGGCCTGCTACGAGTGTTTTGGCTACATCGTTGCCGGCCGGCAGCGCGCCCTGAATAAAGCGTGGCGTGCGAGTGGGCCGTTGTGCGGCCAGCTGTTCCTCTGGTTGGAGTTCCATCTGCGGCAGCATCATAGGGGAGATCCCTCGCGATCGATACGTTTCACGGTTCGCGAAGGTATGGCGACGCAGCCAATGTGTCGCAAACGGCAACGCCGCCGGCCGCGCAGGCGCCGGCGGCACACGGCTGAAAGCTCGGTCTCAAGGCACACTCACCAATCGGTCGATGCTTGAGCGGCAATTGGAGAGGTCCCAAAATGATCGATGTCAACAGCGACACGGCGTTCACGCATCACACGCTTGACGCCCTCAGTGCGCGCTCCCAGGCGGCGATACACAACATCGCCAATCAAAACGTAGCAGGCTTCAAGCGCTTTGAAGTCCAGTTCGAAGATCTGCTTCGCGACGCCGTCGCGGACGGTGAGAAGGAAGGTTCTGTCGAGCACCTGGTCGCGCGTGATGAGTCCGGGCCTCCGGGCGCCAACAACGTCGTGCTGATGGAGGAGCTGACGATGCTCGGCAAGACGCAGCTCATGCATGACTACATGCTGCGTCGCGCCGCCGGCTACTTCTCGACGGTCAACAAAGCAATCTTCGGGAGGGCCTAGTCATGGCAATGGATCCGATGAAAGGCGTGTTTCGCGGCTTTGATATTGCGACGACCGGCTTGCGCGCCGAGATGCAGCGCTCGGAGCTGGTTGCGAGCAACCTCAGCAACATGCACCGCACCGGCAATTCAGAGCGGTTGCCCTACCGACGCAAGGTGCTGGTCTTCGAGGAAGCGATGCAGCAGGCGCGGAGCGCGGTGAAGGGCCTCGCCGGGGCCGACGAAGGGGCCGGTGTCCAGGTGGCAAACGTCGTCGAGGACAGCTCGCCGTTTCCGGTCTTCTACCAGCCCGGTCACCCGGACGCCGACGAGTCGGGCCAGGTGCTCGGCAGCAACGTCGACATCTTCCAAGAGCTTGTCGACATGAACATCATCCAACGCAGCTTCGACGCCAACTTGACGGCGCTGCGCACCTACCGAGGCATGCTGCAAAACACTCTGCAGCAGCTGGGTGGCTGATCGCTATGGCCCCATTCAACTTGCTAGGAGCGTGCCATGAGCGGCTTTGATCTTCCTCCGATGCGCCTGGACCGCAACGTCAACCTGCCGACACCGCAGGGGCCTGGGTTCGAGGAGCTGCTGCCCCAGGGCACGCCTGAGATCGCCCCATCGCTCGGTGGTGTTGTCGACAGTGGTCCCCGCGATGCACGGCCGTTCGAGGGCGTGCTCGCGGATTCGATCGACAACGTGCGCGGCCTGCAGTCCGACGTCAAAGAAAAGGTTCGCGGCATGGTCATGGGAGAAGGCGTTGAGCTGCACGATGCGATGATCGCGGGCAGCAAGAGCCAGGTCGCGTTCAACCTGTTGCTCGAAGTGCGCAACAAGATGGTGGACGCGTGGGAAAAGCTGTCGAGGTCCTCCGTCTGATTCTGATATGCGCCAGTTTTTTCAAGATGTGCTCGTGCAGCTGCGCGGGATCTGGGGGCGCCTCGAAGGGCCGCAGCGCCTGGTTGTTGGCACCGTGTTGTTCGCTACGCTCGTCGGCCTTGGTGCCGTTGTGTGGTTTGCGAGCAAGCCGAGCTACGAGAAGGTCTTCCAAGCGACATCGTCGGAGGATTTGACACGCGCCGAGCAGGCGATCACGCAGGGCGGGGTTTCGACGGTCGCCGGCCCAGATGGCCGCAGCTTGATGGTGGAGCGCAGTGACGTCCAACAAGCCTTGCTCGCGCTCGGCAAGGAAGGGCTCAACACCGATTCGGTGCCAGGTCTCGACATCGGCGGCAGCCTCATTGAAGACGCTGCGACCAAGCAGTGGCGTCTCGACTCGGTGGCGCGGCAGCAGGTGCAGGCTGCGATCAAGAAGCTCGAAGGCGTGATGGATGTGACCGTCACGTCGAGCCGCCCGCGTCGTCGTCTCGCTTTCCGCAGTCGGCAAAGCAAAGAGCGCGCAAGTGCCACGGTGCTGCTGCGTCTGCGCCCTGGCGTTGCCTTTGACGAGCGCGCCCGTGCCGCAGCCTCGATTGCGGCTTCGCAGCTGATGGTGCCGATGGAGAACATCGACATCGTAAGCGCCACCGGCGGCAACCGCTGGAGCTACGACCCGGATCGCGACGCTGGCGGCGGTTCGTCGGAGTTTCGCAAGATGGAGCGGGCGATCAGCAGTGAGCGCACGATGCAGGCGCAGGCCGCTTTGGATCGCATGTGGCCAGGCAAGACGGAGGTGCGCGTTACGATTGAGCTCGATCCGTCGTGGGAGGTGCGCAGCGAGAAGGTGCTTCCAGAGGGGGCGCTGCTGCGTTCGGAGGATGTCACCAAAGACTCGAGCGACGTTCCTGCGGTGGCGGCCGACGCCTCTGCCGGCAAAAGCAAAAACGAA
Organism: Planctomycetota bacterium; assembly: GCA_045105235.1. Lineage (GTDB taxonomy): Bacteria > Planctomycetota > UBA1135 > UBA1135 > UBA2386. The sequence goes on along the minus strand of JBGCDH010000004.1, from coordinate 109,037 downwards.
AAGCGCAAGCGCGAGTATGTCACCGAAATTGGTGAGCGTCGCGTTGGCAAGATGGCGCCGGAAGTGCGCCGGATGTCCGTCGCACTGCTCTACGACAGCGAGCTCGAAAACCAGGAAGGCTTCGTGCAGAACAACCTCGTTGACACCGTCAAGGCAATCGCCGGATGGAACGACGAGCGCGATACCCAGTTCAGCACGCTGTCGGGGCCATTTGAACCACCGCCGGAGTTTGTGCCCATGGAAGAGGGGCCGGGCCTTGCGGCAATGGCCCGCCAGTGGGGGCCGATGATTGGTCAAATGGTCGGCGTCATCGTGGTTGTGCTGTTCTTGCGCGGGCTCTTCAAGAAATCGTCGCCGTCTGCGAAGGGTGCGGGTGCTTCCGAAGAGGCGCCCAAAGAACTCGCGGAAGAAGATCTGACGCCGGAAGAGCAGCAAAAACGTATGCGGCGCGAAATCGAGCGCTCGATCGCGGGTGACCCCGCCGCCCTCGCAAAGATGCTCGAAGCCTGGCTTCTTGAGCAGAAGGCCTGACCCCATTCCGTTGGCCTGAGACGCAAACCGTGAGCGACGAAAAGAACGTATCCATCGACAAGACGCTGGCGATGCTGCTGTTGTCGATTGACCAGGAGCTGGCCGCCAAGGTGTTGCGCCACTTCTCGGACGACACGGTCGACACGGTGACGCGTGCGATGCAGGAGCTGCAGGAGATGGCGATCGATCGCGAGTCGGTCCGCGGCGCATTCCAGCAAACTGTCGTGCGCATGCGGCAGGGCGGCATGGCGCTCGGCGACGTTGGCGGGCTCATGCACACGGTGCTGGCGAAGGCTTTCGGGGAAGAGCGCAGCGGCGACGTCGCCAAGCGTGCCAACAGCGACATCCTCGCGAAGCGACCGTTTGCGATGTTCGAGGCGTTGACGGCCGAGGACCTTGCCAACCTGTTGATCGAAGAGCATCCGCAGATAGCCGCTGTGTTTTTGGCGCACCTCGATCGCCAAAAGGGTGGTGAGGTGCTGCAAATGCTGCCCGACGATGCGCGCGCGGACCTTGTGTTGCGCGTCGCAACCCTCGACCGAACGCCCGCCGACGTCGTGCAGCGTGTGCTAGACGTCATGCGCAAGAAGGTCAAGGACCTTGGCCTGACGTCGCTTCGCAGTGAGCCTAAGGCGTGGGTCAAGGCCGCTGCGTCGTTGCTCAACAACCTCGGTGGTGGCGACAAAAACGTGCTGGACAAGATCCAGGAAAACGACGCCGAGATTGCGACGGCCATTCGCGACGAGATGTTCACGTTTGACGACATCGAGAAGCTCGACAAGAAGTCGATGCAGAAGATCTTGGCGTCCGTGGATTCTCGCGAGTTGGCGGTGTCGCTGAAGGCGGCTACGCCTGCCGTCGAGCAGTCGATCCTGACAAACCTGTCGAAGCGTGCTTCGGACATGGTGGTCGAAGAGCGCGACAATCTCGGCCCAACGCCCCTGAGCGAAGTGGTCGATGCGCAAAACGAGATCCTGAAGATGATCCGTGACTTGATGGACAAGGGCGAGATCAAGGCCGGTGGTGCTGCGGAACAGATGGTTTGAGGAGAATATGACGACGACAGCCGTTCCCCTGACAGCGCGCTTGATTGGCTTGCGGCTGCATGCGCGCCGTGGCCCCAGCGGGGAGACCGTGCCGCCCGCCGCACGCGTGCTGCTCGATCTAGGGCAGCGCAATCGCCAGCGAGAACTCGATGAGAAAAAGCTGCGCGATCTGGTGGCCCATGCCGAGCAGCAGCTCGCCGCATTGCCCGCCATCGTGAACGAGCGGCTCGACGCCGTTAGCCAGGTTGCGGTGGAGCTCGGGCTATCGATTGCGCGTGAGCTGGTCGCATCGGCGCTCGAGAGCGGCCAGGTCGATCCGACCGATACCGTGGCGCGCTGCCTGCGCGATTGCGTGCACGGCAGCGATCGTGGCGACCTGACGGTGCGCTTGAACCCAGAGGACCTAGAGCAGGTAGAGCAGCGGTTGGTCGGCATGCCCGAACTCGCGGAGCAAATCGCGGAGGCCAAGTTTGTTGCCGATGCGACGGTGCCACGCGGCGGCGTCAATGCGGAGACGGGAGCTGGCCGGCTGCGCTACGATCCGCGCGAGGTGCTCGAGCGCATCTGCAACGAAGTGCGCCGGGAGGCCGGCGCATGACGCTTCCCGCGGCGCTGCAGCGTGCCGTCGACGGCGCGCGCATGCTCAATCGCCCGCGTTCCGAAGGCAAGGTGCGCGCGATCCGAGGAATCGCGATCCATGTTACGGGCATGGTCGCCGCGATTGGCGACACGTGCAGCATCCTCGCCAATGGCGGCGCGACCCGGATCCCTGCGGAGGTTGTCGGATTTGACGGCGACGCGGCGGTGGTGATGGCGCTCGGGGACGCCGACGGAGTCGCGCCTTGGGACCAGGTGCACAACGAGCACCGGCCGTTGAGCGTCCCGGTTGGTGCCGGCATGCTCGGCCGCGTCGTCGACGCGCTGGGTCGACCGCTGGATGGTGGTCCTGAGATTCGAGGCTGCATGATGCCGCTGGTTGGCGACGCACCATCACCGATGCAGCGCGTTCCCATCGATCAGCCGATTGAGACGGGGGTATCGGCGATCGACGGCATGTTGACCTGCGGCAAAGGGCAGCGCATCGGCATCTTCGCAGGCTCTGGCGTCGGCAAGTCGACGTTGATGGGGCAGATCGCGAAGAGCCACGCCGGCCAGGTCAACGTAATCGCATTGATTGGCGAGCGCGGCCGTGAGGTCGGCGAGTTTGTGGCCGATGCTCTGGGGCCGGAGGGGCTGCAAAAAAGCGTAGTCATCGCGTGCACCAGCGACGCGGCGCCCATGCTGCGTATGAAGGCGCCGCTCACCGCCGTGACCATCGCCGAGGCGTTTCGCAATGCCGGCGCCGACGTGCTGTTTATGATGGACTCCGTGACGCGCTACGCCATGGCGGTGCGCGAAGTCGGCCTGGCGGCCGGCGAGCCGCCGACGCTCCGCGGCTATCCGCCGAGTCTGTTTGCTTCGCTGCCGCGATTGGTCGAGAGACTCGGCTCGGATCAGAACGGCACCATCACCGGCATGTTTACCGTGCTGGTCGATGGCGACGACATGAACGAGCCGGTTGCCGATGCGCTACGCGGCTACCTTGACGGGCACATCGTTTTGAGTCGCCGAATCGCGGAACGCGGTCGGTTTCCCGCGATTGACGTGCTCGGCTCGGTCTCTCGTCTGATGCCGAAAGTCACGGGCGACGAGCACCAGCAGCTGGCGCGTCGTTTGCGTGAGCTGTTGGCTCACTATGAAGAGAACCGAGACCTGGTATCAGTGGGTGCCTACCGGCAGGGGGCGGACCCCCTGCTCGATCAAGCCATTGCCCGCATCGAGGGCATCGACGGGCTGCTCTACCACGGCAAGGAGCCGCGGCCGGCAGCTGAGACGATTGCGATGCTTCAGCAGCTAGGCGTGTGAGCCAGCCGGCCGGTGCCGCAGCGATCGGTGGTGCTGCTGCGGCCGCCTGACTACTGAACGGTCACGCGCAGCGCGTCGGTCGTGTTTAGCGGGAAACCGACTTCGCTGCAGGTGCCGCTTTGCAGGAGCGCTACGCCCTGCACGAAGAATTGCTGCCCCGCCGTGCCGATCGGCAGCGTCAGCGGCAGCGACCAGGACTCGGTGTTGGACGCGGTCCAGTTGCCGAGCTGTAGGTCGATGATCTCGAGCGATGGGTGCAGGGTGCAGCCGCAGCTTGCGAGTGGCAGTGCGGGTTGCGCAAATCCGAGCACAAAGCCCTGGAAGACCGGTCCGCTGGTGGTTGGCTCGACCGTGCAATCGATCGAGAACGACGAGTTTTCAGCCGGCGTTTGGCTGACGGCAATGGTTGGGTTGGTAAACGCACCGGCGCAGGATCCCGGCAGCAGCTCAATCGGCGAGGGACCACAGGCTTCGACGACGAATCCGTCGAGACCCGCTTCCACGATCGATCCGGGCGGTGGGTCCGAGGCCGTGAAGCGCACGAGCACCTGGCTGCTTAGGGTGACGAAATCGCCGACGAGGATCGAGAACTCGGTCCAGTCTGCGGTGCTGTTGGTCGTGCTCTGGACCGTGACCCAGTTGACGCCGCCGTCGTCCGAGATCTCGGTTCGCCACGTGTCGGTGCCAGGGTTGCCGCCGGCATTGTTGGTGTACCAGTAGAGCCAGCGAATGCGTGCCTCGGGGAAGGCCGACAGGTCGAGGGTGGGCGACGTCAGCTGCGTGGCGCCGCCGTCGACGTCACTGTTGCCGTCGACGTTGTCGGTCAAGAAGCAGGCTCCCGAGCCGTCGCCGTCGGTTGCCGGATCGCCGCGGTCGCCGCCGCCGACCGGCGTACCGCGGTCCCATGCACCGTCGGTCAGCGCAGCATCGTTGGTGACGGTCCAACCGAGGTTGGACTGGAAGTTGTCGGAGAACACCGTGGCCAGAGGCTCGTTGATGGTCCGCGTGCGCAGCGTGCTCGCGGGTGCGCCGAATGGCTCGGAGATCGCCGTGCCGCCGCCTTGCGGGGCGAAGCTGACATACCATTCCGTTGCTGCAAAGCAGCTGCCTAGCGGCACCAGGCCGGCATAGTCGTTGCCGCCGATACTGGTCAGGGGCGACGAAACAAACGGGCCGCCGTCGACGGATGCGAACAGTTGGCCGGTCTGTGGGTCGACGTTGCCTGCCGCAGGGGACACGCGGACGGTGACGGGTGCCGGGGCACCTTCCGGAGCGGATGCGGGGACGCCGCCAAGGATCTGAAGCGTGAAGGGTGGGCCACCGCTGATGACGATTTCGAGCTCGTAGAGCTGGACTTGGTCAATCGGGCCGCCGCTGACGCGCACGTAGTAGTCGCCTGCCGTCGGCAGCAGTGCGGACGGCGCGGTTTCCGGCGCTCCGGCCGGCGCCGAGTTGCCGGTCGACAGCACAGTTGTGCCGTCTGCAGCAAGGACCTCGACGTTGAGGTCGCGCAACACGGTGGGGTCGAACAACACGCCGGCCTGGCAGCTGCCGTTCGCGTTTTGATCGCCTTCGAGGTAGGGCATGCCCGATGGGCGAACGGTTACGTCGACTTGCTTGGCGCTCGCGACGGTGAACTGGAAGTAGTCCTGGTCGCCGCCGCCGTCGATGCTGACGAGCGTGGTGGTGTCCGTGCCATCGACGAGCGTGCCCAGGTTCGTGGCTTGCGCAGCCGAGTCGTTGGGCTCGCTGGCATCGCCGTAGAGTCGCTGCCCGGTCAAGATGTCGTCGTACTGCGGGCCGCTGAAGTTCACGTTGATGAACGGCTCCATCAGCTTGCTGTTGTCGGTAGGGCAGACGTGTGCGATGCCCATGCCGTGTCCGTGTTCGTGTGCGATGACGTTGAACAGTCGGATGTAGTTGTTGTTGGCGTTCGCGTAGAAGCCCGTGTCGGCGGTGTCGAGCACCATGTCCCCGTTGTCGGGGAAGTAGTTGTAGGCAAGCACATTGCTGCCGCCGTCAATGTTGACGCCGGCAATGCGCACGTCGCCGCGGACGCCGGCCACGCCCAGTGCGTTGGCAAAGGGTGCGCCGTCGTCGGTGGGCTCGAGCACAAACGTGATCCCGACCAGCTGTCCCCAGCGCTCGAGTGCGTCGCCGATGCGCTGCTGCCAGATCTGTTGGCTCGGGAATGCGCCGTTGAAGGAAGCAAACAGGTTGCTCGGCGCCGTCGGCTGGCCGACTGCGCTAGGAACGCTGAGGCCGTCCGGGACGAAGCTATAGGTGATTGTGGTCGGATCACCGAAGTTGAGCCCGCCGCCGCTGAGAGCGGTCTGCGACCAGCGCGTGACCGGGTTGAAGTTGTTCGGCTGCATCACTGCGTTCCACAGCGCCATCGTGGCGTTGGGAACCGGCGGCAGCCAGCAGGCGTGCGGCAGCTCGCGTTCGCGGGCGCTGGGATGTGTAAGGCGCAGCAGCATCTGTTGATGCTGTGGGCTCAACTCGGCGAAGCGGTTGGCGGAGACCATCGCGCGCTCGGCGCAGACGCTCGCTGCGTATTCGCTGGGCACGATCCAGTCGGTGGGGAAAAGCAGCTGGGCGTCTACCTGGGCCTGCGCGATCGCAGGAGCAGACGAAAGGCACAGCGCGACCGGGATGAGCAGTCGGTTCATTGTGTCGTGGCCGGTGGGGAGCCGGGTGGGAAGTGAGGCGAGGTTGCCGCATGCGCGGCAGAGCTCCATGGTCGCATGCGCTTCGCGCTCTGCGCCAGCCTGGAGGCATCGGCGATGCCAATCGCCGCTCGGTTTTGCCGCCGGGGCTGTCGCCCGGCGTGCTCGCGGGGACGCCTTCTCGGGGCGTCGCGTCCGCTTCGCCTCTCGTGGCGGTGCGCGCTACCCTCTTGATGTTAGGGATTTACGCGCGCTCTATGGGGGCGGGGCACTAGCCCTTCTTGAACTTGCCGCTCGCGACCCAGGCTTTCCAGGCGGTCTCGAGCGCGGTCCAATCTTCCGGCGAGAATCCGCGGAACGCGAGATCGACGCCGAGCTTGGTGTCGCCCTTCACCAGCGCCACCTTGCGGTACATGTCGAGGACCTCTGCCCAGCGAGGGTCCCAGCCCTTGCTGCCTTCGCCGCGGCGAAGGAAGTCGATCATCGAGTAGGCCTGCGCGTAGTAGTAGGGAGCGTTGGCGCCGTAGAACTTGCGCCGCGTCCAGCGAACGATGTCCTTGAGCGGCACGTAGTCTTCCTGGCGCACCATCTGCTTGCAGTCCTGGTAGCGCATCTTGGAGCCAACGTATTTCCACTTGGTGCCCGTCCAGCGGAACGAGCCAAAGTAGTCGCCGTGGCCTTCGTCAAACCAGCGGTGCAGGTTGGCCTGCTTCTCGGACTCCGGCGGGTGAAAGTAGAAGTCGGCGAACTGGTGCCAGCCCTCGTGATAGGTCACGGTTTCGGTTGCGCCTTGACCCATCATGGTGTCGCCGCCGAGGAACACGACGAGCTCCTTGCTGCTCGGTGAATACCAACCAACGACGCCTGGGGGAGATTGACCATACTTCTGAAACTGGTCATACGTCGCACACAGGCGGAACACCGAGTAGGGCTCCTTGCCCGGTTCCTTGGCGCGCGCTGCGGCTTCGGCGGCGCGGGTCTTGGCCTCTTCTCGCTCTTCTTTGGTGCCGCCCGTTATCGGGCCGCCGACGCCGGGAATCGAAGCGGGGTCGGGCATGATCGCTTTCTTGCCGGTCGCGTCGAGCGGATACGACTCGATGTAGAGGCTGCGCATCTTCTCAAGGCGCTCCGAGTAGAAGATGGCCTCCTTACGCGCCTTGCTCTTCGAGTCGGGTCGCTCGAAATCCCACGAGTAGAAGACAATGTAGTTGGGCAGCGTGAAGTAGTCCCAGCCCTGCAGGCCTGCGATATTGGCCTTGGCTTCGGCTAGCGCCTTCTTCCGTTCGGGGGTGTCCGCATACTTGTCGCGCTTGTCGTTGGTTGCGACGGCATCGTCCATGACGCACGCCTTGCCGCTCTTCATTACGCGTTTGATGATGCCCGCCCATTTGCTCTTCGGCTTGAGGGGCTTCTTCTTTTCGAGCGGCATCTCGACGACAAGAGCGACTTCGTTGCCATCCACTTCGTAGACGGCGGCTTCGCAGTATGTCAGGCCGACGGGACCAAACTTGTTATCCCAGATATAAACCCAGTGCTTGTAGGGCAGCTTCTTGCCCTTGCCACGCTTCGCCTTGCCTTTGACCAGGATCTCGACGTTTTTCTTCGCGTCGAGCCATTCGCGAAAGCTCTTGTGGCTATCGCGGCCGCCCATTTTGGCGAGCATTTCGCGCAGCTTCTCTTTCTGGTCGTCTGGGATGCCTGGCGGCAGCTTGACCTCTTCGGGCTTCTTCTGCGTCTTGGCAAATTCGTAGACGTCGCAGTACCAATAGTATTGGGCGCGGACAAAGTCGGAGCTGTCCTTGGGGCGCAGGCGAGCGCGGCGGTAGAGGTCGCCGCTGCCAAGCTGCATGGGCAGTCGCTCGAGGCGGCTCGGCGCTTCGAATTCGATGCCGGCCTCGGGGACCTGCTCGGTCCGCCATTTCTGGGCGGTGGCGCTGCCTGCGAAGGCGAGCAGAAGGAACGCGATGACAATCCTGTACATGATCTGGCTGTGTCTTCCCATCTATGGGGTCTTCCCAGCAGTGGGGCCTTCCCGATAGTTGACGAAGCACTCTAGCAACTGTCGCAGCCGTTGATATCTCGCAGATGTAACGACGAAGGGGCGCGGATCGTTTCCGGCTTAGTCGGCGAACCGGTAGCGAGCGATCGCGAACAGGGCGGCCAGCGCGTCTCGCCAGCCAATCTTCTTGCCGTCCGCAAAGGCGCGGCCGCGGTAGCGGATGGGCACTTCGAAGATGCGCGCGGGGCTGCGGGCAATCTTGGCGGTCAGCTCCGGTTCGACCGTGAAACGGCGGCTGCGGATGTGGATCGGCGCTATCGCCTCTCGGCGGAAGCACTTGTAGCACGTCTCCATGTCGGTCAGGTTCAGCCCGGTGGCGAGATTGCTGACAAACGTGAGCAGCCGGTTGCCCAGGTAGTGAACAAACCGGTCGCGCGGTCGGGCGGGGTCACGGTCGTCGATGAGGTAGCGCGAGCCGTAGACGACGTCTGCACGCCCGTCGAGGATGGGCTGCACGAGGGCGCGATAGTCGGCTGGGTCGTATTCGAGATCGGCGTCCTGGATCAGGATCAGGTCGCCGTTCGCAGCCTCGATACCGGTCCGAATGGCGGCTCCTTTGCCGCGATTTTGTTTGTGCAGCATGACCGTGACGCCCGTCTGTTTGGCGATGCGGGCCAGTGCGTCGCGGTTGTCGTCGGTGCTCCCGTCGTCGACGACGATCAGCTCTTTGCGGGTTGGCTCCGCGAGCACGGCGGCGACGATTTCTTCGAGTGTCCGACGCTCGTTGTAGACCGGCATGATGACGGTCAGCAACAAGTCGTCTCGATGCGCATCGTCCAGCGTCGCGGTCATGTTCACGGCGGGATTCGCCGAGCAGGAGTACCGCTGCTTAGGTTCGTCTCGGGATCGATCCTAGACGTAAACGGATTCCTTTTTGAGGCTCTTGACGAGCAGGTAGTAGAAGACCGGGCGAAGCTTGCTGCGGTTGGAGCGGCCGATCTTTTCGATCGCGCTGTCGATGGCCTTGTCGAGTGCGGGTGTGTCCTCGCACTTCAGCTTGCCGATCAGGAACTTCTTGCGAATGGTCTGCATCTCCGCTTTCTGGCCGGTTGCGACAGTGCGCGCATCGCGATTGTAGAGCGATGGGCCGAGTGACTTGGCAATGGCCGTCAGGAGCTCGTCATTGCACGGGATCTTCTGGGCCTTCATCTGCGTCTTGCAGGATTCGATTGCGTCTTCGAGCTTGCTCATGGTTTGTGCCTGGTTGTGGGCTGTGTTTTTGCGAGAGGGCGTAGTGTGAGCGCCAATGCGCTCGGCAATGATTGTAGGCGTTGAGCTAGGAAGAACCACTATTCGGGTTGTTCCTAGTCGTGTGAGCTAGCGGCCGTTGCGAGCGATCCTTGCCTAACGTGTGGCCGCCTTGCGGTCGATACCTGCCGCATGAAGAGGTTCCGGTTTCGGCTGGCCTCACTGCTGCGGTTGCGTTCACAGGTCGAGCGCAGCGCACGCAGGGAGTTGGCGATCGCAATGGCAGAGGTGCACGGATTCGAGCAAAAGCTCGAAGCGGTCGCCCGTGGCCTGGCCGAATCTGCGGAGCAAGCGGCGCGAACCGATGCGGTCGGCCAGCTCGCGCGCTCGCTGGAGGTGGGGCTTCGGCGTCACCAGTGGCGGCTGAAAGAGCAGCGCCGTGGTGCCGAGCAAAAGCTTGACCGAGCGCGCGGCGCGTATGCGACGAAGGCACGTGAGCTGTCGACGCTGCGCAACCTACGGGACAAAGAGCACGAAGCCTGGCGTCAGGAAACGCTCCGTGAAGAGCAGGCCGAGCTCGACGAACTCGCAATGCTGTCGCGCGGCAGAAAGGCCGCGCAGCAGCGGAACCCAGCAGCGGGCCCCGCAGGCAGCTCAGTCGGGAGAACGGTGACATGGTAGGAATCATCATCAAGGCCGTGATCGGCCTGGCACTCTTTGTCGGATCGTTGGTGGGCGGGCTCGCCGCCACCGGACGACTCAATCACGAAGGCACGGCCAACATTCCGGTGTTGGGAGGTTTCTTCCCCGAACCTCCGCCCGAACCAGAGGGCGAAGGCGAGGAAGGCGAGGGTGTCGACGGTGAGGCCGCGGATGCCGCCGGCGGTGGTCACGGCGATGGCCTTCATGGCAGCCCTGCGGACGGGCACGCCGATGGCTCGGATGCCACCGCCGAAGATGCGGCGCTGGACGGGCAAGATCCGCAGAAGGCGCGACGCCGTAAGGTTGGCAAGTCGGTTGTGAATCCTGAGGAACCCAAGTCCGACGGCCACGGCGGCGGGCACGGCGGCGGGCATGGTGAAGACCCGCACGCGGAGGGTGGTGCGGCTGGCGATGGCCACGGCGGCGGCGGCCACGGCGGCGGCCACGAAGCCGCCGGCGACGGCCACGGCAAGAGCGCGCACGGCGGCGCGTCTGGCGGCCACGGCAAAGCGGGTTCCCACGATCCTGCCGACGGCCGCAATCCGGCCGAACGCGATTTCGATGAATTGGCCAAGCTGCTGCAGAGCCAGGGGCGGACCAGCTACGAGCCAGGAGCGTTTTTCAGCTTTCAAGGCATGCCGGCTGGACTGACTCCGGCGCAACTCAATGAGGCGTGGCAGCGTGTCGACGGCATCATGCGCACGATCAAGCAGCGCGAAGAAGCGCAGGCGCTCAAGGAAAAAGAGCTGCAAGAGCTCGCCGACGACATCGGCCGCCGCTGGAAAGACCTGGGCAAGCGACAGCTTGAGCTGGAGCAGATGCAGCGCGAACTAGACAACAAAATCGCGTCGTTCGAGCGCACGGTGCGACTTGTTCGCGATGACGAGACGGTCAAGCTCAAGCGCAATGCAGATACGCTTGCCGCCTTCGAGCGCGAAAAGGCCGCCGAGCTGCTACAGCAGCAGTGGCAGTCCGAGCGTGGGCAGGACGAGATCCTGCGGCTGCTTGAGTTTATGGAGACCGATGCCGTCAACGAGATCCTGCAGCTGCTGCCGAATGCGATGGTGCAGGACGTTCTTGAAAAGCGCATGACGGTCAGCAAGGAAGCGAAGGCGAAAGGCAAGCGCGACTGATCGGCGGTTCGATTCACCAAGGCGTGCCGCCGCTGGTGGCGCGAGCAGCGGCGGCAATCGTCGTGAAGCAGGAGAGGGCAAGTGGCTGACGAGAAGAAAAAGGAAGAGGAGGGCGAGGAGGGCAAGAAGAAGGGCTTGCCGCCGATTGTCATGATCGCAATTGGTGCCCTCGTCGGCGGTGCCGGTGTGGTGTTCGCGATTCCGCCGAAGACCGTCGAGGTGCCGGTAGAAGAGCCGCATTACGAGGACATTGACGTCACGCACCCGGACGTGATCAAGAAAGAGTTCAACCCCCGGACGCGTGCCGGCAAGGGCGTGGCGCGGGTGTCGTTCAAGTTTGTCTACACGGTTCGCGAAGACCTTGAGCACGACGCCTACGAGCAAATCAAGTCGAAGTGGGATGAGGCGAACTCACGAGCTCTGCTGCTGTTCAAGACGCGCAGTATGGAAGAGCTGACTTCCGAGGCTGGGATTCGATTGCTCGAACACGACCTGATCGAAGAAATGGACAAGGTCCTGTTTGGCGACAGCGAAGAGAAACTCGCCAAAGTCACGCGCGTGATGTGGATCGATTGGCTGCTGCAGTAGATGACGACCGGGCTTTTGCGCTCCCTCCCCGGGGTGCGCGGCCGACTTTGCCCAAACCCCCCAACCGCTAGCTCCAAGCCCCAACAGACCCGTGGACGAAATCCTCAGCAACGAAGAGATCGACACCCTGCTGCAGATGTTCCGCAGCGAGGGTGGTGCGATCGAGCCAGACTCGGCCGACTCCGAGCCGATGATGGCACCGGTCGAGGCCGCCGACGGCAGGGTCATCAGCCCCGTGGATCTGCTCAAGCCGAACCGTCTCGGCCGTGAGCAACTGCGTGGTATCGAGCGCTACTTCGAGAGCGCCGGCAAACTGATGTCAGCGACCATCAGCGACAAGCTGCGCCTCGATACGCGCTGCGACTGTGTCGCCGTCGAACAGATGCGCTTCTCGACGTGGTTGGATCAGCTGCCCGGGCCCGTTGCCATCTACGTGCTCGACATGCAGCCGTTTCGTCAGCCCTGTTTGCTGACCGTTAGCACGAGCCTGCTGTACGGCGCTGTCGACCGCATTCTTGGCGGGTCCGGCAAGGTGACCAAGGTGCCCAAGGATTTTACCGCCGCCGAACACACCGTTGCCGAGGCCCTGGTGGCGCCCTGCATCGATCGGATCTGCGAAGCGCTCGGTGAAGTCGTCGAACTCAAGTGGAAGATCGAGAACCGCTTCTGCAACCCTTCGATGGCGCAGATTCTGCCGTCGCAGGACGTCGTGCTGTCGATCTACTTTCAGGCCACCGGAGACTTTCTGATCGGGGATCTCCGCCTTGTGATTCCCTTCACGTCGATGGAGTCGTTGCTCGAGCGTTTCAGTCGCGACTCCGTGTCGCAGCTCGATCCTGGCTCGATGCGGCAGCAGGTTGCGGGTTCGCTCGACAAAATGCCGGTCGACCTCGCGGTCAATCTCGGCGACTCCCGTATTCGCCTCGGCCAGCTGCTGGAGCTGCAGCCTGGGGACGTGATCCCGCTGCAGAAGCGCTTTGGCGAGCCGGCGTCCGTGCCCGTCATGGGCAAGCCCAAGTTTCAGGCGCACATCGGTCGAATCGGCAACAGGTTGGGTGCGCGTATCGCCGATGTGATGGGTGGTTAACAACCACAACTCTCGATGACGGACAACGAGCAAAACGACGACCAGTCGGCCGAGGAATGGGGCAACGCGAGCGACGTCGCGCAGGCCTCCGCGGAGCTCGCGTCAGCAGCGATTCAGCCGGTTGCGTTTGGCCAACTCGGTCCTGGCAGCGTCGCGGACGAGAAGCAAAACCTCGATCTGCTGCTCGACGTGGAGATTCCGATCTCGGTCGAAGTTGGCCGGGCGCAGATGAGTCTGGAAGACGTGCTCAAGCTCGTTCCGGGCAGCGTCATCGCTCTCGACAAGAAGGCCGAAGAGCCGGTCGATTTACGCGTCAACGGCAAGCTCGTGGCGCGCGGCGAAGTGGTGCTCGTCGATGACGTATACGGTTTGCGCGTGACGCAGATCGTCGATGCCGCAGGCCGACTCGAAAGCTTGCGATAGAGCCACGAGGTGAGGTTCGGTCGGCCGTTCGAGCCGGCTTTGTCGCCATGCAGTCCGAGGTCGGCAGATTGGCGCGATCGTTATCATGGCGTCATGCACTTTGCTATACCGGCTGCGCGGTCGCGGCTTCTGGCGTTCGTTGCGGCGTCTCTATGTGTCGGCGTTCTATTCGCTCAGTCGACCTGGAGCACCGTGCCGGGGTTCGCCTCTCGATCGCGGCACGCAACGGTCTTCGACGAAGCCGGCGGCCGGGTGCTGATATTCGGAGGTGTTGACGATCGCTACTTCGGAGACGTCTGGAGCTGGGACGGCGTCCAGCTGAGCGAGCTGTCGCCGGTTGTGCGTCCGCCGGCCGGGGAGTGGGTCGCCGCGTTGGATTCGACGCGCAACCGTGTCGTCGCTCTGGGACGTCCCGCACAGCAATCGTCGCTCTCGACCTGGGTGTTCGACGGCGTCGATTGGAGTGAGGCTCCCGTCACACAGAACCCGACGACGTCTGGGTTTTCGATCGCCTACGACGCCGCGCGCGATCGTGTCGTCTGTTGGGCGGCCGTTGGGATTGGGGCAGGACAGGTTTGGGAATATGACGCCGTGGATTGGGTAGCAATCCCCAATCCGTTGGTGCGTCCGCGGCACTCGCTGGCATATCCATCGATTGTCTATGATCCTTCGCGCGGCAGCTGTGTTGTTTTTCAACCATCGCAAGAGAGCGGTCTTTGGGCGTGGGACGGTTCACAGTGGCTGCGTGAACCAGGTCCGTCGTTCTCGGGGAATGCGGGGTCGCGCATGGTCTACGACGGCAACGGCCAGCGTCTGCTGCTCGTTGGCGGTGGCGATCTCGCCGATCCGGCGCTTCATGCTTGGGATGGACTGCTGAGCCAATGGGTGCCTTTGGGGGTTGGAGGTCCGCAAGCGTCCGACCACGGGGTCTGGTTTGATCCCGTCAGGAACATCGTCGGTAGCGTGGGCGGTCGAACGATCGGAAGTTCGGTGGACTCCAGTATCTGGGAGTGGGATGGCGCGTCTTGGCAAAGGCGGACGTTTGGTGCGCCCGGCGGGCGGCAAGAAACCAAGCTGGCCCATGACGCTTCGTTGCGCCGCACCTACATGTATGGAGGTGAGTCTGGCGAGTCGGATCTCTGGCGACTTGAGCAGTCCAACTGGGAGCTGTTGGTGCGAGCTCAAGCCAATCAACTGCCGTCGCCCAGCTGGCCGGGGTCACCTCGTGGAACTCGAATTGTGTTCGATGATGCGCGAGCCGGACTCGTGTTGTTGGGCGGGGACCCCAATACGTTCAATCCAGTCTTTCCGATGTACCGGTTGGCCGGCAACGAATGGGAGCAGATCCCGCTCGCGTCGGCGCCGCCGTTGCGTCGCGATCCGAGCGTCTGCTACGACAGCCGCCGACAGCGTGTGCTGCTGTTTGGTGGGCGTTCGGTCACCGGTTTCGGCGATTGGCTCAACGACCTTTGGGCGTGGGACGGCGTCGATTGGACGGAGCTGACGACCACTGTCCGCCCGCCGGAGCGAGACAGTGCGGGCATGGCCTACGACCGCATGCGGGATCGGGTGGTCTTGATCGGAGGTAGCGGTTTCGGGCCATTTGTCGAAACGTGGGAGTTTGACGGTCAGGCCTGGGCGTTGGCCTCGAGCGGCGGGCCGCGCGGCCTCGACAGCGATTCGCTGACGTACGACGGTGTGCGCGAAGCGGTTCTTGGCTACGCGCGGCAAACGAGCGGTTCGGATCTCGATCAGACGTGGCTCTGGGACGGCGCCGACTGGGTCGAACTCGTGACGGCCACCAAGCCGGATACCGGCAGGCGCATGGGCGGGGCCTACGACCGTGATCGTCGCGAGACCGTTGTTTTCGGCGGCGCTGGCGATAGCTCCGAGATCATTTTCGGATCGCTCTGGCGGCTGCAGCAGGTCGAACTTGCGGCTTGGATCGCGTCCGGCATCGGTTGCGATGCCGGGAACGGTCTGCTTGAGCTCGAAGCGCTAGATCCGGCCGCGATCGATTCGACGGTCCGGTTTCGGCTTCGCAACGCGCTGCCTTCGTTCGTCGCCCTGCCGATTGGATGGGTCGGTTTCCAGGAGCTGGCGGCGCCCGTCGAGCTGGCCGCGCTCGGCGCGCCCGGCTGTTTCGCATGGGCAACCGCGGATGTTGCGATCCCGATGCTGTCGCAGGGGCCGGAGGCATTCGGACTGTTGGCACTTCCCGACGAGCCGGCGGCGCTGGGGCTTGAGCCCTTTGTGCAAGCGGCTTCCTGGGACTTTGCCAGCTCGACGCTCGCTACGGCGAACTTGCTGCAGGCGCGTGTTGGCGCGCCTTGATCTCGCTGCCAGGTGCGGCATGCGTTTCAGTTGTGGCCCGCTTTTTTGCGCGACGATGCGTAGCGTGTCCGCGTGAGCAAGCACGCCTTTGTCGTTGAGCTTGGCCGCGCGATGCACGCGCTGGGCAGCCCCGCGTATCGGGTTGAAGACTCCATGGTTGCCTGCAGCCGAGCGCTCGGGATGGAGGGCAGCTTCTTTGCGACGCCGACGGCGATCTTTCTCGCTGTTGGCGAGCCGGGGGAAGAAGCGCGCACCACGCTGCTTCGTGTGGTTCCGGGCGATCACGACCTGGGCCGGCTGGCGGCTCTCTACCGCATCCGCGATTGCGTCGTCCGTCACGAGCTTTCGGTCGAAGACGGGCTTCAGGAGCTGCGCGCGGTGCTTGCCGCGAGTGGGCCGCGCGCCTGGGTGGATGTTGTCGGCCAACTTTTGATTGGCGGCGGCGCTGCAGCTCTCTTGGGCGGTGGCGGCAACGAGGTGTTGGTTGCGTCTCTTGCTGGCTTGCTGGTGGGCTGCATTGGGTTGCTGGCGCGCCGGCGGCCCAGTCTCGGCGATGTTCAGGCGGCGCTGACGTGTGCGGTTGCCGCGTTCTTCGTCCGCGCGATGGCTGTTTGGTGGCAGCCGATCGACGTTCCGGTCACGACGATTGCAGCCATCATTGTGTTGTTGCCCGGTCTGTCATTTACGACGGCTCTTGCCGAACTGGCAATTCGACACCTGGCGGCCGGCAGCGCCCGCCTCATGGGCGCCATTGCTGTCTTTGTGACGATGGCCATTGGCGTGGGCATTGGCGACCGCGTCGCCTCGGAGCTTTGCGGCGACATCGTCGTGGGGCCGGCCGAGGTGCTCGGCGTTGGCTGGCTCGTCGTCGCGCTGTGCGTTACCTGGGTGGCCTTCGTTCTGCTGCTGCGTGGCACGCTTCGGCAGGCGCCATGGGTGCTGCTCGCAATCGCCGCGGGGTTTGGCGGTGCTCGTTTGGGCAGCGCGATCTTGGGGAGCGAGCTAGGGCCCGTAGTCGGTGCGATGGCGGTGGCGCTGCTCGGCAACCTGCACTCGCGCTGGCTGCGCGCGCCGGCAGCGATTGTCCGGACGCCGGGGCTTCTGCTCCTGGTGCCCGGCAGTCTCGGATTGTCGGGGCTTACGACGGCCATCTCCGGCGAATTCAGCGAGAGTGCCCCATTTGTCTTTCGTATGATCTTGGTCGGTGGCTCCATCGTTGCTGGCGTGTTGTTTGCTGGCGTCATCCTGCCACCGCCGCTCGAGGTTGAGCCTTCGCCCATTGGCTTGGGCTTGCCGGATCGGCCTCCCGCTAAGGCCAAGAACAAGGCAGAGGCGCACAGGCGCTGACTTTCGACCAACCGATTCTGCTGCCGGCGTGTGTTTGGCGGCCGTGAACGGCGGATTTCGCCCGGGGCGTGGCTCTTGCCGCGGTATGTTGCGTGTCACCCGATGACAGAACGCTTCGTACCGGCCGAACGCCTCGACAAGTTCCCCATTCTCCGCTCGTTGAAGGAGCGTGTGCTTGTGTTCGACGGCGGCATGGGCACCCAGATCCAATCCGCAGACCTGACCCTCGAGGACTTTCGTGGTCTCGAGGGCTGCAATGAACTGCTGGTAGAGACGCGGCCGGACGTCATCGAAGCGATCCACGCGCGCTACTACGACGCCGGTGCCGATGTCGTCGAGACCAACACGTTTGGCGGCATGCCCTATGTGCTCGACGAGTTTGACATTGGTGAGCGTTCGTTTGAGCTCAACAAGATCGCTGCGGCTCTGGCCCGCCGCGTGGCCGACGAAAAGAGCACGGCGGATAGGCCGCGCTTTGTCGCCGGCTCGATGGGGCCTGGCACCAAGCTGGTGACGCTTGGTCACATATCCATCGATGAACTCTATGACGCCTACAAGGTCTACGCCGAGGGGTTGATTGCCGGCGGCGTGGACTGCCTCAATATCGAGACGTGCCAGGACATCCTGCAGGTCAAGCTCGCCGTCAACGCGGCGCGCGACGCGATGGATTCGCAGGGTCGTGAGGTGCCAATCATCTGCACCGTGACCATCGAGACCACGGGCACGATGCTCGTCGGCAGTGATATTGCGGCGGCGGTGACGACGCTCGAGGCGCTGCCGGTGGATGTCATCGGCCTCAACTGTGCGACCGGTCCCGACCTCATGCAGGAGTCGGTGCGGTTTCTGAGTAAGACGACAACGCGTCACATCATGGTGATGCCGAATGCCGGCTTGCCGCGCAACGTCGGCGGTCACGCTGTCTACGACCTGACGCCCGCCGAGCTCGCCAAGTTCCAGCAGCACTTCGTCAAAGACCTTGGTGTCGGACTCGTCGGCGGTTGCTGCGGCACGACGCCGGAGCACGTTGCGGCGATGGCGGAGGCGGTCGAAGGGCTTGTGGCGAAGCCTCGCCCGACATTCTATGAGCCTCAGTTGGCGTCGCTGTTTCATGCGACGCCGCTCGACCAGGATTCTGGGCCGCTGATCGTCGGAGAGCGAACCAATGCGAACGGCAGCAAGAAGTTTCGCGAGCTGATGCTGTCCGGCGACGTCGAGGGCATGCTCGAGATCGCCAAAGATCAGGTGCGCGATGGTTCGCACGTGCTCGATCTATGTAGCGCCTACGTCGGGCGCGACGAGGCGGCCGACATGCTCAAGCTGCTGCACCCGATGGTGCAGCAGGTGACGGCGCCCGTCATGATCGACAGCACGCAGATCGACGTCGTCGAAAAGGCGCTGCGCGCGATCCCGGGGCGCCCGATCATCAATTCGATCAACCTCGAGGATGGGGAGGAAAAGGCCGATGAGCTGTGCCGGCTAGCCCGCCGCTATGGCGCCATGTTTGTGGCCTTGACGATCGACGAAGACGGCATGGCGAAGACCGCCGAGCGCAAGCTTGAGGTCGCCAAGCGCATCTACGACATCGTCGTCAATCGCCACGGCCTGCAGCCGGGCGATCTGATGTTTGATCCGCTGACGTTTACGATCGGCTCCGGTGATGAGGCGTCGCGTGACGCTGGTGTGCAGACCTTGGACGGCATCAAGCTGATCAAGGAGAACATGCCGGGGGTCCGCACGATCCTGGGGTTGAGCAACATCAGCTTTGGTCTCGATCCGTATCCGCGCCAGATCCTCAACTCGGTCTACCTGGCCGAGGCGATCAAGAACGGGCTCGATTCGGCGATCGTGCACGCGAGCAAGATCATCCCGACGCACAAGCTCAGCGACGAGGAGCGCGAGGTCACTCTCGACCTCATCTACGATCGCCGTCGCGAGGGCTACGATCCGCTGTTCAAGTTTATGGAGCGGTTCGCGGGTGCCAAGCGCATCGATACCAGCTCGGGTGTTGATGAAATGGATCTTGAGGTCGAGGAGCGCCTCAAGAAGCGCATCATCGATGGCAACAAGATCGGCATCGACAAGCATCTCGATGAGGCGATGCAGAAGTATGCGCCTCTCGAGATCATCAATGATGTGCTGCTTGGCGGCATGAAAGTCGTTGGCGAGCTGTTTGGTAGCGGCGAGATGCAGCTGCCGTTCGTGCTGCAGTCGGCGGAATGCATGAAGGCCGCGGTCGCCCACCTTGAGCCTCACATGGACAAGGTGGAGGGCGAAGAGAAGGGTGTCATGGTGCTTGCGACGGTGCGCGGCGACGTGCACGACATCGGCAAGAACCTCGTCGATATTGTTGTTAGCAACAACGGCTACAAGGTCGTCAATATCGGCATCAAGGTGCCGGTCGAGCAGATCCTCGAGGCGGCGCGTGAGCACAAGGCGGACGCCATCGGGATGAGCGGCTTGCTCGTCAAGTCGACGGTCGTGATGAAGGAAAACCTCGAGCTGATGAAGAGCCGGGATATCCGCACGCCGGTCATCTGTGGCGGTGCGGCCCTCAATCGCGCATTTGTCGAGCAAGACCTGCAGTCCGCCTACGGCGAAGGACGCGTGTTCTACGGCACGGATGCGTTCTCCGGTCTGCACATCATGGATGAGCTGACGGGGCGGACCAAGCCCAAGGCGGCGCCGGCTGAGGCTGTCGAGGTTGTGGCTTCGGCTGCGGCGGCGGGCGGTGCCCCGGTTGCCGAGAAGGCACCGAAGCGGGTGACCAGCCACCGGCGCATGACGCGCGCCGAGAAGGATGAGCTGCTCAAGCACGCGTTCACCGAGTATGCCGACAGTGGAGTCGAGCCGGCGCCAAGTGTGCCGGAGCCGCCGTTCTGGGGGCCGGCCGTGGTTACGCCGAGTGAACTCGACCTTGGCACGGTCATGCAGTATGTGAACAAGAAAGCGCTTTACCGCCTGCAGTGGCAGTACAAGCAGGGCAAGCGTCCCGCGGACGTCTACGAGAAGTTCGTGCGCGATACCGTCGAGCCGCGCTTCAAGGAGCTGGTCAAGCGCGTGCGTGAAGAGAAGACGCTCGAGCCGCGCGTCGTGTATGGCTATTGGCCGTGCTACAGCGATAAGAACGCGCTGGTCGTGCTCGATCCAAACGATCGCAAGACGCCGCTCAGCCGCTTTGAGTTTCCTCGCCAGCCGGGTGGGCGCCGCATGTGCCTGTCGGACTTCTTCCGCAGCAAAGAGAGCGGCGAGCTCGACGTGGTTGGCTTTTCGCTCGTGACGATGGGCGCGGTTGCGACCACGGAGAGCGAGCGGCTATTCCGCGAGAACCGCTACGATGAGTACCTGCACTTCCACGGCCTGTCGGTCGAGGGAGCCGAGGCGCTGGCAGAATACTGGCACAAGCGCATGCGTCAGCAGCTCAGCATCGCCGCCGAGGATGCGCCGGACATCAACGACCTCTTCAAGCAAAAGTATCAGGGCAGCCGCTACTCATTTGGCTACCCCGCCTGCCCCAACATTGAGGACCAGGACAAACTGCTGCCGCTGCTAGAAGCTTCGCGCATTGGTGTCGAGCTCAGCGATGAGTTCCAGCTGGTGCCCGAGCAGTCGACTTCGGCTGTGATCTGTCACCATCCGGACGCCAAATACTTCAACGTCAGCGTGACGCGGTAGAGGCTTGGCTGCGGGCCCTTTGCCCGTGGCTCGGCCCGTCCGTCGGGAGAGGCTTTGCTGGTGGATCCCAGACTGTAGCTATCCCAGACCGTAGCTATCCCAGACTGTAGCTATCCCGCTGGAGAGCTACGACGCGCGCTCGATCTGGATGACTTCGACCGGGCAGTCTTCGGCAGCTTGATCGATGTCCTCGGACTGCGGCGTGAAATGCTGGGCAGCTTCCGGGCGCACGATGCAATCCTCATCATCTTCGACGAGGAAGACGTCCGGGGCGATGTCCTGGCAGAGCTTGCAGGAAATGCAGCCCTCTTCAATCCAGACCTTCTTGATGGATGTATCGCTCACGAGTCTCTGCGCATTCGGCGCGGCATCGTGGGCCGATTCGAGCCCTCGGACAAGAGTAGATCAGCGTTCGTCTCTGGAAATCGTGCCAAGCGCCCGCTGCCATCTCGCTTTCGGTAGGTCGATTTGGATGTCGCCAGAGCTTGCTGAGACGGGGTAGGGCGCATCGAGCAGGCGAGCGCTCTGCTGTTGGTGTCGCACGCGCAGCTCCAGGTTGTGGCCGCGCTCGCCGATCGGCAGCTGGGCCACGGCGGTGGCCGAGTTGGGCGCGAACCGGACGCGGACCCATTCTTCGCGTGATCCGGTCAGCGGCGCCAGCGGGCCTTGCCACCAGGGCGTCTGCCACTGGCGCCGCTCGGGCGCCGCGGGAAGAGCGCGTGCTTCGACGACGGTGTTGCCTGGCAGCTTGACCGGGCTGAGATCTTCGGTGGAGATCGTTAGCCGCATCGCCAGCTTTGGCCATGGCGCGAGCGTAGCTGTCCGGGACGGGCCCGATCCCAGCACGGGTGAGGGCTGGTAGCCTTCGACCAATGCAACCAGCGGTTCCGAGTTGCGGCGAACGAGCAGCCGGGTCGCTGGGTCGTTGATCGGGATGGCCTGCATCGGACTTTGCGTGAGGTTCGAGAGGCGGGCCAGCGCGCCCTGCGGCTGGTTGGGCCCCTTGGCTAGCGGGACGGCGGTGCCGTCGGTGCCCATCTCAAGAAGGTTGAGCGTGGTCACCTGCACGATGTCGCGAAGGTCGATGGTGCCATGAAGGGCTTCGTGCGCGAGTCCGCCGGCTTTGGTCAGCCGCACGTCGTCCAGCTGCAGCAGAGGTGCAGGGTCCCCCCAAAGCCGAAGCTCGAGCCGATACCGTCCGTCCGGCACGCCGCGCCACACCACTTCGTAGCGATCCTCGCCGATGCTTGCTGGGTTGGTCTTTAGGCGTTGCGCAAGCGCGGGCTCTAGCCGGCCTGGCGGCGGAAAGAGCTGGCAGATGACGAACTGTGTTTGCACGCGTTCGGCCAGACGGACGTTGAGGCTTAGAGAGGAGCCTCTCTGGATCTCTACGACGACGTCCTTGTCGCCCGGCTGAAGCGGCGTTGCGGCGCCGGGTAGCACGTCCTCACCGATTGCTTGCAGACGGTATCGATCGCTGTCGTCGCCAGGGGACGGCTCGAAGCAAACTGTAAAGACGCCGTCCTCTAGCGTGATCACGGCGTCGTTGACGGGGTGCCAGCGAGCCGGCTCGTCGCCGTTCGCTGCGTGGCTCTGTCTCTCGAGGCTCAGGTCCAGTGCCTGCAAGAACGGCTGCTGCCTTGCATCGGTGACGCGGCCTGCGGCAAAGAGGTCCGGCAGCTCGAGCGGAACATCGCCGACGTCGAAGCAGCCGGCTGCCAAATCGAGTGGCGGCAGAATGCCCGCGCCCAGTTCTTCGCTGTTCGGCAGATCGATCCGAAAGTTGCGCAGCTCGAGCGTCGCGCGGCCAGCGCTGGTGCTTGTTGAGACGTCTTCAATTTCTATGACGGCACGCCCCTGATAGTCCGTCGTCATCATGCGCTTGAACGCGCGGCCGTCGAGGCTGCCGCTTAGCTGGTAGTGCTGGTAGGTCGACGGCTTGCCATTCGGGGCGAGCACTCGCAGCAACAGGTAGAGCGAGTCCGGCTTTGGCGTCAGGGTGACTTGGGTCGTCTCGCCGCTGTGGCTTGAGCTGACGAAGAGCTTTGCGATGCCGCCAGCGCTTGCGAGAAGCTGTTCAGCAAGCGGGATATGCGCGAAGTGAGCCCAGCCATCCGCGTCGATCTCTTCGATCAGAGGCCTCGAACTCTCGATGGTTGTCGGATTCATCAGAGTGACGGGTAGACCCTTCGCCCAGTTCGTGTGCGTGCCGAGGTCGACGCCGACGCGCACGGCGCTGAGCGGTGGCAAAACCAGCTCCAGCACGTCGGTTGAGGCTTCGTTCGCAAAGGGCACCTCCACGCCAGCGCCTTCGACATGCGGCAGCGACGCTTTCACAAAGATGCGGCGGAGCCTGCCAGCGTGCTCTTGGTCGATGTGCTGCAGGAGAGCATGCCGCCAATGCCATAGATCTCCGATCGTTGCCTTCCCCTGTGAGTCCGAGATCGTGATCGGGAAGCCGTCGATGGCGGAGGTGTCGTTGCCCTCCGGGTCGAGTGATGCGATCGTCAGTGGCACACCGGCCGCGGGGGCGCCGTCTGCGTGGGCAACATGAATGTCGATACGTTTGGATCGACGCATCTCGATCGTGATGCGGCCTTCGGGGTTGGCTGGCGTATTGGCGGAAATGTCTCTGTCGCCACGCAAGAGGCCCGTGCGGGCGAGAACCACGACTTCGCCCTTTCTGGCAACGCGCGCGATGCCGAGCTCGTCCGTGGTTGTGCGCCAGCCGAATCGCTCCGCTAAGAGCTCGTGGTTCAATAGCAGTGTCCACCTTTCGGCGCCCGCCGTAGATCTCGCGGCAGCTCTGCCGCCGTCGTCAAACCACAAGACTTCCGCATCGGGCACAGGTTCGCCGTCGGGGTCGAGAAGCTGAACCTCGACCCAGGTCGCGTGCTTTGGGTAGGCGCGCGTGTTCTGAGAGGGGGCGCGCGTGCGCGCTGTGGGGGCGTGCGCGGTTGCCGGCTCTTCTTGGCCGCCAGCGGCTAGCGAGCCGGAGTGTCGCGTTGCATGACGGCCGGCCGGCAGCTTGCCCCGGCCTTCTAAAGGCGCATGGGTCGGGGTCCACGTTGACGACTGGAAGGCATACAGCGCGACGGCAATGCTCGCGGCAAGCAGCAGCAGCAGCAAAAGAGCGATCTTGTTCACGTTGTTCTGTGGCCGTCGCTAGCGACCGCCGCGCGGTGCCAGGTCTGGCATGTGGCTGGCTTGCGGCTGGATAGCGTGCACCGCTCGCCGCCATGCTTCTGGCGAGACTCGAATCTGTATATCGCCTGCGGCAGCCGTTATCCGAAGCGGCTTTTCAAGCAGGCTCGCGCTCTGACGACCCTCGAATAGCTGAACTTCCAGGTCGTGAGTTCCCTCGCCGACGGAGATCCTGGCTTGGCTTGTCGTCGTGTTTTCGGTGATGGGCAGATCGATCCAGCGCGTGCCACTTCCTAGATACGGGGCGAGCGGCTGCTCACCCCATGGCGCGGCCCATTTGCGCCCTTCTGGCGCCACAGAAGTCGCTCGTGCGCGAATCTTGATGCCGCGTGGAAGTGGGTGCGCCACGAGTTCTGCTGCCGGCAGGCTAACCTGCATTCTCAGTGTCTTCCGCTCGCGATTGCGGGACTCTCTATGTCTGCCGGTGCCCGTGACCGGTGCGGGGAGATGGCCGCGTAGCAGGGCGACGAGTGGCGCCGAGTTCCGCCGCAGCAGTAGCTGGGCATCCTCGTTGGTGGCTTCGAATGCGGGCACCGGATTGAGAGTGAGCGACGACGCATAGGCTACAAGCCCAGAATAGATGCGGGGGTTGCCGTCCAGGGGTTTGTCGCGAGCCTCGTCAAATGCAGCTTGTTGGCGTGTGGGGCGAAAGTTGAAGGAGACGACTTCGAGTGCGTCGCGCAAATCGATGGGTTGCCCAAAGTCCATGTGGGCGATCCCGCCTGCGTCCACGAGTCGGATTCCGTCCGCTGTATAGACCGGTGCGGAGTCGCCCCACAATCGGATGTCTAGGTGGTAGATGCCGACAGGTAGGCCGCGCCAAAGGACTTCGTGGAGGCTGCTGTCCAGCAAGATCGGCGTGGCTCGCAGGCGTTGGCTGTCATGCCCGCCTCGTTGCCCGTCGCGTGAGGTTAGCTGGCAGATCAGGTGGTCGGTTGGTGCGCCGCCCGGCAGGAGCAGCTCGATGCCGAGGTGTCGACCGGTCTTGATTACAATCCGTATGCTGTGATCGTCTTTTCGTAGGGGGACCGTCTTCTTGGTCACGACATCATCCCCTTCAGCGGACAGGCGATACCGATATCGATGGCCACGTTGGCGGCTGACGTTCTGTTGAAAATAGATTACGAATTGGCCGCGATCTATCGACGAGAATGCTGCGTCGACTTCCTGCCAAGGTTCGGCTGCGTCCTCGGACGCAAGCCGCTGTCGTTCAACTGTCAACGAGATCGGGACGCTGCATGCGTTGCCTCGTTCGTCCACGATGTTGCCCGAAGCAAAGGCTGGAGGGCGCTGGATCCGGATGTCGCCAAGGTCGTGGCTGCCCCGCGGAAACTCGTGAAGCTGCACGGTGGCGGATCCAATGACGTCTTCGTTCTCCGGCTCGAATTGGATATGCACTGCAGCGGGTTGACCCTTCTCGGCCGTCGCCTCGTCCTCTTCGATCGATACGACGCCCTGCCCGTGCTGGTCCGTGTGGAACATCGTCCAATGCGACGCATCGCCATGCCACCATTGCATGTTGACGAATTGGTGTACGAGAGGGCGATTTCGATGATCAACCAAGCGCATTCGTAGGCACGTGGTGCCGTCCTTGGGGTGGACGATGCAGTCGACGGTTTCGCCCGCCGTTGTTGGACTGTCGAACTCGGCCTCAAGAACTGCGAAGCCATCTTCTGCGAGAAAACGGACGCCCAGCGGTAGGTAGGGAAAGTGAGCCCATCCGTCGGCTTCGCATGGGCTATGCAGGGATCGTCCGAATCGGTCGCTGTCCATGTTGGCCAGCGTCAAGAAGATCTGTGTTTGTTCCGGCTGCTGGGTCACGACGTCCGGAGCCGTTCGGACGCGTGCTGCGCCAAGTGGCGGCAGCTGGAGATGCAGGACCGCATCGGCGTGCGTGGCGGCCGCGAGTTCCGGGACGACGACGCCCTCCGATACGAGGCCCGGTATCGCCGCCTTGACGTAGGCCGCGCGATAGCTGCCGGTCGCGGTTTCGTGGGCTTGCCATCTCTGCCATCGGCGCATGGCGGAGAGCACGGCATGGCCGCGCTCATCCGACTTGGCCATGGGCATGCCGTGCATCGCCCAGATCTCCTTGCCCTCGGTATCCACAAACAGGAGCGCGAGCGGCACGCCGGCAGCCGGCATTCCTGTCGCGTCCGTAACGTGCACGCGAAGCGTTCGCGAGGGGCGCAGCTCGAGGCGGACGCGTCCGTTGGCATCGGTCGGAGTTGTCGTGGTGATCTGCCGGCTGCCGCGCAGGCCGTTGGTGCGACCGATGATGGTTGCGCCCTCTCTCCGCGCGAGTCTTGCGACGCCGTGCTCATCGGCCTGCGTGCGCCATCCGAACCGCTCAGCAAGAGGGTCTTGCTCGAAGAGCATCAGCAAATAGTCGCGGCCGACGGCCTGATGAGCTTCTGCATAGCTCGTATCGTCGAACCAGAGGACCTCGCCGCCGCCAACGGGCTCCCCGTCTGGATCGATCAACTGGACTTCTACCCAGGTTGCGTCCGGCGGCAGGGGGCGGGCATGCGCGGCATCGGGTCGCATTCGCTCCCGTGGGTTTGAGGCCGCGAGGTCCGCGTCCACGATCGAGCGCGCGCTCTCGCTGGGGCTATGGCGCGCCGTGCTCTCCATGGTGGGCGCGCCAGCATTCGCCTCGGCGGCAGGGTTTGGCGGCAGTGAGGTGTCCCATCCGCCCAAATACATCGCAGCCGTTATCGCTGCCGCGGCCACGAACAACAGGATGGTTGCGCGCATACCCCAAAGTAGAGCACGTAGCGGCGCGGCGTGTCAGGGCCCCTTTGCGCCGATGTCTATGGTTGCATCGTATCGCGGTAGGCGGGGTGGCTAGGCGGGGTGGCTAGGCGAGGTGGCTAGGCGAGGTCAAACAGCAGCGCCTCAGTTGCGGTCTTGGCGGTCACGAGCAGTGTCCCTTCGGCATCGGTGCAGGCACCGTCGCCAGCGTGTAACGATGTCTCGTTTGCCTCAATCTCGCCTTCGATCATCTGCAGCCATGTGCCGCGTCCGCGGAGGACCTCGTGCTGAATGCGATCGCCGCGCTCCAGTCGGAGGCGTCGGACCATCGCGTCCTGATGAATGGTCGCGCTGCCGTCGCGCCCGTCCGGGGAGATGACGAGCACGTCCTTGCTGGTCTTGGCGGCGTCCGTTGGCTGCCATTCTGTATAGCTAGGCGGTAGGCCGCGCGTGTCAGGCTCAATCCAGATCTGTAGAAAGTGTAGGTGTTCTTGTTCGCTTGGATTGAATTCACTGTGTGTGATGCCTGTTCCGGCGCTCATCAGCTGGATGTCGCCGGGACGAAGCGAGCGGCTGTTGCCGATGCTGTCCTTGTGCGCGAGAGTGCCCTCCAGCACGTAGCTGAAGATCTCCATGTCCTGGTGCGGATGGGTGGAAAAGCCACGGCCTGCCTGCACGCGGTCCTGGTTGATGACGCGAAGAGAGCGAAACCCGATGTGCTCGGGGTCTCGGTAGCTGGCGAAGCGAAAGGTGTGGTGTGAGCGGAGCCAGCCGTGGTCGGCGTGGCCGCGCTCCTCGGCGCGTCGGATCGTCAGCGGCATCGGCTTTCGTTGGTGGTTCGGGTAGTGCTGCTCGTGAGGCACGCGCAATCGCCTGTTGCGAGCGCGTTAGAGGCTGTGTCTGGCGGAATCACACCACTTGGTGCCACGTTTTCGAGCAGCTTTTAGAAGCAGCGAGCAAATCCGAACGCGAGCAACGGCAGTCCAAACGGGATGCCGAACCGCCGCCGCGGCAGCGGCTGGCTCGATGCCGGTACCCATGCGGCCTGGATGGCGTCGCGGCCGTCGTAGGGCGGCGGCAGCAGCAAGATCTCAAACTCCTCGCCGTCGACCTGGCTCGCCAGCATGTAGTCGCCGGCGGGCAGGTCGATTTCGACGCGGCCCTCAAACCGATGGGCCCAGCCGTGGGAGCGGTTGTGCAGCGACAGATCGAGGTCGTGCCAGCCCGCTGCGAGTCGATAGCGCTCCGCTTCGTCACTGCCATCGACCGAATAGATGCGTGTTTCGGCTGCCCCGCGACGCCGGCGCCCGCTGTTGACGTAGCCGTCTTCTTCGACGGTGACGATTTCGTCCTCTGCAAGTTCGGGAGGCGCGAGATCCATGGAGGTTGTGCAGGAGCTGAGGAATGCGAGCATGAGCCCGCCGGTTGCCGCCGCTTGGGTGGTGCGCCGCGCGATGCGAGTGACGGTCGTGTGCATGTTGTGTCCAGGGTAGGAAGTCGCGCGCGAGCGCAGCGCCGTCCGAGCCGTTGCGCGTTCTTCTGCGGGTATTGGTTTTTTCAGATTGCCGGGCGCACCGAGGCGAACTCGGACAAGAAAACGCGGCGATGACCCGAGGCCACGAAAACAGATGCTTCCGGCGGTTCCAGCAGTCGCGAGATCTGCGCCTGCTGGCCAAAGTGTTCGACGCCACCGCTCCGGAGTTGCTGCATGTCGCTGCCTACCTTGCCAACGGCAATGCGGATCTCGCCGGTGACGCGCTGCAAAATACGTTCTTGACCGCAATGGAGCGTGCCGATCGCTACAACCCGGAGCGCGATGTGAGGCCATGGTTGTTGGGCATATTGGCCAACCACGTGAGGTCGGAGCTGCGCCGTAGCAAGCGTTTGGCTGCGGCATTCACGGCGAACGCGGAAGATCTTGCGGCGCCGTTGCAGGATGTGCCGGTGGTTGCGGCGGAGTTTCCGGTGTGCTTGCGGTCCCGCCCGGTGGCGGGGGGCTCACCGCGCTCATGTTGGAATGGCATTCTCTATGCCTCGGGCGCGCACTCGATCATCGTGTCGAGAAGCGGGTGCTCTGGCGCGTCCTTGCGCCAAAGTAAAAGGATAGGAAACGTCACGCGCGGACGCCCCCAGGAGAATGCCGCTAGGCGTCGACCTTTGGGGCCATCGGGATCCATGCTGGGAACCAGGGACCAGCCGAGGCCGGCTTCGACGAACCCCTGGATGGTGTCGGCAGTGTCGAGTGCGATCGTTGAGGTTGGCACGATGCCGTGCACGTTGAGCGCCTGCAGCTGCAGGGTGTGCTGGCGTGTGTTTTGCGGATAGCTCAGGAACGGCAGGTCGTTGAGCTGTTCGAGTTTTGGTCGGCCGCGCTTAGGAGCGTGTTCGCGAGGCACGACCAGGCAGGCGTAGCAGGTCGCGACGATCTGCGACGCAATGTCGTCTGGGACTTCGGGGATGTGAGCTACGAGCGCATCCGCGCGGCCACTGCGCAGCAGGTCGAGGTCGACCTGAACGAGCTCTGCGAGCGTCAACTCTGCCTTGGGGCGTCGGCGTCGCAAAGCTAGCAGCCAGCCCGGCAGCAGCTGGCGGATCAATAGCGACTCGGCGTAGATCGACAGGGAACCGTCGTAGTCGCCGCTGCGCGCTTGTTCGACAATGCGCGGCAGGTCGCGCAAGAATGGCGCGACGAATCGCAGCAGGTGTTCGCCTGCGGGGGTCGGCTGCATGCGGTCTTTGCCGACTCGTTCGAGCAGCTCCGTTCCTACCTCTTGCTCGAGCTTTTTTACCTGCTGGTGCAAGGCCGGTTGTGTGATCGGGTAGTCGGCGGCGCGCGCGGCCTTGGCATAGCCGCCGCTGGTTGCGACCAGGTGGAAGCCGACGAGGCGGTGTAGATCGATCATGAAGAGTAGCTTAACGAAGAGTGCTTCGCGCGCAGGCCGCGGATGGCGGTTGCTGCGGGCGTCCTCAGCGACGCGGTCGCATTGCGGGGGATCGCTTTCTCGTTGGTCTCGTTGATCGATAAGCTCAGGTGAACGATGCCCCCGCAGCAAGTGACAGCAACTTATGGAACGAATGGGCGATAGTCCCCTGTGCCGAGGATATCTGTGCCACAGTCGCAGGAGCCAACCATGATCAAACGCCCCTTTCCGCTTGTCTCGCTGCTGACCGCCCAGTTTTTCGGCGCGTTCAACGACAACGCGTTCAAAATGATCGTTGTCCTGCTCGGTCTCGCGGCCGTGGATGGTCAGGGGGAGGTGGCAAAGCAGGGAGTGACCACGACCGCGATGGTCGTATTGACCTTGCCACTGATGCTTGGCTCGCTGCCGGCGATGGTTGCGGGGGATCGCGTTGGCAAGCGCGATCTCATCGTTTGGACCAAGCTCGCCGAGCTACTCCTGATGGCTGCCGGCACGCTGGCGCTCTGGCTGGAGCCGACGGGATGGATGCCGCTTGTGGTGCTCGCGGGCATGGGCCTGCAAAGCGCCATGTTTGCGCCTGGTAAATACGGGCTGCTGCCCGAGGTCTTGCCCCACGAAGAGCTGACCGCCGCAAACGGCAAGTTGGAGGCGGCGAGCTTTCTGGCGATCATCCTCGGCACCGTTGCTGGCGGGGTGCTGCTCGAGACGGTCGGTGCCCAGGTGTGGATCGCTGGGGTCATCTTGACGGTGTTGTCGGCCGCAGGCTTTGGGGCGGCGCTGCGGCTGCCGCGCGTCGCCGCAGCGTGCTGTGCGGAGCCGGTCGCCGTCACTCTCAAGCAGTCGTGGCGCGCCGTGCGCGACGATCGCACGCTGTGGCTGGCGGCCCTCGGCACGGTGGCGTTCTGGAGTATCGCGAGCCTGCTCGGGCAGGACATCCTGGTCTACGGCAAGCAGGTCCTCGAGTTCTCGGATGACCTTGCCGCCGTTCCCTATGCGATGTTTGCGGTGGGGGTGGGGGCGGGGTCGCTGCTTGCCGGGCGGATCGCAAAGGGCAAGGTCGAGACCGGGCTGATCCCGCTGGGGGCCATTGGGCTGGCGCTCGCGACGGCGGCGATGGGGCTGTTCGTGCCGGGCAAGATCGGGACGTTTGTGCTGATGACCTTGCTCGGTGTTGCGAGCGGCCTGGTTGTTGTGCCGCTCAATTCCCTGGTGCAATGGCGCGCTCCGCAAGAACGCCGTGGCGGCGTCATCGCGCTTGTCAACATGCTGTCGTTTGCCGGCATGCTGGTCGGCAATTTCGGCTGCTTTGGCTTGGCGAAGCTCGGACTGGACAGCGCCGGCATTCTGTTGGTTGTCGCGGCCGTGACGGTGCTGGCAACGGTCTGGGCGATCTGGCTGCTGCCGGCCGCCCTGCTCCGCCTTGTGGTGGTGCTGGCGGCGCACACGCTCTACCGCGTGCGCGTCGTTGGCCAGGCGCACGTGCCGGAGCGCGGTGGCGCGCTGTTGGTGCCCAACCACGTGTCCTTTCTGGACAGCCTGTTCTTGTTGGCGGCAACGGATCGAGACATCCGTTTTGTGATCGATCAATACTGGTATGAGCGACCGTTCTTGAAGCCGTTCTTGAAGGCTTTGGGGGCGATCCCAATCAGCGCGGCGGGCGGGCCACGCGTCGTCCTGCGCGCGTTGCGCGACGCGGGGCAGGCGCTCGATGACGGCGAGGTTGTATGCCTGTTTGCAGAAGGCGAGATCAGCCGAATGGGCAGCACGCTGCCGTTTCGGCGCGGTCTAAAACGCATCGTCAAGAACCGTGCGGCGAAGATCGTGCCGGTGCATCTCGACCGCGTCTACGGTTCGCTCGGCAGCGCCAAGCAGGGGCGCACGCGGTGGTTGCCAACGCTCATCCCGTGCCCGGTTACGGTTTCGTTTGGTGCGCCAATGGCCAACGATACGCCGCCGGCCGACGTGCGCACGGCGGTGGAAGGTCTCGCCGAGCACGCGGCGCAGCTGCGAGCCGAGGAGCTCAAGCCGCTCCACGTTGCGTTCGTTCGATCGGTGCGGCGCGCGCCTTGGGGGCAGTGCCTCGCGGACACTCAGGGGAAGAAACTCTCGCGCGGAGGCGCTCTCGCGGGCGGAGTCGTGATGGCTCGTCGCTTGCGCAAGCCATGGGCGGATCAGCAGGCCGTCGGCACGATGCTGCCGCCGTCGATTGCAGGTGCTTTGGTGGCGTTTGCTGCGAGTCTGTCTGGGCGCACGTCGGTCGCTCTCAACTTCACCGTTGGCCCGGCTGCAATGAAATCCGCCGCGCAACAGGCCGGTTTGCGTTCGGTCGTGACGTCGCGGGCCTTTGTCGAGCGACTGCCGAAGGAACTGATCGAGTCCCTCGCCGGAATCGAGCTGATCTATCTCGAAGACCTGATGAGCGGCGTTGGGCTCTTTGAGCGCGTTGGCGGCCTGCTGCGAGCTTTGCTGCTGCCGTTGGGCATGCTGGAGCGTTCGTGCGGCGCGTGCCGGCGTGTGCGCCGAGAGGACGTCGCGACGATACTCTTTAGCAGCGGCAGCACGGGTGAGCCGAAGGGCATTGAGCTTACCCACCAGAACCTGCAGGCAAACTGCGATGCGGTTGCGCAGGTGATCCCGTTCGATCGCCACGACAAGCTGGTCGGCGTGCTGCCGATGTTCCACTCCTTTGGCAACTTGGCGCTCTGGTATGCAGTGGGCCAAGGTGCGGGAATGGTCTTCCACCCAAACCCACTCGAGGCGGCGGCCGTCGGGCACTTGGTCGCAACACATCAGGCGACGGTGTTGATCGCGACGCCAACGTTCCTGCAGCTCTACCACCGCCGCGTCGAGCCCGGGCAGTTTGGTTCGCTGCGGCTGGTGCTTGCCGGTGCCGAGAAGCTCACCAACGACCTCGCCGATGCTTTTGCGGATCGCTTCGGCTTGCGGCCGGTGCAGGGCTACGGCGCGACGGAGTGCGCACCGGCCATTGCCGTTTGCGCGCCCGGGTTCCGGGCTCCGGGTTTCTACCAAGCAGGTTCGCGCCGAGGGTCGGTGGGACGGCCCGTTCCCGGTGTCACGGTTCGCGTTGTCGATCCGGACACCTTCGAGCCGCTTGCGACGGGCGAGGCTGGGCTGCTGCTGGTTCGCGGCGCCAACGTCATGAAGGGCTACCTCGGACGCGAGGACCTCACGGCCAAGGCGATGCGTGACGGCTTCTACGTTACGGGTGACGTTGGCCGCCTGGATGCGGATGGCTTCTTGTTCTTGACCGATCGCATGTCGCGCTTCAGCAAGATCGGCGGCGAGATGGTCCCGCACGGAACGATCGAAGAGCACCTGCAGCAGTGCAGTAGCCGGGCGGACCGCGCGTTCGCCGTCACGGGAGTTCCCGACGAGCGCAAGGGCGAGCGGCTGATCGTGCTGACGACGCTCTCGGAGAAGCAGTTGGCGGATGTCGTAGAGCGCATGCAGTCCCGCGGTTTGCCGCCGCTGTTCGTGCCGCGCCAGAACCAGTATGTGCACGTCGACGAGCTGCCGGTGCTCGGCACAGGCAAGCTAGACCTCCGCAAAGTTCGCCAGATGGCCTTGGCCTCGCAGTCTTTGGCGGTGCCGGCTTCGTGACGCGGCTGTGCTGCTGGCGTCTAAGATGCGGTCGGCAAGCGGCCGGCCGCATCGCGAAGATATTCTGTGGGCTTGGAGTCTTCGCCCTGAAGTGCAGGGAGCGAAAAATCCTGTAACGGTCGCCGGCGTCTGTCGCCCGCCATAGTGAATCATGGCAAACAGCACTCACTCAACGCGTCCTCGTCTCGCCGTCAGCGTCGCACAAGCAGCTTTAGCGGCAGGGCTTATGGCTGCGTCGGCTTCTTCCCTTTGGGCTCAGTCCGACCTCGAATCCGAGATGTTCATCGACGATTCGTTCGTCGGTGAGACGGCTTCCGTTATTCAGGGGCAGTTCGTTCGCTTTCGGTGCGGTGCGCTGCCAGGAGAGGCGGGCGGGTGGTTCGGCTTGTTGACCGACGCATACCTGCCCGGGGCGGCAACTGGCGAAATGGTGCCGGAAACCTCGTACTACGGCACACTGCTCGCCCCCTACAACGCGGCGCTCGCTGTGGCGTTTGCCAACTTCGCTCTTCAGGCCAAGCAAACCGCTGGCGAGGCTTTGCTGGAGCGCATCTTGTTTGAGAATGGCGTTCCGAGCAACTCGGCGATCACCAACGGCTTCGACCCGATGTATTTGCCCGGCACAGCGGGTGGAAACATCGAGCAAGTTCTTGGTCTGAATGCACCTCCAGGATGGGAAGTTCAGGACGGGACGCGAAACTTTTCAATCCAGTCGATACTGCAGGAGGCTGTGTGGCATCGCGTCAAGGCGAGCTGGCCAACGAAGAAGTCCTTCTTCGACAGCGACACTTGGGGCGGGATGATGGAGGGCGGTATTGAAATCAGCGCCCAGCTACTGAAGTCCGTTGGCCCAGACATGCCTCCGGGCGTTTCCCTCGGCCAGGATCCACCCCTGCTAGAGGGTTGGGCCGAGGGGAACGATGAGCCACTCTTTGATGTGGCCCGAAAGCGCAACATCATCACGTTTGTCGGCACACATGATCCGCTCGGGAATCAGCTCTGGTTTTCCCAGCCGTGGTCGCCACCTCTCAATATCATCCACCTCGCAAACCCGGGCTCGGCTGTGGTCTTTCGCGCAACGGGGCTCCTACCACGCATGCAGGTGGAGCTCTTCCGTGACGCGCAGACAAAGTTCGTCGTCGACGTGTTCTACCATTCGCTCGGGAAAATCGTGTTTCGAGTGCCGGGAGCCGCGCCGCTAGGCACCTACCGGGTCAAGCGAGTGCACTACTTCGATCAAATGGTTGGAGGTGTCCCGACCTATGGGCCGTGGCAGTCCATTCCCTTCGCGTACCGCCCTAAGATCGTCGTGCAATGAGCGACAACCAGGGACGTCCGGATGCGGGAGAAGGCGGCAGCCGTGGAAAGGCTCGATTGAGCCTCTCCCGGTTGGTTGAAAACGCCATTCCCGTTCTGCGGCGGGCCGCCCCTGGTTTGATGGGTGCCGCGCTGCGCGAGCGCTGCAATACGTCGGACCTCGTGCAGTCGGCTCTCGTCGAGGCGTTGAGCTCGCTGCCGTCGTTTCGCGGTCGCGACGACAGTGAGTTTGTCGGTTGGGCTCTCCGAATCATGGAGCGCAACGCCATCGATCGACGTCGCCGGCTCAATACGAAAAAGCGCCGGATCGATCGCGAGGTGCCGGACGACGGGCTGACGCTGCAGCATCTCACCGCCAGCGAGGGCTCACCGAGCAAGGCCGCAATCGATCGCGAAGAGCTCCTGCTCATCGCGCAGGCCTTGACGACGCTGCCGGTCGATCAGCAGCGAATCCTGCAGATCATTGCGCTTCGCGGGGGCAGCCACGCCGAGGCGGCCCGCGTGCTGGAGAGAAGTGAGGGAGCCTGTCGTGTTCTGCTTTCTCGTGCACGCGCGGCGCTGCTCGTGGCGATGGCGCGCGAGGGTGACGATGTCGACGGATAAGGACTGGCAGGACGTTGAGCAGGCGCTCGAGCGCTACTTCCTGGCGCAGGAAGAAGGCGCTCCGGCGGAGTTGATCGACGTCTGCAACGGCGACGAGGGCCTGTGTGCACGCGTTGAGCGGGTGTTGAACCGCTCGCCGGAGCTGGTTGCGGATGCCGGTCTGCTCGAGCGAAGCCCCAAGGCGCTGCGTTCGTTTGGTGATTTCGACGTCTTTGAGTGCATCGGGCGCGGGGGTATGGGCACGGTCTACCGTGCTCGCCAGAAGTCCTTGGCGCGGGACGTCGCGCTCAAGACGCTCGACGTTGCCGGGCGAGAGATGCCCGCGGCGCGCTTACGGATGCGGCGCGAAGCGGAGCTTGCCGCGCTGATTGCTCATCCGAACATCGTTCCGGTCTACGCCGTTGGCGAGGTGGGCGGCATACCGTTCCTCGCGATGAAGCACCTGCCGGGGCCGAGCCTGGCGGAAGTCGAGCTGCCTTGGCCTTTGGAGCGCGTGGCATCTGTTGGTGCGGAGCTGGCCGATGCCCTGGATGCGGCACACCTGCATGGAGTGGTGCACCGCGACGTCAAGCCCGCCAACGTGCTGCTCGATGGCGATCGGGCCGTCTTCGTCGACTTTGGTTTGGCGCGGGCGCAGTCCGACCCAACGCTGACCCAAACGGGCAAGGTTGCGGGCACCCTTCGCTACATGGCGCCCGAACGGCTCAACGGCAGAAGTGAGGCGGCGTCGCTGGATCCACGTATCGATATCTACGGCCTCGGCGCGGTTCTCTACGAGTTGATTGCTGGTCGGCCCGTGTTCGAGGAAGGGGACGCGACGGCTTTGGTGCGCGCTCTGGCCGACAAAGAGCCGTCCGCGTTGAATCTGTCCGGGCGCCATCGTGACCTTGAGACGATCGTCATGCGGGCGATCGCGAAAGATCCTCGCCAGCGATTTGCGACGGCGCGTGAGCTTGCCGTCGACCTGCGCTGCTACCTGGCCGGAGATCCCGTTACCTCGCGGCGCGTCCCTCGGCTCGTGCGTTGCGCGCGTCGGCTGCAGCGTCACCCGCGCACCGTTCTCGCGATCACGGGTTGCCTGCTGGTGACGGGCATCGCTGGCCTCTCGCTGTTCGTGCGCAGCGTGCGCGACGCTGCGCTCCTCCAGGGTGAGCTGGACAAGGCTACGGCGAGGCTTGCGCAGGGAAACCACGGCAGTGCGTTGGATCAACTGCTGGCGATGTCGCGACGGCATCCAGACAACGGCGAAGTCGCGCGCACGCTTGCGGCTGCCGAGGCTCAGATCGCGTTCGATCGTCTGCTGGTCGCTGTTGCGGACCGAGAAACCAACGTGGACCGCGCTGTTGTTGCGGGTTTGCAGCGAGCGGTCGAATCCGATGACGATGCGGCGACCGGCTCGGCGTTTTCGCTAGCCGTTGTCGTCGCGCTGGGCAACTCTGGCGAGCGGCAGATGGCGCTCGATCGGCTTGGGCAGATGCCGGCTGTGCCGCGCTTCGCGCGTGCGGCAGCCGCGATCCGCGCCTTGCTTGAGGAGAAGCCGTTGCCGTGGCGGTTGCCGCCTCAGGGTTCCACGCCTCAGGGTTCTACGCCTCAGGGATCCACATCGAGCGACGCAGCGGCCGAGGCGCCTTTGGTGGACTGTGCTGTGCTCACGGGGCTAGCTCTACGGCTAGCGGGTGCCGAGCCAGCCGTGATCCTGGCGGAGCTTGAAACGCTCGCCTTTGAGGACCGGATCCGCCCGCGGGCTAGCTTTCTTGAGGCTGTAGAGCTGGCGGAGCGCGGCGACGTGGAAGTCGCGGCGGCGCTGCTGCGATCCCGCGTTGGCGATGGCGCGGATCCGTGGGTCTGGCGCTGGCTTGCCAA
This sequence comes from Planctomycetota bacterium, assembly GCA_045105235.1. Classification (GTDB taxonomy): domain Bacteria; phylum Planctomycetota; class UBA1135; order UBA1135; family UBA2386. The sequence continues at coordinate 72,070 of JBGCDH010000004.1, read as the reverse complement.
CTTCGAGCTACAGCTGGGGCGGCACGGTGCCGCTGAGCAAGCAATGGCGCACGCCGCTGCGGACAAGTCACCGTCGGCCGCCTACCTACGCAATCAGTTGGCCTTTACGGCGGCGATGTATGAGGGCGGCGCAGAAGACCTGCGTGATGCTGTAGATGCCATCCGTGCACAAGAGGAGCGGTCTGCCGAGGCGCGCCGTTTTCTCGCGGAGGTGGACGGCAAGCTCTCTCCCGATGGGGCTGCGCCTGCTTTGGCGGTGCTGCGGGGCCTTCGAATCGAGCAGGAAGACGACGCTACGGGCAAGGACCTGACGACTGCTGCCGCCATTGAGATTGCCGGATGGCACTTGCCGGATGCCGTGCCGCGAGTGATCCACCCCTCAGCCTCGGAGGCGCACGCCGCGATGCTTGATGAGTGGATGCCGCTCTACGAGGAGCTGCGGGATACCTCTGCCTGCGCCACCGCCGGCCGTTGGATCGCACGTTCGCTCTGTCGCTCGGGTCGTGAGGGCGAGTTGGCCTCGGGGCTGGAGCTCTTCCGAGAGCTGGTGAGAGACTATGCCCGCAATCATCTGCTCGTTGTCGACTACGCCAAGACAGTTGCCGGGTTGCCGAGAGAGGCTCCCAAGTCGGTGCGGCGGCGACACGCATTGGCCGCCCGCTCGGCCTGCGATCGGTGCCTGCGCTGGGCGCAAACGTCTGGCTCCAAGCAGCTCGACACGTTGCCGGACGAGCTGCGATTTTGGGGGTGGCGCATGGCGTTCGAAGCCGGTGACGATCTCGACATGGCCAAGCGCTATGCGGCCGTCGAGAGGTTCGTGTCCCCGTCCCTCCGGGCGCGGGTCCGCGAGGCGCGCGAACGAGCTAGTCAGCAGTGGCATGCTTTTGGCGGACGCTAGTCCGAGAGAGTGCCGCACGGCAGAATGATGCGATGGTTGTTCAGCTGCTGGTTGTGCCCGGTTCCACCCGAACGGGTGCCTTCTCAAAGAGTCTCGCGGCCGCCGTTCCGGCGCTGCTCCCCGCCGAAGTGAAGGCGAAGGTTGTCGACCTTCGCGATCACGCGATGCCGCTGTACGACCAGGACCTTGAAGAGGCTTCGGGTTTGCCGGAGGGGGCGCTATCCCTGCGGCAAGAGGTGCTGCTGTGCGACGCCGTTTTGTTTGTGTCGCCTGAATACAACAGCTCCATTCCGGCGGTGCTCAAGAACGCGATTGATTGGTTGTCGCGGCCGCATGCGCCGGAGCCGGATGTGCGCACCTGGGCGGGCAAGGTTGCAGGTCTTTTGGCGAGCTCTCCGGGAGCGCTTGGCGGCCTGCGTGGGCTCGTGCATTTGCGCCAGATCCTGATGAACGTGGGCATGCAGGTGGTGACGGAGCAGTTTGCACTCGGCGGCGCGCACCAGGCGTTTGACGAGTCCGGGCAGCTGGCCGAAGAGCGTGCTGCCGCCGGCGTGCAGAAGGTGCTGAATAGCGTCGCAAGGATGGCCAAAGCGCTGCAAGGAGCTGGGTGATTTGCGTGCCGGATCACACTGATCGCGATAGCGGGTCGCACAGGTAGGGCGCGGTGTTCTTATCTGTATGCATGAACACTGCCAGCCACCTTCCCGCCGATGCGCGCTCCGCGATCTGCGACGCTCTCCGTGCCGCTCTCGTCGATGGCATCGACCTTCAGACGCAGATCAAAGTTGCGCACTGGAACATCAAGGGGCCGCACTTTGCGGCGCTGCACCCGCTCTTTGACCAGTTCGCTGGCGACCAGTCGGACAACAACGACGAGATTGCGGAGCGAATTGTGACGCTTGGCCACCTTGCCGTTGGCACAGCGCGGCACATCGCCAAGAACTCGCGGTTGGATGACTACCCGCAGGATCTCCGGCGCGATCTCGATCACGTCGGGCTCCTCGCAAAGCAGATCGGCGTCTACCTGGTCGGCATGCGGGCGGCTCGCGATGTGGCGTCGCAGCATGACGATGAAGACACGGCCGACCTGCTCACCGGGATGATCGAGCAATTCGAGAAGCACGCGTGGTTCCTCCACGCAACGCTCGAGCAGTGAGTCGCTCGATCGCTAAGCGCCAAGCGCCCGCGGCAGAACCGGCGCCCGCGGCAGAACAGGCGCCCGCGGCAGAACCGCCGCCCGCCGCTAGAGGGCGTCGCCCCGGGCAAACTTTGCCACGGTCTCTTGCACGCGCGTCTTGCCGTCTTCGACGACGCGGCGGATCTCCTGAGCGTTGCGCTCGCTTTCCTCGCGCAGGCTTGCGATGAGCTTGAGTGAGTCCACCTGATAGTTGGTGATCGCCTGGACGAGCTTCTCGACCGACTTCGGGCTGATTGTCGAACCGTAGCCTGCCTTGAGCGCTTCGCGCTCTAGGTCGCGGCCGAGGTCGGCAATGTCCTCGAGGCCCTTGTTGACGCCATCCTTGAGTGCTTCTTGTGCCTGGGTTGCCTCGTGCAGCCCGTGCTGCGACGTGTAGACAGCGCCCAGAATCGTGAACACGTGCTCGTTGGTCGTGAAGAATGCGACCGAGCGGCGGAAAACCTGATCCTTGACGTCGTGCGTCTGCTTGAGCTTGGCGACCAAAGTCTCGCCAACGTCGTAGCCAATCGAGAGGTTCTCGGCGACGTCCTTGAGGAGCTGGTAGGTGCGATCTTCTTTCTGGAAATCGTTGTGCTGCTGGTCGCGTGCGAGCTGCAGGCGCGAGCGCATCGATGCGTCGGCGTCCTCGGCCAGCCCGTCGATCTCTGACTGAGCGTCGGCCAGCTTTTGGCGCGCAGCTTGGTAGATCGGGTTGTGGGCTTCGAGCAGTTCGCGCGCCGCGATCTCGGCTTCCTTGAGTGCAAAGCGGAAGTCGATGTAGCCCTCCATGATCGTTTGCTCTTTCTCGAGCTGATCCTTGGTGTCGCTACTGACGGACTTGTAGGTGTCTGCAATCGTCACGAATCGGTCGCTCGGAGTGCCGCGCCGCATACGCATCCACAGATTCGAGAGCTTCTCCGTCCAGCTGATGACGCCGTCGTCGAGCTGGGCGATCAGCTTCTTGCTGTCTTCGCGAATGCTGTCGAATTGCTGCGAGATGACCAGGTAGCGATTGCCAATGTCGATGTCCTCGACGTTGTCGCGAACCATGGCATTGAAGCTCTGCATGTACTGGACGGTCTTGGCGATCGTCAGGACCTTGGCTTCGTCGACGTAGCGGACTTCCTCGAGCAGGCGCGACAATTCCGGCGGAGCGTCGTCCTTGGGCAGGATGCCGTAGCGCTGCAGCACGGAAAGTGCCTTGTCGAGATACTTTTGGAGAGACGAGTTCGGCGCGTTGGCCGTCTTGGCGACAGGATTCTCGGACACGGCAATTCCTTTCGTGAGAGGTTCGCGGCAGCTTACAGCTAGTGACCGGCAACTCCACACTTGCGCGGCGATGACATGCGAGTCTATCCGTGACGGAACCTTCCACCGAAACTGAACTCCCTCAGCTCGATGCCAGCATGCACGACATGCTGCGCATGATGGACGTCGCATCCGCGCTACGTCGCGAGCGCGAAACCGCCGAAGCACAGCTCGATATCGAGCGCCACAAGGACAAGCTGCGAGAGCGGTTGCTCGCGACCGCGGCCGCGGCCGGTGAAAGCGTTTCGGAGGCAGAAGTCGACACCGCGATTCGTGAGTATCTGCGGCGCCAGCACACCTATGCGGATCCACCGCGCAGCTGGCGGCGCTTGCGCGCACATGCGTGGGTGCTGCGTTGGCGGATCTTCTTGGCGGTTGCGCTGGTTGGACTCTTCGTCGCCGGCGCGATCTGGGCCGGCAGCATGTTTGCTGGCGACGCGCGCGACCGCGCCAACGAGCCGGCGCGGCGAAGCCGGCCACGTCGTCAGGTGCCGCCCCCCGTCAGTATGCCGACGCGGGCTTCGACCAAGCCAGCACCGACGAATCCAGCACCGACGAATCCGGCCTCGTCCGCGCCGGTTGGCGACCCGAAAAATCCGGCTCGCGACCGACTGTTGCGCACCGCCGCTGCCGCCGCGGCGATCGCGTCCAATGATGATGCGCGTCGACGGGTAGCCGGCCTGCGTGCGCTCGGCGAAGCGGCGCATGCAGCCGGCAACGCGGGCGAACTCGCAACGGTACAGGGCAAGCTGGAGCGATTGTCGGCACGGCTCGGCGAAGAATACGAGGTGCGTATCGTTGCACGCCCGGGCGAGAAAAGCGGCATCGACCGATACGTCAACGGGCGCTTGTCTGGCTACTACGTGCTGGTCGAAGCTCTTGGGCCAGATGGTCGCGCCCTGCAGCGGAGTATCAAAAACATCGAAACCGGTGCGACCGAGCGCGTTCGCAAATGGGGCGAATTGGTTCCGGAGACGGTTTGGCAGCGGCTGGTTGCCGACAAGCGCGCGGATGGCGTCATGAACGAGACGTTGTTCGCTCGCAAGTCGCTGGGTGAGTTTGATGAGGTCGTTGTGATCAAGAACGGTTCTCGTCCGCTGAAGCGCGGTGGGAGCATTACCGCATGGTGATGCATCGCAAGATCCTTTGTAGGTGTGATGACGCGCATGCTTCGGCGCGTCTCATTGCGGTTTCAGGAGGCGGCGATGCGCGGGTCTGAGGTCTATCGGCAACTGTCGCAATTCGTCGACCAGCGGCGTGGCAAAGCACACCTTGTCGAGGCGGACGCCAAGCTGCGGCGAGAGCGCTTGGCTGGCCTGACGCGTGAGCGGACCGGCACGCTGGCAGAGCTTGCGCGCACGCGTTTGCCCGAACTGACTGCGGATCAGGCGACGCATGCAGTGCCTGAGTTTGCCGCCGAACTGCAGGAAGTTGAGCGTGATCGGCAAGAACGCGAACGTGAGCTGCTGGCAGAACAAGGCCGGCTGGTCGTGGGCGTTGAGCAAGCGGAGCAACTTCTCGCCGAAGTGACGGGGCGGCTCGATGCGATCGTCGCCAAGCGCGATGGGCTCTATGAGCTGGTTGGCCAGAAACTGCAGGAGCGCGCCGGCTACGCCGAGCTCGAGGCTCGCGCCCGCCAGGCGGAAGTCGGTTTGGCGCGCGATGTCGAGAGGCTCGAAGAGATCGATGCCGAGGCCGAGAGCAAGTTGCCGCCCTATGAAGACAGCCGACTGTTTCAATATCTATGGAAGCGGGGCTTTGGCACGGCGGAATACAAGGCGCGCGGGATCACGCGCTACTACGACCGGCGGCTTGCCGGCTATATCGGCTACGCGGATGCCGTCGACGGCTACCGCTTTTTGTCATCCGTCCCCAAGCTGGTGCGGCTCGAAGTCGACCGGCGGCAGGAGCTTGCCGAAGACCTTCTCGATCAGGTCGAATCGATCGAGGAAGAAGTCGCGGCCGAGGTCGGTTTGCCAGCCGTGTTGGAGTTAGGAGATCGCTGTGGCGATGAGCGCGAGCAGGCGGTCGCCGAGCTTGAGCGGGTCGGAGTGGAAGCTGCGTCGGTTCAGCACAAGCTTCGCGATGAAGTTGGTAGTCAGGGCCATTTTCACGGTGTCGCAATCGAGCGCCTGGCGGGCTTTTTCGCGCGTGCGGAGCAGCTGAGTCTCGAGCAGATGGCGGCAAAAACGCCTAGCAACGTCGACGACGAGCTCGTCGAGCGTCTGCGCCAACACAAGCAAGAGCTGGAGCGAGTTGCGGCGGAAATCCCGGACCTGGAGTCAGAGGCAAAAACCGAACGCGCCTACGTCGACTCTCTGGATCGCATGCTGCGACGTTTTCGGAGCGCGGAGTTCGACTCGGGTCGAAGCCGCTTTCGCGGTTTGGATCTGGCCGGAGTCCTGTCCCGGCTGGCCAATGAGTCGGTCAGTCCGGACGGTGCCTGGCAAGAGATCTCGCGGCGACACTACTTTGAGCCGCCGCCGATTGTGCGCCACCGTCAGCGCACCCGGAGGACGCTCGATGGAGTCGGGATTGCCCTGGATGTGTTTGGCGCGATCGCGCGGCATTCCTCACGCGGGACAAGCCGCAGGGGTGGTTCGATCTTTGGTGGCGGACGAAGCTCGATGGGGCGAAGCTCGCGTCGCAGCAGCGGTGGCGGCTTTGGCGGCGGCGGCGGCGGCTTTACGAGCGGCAGCGGCTTCTGAGCGCTTGGCTCTGGCGACCTGAGGATCTCGCGGGCAGCATGCCTAGATGCGTGTTGCTGGTCTGGTCTTGCTGTTTGTCGCTTCCGTCTCGTCGATTGCGGGCGCTCAGGCAACGCGTGATGAGCATGCGCGTGTGGAGCAGCGGCTGAAGCGATGGCGTGGCCTCGCGGAGTCGTTCGATCCGGTGCTGCGGTGGCGTGACGATGGTTCCCTTTGGTTTGAGGAGCCTGGAGCGGGCGGCGCTGGTCAGGCTGCGCGTGTCTTTGTGCTCGTGGCCCGCGATGGTGCGATCCGTCGCGCAAGCGATCCGGCCAAACTCGGGATCGATGCTGCGCCACGCGAGATGCAGCCGAGGCACCGCGCTGGCCCCAGCAGCTCCGGCGGTCGCGCCGTCGTCGCGAGATTCATCAATGAGTTGGCGAAGCCCGTCCGCATCTACTGGTTGGATTCACGCGGAGTTCGGCGCGGTTACGGCGAGTTGGCTGCGGGCGCGGAGTTTCGTCAAAACACCTTCGCTGGGCATTCGTGGTTGTTTGAGGATGGTGATGCCAAGCCGTGCGGTGCGTTTGTCATAAGCCGCGGGGCTCGCCTGGGTCGCATCAACGAAGCGTCGCAGGCACGGGTCCGCACCAAGCGGGTGAGTAGCCCGGTCAGCCAACGGCGTCCTCGAGGCGGTGCGGAGCCGCCGGCCTTTGTGCGCGGCCACAACATCTGGCTGCGCGCGGCGGATGGCAGCGAAAGCCAGCTATCCGATGATGGCTCGGCGGCAGACGGTTTTCGCGGTGGGCTGCATCTGTCTCCCGGCGGGCAGCATGTGCTCGCGTTTCGGGTGGTGCCCGGCGAAGAGCGCCTGGTGCACATGGTCGAGTCGTCGCCGCGTGACCAGGTGCAGCCGCGGCTTCATTCGAAGAGCTATCGAAAGCCCGGAGATCGCATCGACCAGCCGCGGCCCGTCCTGTTCGATCTTGAGCGAAAGGCCGTGGTGCCGGTCGACCCAACGCAGTTCGCGGACGCGTGGTCGATTGGGAGGGTGCGCTGGTCACCTGACGGGAGCGAGGCCTATTGCCTCTACAACCGTCGAGGTCACCAACGGCTCTGCGTCTACGCCATCGACGCGAGCAGCGGCAAAGTTCGCACGGTCCTGGAAGAGCGCAGTGACACGTTCGTCGACTACTCACAAAAAACGGTGTTTCGGTGGCTGGCCGACGGTCGGCACTTTTTGTGGGCCAGCGAGCGTGATGGCTGGAATCACCTGTACGTCTGCGACGCGCAGACGGGCGGCTTGCGCCAGCTGACAAAGGGCAAGTGGCTGGTGCGCAGTCTCGAGCACATCGACGAAGCTGCAGGCGTTGTTTGGTTTGCTACGTATGGCATCTATCCAAATCAGGATCCGTATCACAGGCACCTGGCGCGCATCGACCTCGATGGCAGCAACCTGCGGGTTGTCTCGGCCGCGGACGGAGATCACGAGTGGCAGTTTTCACCCGATCGCAGCCGCGTTGTGCTGCGGTACTCGCGCGTCGATCTACCGTGGGTGACCGAGCTACGTTTGGCGGACGGTTCGCTCTTGGCTGAGCTTGGCCGAGATCGCGTGGACGCTCTGCTCGCAGCTGGATTTCGTCCGCCGGTCCGGTTTGCTGCCAAGGGGCGAGATGGCAAGACAGACATTTGGGGCGTGCTGATTCTGCCGTCCGACTTGGACCCGACGCGGCGCTACCCCGTCATCGAAGACATCTATGCGGGGCCACATGACCATCACGTGCCCAAGCAGTGGGGGGCGAGTGCTCGGCAGCGCAGGCTCGCGGAGCTCGGCTTCATCGTCGTTCGTATCGACGGCATGGGGACGAACTGGCGGCAAAGAGCCTTCCACGACGTTTGTTGGCGGAACTTGAAGGATGCAGGTTTACCCGATCGCATCGCCTGGATGCGGTCGGCGGCCAGGACTAGGCCATGGATGGACCTCGAGCGCGTTGGCATCTTCGGCGGTAGTGCCGGCGGCCAAAGCGCGCTTGCGGCGCTGTTGCATCACGGGGAGTTCTACGACGTCGCTGTCGCGGACTGCGGGTGTCACGACAACCGGATGGACAAGATTTGGTGGAATGAAGCGTGGATGGGCTGGCCGATCGGCCCGTGGTATGCGGACAGCTCGAACGTCACGCATGCGAGCAAGCTGACCGGGCGGCTTTTGCTCACGGTTGGCGAGCTGGATCGCAACGTCGACCCCGCTTCGACGATGCAGGTCGCGGATGCCTTGATCCGGGCAGACCGAGACTTCGATCTCATCGTCGTTCCAGGCGCTGGGCATGGTGTGGGTGAGACCCGCTACCTGGTGAGGCGTCGCGCGGATTTCTTTGTGCAGTGGCTGAGACGCTAGGTTCGACTTCTCAATATGAGCGAACCGAGCCGCGATCGCTCGTCGCAGCCACGGCGCCGGTGCTTCCTGGGATATCCTCTCGAGGCATGATGCTTCGTTGCGCAGATTTCTTGCGTAGGGGGCTTCGATGTCGTTGCGTTGTCTCCTGCGTTTTCCGAATTGAGTCCGTTCCGTCGTATCCGGGTGCTGTACCCCGTCGAAGCTGCGCCCTCGGGCATTGCAGGAATCGGTCTGTTTCTGCTCGACGAGCTGCTGGCAAACCCCGTTCTCCGCGGCCAGTTGAAGCCCGAGTATTGGTTGACGGCGACCAACGCGGAGGCACGCCGCAGCTACCAGCGTGGGGCTCTACCGCCGGTGCTTGCACGCATCGCTCGACGGTTAGGTCTGGACCGGAAGACGGCGCCGGCTCGCCGTGCGCGCGTGACCAGTCGCTATCTGGCTGAGCTGCAAGACGGGGACGTTGCCTGGCTCTTCCCGTCCGTGCGAGCGGCGGTTTATCAAGAAGCGCGACGGCGTGGCACGTTCGTCGTCAAAGAGCTCGTCAATACGGCGCTTGCGTATCATCGAGCGGCGCTTGTGCGGGCCTATGACGCCATTGGTTGGCAGCCAGGCTATCTGCCGCCGCGGGAAGACATCGACGAGGAGTGTGAACAGCTGTCCAACGTCGATCGGTTTTTTGCGCCGAGCGTAGAAGTTGCCAATTCCTTCATTGCGGCTGGCGCGGATCCTGGTCGCATCTTTGCCACCAGCTACGGTTGGTGTGAACATCGTTTTCAACCCGTCCGCCGTCCAACGGCGAGGCTGCGTTTCCTGTTTGTCGCATATGGAGCCGTTCGCAAGGGGCTGCCGCATCTTCTCAACGCGTGGGAGAAAGCCGGTCTTGACGCGGACCTAGTGCTCGTCGGGGGCATCTCCCCGGAGGTGGAGGCGGGGTGTGCGAAACAGCTTCAACGCAGCAACGTGATCCGTCACGGGCACGTTTCCGATCTGGCGCCGCACTACGGCGGCGCCGACGTGTTCGTCTTGCCGAGCTTTGAAGAGGGCAGCCCGCTGGTCTCGTACGAGGCGCTGGCGGCAGGGCTACCGTGCTTGATGACTCCGCATTCTGCGGGAGAAGTCGTGCGGGATGGCGTCGAAGGTTTGCTTGCGCCGGCGGGAGACCAATCGGCATGGGTAGACTTGCTCAGCAAGGTCGCCGCAGATGAAACCCTTCGTGAACGCCTCGGAAAAGCCGCTCGCGCGCGCAGCTTGGAGTTTACGTGGAAGCGGGTGGCGGAGCGGCGGTTCGCGCACCTGGCCCAGCTGCTGTCGATAAACTGAAGGCCGACCAGGATACCGGCTTTGGTGCTCGCAAGGCATGATGGCCGCCATGGCTTCTATGCAATGCATCGTTGTGCGCGAACACGGTGGCTTGGAACAGCTGCGGCACGAAGAGCGAGCGGTGCCGGTGCCGTCCGCTGGTCAGGTTCGCGTGCGCATCCACGCTGTAGGGCTCAATCATCTGGATACGTGGGTGCGCCGCGGCGTGCCGGGTCACGCGTTTCCGTTGCCGCTGGTTAGTAGCAGCGATGGCAGTGGGGTCGTGGATGCACTCGGTTCCGATGTGAGCGGCGTCCGCGAAGGCGACGAAGTGGTGATCTTGCCCGGTGTGTCCTGCGGTGCCTGCGAGCCCTGTCAGCTGGGTGTCGATCAAATGTGTCGTCACTACGACATTCTCGGTGAGAGCTGTGACGGAACGTGCGCCGATTACGTCTGTCTACCTGCGGCCAACATTGCGCCGAAGCCCGCGGGTCTTTCGTTTGCGGCCGCGGCGTCCGTCAGTCTGGTGTTTCAGACGGCCTGGAACATGCTGGTGCGTCGCGCGGAATTGCGCGCTGGCGAGACCGTGTTGGTGCATGCGGGGCTCTCGGGTGTTGGTTCGGCGGCTGTGCAAATCGCGTCGGCATTTGGCGCGCGCGTGATCGCTACGGCGGGCGGCGAAGAGAAGTGTCGGCGCGTCGCCGAGCTCGGCGCGGACCACGTGATCGACTACAAGGTCGACGATTTCGCCAAGCAGGTCCGTGCGATTGCCGGCAAAGAAGGTGTGCAGGTCGTTTTTGAGCACGTCGGCGAAGCGACGTTTGCGGGCTCGCTCAAGTGCCTTGCGCGCGGTGGCCGTGTCGTGACCTGTGGTGCAACGACGGGTGGCAACGTTGGCATTTCGCTGCACCAGGTCTTCTTCAAGAGTCTCTCGATTCTGGGGTCGACGATGGGCAGCAAAGGCGACCTGCGCACCATCCTGCGCATGTTCGACCAGGGCCGGTTTCGGGCCGTGCTCGATCGCGCTCTCCCCATGGAGAAGGTTGGGGAGGCGCACCGGCTGCTCGAATCCCGCGAAGCGATGGGCAAGATCGTGCTTACGACCGGGGCGTGAGAGCGCTGCTCGTAACGCACAGGGGATTTCTGCCGCGGTCGCGGAGATCTGGGGTCGGGCGGCGCGTGATCGGTATGCGGATTCCTTGAAAAATCTGGTTTCGCCCTGCGACGTTGCGAGTTCGCGGGTCTAGATCCCACGGCCGCACTCTCGCGGTCGCCAAGAAGGAGATCTGATGTCTGCCCCTCTGTTGCCGCTTGTGGCGCTTGCCGCCCTTTCATGCCCGATCGTTGGTCAAGATCCGCGTGGCGAGACGCTCGTGCCGACCCTTGAGCTCGCGCAGCTTGGAGCGGTGCTGGATGTGCAGTTGCTCCATCCTACGCAGGCGTTCGTTGGCGTTGTGGTCGGCTCTCTTTCCCCGACGCAAACGCACTTCCTCACGGGCTTGCCGCCGCTTCTGACGGATGGCGTAGTGCTCGGCTTGGGCGTGGGCAACCTTGGTAGCGGCTTCGAGCTGACTCTGCCGCTGCCGGCGCAAACGCTCGGAGTCGACGTGTATTTGCAGGGGGTGACGATCACAGAAGTGATAGAAGCAACGGAACTATCTGTCGTGCGGGTATAGTCGGTATCACTAGCTGACGAGTCGGCGCGCCGAGTTGCCGCGCCGAGTCTCCGCGCCGACTCTCTGCGCCGAGGCGCGAGAAAAGCGATGAGTGGTTCACAAGGCAGCCTGCCGTTTGCGAGTGGTTCGAGCGGCTCGCCGCCGCCGGAGATGTTTGCGGAAGACGCCTACTTGCTCCGCGGCTTTGCGTTGGCGTTGGGGGCGGAGCTGCTCCGCGATATCGAGCTTGTTCTACGGGCGGCACCGCTGCGGCATATGTTGACGCCGGGCGGCAAGCAGATGTCGGCAGCCATGAGCAATTGTGGTGGGCTCGGCTGGTGCTCGGATGCGCGTGGCTATCGCTATGAGGCCTGCGATCCTGTTTCGGGAAAGCCGTGGCCGGCGATGCCGCCTTCGCTGCAGGAGTTGTCGCACTCCGCGGCTGGTGCCGCTGGCTACGCGGACTTCCGAGCGGATGCTTGCCTGATCAATCGCTATGAGCCGGGGGCGCGCATGACGGCGCACCAGGACCGCGACGAACGTGATCTCACGCAGCCGATCGTTTCGGTCAGTCTGGGCCTGCCGATGATGTTTCGGTTTGGCGGTCTCCAACGTGGCGGCAAGACCCTGGGCATTGGGCTTGAGCACGGCGATGTCTTGGTTTGGGGAGGCGCATCGCGGCTTTGCTACCACTCGGTCTCGCCGCTCAAGCCTGGGGTGCACGCGCTTCTCGGAAGCTCGCGGATCAACCTGACGTTTCGGGTTGCGGGCTAGCGCGGGCCAAATTGGCATGCTGCGCGGGCGAAGTATCTGATTTACGGATTCGTAAGCGCGATTCGTGGGTCGTATATAGAGCCGCTGCCCACGCGAAGCCTCCGCAGAATGCCCGATGTATCCTGACTCAAGATCGACATCTCCAGACCCCGATCGGCCAGACCCCGATCGGCCAAGCACCGATCGACCCGAGTCGGAGAGTGCCGGCTCGCGCCCGGCAGCTTCCGGCCTAGCCGCGGGCGCTGACGCTGCCGCAGACGCCGCTGCCGAGGCGCCTGCCGAGGCCGCTGGGGCGCAAACTTCAGGGGCCGCTCGTGCCGCAGCGGGCGCCTGGACGTTCTTGACCAATCACGCTCATGTTCTGGTGCTGCTCGCGCGAGACCCAGATCGACTTTTGCGTCAGGTTGCGGGCGATGTGGGCATTACGGAGCGCGCCGTGCAGCGCATCGTCGCGGAGCTTTCGGCGGCCGGATACCTAGCGGTCGAGAAGGTCGGTCGGCGCAATCGCTACCGAGTGCACGAGCACCTCTCGCTGCGCCATTCGGTGGAAAGCACCACGACCGTTCGGGACCTTCTGCAGCTGTTGCGCTGAGCGTAGCCGCGGGAGCTTCGCTCGATCGAACCGCGTCTTCTGCGGCCTGCGAGGGCTTCGTAGTTGGCGCTGTTGGCTGCAGTCGGCAAGATGCTTGGCCCGATGAGCTCTCGAGTCCTGTCTGAGCGGCGTGGTGACGTCGTTCTCGTTACCCTCAACGCGCCCGAGCGGCGCAACGCCATTGACCAGGAGATGGTCGACGGCCTCCACGGCGTGCTCGACGAACTGCAGCACGACGAGTCGGTTGCGGCGCTGGTCCTGACCGGCGCCGGGGACAAGGCGTTCGCGGCGGGTGCGGACATCGCGCAGCTGCGCGACCGCAGCTCGGCCGATGCGTTGAAGGCCATCAACAGCGGCATCTTCAGCCGCATCGAGGAGTTTGCGGCGCCGGTCATCGCAGCCATCAAGGGCTACGCGCTTGGCGGTGGCTGTGAACTGGCGATTGCGTGCGATTTGCGCGTGATTGGCGAGTCCGCAAAGATGGGCCAGCCCGAAGTGCAGTTGGGCATCATTCCGGCCGCGGGTGGGACCTATCGACTGCCGCGCCTGATCGGCCTCGGTCTCGCGCGCGAGTTGGTCTACACCGGCCGCATGGTCGACGCGGAAGAAGCGTTGCGGATCGGCCTTGCCAACCGTGTTGTCCCCGATTCGGAAGTGGTCGATGCGGCGCTTGCCATGGCCGACAAGATCGCCAAAAACGGGCGACTCGCGGTGCGTGGCGCCAAGCGTTCGTTGAATGCGCTTTCGCGTCCTGGCCAAGAAAACGCAGTGGTCTTCGAAAGCACCACGCAGGCGGTGCTTTTCGACAGCGATGACAAGCGAGCGCGCATGGACGCGTTCCTCAGCAAGAAAAAGCAGAAGAAGGGCTAGCGAACGATGGCGGATACTCAATTTTCAAACGTCGCGGTTCTAGGTGCTGGCACAATGGGCGCGGGCATCGCGCAGGTCTGTGCACAGGCCGGATCCAGCGTCACGCTTTGCGACATCTCCGATGAGTTTGTGCAAAAGGGCATGGAGCGAATCCGCGCCTTCTTGCAGAAGGGCGTAGACAAGGGCAAGACCAGCGAAGCCCAGCGCGATGCGACCTTGGCAAGGATTGCCACAAGCACCGACCGTGCGATTGGCTGCAAGGATGCGCAGCTGGTTGTTGAGGCTGTGCCGGAAAAGCTGGAGCTCAAGAACGGGATCTTCCGTGAGCTTGGCGGGGTCGTTGCAGCCGATTGCGTGCTCGCGAGCAACACATCGTCGTTGTCCTTGGTCAAGGTGTTCGAGGGGGTGCCCGGCGGCGAGCGCTGCATTGGGTGGCACTTCTTCAATCCGGTGCCGCTGATGAAGCTGCTTGAACTCGTGCAGACCGATGCAACTTCGGAAGCCACCATTGCCGCGTCGCAGGATTACGGGCGCTTGCTCGGCAAGGAACCCATCCTGGTCAAGGATAGCCCGGGATTTGCGAGCTCGCGTCTGGGCGTGTGCCTTGGTCTCGAGGCGATTCGCATGGTGGAAGCGGGCGTTGCTTCGCCGGAAGACATCGACAAGGCCATGGTGCTCGGCTACGGCCACCCGATGGGGCCGCTCAAGCTGACGGATTTGGTGGGGCTCGATGTGCGCCTTGCGATTGCCGACTACTTGCGCGGCGAGCTTGGGCTTGAGGGCTTTGCGGCTCCGGAGCTCATGCGCAAAATGGTTGCCGACGGCAAGCTCGGCAAGAAGAGCGGCCAGGGATTCTATTCCTGGTAGATCGCACCGGCAGAGCGGCGCTCAGCGGCTTGCAGCAGCTGCAGCCATGATGGCGTTGCGCGCTTTTGTGGCTTCGTTCTTTCGCGGCGCCTCGTCACAGGCAATGTGTAGAACAAACTCGACGTTGCGGGGCCGGGGCGATGGCCTCGTCGGACTCGTTCGGTAGCGCTTGTAGCTGCGGCAGTAGGCGGTCAGGCGGCCTCGCGCAGCGGCCGTGGCAAGAAGGTCGTTGAGCTCGATGAGGCCGTCGGTGCTGTAGCTGACCAACATGTGCCGGGAGCGGTATGCACCTAGGAGTTGGGCAAACGCATCGCTTGCTCGGCGTCGGTCGTTGAAGGCGCTGCGTCGCTCCTGCCAGTCGCGTCGGATCGCGGCCTTGCTCCCGCGCGCGGTCGCCGGCGGCAGCTGCGGTTGGTCCCACACGACAATCGAGTTGAGCACGTGGTAGTTGCTCGCATACGGATGCTGGTTGTAGGGAGGGTCGAAGTAGCAGATGTCTACTTTGGGCTCGAGGTGCTGCGGTAGCTGCAGGGCATCCATCGACTCAATGCGGTGGTCGCGATCGCTGTCACAAAACAGCAGCGGTAGCAGCCGGATGTCGGCGAGGATGCGGTGCAGTGCCGTGCCGTTGCTGCCGCCCCAGCCGCGATGAAATCCCTTGAATACTCCGCTTGTGTTGGCGAGCCAGCAGGCTTGGTAGAGCAGGGAGGTCAGCAAGCAGCAGGCAGCTGCCTCGTCGATCAGGGCGTCTTGTTGCCAGTTCGCGATGCACTCGCGAATGGCGTCCATGCGGCGGCCGTTGGCTCGTCGGTAAAACATCCGCTCGCGATCCGGGTCGGGCTGCTCGTCGTGCGCAGGACAAAGCGTGTTGGCGATCCAGCCGTCGATTCCGGGCAGCGCGTTGAGGTGGTGCAGTGCGCCGCGATAGCCGCCGAGTCTGCCTAGCTCGGGCTCTCGCCTAGGCAGCAGCGCGGCGGAGTTGATCACGCGTGCGTATGGCTCCCAGTCGTTGGCCACGACCGCAAAGCCGAGCTTCTTTGCAAGTCGGGCGACGACGCCGCTGCCTGCGAATGCGTCGACAAACGTCGACTCTCCGGGAGTGCAGCCAGTGGCCCGCACGGCCGTCGCGATCAAGTCGAGCAGGTGCCGCTTGTTGCCCAGGTAGGGCAACAGCTGATGGAAAACGTATTCGGTCGTCGACCGAGCTGCATGTTCGTTGGCCCGGTAGCGCATGCCCGAAGGCGACAGCTTAGCATGACGGGGGACGTGGAGATGAGATCGCTTGCGCCCTGGTCGCCGTCGATTCTGCCTTGCCCGTCCACGTGCCTAGACTGTGGTCCCTCTCAGATCCCAGACCATTCCGAACCCTGACCGCTACTGCTTTGCCCATGAACGCCCACCGAACGGCCCTCGTGTTTCTGGTGTCGATGCTCGCTGTTTTTTTTGCGCACTCGCCGCGTGCGCAGGCGCCGAGCCCGAAGGCGTTCTTTGGCCATGTCGTTGGCGAGGACTACGAGCTGATCGACTACCTGGGCCTCGTGCGCTATTTCCGTGCGGTTGAGTCGGCCAGCGATCGCGTCGTGCTTTCGGATATCGGTCCAACGAGCTACGGCCAGCGGATGCAGATGGCGATCATTACGTCGCCCGCCAACCATGCGCGCTTGGAGCGGCTGCGCCAGCTCAGCGTTGCGATGGCGCACCCGGACGCGACTCCGGATGCAGATCTTGACGAGTCGGGGGCTGCGCAAAAGCTGGCCGCGGAACTGGAAGAAAGCTGTGCGGTGGTCTGGATCGATGGCGGTTTGCATGCCACCGAGGCCATTGCCGGGCAGAACATCATCGAGCTGGTTTGGCGTATGGCGTCTCGTGACGACGAGGAGGTCCAGCGCATCCTTGATCGTGTGGTCTTGCTGGTCGTGCCGGCCAATCCGGATGGCTATGAACTGGTCGCCAACGCCTATGCCGCAACGGGCTCGACGCGCACTCCGGTGCTCTACCAGCGCTACGTCGGTCACGACAACAACCGCGATTTCTACGCCTGCAATCAGCTGGAGGCGCAGAACATCAGTCGCGTCTTCTATCGCGAGTGGTGCCCGCAGATTGTCTACAATCACCATCAGACGGCGCCGCGCAACACGATCATCTACACGCCGCCGTTTCGCGACCCGTTCAACTACCGGATCGATCCACTGGTTGTGCGCGGCATCGAAATCGTCAGTGCTCATATGAATCACCGCTTCGCGCTGGAGGACAAGCCCGGCGTGATTTCGCGTAGCGGCGCTTCGTATTCTGCCTGGTGGAATGGCGGGCTGCGCTCGACGACATACTTCCACAACATGATCGGCATCCTGACCGAGTCGTTCGGTCATCCAGCGCCTACACCGATTGAGCAGCCGCGGTCGCGGCGGTTGCCATACCACGACTATCCGCAGCCGGTGGGGGCGCAGCTCTGGCACGCGCGCCAGACGATCGAGTATCTGCAGACCGCCAACTTTGCGATCCTTGACTACGCCGCGCGCTGCAAGGACTCGCTGGTCGGCGGCATGCACGCAATGGCGATGCGGGCCATCGAGGCGGGGCGTCGGGATCATTGGACGGTGACGCCAAAGATGCTGCGCGAGGCGGACAAGCGCGAGAACGACTCGGTCTTTGTCGATCCAGCGTGGCGCGATCCGCGCGCGTACGTGCTGCCGTCGAACCAGCCGAACTTCTCGGGGGCGGTTCGTCTCGCGCGTTCGCTGTGGCATGGCGGCATCGACATCTTGCGTGCCACGGAGGCGTTTCCGGCCGCCGGGCGCGAGATGCCGGCGGGCTCGCTGGTGATGCTCTGCGATCAGCCCTATCGCGCGCACTTGCTCGACATGCTCGAGCCGCAGTGGCATCCGGACGATCTGCGCGACGGCAAGCCGGTGCCTCCCTATGACGCAGCCGGCTGGACGCTTTCGATGCAGATGGACGTTGATGTAGTTCGTTCGTTCGAAGAGCTGCGAGGGCCTTTCGAGCCTTTGACGAGTATTCCCGAGGTGTCGCCCAAGCCGCTCCCGGTGGCGAGTCGCTACTGGACGATCGATGCGCGCGACCTCTGCTCGATCCGTGCCGTCAACCGCTTGCTGGCAGCCGACTGCGTCGTCGAGCACGTAGGAGCGGCGGATCCGAGCGAAGAATCGGGTGACGGCTGGGCCGACTTCTATCGGGTGCCCGTGGCGCCTGCGAGCAGCACGGTGCTTGCGAAAGCCGTTCGCGAACTCGGTGTCCGCGTCGAGATTGGCGACCTAGATGATCGCGCGGTTTCGCCGGCACCCGGCTCGATCCAGAGAATCGAACGCGTGCGCGTCGGTCTCTTTGATGTGTTCGGTGGCCACATGGCGACCGGCTGGGATCGCTGGCTGCTGGATCAATTCGAATTCCCGGTCGAGGCTGTCTACGGCGAGCGCATCGAGCAGGGCAACCTGCGTGAGGACTTTGACGTGCTGATCTTCCACACCGGGATGCCCGGTGCGCGCGATCTCGATCGGGCGCGTTCGCGCGGTGTGCTCGGCCAGCTGGCGGATCTGCGGGAGGCGCTGCCGCCGTTCGAGGATTGGTCGGATCTGGAGGCGCGCGCGGTGCGGGTCACCGGCGAGAAAGGCCTGCCGGCCCTGCGACGTTTCGTTGCTGATGGTGGCACGCTGCTGGCTTTGGGGCGCGAGGTTGGCAAGGCGGTGCGCCACTTCCAGCTTCCGGTCAAGGTCGGCACGCACGTCGCCAGCGACGCTTCGAGCGATGCCTCGAGCGATGCCGTCAGCGAAGGCGAAGAAGCTCCAGAGGAGCGGCGGACCACTCGGGATGAGTACTACATCCCGGGTTCGCTGGTCGGCCTGGACGTCGCGCGTCGCCAGCCGCTGACGCGGGGCTGTCCCGCGGACCTTGCGGCGATGATGTACCGCACGGCGACCGTTCTTGAGGTGGAGGGCGACGGCGAGAACGTAGCGGCCGTCGCGACCTACTCCAGCCGCGACACGCTGCGCAGCGGCTGGGCGATTGGGCTGCAATACCTCAAGGGCAAGGCCGCCGTGGTTTCGGCCAAGGTGGGCGAAGGGCGGGTCATTCTCTATGGGATCGACGCCACCTACCGGGGCCAGTCTCTCGGCACGGCTCGGATGTTCTTTCAGGGGATTCTGACTGCCCGGCGGCTGTAGCGCCGCCGGCCGAGAGGCGGCATTGGCGGCAGCGGCAGGAATCCGGGAGGATTCCTTGTCGGTCGACGTCCTCAGCCGCCTTTCCGCCCGATTTCCCTTCGCTACATGCTCCGCTACCTCACCTCGTTTGCCGCCCTGACGGCTCTCGCTATCGCGCAAGATCAACCGGCTGCCCCGGCTGCCACCCCCGAGCAGCCGGTGCTGCCCGCGGTCGGCAGTGACGAAGCCGCCAGGCTGGTGGATCAGGCGATCACCAAGCTTGAGGCCTATGGCCGCGGCGAGTGGAAAACCAAAACGTCGAGCGACTCGGCGATGATGCGCAATTCCGGCCTCCCGCTTGGCGCGACCGACAAAGACTGTGTCGGTGGCTGGCATGGGGATCTGGTATGGGGTGAGTTTGACGGCCGCGAGTATCTGGCCGCGAACGGCCGCATGCTGGCCAAGGTTGATGGCGCGTGGCGCATGCGCCGCGGCAAGCTGTCGGGCGGCGTTGACCTGCCGTTTGCGTTCGAGCCGGCGCAGCTCCTGAATGCTCTTCGCGAGATGCCAAAGGCCACCAAGAAGGTCGTCAATGTGCACGCTGGCAAGGTTGGCGGCACTCCGGTTGTCTACTTGAGCTGGCGCTTCGATGCCGACGATGCGGTTGAGTTCGCCGACATGGGTGCGGTGCCAAAGGCTTCTGGCTCGGGGTTCACTGGCGTCATCATGGCTCGCTTTGGCGCCCTGGGCGGCGGTGCGATCGACCCGCCCCGGCCTGACATCGAAACCTACGTTTCGTTTGCTGTGGACCCGAGCAACGGCGATCTGCTGCGTTTCGGCGTCAAGTCGTACCAGGTCGACCAGATGGGCGGCAACGTCGCCGTGCAGATCGCTCGCGCCGGCGTTGGCGGCGGTGATGACGAAGACGAAGAAGAGGAGGAGGAAGACGACCAGGGGCCGATCAAGTGGCGTCGCGGTTTCCCCAAGACCAAGCCCCGCAAGGATCAGTCGGTCATGACGTTCCGCGTGGACTTCAAGAAGCTGGGCATGGTCGAGCAGCCGGAGCTCGACGCCAAGGCCAAGAGCTGGCTTCGCGTGCGCTGAGGCTGGCACGAGCCCCCAGGTTGCGGCGAAGATGCGCGCATGCTGCGACGCTCATCGACGTTCTCCCTTGGCTGTCGGCTGCTCGCTGCCGCTGCCGCGGCGCTGCCCTGCCTGCGCAGCCAGGATGTGGAAGCCCGGCCGTCGGCCGCGAGCGTTCCTTGTGAGGTGACGCGGCCAAAGGGCGTCGAGCCTGGCGATTGGGCTCCGATGGCGCTCGTCTGGCTCGATGCCGATGCCGATGCTGGCGATCCCGATGCTGGCAATTCCGATGCTGGCAATTCCGATGGGCGCGCTCTTGTCGCTGCGCTCGCGGCGAACGGCTGGTTGGTTGCCTGCCTCGATCGGCCGGCCGTGCCCGATGCTCTGGGGGGCCTGCTGGCGAAACTGCGCCAGACGCATCGAATCCAGCACGGTGCGCTGCACGCGGTGGCCATCGCGCACCAGGCTTCGGCCATGGCGGCCGTCGATGCACAGGCGCACGAGTTTCAAAGCTTGACGATTTGCGGGGGCAAGGCCTTGGATCTCGCGCCGCCACCTTTCGCCAGATTGCCGCACCGCTCCTTTGCGGCCATTCCCGGGCGGCAGCCGGAGGTCGTGCGTGCGCGTCTCGCCAAGCTGCGGGCTGGACGGCTGCTGCCGGGGGGCGCAGCCGCTGTGGATCGAGCTCTTGACAGCTTTCACGATGCCGCTGCGACGGCGGACCAGGACCGCTATTTCCGTCTGCTCCCGGACGACGCGGTGTTCTTGGGAACGGATGGCACCGAGCGCTGGACCGGCGCCGAGTTTCGTGCCTTTGCTCTGCCCTACTTTCAGGGCAAGACGGCGTGGACCTATG
Organism: Planctomycetota bacterium; assembly: GCA_045105235.1. GTDB lineage: Bacteria > Planctomycetota > UBA1135 > UBA1135 > UBA2386. The sequence goes on along the minus strand of JBGCDH010000004.1, from coordinate 51,452 downwards.
TGCCGCTGAAGCGCCACGTGCAGATCGCTCCGGGCGGCGATGTCGCCTGGTTTGACGAGGTTCTCGACAATCAGAGCTACGGGGAGTGCCGGGGCTCTGGGGTGCTTGTGATGCGAGAAAAGCGGTGGGTTCTGGCGCAGTACAACCTCACGGTTCCGGTGCCCAACGATCTCACGCGCGAGGTTGCGACCAGGATTCGGCGGCTTCAGCGCGGCGATTCGTCTGAAGATCGCGGCGGCAAGTGAGGTCCTGACCAATTGACCGCTCAATGGCGTATGGTTTCGGCGCCAGATTCTGGCGTCCCGATCATGGGGGCTCAGAGACCGTTGCGTGAGGCGTGCGCCTCGCGCGAATGGACAGACACAACCAAGCCATGGACAGCCAACCTAGCCCGCCCACCGCATCCAGTTCGCCCGGAGCTGCCTCCGGGAAGTTCGTCGGTCGAGATCTCATCGCCGGTGTCGTGGTCTTTCTCGTTGCGCTGCCGCTCTGCCTTGGCATCGCGCACGCTTCGGGAGCACCGCTGCAGGCTGGACTGATCTCCGGCATCATCGGCGGGCTGATCATTGGCGCTCTGAGTGGCTCGCACGTCAGTGTCTCCGGCCCCGCGGCGGGCTTGGCGGCGATTGTTGTCGCGCAAATCGCGAGCTTCGGAGGCGGCCCGGAGGGTTTCAGGGTCTTCCTGATGGCGGTCTTGCTGTCGGGCTTCCTGCAGATCGGACTCGGAGCTCTCAAGGCCGGGGGCTTGGCCAACTACTTCCCGAACAGCGTCATCAAGGGGCTGCTCGCGGCGATTGGTGTGCTGCTGATCCTCAAGCAGATCCCGCACCTCTTGGGCCATGACACCGACTTTGAGGGTGACATGTCCTATGCGCAGGAAGACGGCGACAACACGTTCAGCGCGCTTCTGTCGACGTTCCGCACGCTGCTGCCGGGCGCTGCGCTGATCGGACTGTCGGCGATGACTCTGCTCTTGGTGTGGGACAAGACGCCGCTCAAGAAGCGCATGTTTCCGAGTGCGCTTGCGGCGGTCTTGCTCGGGACTCTGCTCAACGAACTGTTCGGCTGGATGGGCTCCGGCTGGGTGCTGGAGCCATCCCACTTGGTCACCGTTCCGGTTGTCGGTGAAAACGACTTTGGCTTCTCGGATCTGCTGACGCTGCCGGACTTCTCCAGGATTACGGACTCGGCGGTTTGGTTGGCGGCCGTCACGCTGGCGATCGTGGCTTCTCTCGAAACGTTGCTAAACCTGGAGGCGACCGATCGCCTGGATCCGCTGCGTCGCTCCTCGCCTCCAAACCGCGAGCTCTTCGCGCAGGGTGTTGGCAACATCGCCGCGGGTGCGGTCGGTGGTTTGCCCATGACGTCGGTCATCGTCCGCAGTTCGGTGAACGCGAGCTGCGGAGCCCGCACGCGTCTGTCGGCCCTGACCCACGGGGCGCTGCTGCTCATCAGCGTTGCGTTTTTCGCTGCCTTGCTCAATCGCATCCCGCTCGCTGCTCTTGCGGCGGTGCTCGTTGTGACGGGCTTCAAGCTGGCCAACCCGCGCCTGTTCCTGCAGATGCTGCGCGAAGGCTGGAGCCAGTTCGTGCCGTTCGTGGTCACGGTGGTTGCCATCGTGCGCACGGATCTCTTGACCGGCGTCTTGATCGGCCTGGGCACGAGTATCGCCTTTGTGTTGTGGCGCAACCTGCAGGGTGGCTTCCACGTTGTGGACGAAGGGCACGTCGGCGGCGATGTGCGTCGCATCGAGCTGGCGCGCTATGCAAGCTTCTTCAATCGTGCGCACTTGGCGAGCCTGTTTGACAACGTCAAGCGCGGCAGCCAGGTCGTGATCGACGCGCGCGAGAGTGAATACATTGACCCCGATGTGCTTGCGTTGATTCGGGAGTTTGTCACCGACACGGCCAAGGGCCGCGAGATCACCGTCAGCACGATCGGGTTCAAGGAGCGCTACGAACTCGACGACGTTGTGCAGTATGTGGACTACTCGACGCGAGAGGTCCAGGCGGGCATGACGCCGGCCTCCGTGCTCAAGGTGCTGCGAGACGGCAACGAGCGCTTTGCCAACAACCGGCGGCTCAAGCGTGACCTGGTTCGGCAAGTCGACCAGACCGCTGCGGGCGAGCACCCCATGGCGTGTGTACTGAGCTGTATCGACTCGCGCGCCCCTGCAGAGCTGCTGTTCGATCTCGGTATCGGCGACATCTTTAGCGTGCGCGTCGCCGGCAACGTGGCGATGGATAAGGTGCTCGGCAGCATGGAATACGGCTGCAAGATCGCGGGAGCAAAGCTGATCGTCGTGCTTGGCCACACGCGCTGCGGTGCCGTCAAGGCGACCTGCGATTTCGTGGCCAAGGGAGAAGATCCGGCTGCACTCGGGCTCAGCAACTTGCCGTCGGTGACCTCTGCGATTCAGCACGCGGTCGAGCGTGAGGTGGCGACGACGTCGGACCGAACCGGCGCGAACGCCCCGTTTGTCGATCGTGTCGCGACGCTTCACGTCGAAAACACGATCGACTTCATCAAGCAGAACAGTCCGGCGCTGGCCGCCATGCTTGAGCGCAACGAAATCGGCATCGTCGGCGGCCTCTACGACGTGGCGACCGGGAACGTCGAGTTCTTCGACCGCGAGTCGCGCGCGGTCGGCGTCTCCTAAGAGCTGCAGGAAAGGGCGGAGCAGCCCGGCTTGTTCCGCGCCCACTCGGGGCGCCGGCCGGCGAGTTCCTCGTGCTCGGGCTGTTCGTCGAATGGGTGCTGCATCACCGCTTCGAGTCGGTGGAGTGGCGCTAGGTCGCCTTGCTCGGCCGCTTCGATCGCTTGCTGTGAGAGCCAGTTGCGGAGCACGTATTTCGGATTTGTGCGCTGCATGGCGGCGGCGATCTCGGCCGGCTCGCGCGGCTCTTCGCGCGTTCGCTGCCACCAGCGTCGCAGCCACGCGGTGCCTGCTTCGACGTGTGCTGCCGCCGGCTCCGAGTAGAACGCTGCGCGGATGCCCTCTGGCAGGCTGTCGGGGGCGGTTGGCTGCTCTGCGACGGGCGCCAGCGAGCGGAAAAAGATGGTCATGTCCGTCTCGTGCTTTTCGAGCCACTCGAGAAGGCTCTGCACGAGGTTTTCGTCGCCGCCTGCGCTGCCTTCAGTGGCGCCGCCTTCACTGGCACCGCGCCAGCTGATGCCGAGCTTGCTGCCCCAGACGTTTGTTGCCGCCTTCGCGTAGCTCCTTTGGTAGTGCGTGATGGCCTCCTCCAGTCGCTCTTTGTCGTCCCCGAGCAGCGGCTGGATTGCTTCGCACAGCCGCGCGATGTTCCAGAGACCGATGCTTGGCTGGCGGCCGTACGCATAGCGGCGCTGCATGTTGTCGGTGGTGTTCGGCGTCCACTGAAAGTCAAAGTTGTCGATCCAGCCATAGGGGCCGTAGTCGATCGTAAGGCCGAGGATCGACATGTTGTCGGTGTTGAGCACGCCGTGCACAAAGCCGACTCCCTGCCAGCTGGCGACCAGCCGCGCGGTGCGCTCGGCCACGGTCTTGAGCCATTCGACGTAGCCGTCAACGCCCTGGTTGAAGTGCTCCGGAAACCAGTTCTCGAGCGTGAAGTCGACCAGCTGTTGAAGCAGCTCGTGGTCGCCGCGTGAGGTCGGCAGCTGGTAGCTACCAAAACGCAGGAAGGACTCGGCCACGCGGCAGACGATTGCGCCCGGCTCGGCGCGCGCGTTGCCGTCGTAAAACATGTCGCGCACGATGTTGTCGCCGGTCGCGGCGAGCGACAGGGCTCGGGTCGTGGGAATGTCGAGTGCGTGCATCGCCTCGCTGCACAGGTATTCCCGGATGGATGACCGCAGAACGGCGCGACCATCGCCCATGCGCGAGTAGGCGGTCGGGCCCGCGCCCTTGAGCTGCAGCTCATGGGAGCGACCGCTCGGGTCGCGTAGCTCGCCGAGCACGATCGCGCGGCCATCGCCGAGCTGTCCAGCCCAGTTGCCGAACTGATGCCCGCCGTAGTTGGCCGCGTATGTGTCCATGCCGGGCCACTGCGCGTTGCCCGTCAGGACGTCGGCCGCCTGCTGGGACTGCATGAGGTCCGCAGGGAGCCCGAGCTGTTCGGCTAGCCCTTTTGACCACGTCAGTATCCGCGGTGCTGCGACCGGCGTGGGCGCAACGCGTGACCACATCGCGCCCAGGACTTCGCGCGGCATCGCGTGGGTGTCAGTATCGCCCGGAAGCGAGTCGAGGAAGCGACGTTGGAATTGGGGCCCGCTCATCGATGCGTTCATACCAGTAGTGGTTCGACCGCATCGCGTCTTTCCGTAGAGTGTGACGCGTGGCGAACGTCGCGAGCTTCGACTACGTCGCGCAACGAGATGCGCGCATACTTGTTCTGGGCAGTATGCCGGGCGTGGCGTCGCTCGAGGCGCAGCGCTACTACGCGCACCCGCGCAATGCCTTCTGGCCGATCATGGGCGAACTTTGCGGCTTTGCGCCGGATGCCGAATACGGCGAACGGCTGCAGGCGTTGCGCCGCGCCGGTGTTGCGCTTTGGGATGTCCTGGCGCGCTGCCGTCGCAAAGGCAGCCTCGATAGCGACATCGATCGTGCGACCGCCGAGGCCAATGACTTCGCCGGTTTCTACGCCCGTCACCCCGATGTTCGGTCGGTTTTCTGCAATGGCGGCGCGGCGTTCGATCTCTACCGCCGGCGCGTCGTGGCGGGGCTTGATATACCCTGGCGGGGCCTGCCGGTCGTCAAGCTGCCGTCGACGAGCCCGGCTCACGCCAGCCAAAGCTTGGCGCAAAAGCGTGAGCGATGGTTGGCGGAGCTGCGCGGGCTGCTCGCTGGCGGCTAGGCCGCTGATGGGCAGATCACGGACGAGCAGGGCATCCGCAGTGGTCGCGGTCGCGGTCGCGGTCGCGGCCTAGCGGTGCTCGATGACTTCGTCGTGCGTGTAGCGGACCTTGGCGGCGGCGGCGTACTTGTCCTCCGCGGAACGGTAGCCAAGCGCGCACGCGCACAGCGTGGCGTAGCGCGTGTTCTTCAGGTCGAGCAGCTCGTCGTAGCCGTGCATGTCGATGCCTTCCATCGGACACGTGTCGATTCCCATCATCGCGGCGGCCGTCATCAGCTGGCCGAGTGCGATGTAGGACTGCCGGCTGTTCCAGCCAAACAGATCCTTGGCGGCCCAGCCCTTGGTTACGAAGTCGACGATGACGTTGCGGTAGCCGGCCATGCTGTCGACGGACGCTCCGCGGACATCGCTGGTGCGCTGCATGAAGCGATCGACGTCATCGTCGGTCGTTGTGCGCAGGGCCGTGATCACGACGTAGCGATCGGCGTCGACAACCTGCGATTGGTTCCACGAGGCGGCGCGCAGCTGCTCGCGGATTTTGGGGTCATCGATGACCAAGAACTTCCACGGCTGCAGCCCGAACGAAGAAGGTGCGAGCACCAGCGATTGTTCGAGCGCCTGCCACGTCGCGTCCGGGATCTTCTTGGCGGCATCGAACTGCTTGACGGCGTAGCGCCACTCGAGGCGTTCGATGGTTTGTTCTGGGGTCAGGTCGGTCATAGGTTTCTGTGGGGCGTTGCCGTTGTCGATCGGCCGGCTGGCAGGCAGCGCTAGCTGTCCGCCATCAGGCTGGTCAGGCGGCGGCTGAATGCAGCGGGGTCGATCGGCAAGGATCCTTCTGCCAGCAGTGCCTGGTCGTAGAGCAGCGCCGACCAGTCAGCAAACTGCGAGTCTGCTTCGAGGTTCTGAAGCTTCTGCACAACGGCGTGCTCAGCATTCAGCTCGAGGATGCGCTTTTGCTCCGGCACGTCGTGTCCGGCTTCGCGCAGGACTTTGGCTTGACGCGCGCTCATGCCGCCTTCGTCGCTGACGAGGCACGCGGGCGAATCGGTCAGGCGGTCGGTGATGCGCACCGTCGAGACCTGTGCCTCGAGTGCCGTCTGCACGCGCTCCAGCATCGGGGCGAGCTCCTTTTGGCGCTCTTCCTTCTTCTGCTTCTCCTCGTCGGATTCGGGCAGATCCAGCGCACCCTTGGCGGCCGATACGAACGCGTTTTCATCGAACTCGCGCAGTGCATCGACAACCCATTCGTCGATCGCCTCGGTCAGCAGCAGCACTTCGTGGCCGTGCTTTTTGAGGGCTTCGATGTGCGGGCTCGAGCTGGCGGCGCTGAGGCTGTCGGCGGCGACGTAGTAGATCGACTTCTGCTCGCCGCCCATGCGCGAGACGTAGTCTTCCAGGCTCGTCAGATCACCCTGCTCGCCGTGCGTCGTGTGGAACCGCAGCAGCTTGGAAAGCCGCTCTCGTGCATCGTGCTCGTGGTAGACGCCCTCCTTCAAGTTGCGGCTGAACTCACGGTAGAAGATGTCGTAGCGGTTGACCTTCTCGGTCTTCTGCTCTTCGCCTTCTGCGGCTGCGCCAAGCGGGCGCTCGGTCTCGCCTTCGGCAGCCAGCTCTTCGAGCAGCGTCAGCGTCTTGCCGACGACCTGCTTCTTGATGAAGCGCGTCGTCGCGTCCTTCTGCAGGATCTCGCGCGAAACGTTCAGAGGCAGGTCTTCGCTGTCGACGACGCCGCGCACGAATCGCAGCCACTCCGGCACGATCTCCTGTGCGTCGTCCATGATGAAGACGCGCTTGACGAACAGCTTGACGCCGCTCTTCTGGCGATCGACGACGTCGAATTGCGCCTTCTCCGGCAGGAAGAGCAGGCCCGTGAGCTCGTGCGTGCCTTCGACCTTGAAGTGGGTCCAGGCCAGCGGGTCGCTCCAATCGTGCGATGTCGCTTTGTAGAACTCCTTGTAGTCGCTGTCTTCGACGTCGCTCTTGGAGCGCGTCCACAGCGCGCGTGCGCTGTTCAGTGAGACGGATTCGGTTTCGGTCTTCTTGTCGTCGCCTTCGCCTGTGGTGCGTTCGACCTCCATGCGAATCGGCCACCGCACAAAGTCGCTGTACTTTCGGACCACGTCGCGCACAGGCCACTCCTGCACGTATTCCTTGGCGTCGTCTTTGAGCGTCAGCGTGATGTCGGTGCCGCGCACTTCGCGGTCCGCGGGGCGGACTTCGAAGTCGCCCTTTGCCTGGCTTTCCCAGGTCCAGCTTTCGTCGCTGCCGGCCTTGCGGGAGGTGACGCGAACCGAGTCCGCTACCAAGAACGCGGAGTAGAAGCCGACGCCGAATTGGCCGATCAGCGATACGTCCTTCTTTTGCTCGGCCGACAGCGACTGCATCAGCTTCTTGCTGCCGCTGCGTGCGATCGTGCCGAGATTGGCGATCAGCTCATCGCGCGTCATGCCGATGCCGTTGTCGCGGATCGTCAGCGTGTTGGCTTCTTCGTCGCGGACGAGCTCGATGCGCAGCTCCTTGTCGTCGCCGAGCAGCTCGTGCTCGGTCAACGCACGGAAGTTGAGTTGGTCGAGCGCGTCGGCGGAGTTGCTGATCAACTCGCGCAGGAAGACTTCGCGGTGGGAGTAGAGAGAGTTGACGACGAGGGACAGAACCTCGTTGACCTCTGCCTGGAACGTGTGCTTCTCGGCGGTCTGGGACATATCCGGGGGGGCCGTCTTGGCGGGATCAGATAGGGGCGCTTGGTGGAGCGATCGTGATGTCAGCTCCGGACTCACGCGCGAATTGGCCTAGCAGGATTGCGACGCGCCCGGTTGGGTTCAAGGGGCAGATCGATCCTGATGCGATCCGCGGCCGAATGCTTCGGCCGAATGCGGCGGCCGAATGGCGGGGGCTCGCGGGCTGGCAAGGCGGCCCGCAAGGCCCCAATTCCATCTCCTGGCCCTACTTGCCGCGCAGGCGCGGATGGCCCTTCGGGGCCAGCAGCGTAAACCACGTGCTCAACGCTGCGGTCCACAGCATGGTGCGGAATAGTCCGCCCAGCTCCGCGGCGCGGCTGCTCAGGGGGGATTGGGCGATGCCGAAAGCCGAGTTCCACTGGCTTTCGCTGGTCTGGCTTTCGCTGGCCAGGCTCTCGTTGGTCAGGCTCTCGATGGTGGATTGGGCCGATGCCACGCTCGCCAGCATGGCTTTGATTTCGTTCTCGAGCGTGTTGACCTGCCAGGCCCAGTAAACCCACAGCACCAGCAGGCCGACGCAGATACCGATTTGGACGCGGCGGCCCCACCCAGAGAAGAAGCCGCCCAGGCCGGCGACGGGGAGCAGGTAGATGAGCCAGAACCACTTGCCGCCCTGGATCCACGCCGTTTCGGTCTGCGTTGCGGCTGCAAACAGACTTGCTGCGACCAGGAGGGCGCCGCCGAGCAAGAGCGCGTGGTTTCGGGCGAAGGCGTCGAGTGCGTGCCTGCCAATCGGATGCAGCAGCAGCATCAGATTGAAGATCGGCACGATGCAAGCGGTCACCAAGATGATGCCAAGCCAGCTAAAGGACACGGCTGTGGCCGCGCCGGCGTGGCCGGCCGCTCGGAGGGACCGGCTGCCGACTTGTGCTGCTAGCCAGACGCCGATGAGGATCTGCGACCTCCGTGCCGGAGGGAAGCGCTCCATCCAGACGAAGGGGGCCAGCACCAGGCGGTAGATCGGGTTCTTTGTCTTGATGGCCTCGACCAGGCCGCCGCGGGCACCGTCGAGGGTTGGGTCGCGGCGCAGAGCCTCTTGGAAGTGCCGAATGGCCTGTTTCGCTTTGCCCTGCTGGAGCAGCGCGAAGCCTCGCGCTTGGTGCGTATACGGATTCTCTGGGTCGTGAGTGAGCGAGGCCTCGACGCTGATCTCTGCCTCGGCAGCGCGTCCGAGCTTGGCAAGCGCGAGGGCTCGCAGGTTTAGGCAATCGGTTTCCTGAGCGTCAAGCGCGAGCCCCGCGTCGGCTGCGTCGAGGCAGTCCTGCCAACGCTGTTGCGCGAGGCGGATCTGCGCGAGCATGCCGCGATGCGCGGGGTCGTCCGGGGTCAGGGCGATCGCTTGTTCGATTGCGCGCGCGGCACCGTCAAAGTCGTTCGTGCTGAAAAGAACGGAGCTCAGCGCGCGGAAGCCGAAGTCATCTTCTGGGTCGAGTTGGATCGCCTCTTTGGACGCCGCTACGGCAGCAGCAAACTGGCCCTGCTCGGACAGGGTCATGGCAAGCAAAGCATGGGCCGGAGCGAAGTCGGGCGCTTTGGTCAGAAGGCGCCGGACCTCCTTCTCCGCAAGCGGCCAGCGCTGTTGTTGGCACAGAAGGTTCGCGCGTTGCCATGCGGCTTCGATCATCCGCAGCAGTGTCGCCGATGCGTCGAGCCGGTCAATCGTGCTCGGCCAGCTAAGGAGACTAAGTGTTTTCATGTAGTCGACCGGCTCGCGCAATCGCCTTCCACATAGACAGATCGAGCTTCGCGTTGGCGTGAATAGGGCGCTATGTTGCTGACGCAGCGACCTTGCCAGGGGTCTTTTGCATGCTGGAGAAATGTGACCGACCCGATGCCGCGCGTCGACTGGCAGACGTTCAGACTGATTGTCTTGATCGTGCCGCCCGTGTTCCTCGTGCTCGCTGCATGTACGGACAGTGGGCCTACTTTCCGGTGGCTCTCCGGCCTTTTTGCCGCACTGGCGATCGTCGTGATCGCCTTTGGTCGAGCGCGCGTGGCGCTGACTTTGCACCTCGTGATCGGCCTGTTGCTCGCGTCTCAAACGTGCCTTCTGCACGCGACAGCCGAGGTGCCCAACGTCGGCATTGTTTGGTTTCTCGTTGTGCCGGTGATGACTGCGTGCCTCGGCAGTCGGGTGCACCTGATGATTTGGACGCCGTTCACTCTGGCGGCTGTGGTCCTGTCCTGGTGGTGGGCGCGTGACCTTCCCGCAATGGCTCACCCCCTGTCGCTGCCGAACCTGCTTGGCGTCGTACTGTGTGCCGCGGCCGCGAGCTTGGGCATCCTGGTAGCGCGCGAGCGCCGCGTGCGGCAGCTGACGGAGGCTTACAACCGCTCGCAGAATCTGGCCGAAGATCGGCGCCGGGCTGAGCAAGAAGCACGGCGATCGGCCGAGTCGATGTCGCGTTTCCTCGCCTCGATGAGCCACGAACTGCGTGCTCCGCTGACGAGCATCGTGCTGTCATCGGAGCTGCTCGCCGACTCGGTGCAAGGTGGTGAGGATCGTGACAACGCGCGCTCTGTGCACCGGAGCTCAACGGTCTTGTTGTCGCTGATTGGCGACGTGCTGGACCTCGCCAAGGCCGATGCGGGCAAGATCCATGTGCGCAAGGATGTCTTTGAACTGCGGCCGCTGCTGGAAGATCTGCGGCTGCTGATGGCGCCTGGCTTTCAGGACGGTGCCGTGCGGCTCTTTCTTGGTGCTGGGCCTGAAATGCACGCCCGCTACGTCGGCGATGCCGCCCGCATTCGTCAAGTTCTGCTCAATTTGGTTAGCAACGCGATCCGGCATACACGCGCCGGTTGGGTTTGCTTGTGTGTCGAGGCGACTGCCGCAGGCGTGCAGTTCACCGTTCGCGATACCGGCAGTGGCATGCCGTCCGACGAGATCGAGCGAATCTTCGACCCGTTCGTGCAGCTCGAAGGGGTTGCTCGGCACGGCGCGCCAGGTACGGGCCTCGGGCTGACCATCGCACGTGAGTTTGCCCGTGCAATGGGGGGCGACATCGTCGTTGCGTCCGAGGATGGGCGCGGGACAGCGTTCACCGTCGAGCTGCCTCTGGCTGCAGCGGGGCGGGAAACGCTTGGCGAGAGCTTCGCAAGCAACGTCGCGCATCGGTCGAACTTCGTGCGTATGGCCGTCGATGAGCCGTTGCCTGACGGCGTGGCGCGTTGGTTGGATGCGTGGCTTGGCGTGTGGAGTGCCGCGTCGAAGCGAGCCTCTGATTCTGATCCTGACGCTGTTCCTGGCCATGACACTGGCGCGGGCTCGAGTCGTGCCGACGTCGTTTTCGACTGGCGCCGGCTTGGCAGTACCCTGGGTTCGATTGCGTCGCTCGCCAAAGCTCTGGGGACGACGTGTGCCGTCGAGCGGCTTCCCGATGTCGTCTTGCCCACGCCGGATCGTCGCGGCCGACACCGGATCGTTGTCTGCGACGATGACGACAGCGTGCGTGTTGTCTTGAAGCGGCTTCTGGTTCGGCTCGGCTACGAAGTGTATGCCGTTGCAGATGGTGCGTCGCTACTGGCCATGCTGGAGGAGCGTGCTTTCGACCTTGTCTTGCTCGACGTGCAGCTAGGAAACCACAGCGGAATCGACGTGCTGCGACGTTTTCGCAGCCGCCCGACGAATCGCCATTCGCCGGCATTCTGCGTGCTCAGCGGCAGCATGCTGCACGAAAAAGACGCCCTTGCGGCAGGCGCCGATGAGTACCTTCTCAAGCCTCCGCAGCTATCCGAGCTGTCGGCGATCGCTGCTCGGCTTGTGGCCTTGCCGCGGCGCTCAGACCCAGACGCGCTCGGATCAAGCGTCTGACGGCAGTCCTCTCACGGTAATCCTGTCGCGGTCGTCCTTTCACCGTGCCCCTCTGACCGTAATCCTCTGACTGCCGCCCTACAGGCGCAGGTATTCTTTGAGGTCGTCGTACAGCCCGCCGTCGTTGGCGTAGAGAACGTAGTTCTTGGCGGTCTGAAACCACTCGCTTGTGGTCGCCTTCTGCTGCTTCGCGGCCCTGGTGAGATCCTTGGTGCGGATCGGCGTTGGTTTGCCGAGCTCGATTGCTTCATCGAGCTTGTGCTCGATGGCTCGGTCGACGATGGCCTGCAGGTCGGCGCCGGAGTAGCGGTCCGTCTTCTTTGCGATTGCTTGGACGTCCACGTCCTCTTGCGGCTTGCCGGCGAGCAGGAGGCGCAGGATTTCGGCGCGGGCCTCAAGGTCTGGTGGCGGCACAAAGATGACTCGGTCGAAACGGCCGGGACGACGGAAGGCGTTGTCCATGTGCCACGGCGCGTTGGTTGCCGCGAGCGTCAGCAGCCCCTCGTTGTCGCTTGATAGCCCGTCGAGCTCCGCCAAAAACTGGTTGATCGTTTGACGTCCGGCCGACTGCTTCATGTCTCCGCGGCTTGCGCCCAGCGCGTCGACTTCGTCGAAAAACAGCACGCACGGGCGATGGTGTCTCGCCGTCTCAAACACGGCGTGCAGGTTGCGCTCGCTCTTGCCAACCCACATATCGAGCACCTCATGGATGCCGATGCACAGAAACTTGGCGTCGATCTCGCCCGCCGTCGCCTTGGCGAGAAACGTCTTGCCGCAGCCGGGCGGTCCATACATCAGGATGCCGCCGCCTGCCTTTTTGCCGTAGGCCTTGTAGAGCTCCGGCTGCTGCATCGGCAGGATGATCTTTTTGGCGATCTCTTTCTTTAGGTCGGTGAGCCCACCGACGTTGACGAATTTGGTGTCAGAACGAATCGGCACAAACGGACTGGGCTCGCCTTCCGCGTCAGAGAACGCGTGGCGCAGTTTGCCGTCGACCAGCTCGGACTCTGCGTTGGCGGCAAGGTCGACGCCAAGGCGTTCGCTGAGTTCTTCATCGTGCAGCGTCGCGTCGGCAGCGATCGCTTTCTTGTATTGGCGCACGGCTTCTTCGATGTTGCCCTCGGCGAGCAAGATACGGGCAAGCTCGACGCGCGCGCGCTCGACGCCGTCCTTGACCAGTTGCTCGAGGACCACGGCGGCGGCCGAACTCTTGCCCTGTGATCCGTAGGACTTTGCCAGCTTGAGCAGCAGCGACGGCTCGTCGGTCGGCGCGAGTTCGAGTCCGGCTTTGCAGGCGGCTTCGGCATCTGCGTAGTAGCCGTGCGCCATCTGCGTGTCGATTAGCAGATGGCGCAGCGCTTCGTTGCCCGGCGTCTGCGCGAGCGCTTCTTGAAGCGAGCGGATCGTGTCGTCGGCATCCATGCCGTCGAGCGTAGCTTGACGGCAGGCCGCGGCAACCGAGCTGCCGTAGCTGGGGTTGGGTTCTGGCTGCTGCCTACTGGTGTTCGAAGAATGCGACGGGCGCGTAGTGGAGCGATCGGCTGCCGCTGGTCACCGTCGTCGGAACGCCATTGGCTGCGATGATGGTGGTGCGGGGGCGCAGTCCCGTGAGCACGCTGCCAGCGTTTGAGACGACCACGGTTCCCGGCGAAAAGAAGTCGAGGAAGATCGCTTGGCTAGAAATGTCGAACTTGCTGAATTGCGGCAGATTCGGAATCGGGAAGCTCCAGGACTCTGCGCCGGAGTTGCCGGTGGAGCCGCTGAGAACCGCGATCCCCAGCGGATCGAGCTGCCCTTGGCAGGCGCTGCTGATGCCCGGAAAGATCGGCGCGAGCGAATACGGTTGGGCTACGCCGGAACCCAGCGCCACGGCCAAGAACGCGGGCGCGTTGGTGGGGCCGCTGTTGACGCTCGTGGCGAAAGAGAGGCCCGGTCGAGTCGGCTGCACCGTCAGGTTGGGTGGGCCGCCGGATGCGTGCTGGCAGCCGGCGGGGCCGTAGCTGACGGTGGAGTAGTAGTCGGCCCGGTCGAGGCGATAGGTGAATTGCGAGCCACCACCGCTGGTGCCGAATATGCGGTACTCGACGACTAGGTTGCGGCCGTTGGGCGTGTATGCGAACGGGGATGCTAGGTCGACGAAGAACTGTCCGTTGGCGAGCGGTGCCGACGCGTCACGCAGGTCGGGCAAGGTGAACAGCGCTGGCCCGAATACCGTGACGGGCGTCGTGGCGTAGTTGTTGTCGAAGTTGGTGCCCATCGTTTGATGGTCCTCGTTCGACCAGCCCATGCGCACCTCTAGCTGCAGAGCCCGGCCGACGTCGGTGCTGGTCGTCGTGGTGTCCTCACGAAATCCGATGCGCGTGATCGAATTGCCGCTGGGGATCTGAAGGTCGGCTGCGTCGTAGAGGCACTGCACGCGCGACGTGCCGCGGGCGAGCGGCAGATTGGGTGAGTTGAACGGTCCTTCCGGGACCGCGGTGTAGTCAGACGGGAAAATGGTTGGGCTCTGCGCCAGGACGGGCGCGCAGAGCAGCGCCCACATCGGGAGGGTCAACGTATTCATGGAGTGGTCTCCCCCTCGGCAGCGAAGATCTGGCCGCCGCTGTTCGCCCTTCTTTCGATATCTGGCGCTGGCGGCTCAGCGTCCGGACGCTGGCAGCGCCGTGAGCTCGGCGCGGACCGCCGCGGCGGCTTGTGGGTCTTGGTTTCGGTCGAGCAGCGCCGCGAGGCTTTGCATGGCCGCTGCTACGCGCTGCCGATTGCGTTCGGTCGGGCGCGCCTCGAAGGCCTTCCGAAAGCCTGCGACCACTCCCTTTTGGGCGTCCGCGGCTGCCGACAGGTTGCCGACGACTTGCTCGGCCGCCGCGAGTGTCTTTAGCGACTTGCTGCGCATGATCGCGACCATCAGCGATGCGGGGTCCTCACCACCGATCGCAATCGCCGATGCGAGCGTCTCGCGCACGAGATCGGCAAATGGAGCTCGCCAGGGAGAATCCTTGTCCGTGGTCCGCAGCGCGTCGAGAGCGATATCGGCAGCCGAGTTGCGGCTCTGCCAGTCGCCGTCTGGGATCACGTTCATCAGCTGGTCAAAGCTAGATCGGCACGCTTCGTGGCGTCCCAACCGGGCGTATACGCGAGCGCGGAGGCCGGCGAGAGCGCGCCGCAGGCGCGCCGGCCCGTTTTGCTCATAGATGCTGTCGTCGAGCGCCTGCAGATGCCGCTGGGCGGTCGCGACCCACTCGTCTGCTTGCGCAAGCTTGTTTTGGTCTAGAAGGACTTGTGCGAGGCGTTGCTCAATTTCTACGAGTCGTAGCTTTGGCCAAAGGATGTCGGTGCGCTGCTCCTGCAGCGCTTCGTATTGTTCTGCGGCCTTTCGCAGAGCGCCTTCTGCCCGTTCTAGCTCGCCCGTTCGAGCCGAAATGATCCCATTGGTGAGGTCCAGTTCTGCAACCTGTCTCAGCCACGATGGCGAAGGATTTCCTGAACTACGTCCTGACCCACTTCTTGCTGCAATGGCGCGATCCAGAGCGCGGATGGCCGCGGCGGCCTCGAATGGGGCGCCGTAGTTTGATCGTACGACGTAGTGTTGGGCGAGCTTGAGCGCCGTATCCATGAGCTGCATCCGGTAGTTCTGTACTTCCGGTCGGTCTTTGCTCAGGCCCTCGAATAGTTCGAGGCACTCTTCGAGGGTTGCGGCAACGTCTTCGATCCGTCCCGCGTTTTCGAGCGCCATGGCGCGATTGACCAGGGCTGTGCCGAGGCCGCTGGCATGAGCGGGCGTGCCTGGGTAGTCGCGCATCAAGGTTCGTCGCAGCTCCACCATCCGGTCGGCAATCGCGAGGCTTTGCTCCGTGCGATCGAGCTGGAAGTAGATGCTGCCGAGGTTCTCCATCGTCGGCAGAAAACGGGCGAACTGGGCGGGGCTTTCGACGATCTCTTGCGCCGCGTCGAGGTGAGCCTGCAGCTGGTTTGCGGTGTCGAGACTGCGCTTGCTCTGTCCGATCGATCGATAGAATCGGGCGCGATACGCCAGCACAGTGAGAACGTCTGGAGCTACGGGGGTAGCTTGTTCGGCGGCGGCAGGCGAAGCGTCGAGAAGCGGTTGGAGCAGCGCCGTGGCTTCGTCGAAGTACGCTTCTGCCGCGGCCGAATCGGTGTCGATGAGCGACGTTGCGCGGCGTCCAATCGCGAGCGCGGCGAGCTGTCGATACTCCCGGCGTTTGTCCGCGTCTTGGATCGTATTGAGCTGTGCGGCCGTCTCGCGCGCTGCTTCACAGGCCTTGGCCAACAGGGGCACGAAGACGGCAGGTGGCCGCCCGAGGATGTCGAGCCAATTGGCTTTGTCAAACAGCAGGGTGGTGCGCAGCGCGCTCGTTTGCACATTGATCCCTCGCTCTCGTTCCAGCGTTTGGAGTAGGGCAAGCGCCCGCTCGGCGCGCTCGATCGCGGCGGTGTATTCACCCAGATGGCCGTGCGCTCGTGCTAGCGTGGTTTGGATCCTCACGGTGGCAAGCTTCAGGCGAGGCGTGCCTGCGTTGGCGGACAGGCGCTCCTGGAGCGTCAGTGCCTCCGCAAGCAGGCGCCTGCGGACGACCTCCATGTGCGGCACCACGTTGAGGTCTTGGTCGCCGGTGCGGACCATTCGATCGATGGCGTCGACCGCGATCTCCAGGCTGGCATCGGATCGTTGCGCGTTGCTGCGGGCGCGCGCATAGAACGCAAGGCTGGCGGACAGGCCGCCAATGAGAGCGAGCAGGACCAGAGCGGCCGATGCAACTTGGACGCGGTTGCGGCTGACGAACTTGCGCCAGCGATACCACGGACGCTTGGGGCCGGCTGCAACTGGCTCCATAGCCAGGAAGCGGCGCAGGTCGGCCGCGAGGTCGGCGACCATGCCGTAGCGATGGTTGCGGTCCTTCTCGATCGCCTTTTGCACGATCCAGTTGAGCTCACTCGCCAGCGAGCGTTTCATGGCCGCGATCGTCGTATGTCGGTTTCGCGCGATCTCGGCGGATGCAGCGTCGCCGTCGTGAAGATGCGAAGCCAGCGGTGCGGGAGTGTCCTGTTGCAGCAAGCGCATCAGCTCGCGCTCATCGGCCTGGCGCAGCCGCTCGCTCGCAATGGGCAAGTGCCCGCACAAGATCTCATGGAGCACCACCCCGAGCGCGTGCACATCGGTGCGCGTATCGACGTCGACTTCGTTGGCGGCCTGCTCGGGGCTCATGTATTCGGGCGTGCCGATCAGTCGACCGCGTCCCGTCACCAGCGTGACGTCGACCAGGCGCGAGCCGACGGACTTGGCGACTCCGAAGTCGATGACCGTCGGCCAGGGCTGACCATCGCGGTCGCCGACAAGCAGGTTGGAGGGCTTCAGGTCGCGGTGCAGGATGCCCTTCTGGTGGCCAGCATGGACGGCGTCGCAGATCTGGGCGACGAGTGCGACCCGCTGCCGAAGCGTGAGTCGGCGCGTGTCGCAGTAGCGCGTGATCGGTTGGCCGGACACGTAGTCCATGCACAGATAGGGCCGTCCGTCGTCGGTGACCCCGGCGTCGAGCGCGCGGGCCACGTTGGGGTGGTCCAGCAGCGCGAGCGCCTGTCGCTCGACGGCGAATCGAGCGAGCACCTCGCGCGAGTCCATGCCGGGGCGAATGACCTTGATGGCCACTTCGCGGCGCACGTCGCCTTCTCTGGCGGCGAGGTAGACGGTGCCGACGGCGCCGCGGCCGAGCGGGCGCAGCACGCGGTAGGGGCCAATCTGCTCCGGCGGCGGAGCTGGCGGCACGAGCAGGCCCGCGTCGCGCAGGGCGCGCAGCTGCACGTGTGCTTCGTCCGCAAGATCGGGGTGGCCGCGCAGCAGCTCTTGGACCTCTGAGTCGCCGCCCGATTCAAACGCGAGGATGCAGCGGGCGACCAGGTCGCGCAATTCGTCAACGTCACTCGGCTCCCGTGAAGAGTCAGGCATGGCGCTCATGATCGTAGACGATTCGGCTCGATGCGGTGTTCGAGCGGGCTGCTAGCTGCCGCCGAGGCGTGCCGCAAGCGTCGCCAGTCCGCGTGCCGTAAGGCCGCGGACGGACGCTTCGGTCGACTGCATTTGGCGGGCGATCTCGGCATAGGAAATGCCGGCGATGCGGCTCAGCATCACCGCCTCGCTTTGGCGCTCCGGCAGCTCTTGGATGGCTGCTTCGACGCGGCTGAGCTGTTCTCGGGAGGCGGCAGCGCGCGAGGGCGTGACGAGCTGCATGCACGTCGCGAGCAGGCCGCTGCTGTCGTTGTCCTCGAGACTCTGGTTGGCCTGGCCGGCATTGCGCATGGCGGCGCGGTGGTAGCGCGACCGGTCGATGATCTTGCGCGATGCCTGCAAGAACAGGTAGGCGCGAAACGACTCGTCGTTGTCGAACTCGAGCTGGGCGCGATCGGTCAGCACTTCGCGGCAGACGGACTGGGCGAGGTCGTGCACCGATTCCCGCTCGGCGAGGGCGCGCCCCACGCGAGCGCGTAGGTAGGCCACCAGCATGGGCAGGTTGCGTGCGAACAGGCCCTCGATGCTGTTCGCATCCTGTTTGGTGTCGGTGGAGTCGTCGTTCAAGGGGCTGCGCTGGGACGTCGTTGCGGAGTTTCAGTGAGGGCCGTCAGAATGCTGGCGGCGGCTGTCGATTCGGGCAGCGCGCGGCGCTTCCCTCGCGTTCGTAGAAAGTCCGAAATGGCCTCGGGGCGCGTGCCAGAGTCTACCCCGGTGCAGGGCCATCGAGTCTGGGCCGGCTTCGTCCGCCGTCGCGTTTTGCGGCGGCCCGACGTCCGTAGCGAGAGTTTGTCGGCGAATTGTGTGTCGAGCTTCGCGTTCGTATAGCCTATTTCCCCGATCGCATGCGTCCGAAGGACTCATCCGCCATGGAAGATATCAATCCCTACAGCAGTCTCGAAGCTCCCCCCGCAGCCTTTGCCGCCGCCAGCGAACGCGCGACCTTTTTGAAGAAGGTCTACGGGATCCTGTTCCTCGGCATCCTTGGGTTTGCCGCGACCCTGTGGGCGGCGGCCAACGTGCCGATCGTCAACACCGCCGCGATCAAGCTGTTCCAGATCACGCATCGGGGCATGTTCGGCTGGCTGATGTACATGGGCATCTTCATGGGCGCGAGCATGGGCGTGCACGCGCTCGCCGAAAAGAAGCCGCTCAATGTCGTCGCCTACTCGCTCTACGTGGTGCTGCTCGGCCTGCTGATCGCGCCGATCGTGCTTTTTGTTGCTGGGCAGGCCAATGGCGCGGCGATCATCAGTCAGGCCAGCATGATTACGGCGCTCGTGTTCGGCGGGCTGACTTTCTACGTGCTCTACTCGGGCAAAGACTTCTCCTGGCTGGGCGGCATGCTGCGCATGCTGTTCTGGGGCCTGTTGGTGGTCATGGTCATCGGCATGTTCACGAACTTCTCGTTCGGGCTGTGGATGTCGGGTGCCTGCGTGCTGCTGTTTGCCGGCTACATCCTCTATGACACCAGTCAGATCCTGCACCGTTTGCCGACGACGATGGCGATGAGCGGCGCGATCATGCTGTTCACGGATGTGGTGCTGCTCTTCAAGCACATCCTGATCCTGCTGATGAACTCCCGCGACTGATTCGTCGACACCGGTTCGTCGATACCGGTTCGTCGATATTGGCGTCGTCGATACCCGGTCCTTGATATCGGCTCGCCGATCGCTGGCGGGCGCGGCTAGCCGCGCGAGCGGGCGGCGTCGGCCCACAGCTTGGCGCCGCCGCTGAGCCCAGCGGTGTTGTCGACGACGGTGACGTCGTCCGGCATTTCGAGGGCGAGCTTTTTGGCGTTGCCGCCGCCAATGTAGAGGTGGTCGAAGTGCGTCAGCGCGCGCATGTTCTCGATGGCGAGGTGCACGCGCCGGTTCCACTTCTTGTTGCCGACCGACTTGCGAGCGAAGTTGCCGAGGTGCTGGTCGTAGCTCTCGTTTTTGCGGAACGGCTGCTGCGAGATCTCAAGGTGCGGACATAGGCGGCCGTTGTCGTAGAGCGCCGTGCCAAAGCCGGTTCCCAAGGTTAGCACCATTTCGACCCCATCGCCGGCGATGACGGCGAGCCCCTGTACGTCGGCGTCGTTGCCGACACGCGCGGGCTTGCCGATGTCACGCTCAAGAGCTGCTGCCAGGTTGTAGCCGTGCCAGTTGTCGTTGCCGAGATTGGGGGCGGTGCGCACCACGCCGCGCCGGACCATGCCGGGAAAGCCGGCGCTGATCCGTGCCGACTCTGGCAGGTCCTTGACGAGTTCGGCAAGCATGGCGACGAGCGCGTCCGGGTGCGCGCCGACCGGCGTCTCGGTGCGCACGCGTTCGCAAAGCATGGCGCCGTCCTTATCGAGGACGGTCGCCTTGAGGCCAGAACCGCCGATATCGATCGCTAGGATGTTCGTAGCCATGTTGCTGGAGGCGTGAAGGGCGACGCTCAGTTGATCTTGCATAGCGCGGCTGAAGTTTTCGACTGTCGTCTGGACTCTGCTTGATGGGCGCTGGGGCAAGAGTCCCGCGTCGCGAACGCCCGGCTGGCGTGACGGCGAGCGCCTAGCTCGGCGCAACAGCAATGCGCAGCAGGTCCGTCGCCATGCTGATTTCTCCGTCGAAGAGGGCCGCTGCGGCGGCCTTCATGGCTGGGAGTTGATCTTGGCACGGGGGATAGAAGTGCGTCAAGACCAGGTGCCGAGCGCCGCCGCGCTGGGCATATGCGGCAGCTAGGCGCGGCGTCAGATGGCCGTCCAGTTTTTGCCCGTCTGGCGTAGCCGCATCGCAAACGAATACATCTGCGTCGCGACTGAGATCTACCAGCGCCTCGCAGGTGTCGGCGTCACCCGAGAGCGCAACGACCGTTTGGCCGCAGTGGACGCGGTAGCCGAGCGACTGCGCCGTGTGGCGGATCGCAACACTCTCGACGGTGAAGTCGTCGATTGTCGTCGTGCCAGGGACAAGTTCGTGCAGCTCGAGCTCATAGCCGTGCGGTTCTAGCCAAGGCCATGCCTCGCGCAGCTTGGCAACCAGTCGGCGGAGTCCAGGGGCCCCGTAGATGCGGATGGGCGTCGTGCGATGGACAAATTCGGATCGCAGTGCGAATAGCAGCGCTGCGAGGTCGGCACAGTGGTCCGTGTGGTAGTGGGTTAGCAGGACGGCGTCGAGCTGCGTTGGATCTGTTCCGGCTTGCGCAAGTCGACGGATCACGCCGGGGCCGCAGTCGATCAGCAGGCGCCCACTGCCGTTCGCAATGAGGTAGCCCGCGGGAAAGCGCTCTGGGTCGGGCACGGCGGTGCCGGAACCGAGCACGGTCAGTTCCATCATGAGCCGCAGGCTAACCGCCGCTTGCGCTCGCCGCATGTCAAGACGACTGGCATTGCAACATGTCTCGTTTCGGGGCGGCGCGATGCCGCCCTGAGTCTGGGGGCCCTGACAGCCGATAGCGAGGTGCCGATGCCTGTGTCACGGAAGCGGGGGCGACGGCGACCACACTCGGAACACAGGATGATGCAACTTCGGAATCTGCTGCGCTGTTCGTTTGTCTGTGCCCTGTTTGCGGGCTGTGCCTCTGACAACGGCCAGGGCGCGCCGATGCAGGTGGACCAGATGATGACGTGGATCGAGCGCGTTCACATCGATGCCGAGCGTTCGCGCGAGTCGGTGGCCGATTCGTTCGAACGGCTCAATCTGCTGGCTGCGGGACGCTTCGACAAGGATCCGGCTGCGGTCGTCTACGCGCGCTTTGTGCAGTCCATCGATGTTGCGGAGCAAGAAGCGGCGCGCTTTCGCGAAAGCGTCGGGCCCATGCTTAGCGCGGCAAAGCCGGTATTCGAACGCTGGCGCGAGGATGTGCAGAAGATCACCTCCGAGCGTATGCGCCAGCGCAGTGAGCTACGTTTTCAGGTCGCCAAGGAGCGCTACGACGCGATTGAGAAAGTCGCGATCCCCGCGCAGGACCAGCTCGACAAGTTTGTCGCGTCGCTGCGGGACCACGCGCTGTTTCTCGGCAACGACCTGAATGCCGGGGCCCTCGACGAGATCCAGCAGGAAGTCCGAGTGGTCGCGAAGACCGCGCTCGAACTGGACGAGAAGCTCGAGTCGACGATGGCTGCCGCACGCGCCTACGTCGAGCAGTCGTCGCTGCCAGCCGCCTCGCCGGGTCGCTAGGCGTTCGCCGGTCGCTTTTCGCGATTTCACCCCCAAGGTCATTCGACCGTCACGACGCCTCCCCCATGACGCCGTTCCTGCTGATCCTGCTTTGCGTGGCTCTTGCGCTCGCGTTTGCAGCGACGTGGCAGCGGCAAGGGGATCTGCGCCGACAGCGAAGCGTCGTCCGCGAGCGAGCGGAGATTGAAGTTCATTCTGCGGACAGCCAGCAGCCGCTGCAGGTGCCAGTCATTGACCTGCAAAAGTGTCTTGGCTGTGGCACGTGCATCCGCGAGTGTCCGGAAGAGGGCGTGCTCGCGCTGGTGCATGGGCAAGCGCAGGTTGTTCATGCGCAGGCCTGCGTTGGCCATGCGCGCTGCGTCAGCGAGTGTCCTGCTGGCGCTGTCAAGCTGACCCAGGGCGACGTGCAGAAGCGCGACGATGTGCCCGTGCTGGACGGCGACCTGCGCGCGGTCGGCACCGATGGGCTCTTTCTGGTTGGCGAGGTGACCGCGCGATCGCTGATCCGCACCGCGACGACCCAGGGCTGCGAAGTCGCGCGCACGATTGCGGCGCAGGATCTCGGCCAGCGCGGCCAGTCCGCGACAGGCGAAGTGCTCGATGCAATCGTCGTCGGGGCCGGGCCTGGCGGCATTGCTTGCGCGCTTGGACTGCGCGAGCAGGGGCTCGACTTTGCCTGGATCGACCAGGAATCGCAGGTTGGCGGCGCCGTTGTTCGGTATCCGCGCAACAAGCTGGTGCTGACCGACGTCGTCGAGCTACCGCTGCACGGCCGTATGCCCGAGCGCGAATACCAGAAAGAAGAGCTGGTAGCGCTGTGGCAGGGGCTTGCTGACGAGTACCAGCTGCCGTTTCAGGGCAGTACGTCGTATGAGCGGATTGAGCACAACGACGACGGCACGCTGACGGTCGCAACGGATCGTGGCGAACTGCGCGCGCGCAACGTCGTGTTGGCGGTTGGCCGTCGCGGGCGCCCTCGTCGTCTTGGCGTTCCTGGCGAAGACCTGCCGCATGTTCGCTACGCGCTCATCGACGCCGCCGCGCATGCGGGACGTCGCTGTGTTGTGGTTGGAGGCGGGGATAGCGCCGTGGAGGCAGCGCTGGCGCTGTCAGAGCAAGAGCATACCCAGGTGGCGCTCGTCTACCGGCGCGCCCGGTTCCTGCGGCTGCGCAGCAAGAACAAGAAGCGCTTGCAGCAGCGGGTCGGCGAAGGCGCGATCGAGCTGGTCCTGTCTGCGGATGTTCATGCGGTCGCAACGGATGCGCTGCACGTGCGCGTGCGTGAGCTTGCGGGGGCGGCGCCCGCGGCCGCGACGCCAGCGCCAGTATCTGGTGACCCAGGATCCGATGACGCTGTCGTGCGCCAAGAGTCGGTCGCGCGTTCGCTACCTTGTGACGACCTGTTCGTCATGGCGGGCGGCGAGCCACCCTTTGCACAGCTTGCCGAAAGCGGCGTCCGTTTCGACCACAGCCTGCATCCGGCGTCGGCCGACGAAGCGCCGGATTCGGGCGGGTCTGGCCAGGCGGCGAACCTGCTGTGGGCGCTCGGCTTTGGCTTGGTGCTCGCACTCGCGGCGCTGTCGTTTGTGGTCTGGCACGGCGACTACTATTTCGAGCAGGCCATGCTGCGCGCGATGGACCCGAAGCATGCGCTGCTGCGCCCCGACCAGAGCGTCGGGCTGTGGTTCGGTTTCCTCGGCTCGGCCGCGGTGCTCGTCAACCTCGCCTACTTGCTGCGCCGTCAGCAGCTGCTGGGCGTTCGCTTCGGATCGCTTGCGAGCTGGATGAACGTGCATGTCGCGACGGGTGTGCTGGCCGTTGTGCTCGTGATGCTGCATGCCGCGCTGTCGCCGAAGAGTACGCCGGGCGGCTATGCCTTCTGGGGCTTGGCCGTGCTGCTTGTTACCGGCGCCGTGGGCCGGTGGTTTTACGCATGGCTGCCGCGCGCCGCGAACGGTCGCGAGCGCCGCCTGGACGAGCTGCGCGCAGAAGCCATGCGGCTCGAGCAGTCGGCCGGCAGCAGTGAGTTTGAGCGCACGGCGCGTCAGGAAACGCTGCAGCTGGTCGAAAAGCGTCAGTGGAGCGGGACCTGGGCCGGTCGTGCGATGGCCCTGTTTGGCCTGCAGTGGGATCTGTGGCGGACACGTCGTCGGATCCGGCGCATGGCGGCCGAGCACGGCGTCGCTCCGGACGAGCTGGCTCGCGAACTTCATGCCGCCGGTCTCGCGCATCAAAACGCGGTCGCGGTCGCGCACCTCGAAGACCTGCGCGCGGTGCTCGGCACGTGGCGCTGGCTGCACCGTTGGCTGGCTCTGCTGACCGTGCTGTTGATCCTCGTGCACGTCGCGGTTGCGATCCTGCACGGTACGTTCTCCGGCGGGGGTGGCGCGTGAGCTTGCGGCTGCGAGCGGCGATGGTCGGCATTGCGTCGGCTGTTCTGGTCATCGTCTTGACGATGGCCGCGACCAACCGTCAGTCGCCGGGACCGGTGTCGGCCGGGCACGCGCGGATTGCCGAGATCGCGGGCGGCGAGGCATGTGCGCAGTGCCACGGTGGGTGGTTTGGCGACATGCAGGCGGCGTGCTACGAGTGCCACCAAGAGATTTCCGATCAGCTCGATTCTGGCAATGGCCTGCATGGATCGCTCGCCGACGGCGTTGGCGGTCGCTGTGCCAGCTGTCATGGGGAGCACCATGGCGCGGGATTCCGGCTCGTCAATCGGCTTGCGTTTGCGCAGGCGGGCGTGCCCGATGTGCAGCAGTTTGACCACAAGATCATTGGCTTTGAGCTGCGCGGCGCGCACACAGAGCTGGATTGCACCCAGTGCCATGAGCACGCGGATGCGGACGTTCTGCCGGACGGAGCCAAGCGCTACTTGGGCCTACAGCGTGACTGCGCGTCGTGTCATCCGGATCCTCATGCGGGTCAAATGCAGAGCGCTTGCTCTACGTGTCATACGCAAGAGGACTTCACCGAGCGGCACGTTGTTGGGCATCGGCGCTTTCTAGCGCTCGAGGGCGTGCACGGCGAGGCGGAGTGCCGCGACTGTCATGAGGCCGGAACCGCACATGCACTCGAACGCATGCACGCCCGGCCGGCGGGTGCCGAGCGACAGTGCGCGGACTGCCACGACTCACCGCACTCCGATGCGTTTGTGGCGGGCAACGCCGCGGCGGACGAGCGCACCCCGGCCGCGGGCTGCGTCGAATGCCACACCGAGCAACACACCAGCTTTGACGACGAGCGGCTGACGATCGACGGCTTCCAGCATGCGCAGTCGGGCTTTGCGCTCGGCGAGCCGCACGACGAGCTTGCGTGCACCGCGTGCCACGCGCCAGAGGGTTCGTTTGCGGAGCGTCACCCTGGCCGGAGTGCGGACGACTGCCGTATCTGCCATGGCGATCCGCACGGCGGCCAGTTTGAAGGCAGTGCGTTGGCGGAGGAGGGGTGCGTCAGCTGTCACGAACGCACGCACTTCACGCCGCATGGATTCGGCGCCGAGGACCACGCTTACACGGCGCTGCCGCTCGATGGCGCGCATGCGAAGCAAGACTGTGACGCCTGCCACAAGCGCGCCTCCGAACGGCATGCGCGGGTCTTTCGCGGCACGCCCAACCAGTGCGACCAATGCCACGACGATGCCCACATGGGTGCGTTCGCTCACAAGCAAGTCGAGCTTGAGGCTTCGCCCCGCGGCGCCTGCGCGGTTTGCCACGGGACCGATGCGTGGGCGGCGATCGACCACGAGCGCTTTGATCATCGCGACTGGACGGGCTTTCACCTTGATGGCGCTCACGGCCAAATCGACTGCACGGATTGCCATGCGCGCACCGCCGAACCCGACGGGCTCGGGCGACGCTTCGGTCGGATCCCTGAGCACAGCGGTGCGACGACGGGGGTTGGGTGCCAGCGCTGCCACGGTGATCCGCACGAAGGGCAGTTTGCGCGTGAAGGCGTGGCGCAAGAAGTTGACGGTCGCGTCGGCTGCCTGCGCTGCCACAACACTTCATCGTTTCGCGCGCTGCCGCATGGCTTTGACCACACGGCGTTCACGGGCTTCGAGCTGTTTGGCAAACACGCGGACCTCGACTGCGCCGCCTGCCATGAGCCGCTCTCACAGCCGGATGCCAGCGGCCGCACGTGGTCTCGCGCCAAGGGGCAAGAGTGCGCCGATTGCCATACGGACCCACACCGCGATCAGTTCGCGCGCTTTGGCAAGACCGACTGCACGCGTTGCCACAAGAGCGTCAACACGTTTGCGACGCTGTCCTTTCGTCACAACCTCGACTCGCGTTTTCAGCTCGGCGACCAGCACCGCAAGGTTGCGTGCGCGCTGTGCCACAAGCAGGAGACCGCGCAGGGCGAGACGTTCGTTCGCTACAAACCGCTGCCGACCAAGTGTGTCGACTGCCACGGTCGGGAAGAGGGAGGGGCGCCGCGCCGGCGTCGAAGGCGATGAGATATAGATTCCTTCATGCGCAGCTGGCGCTGCTTGGTCTCGCTGGATCGCTTGCTGCGCAGCAAGGTCCTGCGGGAACAGGGACGTTTGCACAGGTGCGTTTGCGCGTTGCGGCGGTTCGACCTGCCGGGCAGGTCGTGGTCGATCGCGGCTCTCGCGACAAGGTGCAGGTCGACGATCGTGTCGTCTTGGAGCCACGTGGCGGCCAGGCGCAAACGGGGCGGGTCGTGCAGGTGGACTCGCGTACTGCGTTGGTGCAGCTGCTCGACCCCAAGGCGAATGTTCCAGCCGGCACGCGTGGTCATGCTCTGGTGCCGCGCGTGCGGCTAGAGCCGGCCAAGCCGCAGCCTGCTCGCCCCGGAGAAGAGAATCCGGCAGAAGAGGGGCCGACTTCTGATTCTACCGGCGCTGGCGAGCCGCCGTCGCAATCTGGGGGCGAGGCCGCGGACGACGGTGACGAGTGGCAGGTTGGCATGCCGCTGCTCGGGCGACGTCGGGCGCCGCGTCCAGAAGAGCGCGAGAGTCGTGTGCACGGTCGTCTCTACGGTCGCGGCAACCTGGTTCGCACGCTGGATTCGTTTTCGCAGTCTTTCCTGGTGGCAGGTGCGGACTTCGACATCAACAACGTGGAAGGCAAGGGCGGCACGCTGCGCTTTCATGGCGAGTTTGTGCGGAGTACGGAATTCTCGGGGAACGCCGGCAACGACCTGCGCATCTACGAGCTGAGCTACGAACGGGGCGGCAACCGCTTCGAGCCCTGGCGCTTGCAGATGGGGCGTTTCCTGCAGCGCGATGTGCCGGAGTTCGGCTTGCTCGACGGCATCGAGGTCGGCTACCGGCAGGAGAACGGTGATCGCTTCGGCGTCAACCTCGGATACCTGCCGGAGCTCGACGATGACCTCGAGTCGTTTGCGGACCTTGCCGTCTCGGCTTGGTACGTATGGAACCAGGATGTCGGCGAGCGTGTGACGTATGCGCTGGCGTATCAAAAGACCTGGCACCGGCTTGAAGGCGATCGCGACCTCTTCTTGCTCAAGGCGCGCTTCCTGCCGGAAAACGGCTGGGACGTGTCATCTTCGATCTGGGTCGACATCTACGACAACGACGATGTCATCAAGGACGAGAGCGTTGAGGTGACGCGGGCCAACCTGTTCGCGAGCCGTCGCGTCAAAGGCGAGGGCGGCGTGGAGCTGTTCTACGACCGTGAAGAGTACCCCGAGCTTCGTCGTCAGGAGAACCAGCAAACGCTGCTGCCGCAAACGCTGGCGGGTGCGCACGTCGATCGCGCGTCGGCGCGCCTCTGGTGGCACTCCGGGGAAAAGACCCAGTGGTTTACGCGGTGGACCGGCTGGGTCGACGAAGAAGGTGAGGGCGGTGCGGGTGAACTCGGCCTGCACTGGTTCGAGCATGCGGAAGGTGGCGGGGCCCGTACGGGGCTCGCTGCCTACCACATCGAAGCACTGACCAGCAGTGTCAGCGGCGTGCGCTTGGAGCACGGCGGTACCTACGACTTTGGTCGGCTGGATCTGCTCTACGAACTTGGCTTCGCGCACTTCGATGATCGCCCCAATCGCTTCAACGACTTGCTGCAGCACCGCCTTGGCGCCTTGGTAACAACCGACCTGGGCAGCGGCTGGGACGCCAGTTTCAACTTCGATGCCACGCTGTGGGACGAGGAAGCCTCGTTCGCGCTCGGCATCTACCTGCAGAGGCTCTTCTGAGGATCGCCATGATCAACCCCCATCCTCGTCTGCTTCGCGCTATCGCGTGGCTGCTTCCCCTAGCAGCCATCGTTGCATGCACGGTCGCGACCCCGCGGCGTGCCGAGCTCCACCGTTGGTGGTCCGAGTTCGGCAAAGTTGTGCCGCACGAGTCGTTCCCTGAAGACTGTTCGCTTTGCCATGTTGGGTCCTCGTGGAACCGTTTGGTTGAGGACTTTCGTTTTGACCACGGCGCGCGAACGGGAGTGATTCTCGAGGGCGCTCACAACGAAGCGAGCTGCTTGCGCTGCCACAACGACCGGGGTCCCGTGGCGACCTTCCGTGCGCAGGGGTGTGCGGGCTGCCACGAAGACGTGCACTACGGCGAACTCGGCAAGGACTGCCGTCGCTGTCACGACCAGCGTCTCTGGCATGTGCCGAACACGCGCGTTGCTCACATCCATACGCGGCTGCCGTTGATCGGTGCACACATGCAGGTCGCGTGTCATCGATGCCATGCGGGCGCGACGGTGCAAAACTTCCGGCCGACGGATCCTGACTGTTCGAGTTGCCATCTCAGTGAGGCGGTTCGGACGGAGAATCCGCCCCACCAAGGACTGGGGTGGACCCAGTTGCCGTGCGATCGCTGCCATACGCCAACGGCGTGGCGTCCGGCGGTCGTGCGATGAATCTCGATCGAACACCTGCGTCGCGTCTCAGCGCGAGACGCCTCGCTTACGGAATGACAACAGCATGTCGATAGCCGCACCACTCGGAAGGAACGGGACCTCCAGGAGGAGCGGTCCGTCCATGCATTCTCACCTAGGAAAGATCTATGCGCGCACTGCGGCTCTGGCCATGGCCGGAGCGGTGGCGCTGCTGTCCCTGTTTCCGGCGGCCTGTGTCGACCAGGAAGGGCGAGCGGCGACTGCGCGCACGGCCGAGTCGTGCATGAGCTGCCACAACGGCTCGCAGCACGATGACTACGCGGGGCCGGGGCTCGAGAACCCACACCCGTTTCCGGGTGATGGCGAGCTGCTGCAGTGCACGGCGTGCCACGGCGGCAACCCAGACGGCACAACCGTCGAAACGAGCCACGTGCCGCCGCCGCCTGATATCGGCGATCGCGACTTCCAGGACCGCAACGCGCAGGCGTGGTTCAACAAGCTGACGCTGGCCGGTATCGACAAGCTTGAGGACTACGAAGTCGACGGCGTGACCTACACGGGGCTGCAGTACCTGCAGTTTTTGAACCCGAGTGATTTGCGCATCACGCAGCTTGGCCGCGGCTGTGGCGAGTGCCACCAGCCGCACGCGACGGCGATGAGCCGCGCGCCGATCGGCACCGAGATGGGCATTTTCTCGGGCGCATTCTTCGCTGTTGGCATGGCCAACGCGATCGCCGCGCACCAGAACCTCTTCGAGGATACGGCGGCCGACTATGCCTGGCGTGCCGCCGTGGACCCGAGCCACGTGCACGATCCGAACAATGATGGACGCATCGGTCAGCTGCTCGAGGCGCCGGTATGGAGCTCGCGTGAAGACCAGGGGCCGGACTTTCTGTTCCGCAACGAGGACTTTACGGCGGCCAACCTGGTCGGCGACATCAACGCCGACGGCACGATCGTCAGCAACTCGCGACTCAGCAAGCTCTACCAAGAGCAGGTTGCGTTTACGTGCGGCGACTGCCACCTCGGCAGCAGCGGTGCGAACAACCGCTACGGCGACTTTCGGCCTTCGGGCTGTGCTGCGTGCCACATGCCCTACAGCCTGGACGGCCGCACGGGCAGCCAAGATCCGAACGTGCCGCGCTTTGAGCCAGAGGACCCGGACCAGATTGATGATCCGGAGCGCGCTCACGTGCGCAGCCACCGCATCCGCTCGGTAGCGCGCACGCTGGACAACGGCACGACGGTCGAAGGCATCGACGACTACACGTGCGCGGGCTGCCACCAGGGAAGCAACCGCACGGTCATGCAGTATTGGGGCATCCGCCTCGATCAAAACGAAGACGTGCGCCGGGGTTTCCAGTATCCCGCCAATCCGGTCGACTTCGAAACGACGCGCAACGATGAGCGCCTGTTTGATCCGGTCGTCGACAACAACACGTTCAATGGGCGCAACCACCGTCAGTACTTGCTGATGGAGGACTACGACGGCGACGGCCGAGACGATACGCCGGCCGACGTGCACTATGACGCCGGCATGGGCTGCGTCGACTGCCACGGATCGGTGGATCTGCACGGCGATGTCAACGCTCCCAACAACGGCGACATTGTCAGCCGCATGACGCACGCCGTCACCATTCGCTGCGAAGACTGCCACGGTTCGGCAACGGCCTATGCGCCGACGACGGTTGGTGAAAACTACAGCGGCGAGCAGGTCACGCTCGCGGTCGATAGCGCCGGCAATCCGATCCGCCACGTGGAAGTCGACGGCAGCGGCAACTACTGGCTGACGAGCAAGGTTGACGGGCGCCGTCACTACGTCTCGCAGACGTACGACGTCATCGTCAACAACGGGCGCGTCAACCCGGAGACCGAGCAGCCGATCTACACGCAGCACGGTTCGTTTGCCATGGGGCGAGACGACGATGTTGCCACGACCGGCATCGGGCCGCAGCAAACCGGTGGGCCGCACGCGGGCTTTAGCCACATGGACTCGATGCAGTGCGCGGCTTGCCACAGCTCGTGGAGCAACGCATGCATCGGCTGCCACCTCGAAGGGGAATACAACGAGGGCAACAACTTCAGCAACATCACCGGCGAACGGATTTCGTTCCGCGAGCGGTTTGCGGAGTTTGTCTACCAGTCGCCGATTCCGTTTACGCTGGGCATCGGCCCCGACAACGACATCCGGACGACGGCTGCCAACACGAAGGTGTTTTTCCGCTACCGCGACCTCAACGGCGATCGCACGCCGGTGTTTGCGTTCAGCGACCGCAAGGCGCAGGGCGCCAACCCATCGCGGGTCACGCCGTCGCTCGGCCACAACGCGCTGATGGCGCACTCGATCCGGGGTCGGGTTTCGTCGACCAACGAAGGACCGCGCTACTGCGTCGCCTGCCACCTGACGGACGACGGCATCGGCAACTTTGGCGCGCAGTACAACGCCTTCCGGACGGCGCTGACGACACGCGACTACGGCAGCCTCGACTACAACTTGCTCAAGCAGCACATCGGGCAGAATCCGGGCAATCAGCTCGATTCACCGTTCTTTGTGCACATGGTCGCGGGCCTCGGCACAGGGCTCTACCTGTTTGACGAGAATGGGGCGGCGCAGAACCCGCTCGATGACAACCCGAACCGCTACGGCAGCGGTGGCGTAGCGCCCGACACCTACTTTGATCCGAACGACGTTCGCTACGACTTGGACCGTGTCGTCGAGACGGACGGAGTGAGCAACGGCTCGTCGAGCGTTGCGATGAACCAGCCGTTCATCGGGCCGCTGCGCCGCGATGGAGCGGTGAACCCGGGCATGGCGGGGCCGCTAGGATCGACGCTGGCCAATCGCTTGGCCGACCCGGCCACCGGCATCGTGCTCAATAGCTGGGTGGACGCCGACCGCACGGTCAAGGGCGGCGCTACGACGGTCATCAACGAGAACCAGTAGGCCTATCGCATGGCTGGTCCTGCCCTACTCTGCTGTTGTTCGCGCCGCGAGCTGCTGCTGGTGTAGCCATCGGGCGACGGCGAAGGCGTTGCCGAGGCGAGCGCCTGCGCGTCCGGTAAGCCCTGCGGATAGCGGCGTAAAGCCCTCCCGCTCGACGATGTCCTCGAGGAATCCAGCGCGTTGCTGCCGGGCGTTGCAGTAGCTCGACTTCATCAGCACGGTCGGGCTCCCCTGCGGCAGAATCGCTTTCCCCCAGCCGAGCGTGGTGCCGGTCCAGGCGGCGATCGGTGCACCTTCTTCGACGAAGTTGGCGAACCGCGCCTGCACCTGATCAAGTGTCTCGCCACGGTCGAGGTCCGTGCGCTCGAGCTGTAGATGGCGAAGGTGGGCATCGTTCGGGCCCCCGTCGAGCGGTTTGATGAAGGCCTCAAACGTAGCCTCGTCGCGGATTCGGCACGCGACCCAGTGCAGCAGCTGGGAGTGCTCTTCGAGACCTTCGCTCGGGCGGCGTGCTTCGGCGTAGACGACAACCATGCGCGGGTCGCCGAGCAACGGCGAGAGCGCGCGCGACTCGCGTGGCTTGCGCACCCGAAAGCGGTGCATGACCCGGCTCGATCGGTGCGCGATCTGGATATCGATCATGCGGTCGAAGGCCGCCAGCATGTCGTCGAGTTTGTCGTTGTCGGGCTCGATGATGCGGAGCGCGGCCACGATGGCCTCGAGCGTTGAGATGTAGTCCGGCTGCGGCTCCTTACGAATCCGATAGCGGCTTGGCTCCGCGGGCTGCAGCCGCACGTGCGGGCGCGTATGGAGCCACGGGTTCTCGCGGTAGAGCCGCTTGGCGTGCGACCAGGTGCCGTCGATGGCGATCAGCGTCGATGGGCGTTTGGCAGGCGGGAGCTCGGCGAGGTCGGGCGCGTTGGGGTGGGGAAAGAGCACGGCGGCGTCGTCGGGCACCGTGAGCTTGTGCTCGAGCGTCCCCGTGAAGCCAGGGATCGGCACGTGAACCGAAGCGTTTGGCATGCAGAGGCGGACAAGTCGTGCGGTGCCGAACGGGTGCGTGCGTTCGTGTGGATGCTGCAGCACGATGATGCCGGTGCGCGTCGGGACGGTTGGCAGCTGCGCGCAGTAGCACATCGACTGCGGCCGCAGGCAGTCGTAGCAGCGTCCGGGCGAAGGCGGCGTCTCGGGTCTATCCGTTGAATCTGCTGGGCGATCGCTCACGGCTGTTGCTCGAGCTGCTTGCGCGCTCGTAGGTAGTCTTCGTAGTGGTTGAGGTTGGACAGGCAGCGCAGTTCGGGGTCGAGGCGGCGCATCGCGGGCTCTTCGATGATGCGCGGCCGGCGGACCCGTGCGGCAAGGTCGCGCGGTCGCCGATGCCCCTCGGCCAGCAGCGCTTCGGCGGCCGGGGCGACGCGCAGCGAATACACGGCCGTCAGCGGCTGCAGCTTGTCGCGGCTGCGCGGCATGACCAGGTCGTGGCCCTCGAGCTGTTCGCTCAGCCAGCGAACCAGCTCGGGCGTCAGGAATGGCTGGTCGCAGCCGGTCATCATGGCCGCGTCGTCGTCGCTGTAGCCAAGGTGTCGCTGCAGGAAGGCAAGGCCGCTCGCAAGGGCCATCAGCGGCCCTTCGTCGGCATCGGCGTCGAAGCAGATGTGCACGCTGGAGGGCAATCGCGGCAGGGTCTGGTCGGTGCTTCGGGCCAAAACGACCACGTCGTCCGTGCAGTTCGTCAAGCTGCGGCACTGCCAGCCGAGTAGCGTGGTGTCGCCGATCGGGAGCGCCTCTTTTGGACGACCCATGCGTCGGCTTCGTCCACCTGCCAGAATGAGGCCACCGAGCCGCATGCAGATCTTGTCCGGGATCCTGCCGGCATGCGCAAGCGGCTTCGTCATTCCACCCATGAACGCTCCCCAGCAACCGCAGCAGCCTCAGCCCAAGAAGGCCGACCTCATGACCCCGTTCCAGTTCCGCATTGAGTGGAAAGACGGGGCGATTTCCGACTACCAAGCGCGCGACCTGCGGCTGGCTTGCCCCTGTGCGAGCTGCATCGACGAGCACACCGGCAGGGCGCTACTCGATCCAAAAACGGTCGAGGAGACGATCCACCTGCTCAGCGCTGAGCTGGTCGGTCGCTACGGGCTGTCGTTCACGTGGAGCGATGGGCATCGGACCGGAATTTTTGCGTGGCCGATGCTCAAAGGGCTCGGGGAGCTCGGGAGCGCTTCTTGAGTTCGAACGCGGCAGCATGGTCCGAGTGCCGCGCGGCCAGCGATCGCGTGCTGGAGCAGGTCGACTGGGCAGCTCTCGGCGCGATCTACTTTCACGAAGATGGTGAGGCGCACTGGGATGCGCGTCTGGCCGACCTGCGGCGGCTGGGGGCCAAGCTGGCCGAAGAGCTGGGCCATCGCCTCACCTTGGCGGGCGCGTCGTTTTGGTGTGGCGCGGGCGTTGCGGAAGTTCCGGTGCTCGTGGCGGAAGCGCTGCGCCTGGGGCGTCGGCTCGTGGTCGTCAACCCCAATGAGGAGGAGTGTCGGATCCTCAATGACGCGTTTGCCGCCGCCGAGCCGGAGCTTGGGATTTGCTACCAGCCGGTCGACGCCCGCGATGTCCCGCCCGAGGAGTTTGACCACGTTGGCTGCATCAGCGTGTTCACCGATCCTGAGACCTGGCCGACGCTGAGTGGCGTGGCGTACGGCCGGCTGCCGCCCGTGCAGGTCGACCTTGAGCAGTTCGGCGCCGAGCGCGAGGATGCTCGCCTGCTCGCGGAAGCGCTCGCCGAGCGGCTAGCGCCGAGCGCATGGCTCACGACGACCCCCGAAGAAGTGTCGTGGTTTCTCGAGCAAGCCGAGCACGGCGGCTTCGAGCTGCAGGCGGACGAAGAGCTGGTGGAGACTGCCGTGGTCGGCGACCCGGTCGGCTTTCTGCGTCGCTGCTAGCCCCGGCTTTGCGAGGCTGCGGATAGGGGCTGGGCCTACTTACCGGCGCCAGCCGTCTCCTTGACGGTCTCCGTCTTGACGACCTCTTCCTTGACTGCCTCTTCGGCGTCCTTCTTGGCCTTCTTCTTTGGCGCCGGCTTCATGGTCATCTTCATTTCCATTTCCATGTCGGCCTGACCGCTCATCGCCATCTTGGTGAGCATGTTCATTTCGCGCGACATGCCCGTGGCGAAGCTGATCTTGTTGGTGCCCTTCATCGTCAGGTCTTCGAGCTCCATGCCGCCGGGCATTTCCGTCTCCGAGGTGTCGACCTTGACGGTTTGCTCAAGCACGAAGTAGTCGTTGTCGACGGAGATCAGCTTGTTGACGACCTCAGAAGTCGTTTCGCCCATCTGGCCAAGCTTCACGGTGGACTTCGTGGTCCAGGACTCGCCGATGGCGATGGGCTTCTCGGGCAGTTCGACCGAGGCTTGCGACATCATCTGCTTGAGGTCCATGCCCGACTGCGCCATTTGGTCCTTGAGGGCGTCGGACAGCTTGACATCGCCCATCTTGCCGTTGGCCGTCAGCGATACCTTGGCGACGCTGTCCACGAGGTCCGCAAGCGGGCCCATCATGCCAGCATCGGAGTCGGGGTCTGCGCTGTCGAAGTCGACGTTCATGATGCCCATGTCCATCTTGGCCTTGATCCGAGTGATCTTTTGCTCGAGCGAGGCCTTGCCGTCTTCCACCTTCGCGACCTTGTTGGCCGTGAACATGCTCATCAGCATCGTGGTGTTCATGGCTTGGCCGCCCATGTCCATGGCCATCTTCATCTCTTGCTCGATCAAGACGTCCCACGTTTGGCCGGCCTGAAAGCGATAGCGCAGAAGGTGCTTTTGGGCGTCCTGGGCGAAGAGAGGAGCGCTGAGGACAGCGGCGAGGGACAGCGTGCGTGCAATCGACATATGGGTCTCCATCGTGGCTCCGGAGTGGAGCGCGAGGTTGGGAATCATTCGAGCCGCGGAGCGGCAAGGCCAGAAGCTTCCGGTGGTTGCGCCGGATGTTCTGCGGGAAGGGGTGGGGTCAGCGCCGGCGAGGGTCTCTCGGCGAGAGCCCGGCGCGGCCGGTAGTGGCCGGCCCGACGGGGAATCCGTCGGGCATTTTGCCATGCTGCCGGGGCCCCGCGGGCGAGCGCGGCCGGCGCCGCCAAGCGCAGCCCGTCGACGTCCGTTGCCGGCGCACTCCGTAAATGCGTGGAAGCGAAAAACAGGCGCGCGGTGCGGCTGGCGCTGGCGGCGCGCGCTCGCGTGCCCGCGCGGCCTAGGGCAAGAGCGTCAGCTCGACGGGTGGGCTTACCGCTTCAAACAGCGTGGTCGCGCCGAGCAAGACCGCGGCGAAGTGGGTTGTGCCGGCGGCAACACTGGCGCCAGCCGGCAGCGAAAACTGAGCCTGACCGACACCTGCAGCATTGAGAACGCCAAGGAAGCTGCCGAACACCGGCCCGTTGAGTCCGTCGAGGCCGATCTGGGTCAAAGGGTCGAAGTTGAGCGGCAGCGTGACCCCAGGCGACAGCGTGATGCCCGGCGTCGTGCCCGAACCACCCCACGCGATCAGGTAGCTCGTGGCGGCGGGGTCCGCGCACGGAGCAACCACCGTCGGGTGCAGCGTGCCGCCGGCTGCGATGGAGATCGAGCCGGAAAACGGCATCACCTCTTGGTCCTGAAACTCAAGACCCGTCGTGCAGGGACCGGCTGTGCCAATCACGACGCGGGCAATCGAGTTGTCGTTCTCATCGCTTTCGAGCACCGTGTCGGCGCGGTCGACGACGGCGTGCACAAAGCCAACCTGCAGCGGCAGCGACCACGGCAGCTGCGTCTGGATCGTCGGCGAGACCTGCTGGTTCGCTGCGAGTCCCGTGACTTCGTAGCGGGCCAGCAGCGTGTCTTGCACCGTCCATGTGTTCTGTGTTGACAAGAACAGCTCAACGACAAAGGGGCCCGCGTTCGCTGGGCCATCGTTGACGATCGTCGGCGTGTAGCTCGCCTGCGCTCCAGGCGTAGCCAGCGTGAGGCTGGTCGTCATATCCGGCATGCGAAGCTGTGCCGCGTTCGGATCGCTGATCTGGACCTGCCATGTGCGTGTTTCACGCATCACGTTGTTGGGGTCGGTTCGCACCCGGTCGCTGTTGTCCGTGATGCGCGCTTCGACCGTATGGCTGCCGAGCGCGATTTGTGTGGAGTCGAGGGAGAACGACGTGCCGGTTGCGTTTGCCTGAACGGTGCCGTCGATCAGCCACTCGACACTCGGCGAGTTGACCGCCGGGACGAAGTGTTGAAACGAAAACTGCTGGGTGGCCGGGACGGACACCGTCACGGCAGCCGTCGTTGGCGGCGTCGTT
Organism: Planctomycetota bacterium; assembly: GCA_045105235.1. Lineage (GTDB taxonomy): Bacteria > Planctomycetota > UBA1135 > UBA1135 > UBA2386. The sequence goes on along the minus strand of JBGCDH010000004.1, from coordinate 14,793 downwards.
TGCGTAATCACGTCGGCAAATGAGTTGGTCACCTTGACCAGATTCTCTTGGCAGACGCGGCACAGCACCTGGTTGAGGCTCCGCATCAGGCAGTTGATGCGTGGCCGCCATAGGCCAAACTCGTTGTAGCGAGCGCCTTCGAAGGCGCTGATGCCGTTGACGCCGTGCCAGGCAGCCCACTTTTGGCCGACGGGCGAAGTCGTGACGTTGACCGATGTCGGCTCCGGGCCGGTGTAGGTCTGGCCGGCGTATTCGTATTCGTCGGCCAGCGCACCGACGCTGTGGCCGAGTTCGTGCGCCTGGACTTCCGTCATCGACGAGCCGGTGTAGCTGACGGCGAACGTAGACGCGCAGCCGCCGTAGCGAGTGTCGTTGACCATCACCAGGACACGCCCTTCGGTTGCCGGCGCAAGGGCCGCGTCGGCGAGCGCCTGCGACGTGTTTTGAATGTAGAGGCAGCGTGCGGTGCCGCCGATGTTGTAGCTCGCGTCGTAGGCGGTGTTGACGAACGTCGGCGGGTTTTCGTCGGGCTTGTCGGCGCCGCTTTCTTGGCTTGCGCGGAATACCGTGTGTACGTTGTAGTAGTCAGAAAATACGTTGAACGGAGACTTTTGAAAAAGCCCCGTCAAAAACGTCTGCACGTCTTGGTCGAACTTGTTCTGCTCGCTCGCTTGGTAGCCATCGCCAAGGATGACGAGGTCGTAGCGGCTTTGCGTGGTGCCGCTGCTGATGACGGTCGTGACCGTCTGCGCCGCCAGTGAGCGTGCGCCGAGCGGCAGCAGCGCTGCGCACATCAGGGTCGCAGGTGCCAGCGCAGTCGAGTTCTGAAAGGCCGCACGCAGAGTCGTAGCGATAGGATTCATCGTTCTTCTCCCGCGAGCTCACGAACGTTGGCGCCGCTGACGGAGCCGATGATTGTTGTCTGCTGGTCGCCGCCGGCATCGGCAGGACGCAAAAACTCGTAGTTGGTGGCCGTGTCGTATGCCGGCACGCTGACCAACATGCCAATCTTGCTGTCGACGAGAACGCAGCCGCGCACCTGAACGGGTTGGCCGAGGGCGCGCTCACTGGTCGCGAACGGTCGCATGTCGAGCGGCACGGAGCAGATCTCGTTGCCCTCTGCGTCGGTTACGCGCATGGCCCAGCCGCTGCCGGCAAAGCCCTTTGGAACGCCGCCCCAAGGTGCTGTTTTGCGGCTGGCGAAGGTGACGTCGAGCTGGTTCCGGTCGCCTTCGACGACGAGCACGTAGTGGCCGTCGGCCTGTGGTGGTGGGGGCGCCGGCAGGATGACCGGCTCGAGCGCCTGCATCGGGGGAGTCGCCGGCGTTCCGTCCGCGAGCGTGCCGGAGTCTGATGGGCGGAGAACGAAGGCGGCTGTCGTTAGCAGCACACCGGCGCCAAGGGCGAAGGATGTTTGCATGGGAGCGATCCGAGGAGGCCCAGGAATCATACCCGGTGGCTTGCGCGCCGTGGTGCCGGCCGTTGCGTATCGGTGAGCGGTAAGTCATTTTGGCCGGTCGATCTGCCGTGGGGTGCTTCCGCGGGGGCGGCCTGCTCCGCGAGCAGCCGGCAGGTGGATTCGCCGGCCGCCTAGCCGCATGGTGCGGTGATGGACTTTGCCGGTCGTGTGTTCCTTGCCCCGCTGACCAAAGGGGGCAACTTGCCCTTCCGTCGACTCTGCCTTGAGCACGGAGGTGAGGTCACGATGGGGGAGATGGCCTACGCCTACCAGGTCAAGAAGCGCAGCAAGAGCGAGCTGGCGCTGCTGCGCAAGCACGACGATGAGGGCTGCTTTGGCGCCCAGATCGCGGCCTCACGTGCGGACGATGCCATCAAGGCGGGCATTGCGGCGGCCGAGCGCGGCGCGCTCTGGGTCGATCTCAACTGCGGCTGCCCGATCCACGACGTCGTTCGGCGGCGCATGGGCGCTACGCTGCTGCAAAAGCCCAACAAGCTGGCCAAGCTTGTCGAAGAGATGGTGGCGGGCATTCCGGTGCCGGTGACCGTCAAGCTGCGCCTGGGCTGGGCCGAGGGCGAAGAAAACGTCGACGAAGTCGCGCGCGTTTGCGAAGAGGCTGGCGCTGCCGCGATTGGCATCCACGGCCGAACCCGCGAGCAGCGCTATTCACGCGCCGCCGACTGGGAAGCGATCGCGCGCGTGTCGGCAGACCGTGGCGTGCCCGTGATCGGCAACGGCGATTTGTTGACGTGGTTCGAAACGCATCGGCGCTGGCAGGAGAGCGGCTGTGCGTCCGTGATGATTGGGCGCGGCGCGCTGATCAAACCGTGGATCTTCCGAGAGATCACGGAGAAGCGCGCGTGGGAGCCCGATGCCCGCGAGCGCCTCGGCGTCTACCTCGACTTTGCCCGCAAGCTCAAGGAGCACTTCCGCGACGACGACAAGGGGCGCGAGCGGACCATGCGGTTCTTGCCGTGGCACCTGGGCTTCTTCTGCCGCTACCGACCGCTGTCGAGCGAGCACTGGCAGGAGGCGAGCCGCGAGCACCCGCTGATCCAGACTCGCATGCCCGACGACGAAGGCGAGCTGTCGCTGCTCGAGCGTTTGCTGCGCGATCCGCGCAAGGAGCTGCACGTGCGGTTTGCCGACATCCTGTGGGATGCCGCGGATCTTGACGACCTCACGGTCAAGGCGACGGCGCTCGCCGAAGACATGCCGCCGGAGCTCGGGGAGGCGGGTGAGGTCGCCACGGCGCAGGGCTGAGTATGCGCTGTCGGCAAGCGGCCCGGCCGTCCGGCAGACCCCGCGCCGTGCGAAATCGCACGATTTCGAGTTACGCCTCTGCCGCCGGCGTACTATCACAGACGCTATGGCGCTTCGACACCTGACGTCCGATCTCGCTCGCAGTCTTTCGCTGGCCTCTGCGGTGATGCTGCTGGCTGCGCTGGCGCAGGCACACGGAGGTATGTATCGGGGTGGCTGGAACGCCCCGCCGGCCCCGCCTGGTAGCGCGGGGGTTCCTGGCGGGCCGGCCGGTAGTGGCGGGCCGACGACGGGGGCCCGGCCGGCGGTCATCGACGGAACCAGCTGGCAGGTCTGGTGGGAGTACAGCAAGAATCCGCTGCTGCAGGCTAGCGATTGGGCGCCGCGCGTGCCGACGGGCGGCGACGACTTCTACCTTGGCTCGACGCGGGGGCCGGTGGCCTCGCCGCCCCCGGACGGTCTGCCTCCAGCTGCGCGAGACCGGATTGCGGAAGCGTTGGCCGATGCGCTCGAGTCGACGGACAACCGTGACATCTCGACAGCGGCCATGATCGCGCTGGGGAAACTCGGGCGCGGTCCCAAGGGTCGCCCGCTGCTGGAGCTGCTGTCCGCTCGTCTGTCGGACGGCAACCAAGAGGTGCGCGAGTCGGCGGCGCTCGCCATCGGCATCTCTGGCCAGCTCGGCGGCATCGAAATCCTGGCGGCGCTCGTCGCGGACACCCGAGCCGGTCGCAAGCTGCGCAAAGGCTCGGTCGATGACCGGACCCGCACGTTTGCCGCTTGGGGGCTTGGCCTGATCGCGTCTCGGGCCAAGAAGCCGGAGGACAAGCGCCGCGTGCACGACGTTCTGCTGGAGCAGTTGCTCGACGACAAAAACAAGAGCCGCGACCTTCGTGTTGGGCTCATCCAGGGGCTTGGTCTGCTCGGCGAGCAGGAGTCAGGCGCCAACAAGATGCTGCTCTGGCGCACGGCCGCGGAGCTGTGGAAGTACTTCGAACGCGACATGGGCCGCGGCGACCAGCTGGTGCAGGCGCACGTGCCGATTGCGATTGCGCGGCTGCTGGGCCGCGGCGCGAGCAGCGAGCACGAGGCGGCCAAGGGCCGCATGCTGCGGGTTCTCACCGGCAAGCGGCGCGTGCACCAAGCCATTCGCCAATCGGCGGCGATGGCGCTCGGCACCATGTGCCTGCCCCCGGAGCAGCACGAAGACGATGCCGCGATCTGCGCGGCGCTCGTCGATCACTACAAAAACGGCACGGACCAGCTCGCCCGGCACTTCTCGGTGATGGCCCTCGGACGAATCGGCGGCAAGCACAACCGCGAGGTCCTGCTCAAGCTGTGGCCGGCCGCCAACGGCAACATCGAACGGCCTTGGATCGCCATGTCGCTCGGGCTCATTGCGCGTGACCACCGTCTCGCGACCGGCGCGGTGGATCGCACCATTGCAGAACGGATCTACGACGAGTTTGTCGACCGCGAGGCGGACGATCCGAAGGCTGCGTTTGCGCTGGCCGTTGGCCTGACCGGGCTGACCGAAGCGGAGGTCGAGCTGCTGCCGTTGCTCGACTCGTCCTTTCGTCGCTGGCAGCTGATCGGCTACAGCTGCATCGGTCTGTCGCTGATCGAGTCGCGGATCGCGATCGATCGCATGCTGCGCTTGCTCGATCAGCGTCGCCGCGAGCCGTTTATCGTGCAGCAAGCGGCGCTTGGCCTGGCGCGCCTACACACGCCGAAGCTGATGCCGAAGTTGATCGGGCTGCTCGAAAAGTCGGACAGCGTGGCGGAGCTTGCGGCCATCGCGAACGCGCTGTCGCTGGTCGGCGACGAGACCACCGTCGAGCCCTTGATCAAGGCCATCGGGGACAAGGCGCGTCCGAAGATGGCGCGCGCATTCTGCGCGGCGGCGCTCGGCGGCATCGCCGACAAGGATGAGATGCCGTGGAGCACCCGTATCGCCGTCGGCATGAACTACATGGCGACTGTGGATACCTTGACCAACGGCTCGACCGGCATCCTCGACATTCTCTGAAAACGCGTCAGCAGCGCAGCTGGTCGGCAAACGAATGCGGGCTGCTGCTGCGCACCGCGCGCTGCAGCGCCAGCGATCGATCGATCGCCGTTGCGTCAAAGCCGAAGGGCAGCATCGGGCCGTCGAGTGCCGGCCATTCGGGTGCTACGGCAAGTCGTCTCGCGCGTTCACGGTCGGTTGCTTCGATCAGCTTGCCGTGGCCCATGTGGCGTGCGAGCGTGGCCAGGTTGACGGCAGCCGGCACGTAGTTTTGCGAAGCTTCGGCTGCGCGGCGCCAGAGCGCAAAGGCGGATTCCGCGCCGTCGGCGCCGCGAGCGCGCAGCACGGCCATGCCGAGCAGGTTGAGCGTGCGAGGATCGTCGGGGGCGGCGTCATGGGCGCGCTTGGCTGCGCGCAGCGCCGCGTGGCCATCGGCCCAGGTCGGCAGCATCGCCATGCCGCGTCCGAGCAGCAGGTCGACGGGTTCGGCGTCCGGGCGGCGCAGCGGCCCTTTGGCGAAGCGCGAGAGTTCGTGCAGGCGGTTGCCGAGCCGGTGCTCCTGCACGCGTCGGTGGCCGGCCGCCGCGATCTCGGCGGTGCGCGCAGGGTCCTTCAGCAGCCGCTCGACGACGTCTTCGAAGTCTTGCTCGTCGTAGAGCACGCACTCTTGCTCGGGCACAAACCAGTCGCGCACCTCGGCATTGTCACGCTCCATCAGCAGCAGCGCGCCACAGGCTGGCACTTCGAAACCGCGCAGGTTCATTTCGCCGCGGATGCTGCGGTTGAAGCCGATCCGGCAGCGATTGAGGAAGCGGCCGTAGTCTGCCCCGGCAATGCCGCTGGTGACCTCGATGCGCGGGCCGTGCGCCGAGAGCGCGCGTAGGCGTTCGAGCCATGGGCCTCGTTCGCGCTGCACGACGGGGTTTAGGTTGCCGGCGAAGCCAAGGTCGATGTCGCGTTCGCCGATTTCGGGGTAGATGCGATGCGTAGGACGCTTGTGCGCGAACTGGCACCAATGCTGCACGTCGGCAAACGACAGGCGCTGGAACAGCTCGACGCCGCGCTTGTCGCACAGCAGCGTGTCGAAGTAGGGCCACAGTCCGACGATGTGGGGCAGCGTCAGATTGTAGTCAGAGATGATGCCGACCACCGGCACGGGGCAGTGTTCGAGCTGGTCGGGGATCGGCTCCTGGTCCGGCCACCAGATCAGCACCAGGTCTGGCTCGAAGCCGTCTGGCAGGGCGCGAGCGAGCTCGGCCCAGGTCTGCCGTGAAGGATCGAAGGCGACGTCGAATCGGTGGTGCACGCCGTCCACGAGCATTCGCTCGGGCGGGCCATACGTGAGCAGCTCGATGCCGCGCATCGCATCGCGATCGTCGAAACATTCGAGCGGTAGGTTGCAGAGGATCCGCATATGGCTTTAGGCGGCGGGCAGCGAGAGCAGGTTTTCGCGTGCTTCCGCGTGCTCCGGATCGAGCACGAGGGCACGCTCGAAGCTCTGTCGCGCCGCGGGCAAATCGCCGGCTTGAAACAGCACGACGCCGAGGCGGTTGTAGCTGTCGGCGGTGCGGGTGCCGACGGCCAGGGCGGCGCGAAACGCCTGTGCGGCTTCGTGCATGCGGCCCAACGCGTGCAGGGCGTTGCCGCGGCCCGTGTGGGTGCCTTCGTCGTCGAGGCCGGCCTGCAGCTGTTCGTCGTAGACGGCGAGGGCGCGCTCGGCTTCGCCTGCGAGAAGGTGGCTGTCGCCAATGGCCCGCAGCAATTCGGCGGCTTCCGCTGCGTGCACGTCGGCGTCCACAAGGCAATGCTCGGCAGCGAGCAGGCGTGCTGCGCGCCGGTGGTCGCCGCTGGCGCGGCAGCGGCCGGCTGCCTCGTGCAACAGTTGTTGTAGGTCCGCGTATTCGTCGCTTGCGGCTGCCGGTCGGTTCGGCTGCGGGATCCCCTGCTGCGGAAGGCCCTTCTGCGGAATGCCTGCTGGCGGGGGCGTCGCTGGTGGGGTCTTGCGCGGTACGAGCCGCAGCTTCTTGTTCGCCTCAGGCTTGCGGGCGGCGGGCTTGCTCGCGTCGCGATGCGGAGCGAGGACCGGGTCGCCGGTGGGTTCGGGCGGCAGCGTCAGGCTCGGCCGTTGCGGCGGCTCTCGCTTCGGCTCCGGGGCGGGCGGCGGCGGCGGGACGGCGCACGGCGATGGCAAACTTGTCGCGGACGGTGTGGCCGCGCTCGGACCTGCGTCTACGACAAGTCGCTGGAGCAGGGCTTCGAACTGTTCGCCGTGCTCTTGCAGGCGATACTTGTCGGCGACTTCGAAGCCGGCCTCGCGAAGGGCGGATCGGATCTCGGGTAGGGCGCCGGCGAGCACCAGCGCTTCGGCCATCGCGGCGGGGTCTTTGGCCTCGACGAACAGCGCGTAGCGATCGTGGCCGACGAGTCGTTCGTGGTTGCGAAAGCAAGGGATGTCGGTCAGCACCGACGGCACGCCGCAGGCCATCGCTTCGATCGCGGGCAAGAAGAAGCCTTCTTCGGCGCCGCGGCTCGTGCCCAAAAAGACGTCGAGCGAGCGGTAGAAATCGCCCATTTCATCGGGGCGCAGCGTCTGGTGCCACTCGACCGGGAACGGCAGGTTGCGCTCCTCTGGGCTCGGCTCGATGTTGCTGGCGCGAACCAGAATGAGCTCTTGGCCGGCCTTGTGGGCCAGTTGGCACGCGGCGTAGCCGGTCTGCAGGTCCTTCCACGGGACCTGGTACGGCCCGACCAGCCCAACGCGCAGAGGCGAGTTGGAAGCGCGTGCCTCGGCGGGCTTGTGGACACCGTGGTCAACGACGTAGCGCAGCTCGGTTGCCGACAGGCCGAAGCGTTCGTGTAGCAGCGTCGTGAGGTGCGGCGAGATCGTGACGTGGTGCATGCCGGGGAGTCGGTAGACGGCCTCGATGCGCTCGCGCACCGCCGCATTCTCCGGGTTGTCGCCTTCAAAGCCCTGGCAGAAGTGCACCGGTATGCCCTTGCCGGGGCCGGCGGATGCGGCCCAGGGAACGGTGCTCCAAAACGTCCCGATGATCACGTCGGCATCCGGCAGGTGCTCGGGCCGGAAATCGGGGACGCGCAGGAAACCGCAGTTCACCTGCATCCATGCGGGGGGTGCGGAGCGACTGACTACCGTGACTTGGTGGCCCCGGCTGCTGAGCCAGTTGGCGTCTTCGAGCGCGACTTTGACGCCGCCCCAGAGCTGGTCCGCTACTTCGAGCAAGAACGTGATGCGCATGACTTCGCCTCAGCCGCCGGAAGGCAGCGACTATTCGATTCCAGCCATCCCATCGTCGTCTTGGTGTCTTCGACCTGAGGCCAGTCCCGCGCCCCGGACCAGAGGTTGGTATCGGCGCCCTTCCCTCCACTCGATCGCTTCGGCATGATCGCAAGGCAGCCGTGAACCCCCTGATCCGCATCATCCCCGCTTTCCTGGTGCGCTTCTTTGCGAAGCCGTATGTCGCCGGAGACTCGCTTGGCAAGGCGATGGAGGTCGTCGGCAAGCTGCGCAGCAAGCGCAAGCTGCTGTCGACGCTCGATCTGCTGGCGGAAGACATCCGCGAAGAGGAGCAGGTCCAGCAAAACAAGCAGGCCTATCTCGACATGGTCGACGCCGCTGCAGCGCTGCCGAATGCCGATCGTCCCACGCTGTCACTCAAGCCATCCTCCTACACCACCCGGCCGCTGCACGAGGGGGGCGATGCGGCCGGTTCGCGCGAGGCGATCCGTGAGATTGTGGGGCGCGCGGCTGCTGCCGACGTCGACCTGTCGATCGACATGGAAGGGCGGGACTGGACCGACTTCACCCTCGAGGTGCTGCGGGAGCTGCATGCCGAGGGCCATACCCACGTCGGCTGCGTTCTGCAGACGCGCCTGAACCGCACCGAAAAGGACCTCGACGAGCTTCCCGAGGGGATCCGCGTTCGGCTCGTCATCGGCATCTATCAGGAGCCAGCGGAGGTCGCGACCACCGACAAGAAGGAGATGAAGGAGCGGCTGCTGTCGTTTGCCGAGACGCTCCTGACGCGCGGGCACTACGTCGAGTTTGCGACGCACGACGTCGCCTATGTGAAGCGCTTCGTGGACGAAATCGTGCCCAGGACCGGCGTCGGCACCGATCGCTTCGAGGTGCAGATGCTCTACGGGGTGCCGCGCGACCGCTTCCTTGCCGAGCTGGTCGAGAAGGGAGTTGTGGGGCGTCTCTACGTGCCGTTCGCCCTGAGCTGGGATATGGCGATTGAGTACCTGCGCAGGAGGTTGGACGAGTATCCAGCGATGATGTGGCTGGTTACCAAGAACTTGTTCTTCCGCCGGTAAGCCTTCAGCCGCGATCGGTGGCCGCGCGCAGGATCGAGCAAGCCTTTTTCTTTGAAGGCTTTACGCATATTACGTATATGCGCAATGAGGCTGGGTGCTCCATTGGGGGCTCGGCTCTGGCGCTCTCGGCCTTGTGGCGCTATAGTGTCTCCCCCAATGGATCCACTTGCCACGATTGTTGAGCGTCTCTGCGCCTGGAAGGACGTTAACCGCGAGAAAAAGGACAGTAAGGACTGCTTCCTCGTTCGCGGTCAGGTGTTTTCGTATCTCGGCAAGAAAGGTGTGGTCGTCAAGCTCGCACCCCCGCAGGTAACGGAAGCTCTCAAGATCATTGGCGCCAAGCGGATGCCCGATGATGGCGACCCGCATTCGCGCGAGTTTGTTGAGATTCCCGTCACCGGCCCACGCGAGGTCGAGCGCGCCATGATGTGGCTGCGCCGCGCGTGCCGCCTCGGCCGCACGGCCGCCGGCCCGGTCTAGCCTTTGCGTCTGGGCTGTTGAGTCTGGGCTGCTCGGCTCGCTCCAGTCCAGTCCAGTCCAGCGCTTGCGGTTGACGTAGCAGCAGCTACGACGCCTGTGGGCTCGGCCGCTGCTGCCAGCGGCCTGCAAACGTCGTTGGCGCATCGATCTCTGGTCGGTCCGGCGCCGGATGTTGTGGTGCGCGCCCCGCTACTTTGGGGCTGCCTTCTGCCACGGGATGTCCTCGACGCCTGCCTGTTGATTGGCGAGCCTCGCCCACGAGAAGCTTAGGTCCGATAGGCGGTTGAGGTAGACGCCGATCACCTCAGGGACCGGGTAGGTGTGGACGACGGCCTGATGCAGCGTCCAGTAGCAGCGTTCTGCCCGCCGCGCGACGGTGCGCATCAGGTGCAGCGTCGCGCCAATGCGGGAGCCCCCTGGCAACACGAACGTCCGCAGCTCCGGGAGTGCCTTTTCCGATGCGTCGATCCATCCCTCAAGCTCGCCGACCGCGTCTTGCACGCGCGGAACCGATGCTTCGCCGCCTTCGGTCGCTAGGTCGGCTCCAATCTCGAAGAGCACGTGCTGGATCGACGCGAGCTGTTCGTCAGACGGCGTTGTCTTGTCGTCGAGCCAGGTACGAAGCAGGCCGATGACCGAGTTGAGCTCGTCGACCGTGCCATAGGCTTCGATGCGGGCGTCGTCCTTGGGCACGCGGCGGTTGCCGAACAGTCCTGTGTGGCCTTCGTCGCCAGTTCCGGTGTAGAGGGGCATATCCGCCTGGATAGCCTCCCAGCGTGCATTCGCCAACGGTCGAATCGCTGCGATATGGCGGCGGACGCCGGCTGGAAAATAATTCGGCCGACGGGGCAAGCCCCGTCGGCCGAATACTCTGTTCTACAAGATGATGGGTGCCCGTGAGGGCGGATGGAGAGGTACCCCATCAAGAGCCGTTGGCTCATCGATTCTGGCGAGAGATTCGATAGCCGCCCAGGTCTCGGCTCAATGCAGATCAGAGAGCTGTGTCATGTGTGGGCGCATTGCTGCGCGTGCTGCAGTATGTTTGTGGCGAGTGGGGCAAGTCAAGTGCGAGCCTTGCCCTGAACCTACCTTCGGATGGGAGGGTCGTGCGACTTTAGCATTGCTGCGGGTTCTTCCTCGTGGTTTGCCCCAATCCATCCGACGTCGTCGTGTTTCCATGATGCGCCTCCCACAACTTGCCGTTTCGCTGCTACTTAGCGGTGTCGTTCTTTGTCCTGCCTCGGCGCAGAATCTCGAGCTCGACGTCTATGGTGGGGCGATGCCAGGTCCACTGGAGCTCGAGGTCTACCCGGGCCTGCAGTTTTTCGAGCCGGTGCTGATCGTCCCGTCGACAACGTCGGGGCCGACGCCGGTACAGACGTTCGACCCGCTGGACCCGCGGCAGCTGTCGATCGGGCTCGATCTGGTTGGCAATGCCTGGGCCGTCCTGACCGACCTCACCGGCAGTGGGGTTGTGCAAACGCAGCTTGCGGCTTCGCCCGCGTTGCTCGACGTGCCGCTTTACTTCCAGGCCGTGACGTTTCAGTTCATCCCGCAGCTGCTCGACAGGATCAGCAACGGCAACGTGATTCGCTTGGCCAACGCGGACAGCTTCCGCGATCGCCTCGTTTTCATGATCCGCGAGCGCGCTTTCGGCACCGCTCTTGTCCGCCCCGATCGCCGGACCATGGTCCTCGGCGGTGCGCGCGGTCAGCTGCTCGCACAGGTTGCCACGGCCACGACCGACGTCTACGACCCGATGACGGACTCGGTCTCTTCCGGGCCAACCATGTCGACGCCGCGCTCCATGCACACGATGACCGAGCTGGCGAGCGGGCTCTACCTGGTCTGCGGAGGTGTGGATGCCGCCAACAATCCGCAGGGCTCGTGTGAAATCTACGACCCGGTAAGCGACACGTTTGCGCCGGCCGCGAGCATGGCTACGCCGCGCATGGCGCACACGGCGACGCTGCTAGCGGACGGGCGAGTTTTCGTCTCCGGCGGCCTCGAGGCTCTGTCGGTGATGCCGTCACAACTCTCCGCCATCCGGGACGCGGTCGCTTCGACCGAGATCTATGATCCTGTGGCGGACACGTGGACATCGGGCCCCGCTCTGAGCGATCCGCGCGCGGCGCACTTTGCACTGCAGCGGCCGGACGGCGTGATTGTTCTCGGTGGCGGTATCAGCTGGGAGCCCAACATCTTGTTTGGCTGGGTGCCCGCGGTGCGTTCGTCGACGGATCTCTACGACCCGGCAAGCAACACGATGGCCGCTGGGCCGGCGATGAGCAGTGCACGGGCGCTTACCGATCCCGTGGAGCTATCGCCCGGTAGGTGGCTTGTTGCGGGCGGCATGAGTGGGCTTTCGCTGATTCCGTTCAACGCCGGCAATCCGACGGCCGCGGCCGAGATCTACGATTCGGCGAGCAACAGCTGGGTCTCGGTTGGTGCAATGGCGACGGCGCGCGCGAACCACAAGTCCTGGTCGTTGGGCAATGGCCGATTCCTGCTGGTAGGCGGCGGCGATGGCAGCATCTTGTCGCCGACGCCGCTGGCGACGACCGAGATCTTTGATGAAGCGACCAACTCTTTCACGCCGGGGCCGCTGATGAACAGTGCGCGCGCCGGCGCCGGTGTGATCGCCACGCCGCAGGGGCAGATGATGATCTACGGCGGTGCCGATGCTTCCGGTGCCGTCACCACCTCGACCGAGTGGTATTACTTCTGAGTCGCTGGTTCATGAGGCGCTGTTTCCTTGCGGCGAAGTCTGTCGGCGGCGTAGTTGTTCTGGACCCTCGTGATTCTGAAGCTCAGTCTTTCTGAAGTGCAGGCACTCTGAACCACAGCGACCCACTTCTTGATTTGCTTGCCGCCAACGTGCGCGCCCTGCGCAAGGCGCGCGGCTGGTCGCGTCGAGGCCTGGCCGAGCGCGCGGAGATCAGCGAGCGCTTCCTTGCGGATGTCGAGGCAGCGCAGGCCAACCCTTCGCTGCTGCGCGTGCAGGCGATCGCGCGGGCTTTTGCGGTCGAATTGACGGAATTGCTCGTGGCCGGCACCTCGGGGGCACCGCTCCCACACGTTGTGCTGCTGGGATTGCGCGGTGCCGGTAAGAGTTCCGTTGGGCCGTTGCTGGCGCAGCGACTGTCGCTGCCGTTTGTCGAGCTGGATGCCAGCATCGAGGCTCAAAGCGGTCTGCTGCTCGGCGAGATCTTTGAGCTGCACGGCGAATCGTACTACCGCCGCGTGGAGCGGGCGGAGCTGTTGAGGCTGCTGACGTCGGAGCCGAGCGTGATGGCCGTTGGCGGGGGATTGGTCAGCGACCAGGAGAGCTACGGTGCGCTGCGGCGGCGGGCGCGTTCGGTGTGGCTGCGAGCGGACCCGGAGGATCACTGGCAGCGCGTCATCGCGCAGGGCGATACGCGTCCGATGGCGGACAACGAGCAGGCGTTCGGCGATCTGCGACGGATCTTGGCGGAGCGCGAGCCGCTCTATCGGCAGGCCGAGATCGTTGTCGAGACGTCCGGGCGCTCGCTTGAAGAGGTGGTGGACGAGTGCGTCGCTCGTTTGACGGCGCCCGCGTAGTGCGAGCGGGTCTAGAGGTTCTCGGGCAGCTCGTCGGGCACGCTCTTTTCGCCGTCTTCGCGCAGCACCACCAGGATGGCGCCGTGTGGCACGACCAGGAAGCGCTCGTCCTCAAACGTCACTTCGATCGCCGCCTTGCGGAAGAATAGCGCGTAGTCGCTGAGCTGGACCTGCATCGGCAGGAAGCGCGGCGAGCGGTAGTCCTCCTTCCACGGTTCCTGCTCATCGCTAGGTGGAGGAAGGGGTTGGCCAGGGCCAATCGCGACGATGCGGCCGCCTTGGACCTCTTCTTTCTCGACGACATTGGCGGGCAGGTAGAGGCCGACTTTGGTCATGCGCTCTTTTTGCTCGGGTTGCACGAGTATGCGGTCTCCGACGACGAGCAGTTCTTTGTTGCCACGCTTCATGGGTGTCTTTGAGGATACGCGCCAAGCGGCGGCGCATCTGCATCCGCCCCCCGAATCCGCGCGATCAGACGATATGGCCCGCTCAACCGTCCCCGAGATCCGAATCCGCCCGGCGAACGAGCACGACCTGCGTTCCGATGGCGACTACGTCATCTACTGGATGATTGCGTTCCGTCGTCGCCGCACCAACTTCGCCCTGCAGCGCGCCGTCGAGATCGGTCGCGAGCTGGGCAAGCCGGTGCTTGTTGTCGAGGCGCTTCGCTGCGGCTATCGCTGGGCCAGCGATCGGATCCACACGTTCGTGCTGCAGGGCATGGCCGACAACCTCGCCGACTTCGCCGACGCTGGGGTTCGCTACTACCCATACGTCGAGCCGGAGCCCGGTGCCGGCTCCGGCATGCTGGAAGCGCTCGCCGAGCGTGCCTGCGCTGTCGTGACCGACGACTTCCCGTGCTTCTTCCTGCCGCGCATGGTCGCGGCGGCGGCCGCGAAGCTTCCGGTGCGCGTCGAGACCGTGGACAGCAACGGCCTGCTGCCGATGCGAGTCGGCGACAAGGTCTTCTCGAGAGCCTTCGATTTCCGCCGCTTCCTGCAGAAGACCCTGCCGGCGCACCTGTCTGATTTTCCGACCGGCGATCCGCTGCGCAACTACGAGCTCGGCAAGGCGCGTCTGCCGGCCGAGGTGCTGAGCCGCTGGCCCGCCGCAAGCAAGGCGATGCTGGCTGCGGATCCGGCGGAGATCGCGGCGCTGCCGATCGACCACACGGTCGGGCCGGGAGTCGTTGCGGGCGGTCCTCGTGCGGCCGGCCAGGCGTTGCGCTCCTTCTTTGGCGATCGTCTCGACCGCTATGCCAGCGACCGCAGCCATCCCGACTCCGACAGCCCGAGCGGGCTTTCGCCTTACCTGCACTTTGGCCATTTGTCGGCGCATCAGGTGTTTGCCGGTCTGGCGCAGCGCGAGGAATGGAGTCGCGAGAAGATCTCGCCCAAGACTTCGGGCCAGCGCGGCTGGTATGGCATGGGTGAGGCGGCCGAAGCCTTCCTGGACGAGCTGGTGACGTGGCGCGAGCTAGGCTTCAACTACACGCATCAGCGCGACGACTACGAGGACTACGACTCGCTGCCCGAGTGGACGCGTCGCACGCTTGCAGAGCACCAGGGCGATCCGCGCGACCACATCTATTCGCTCGAGGAGTTCGCGGAGTCACGCACGCATGACGAACTGTGGAATGCGGCGCAAAAGCAGCTGCGCGAGACCG
>JBGCDH010000003.1:0-59746 GCA_045105235.1 Planctomycetota bacterium | reverse complement strand
CAGAGCTACCGCTTCTAGAAAACGTAAGACGGGCGCCGAGCCGCCTCACACGCCCGGCAGCCCGTCGAGGCTCTCGGCGTTGCGGTCGCGCCAGTATTGCTCGACACCGTCCGGACCCTTCTTGTCCGCCCACGTGGCCAGGATGTCGCGCTCGCCGGCAAAGTCGAAGAGCGGCACGCCGAAGCCGCACGAGGTGCCAATGCGGGTGCACTCGACGCGGATGATCGAGCGCACGCCAAGTTCGCGGCGCTCGAAGCGCTGCAAGAGCCCGGCAAACTCCGCGTGGTCCGGCCGCAGCACCTCGCCTCGCCCGTGCAGGCGCACAATCTGCGGCGCGCCTTCGAAGGCGCAGAACATCAGCACGATGCGGCCGTTGTCGCGCAGGTGCGCAACGGTCTCGACGCCGCTGCCGGTGAGGTCGACCCAAGCGACGCTCGTTGGGCCAAGGATCCGGAGACTGGCCGTGTCTTTCGGCGAACAGTTGATGTGGCCGCCGTCTCCTGACGGCGCAGAGGCCACGAAAAACATCCGCTGAGACGTAATCCACCGCGAGAGCTCCTCGTCGATGGCCTGCATGACTTTGCCCACGGCACCGAGCATAGCGCGGCCACGATCGATCGATCCATGCGCCCGCGCGCGGCCCAGAAGCCCCTCGCCATCGGGGGAGGCCTAGCCGCTGGAGATGTATCGAGATAGTCTCTAGTGGGCCTACCCCTCGAGGTCCCTACCGCTCCAAGAGCCTGATGCTTCGAGAACCATCTCCCAAGATCCATCTTCTGGCGGCCGCCCTCGGCCTCCTCGCCGCAACCTCACCCGCACTCGCTCAAGCCGGCGGGAAGTCCAAGCAAGCGCCGGCCGAGGCCGGCCCGTATGAAACGGCGCGCCAGCGCTACGACGAAGTCATGCCCCGCAAGGTGTTCGCACACCATGTGGACGGGCGCGACAAGCTCGCGCAGTCGCAGGATCCTGCGGCGCTTGAGCAGCTGGCACGTGACTACTCCGAGGTAAAGGCCTACCCCGAGCACGCGCGCTACACGATGGCGACGCAGATCGGCCGCAACTTCCGCGAAGACAAGTTTTTGGCCCCGCTGCAGCGCCTGCGCCAGAAGCACGACGACCTGCTCGACACCTGGCTTTGGGTCGAAGTGCTCGGCGCAGAGATCCGCTCTTCAAGCACCGACCACGTTGTCGAAATTGCGCTGACCGCCAAGAAGACGCACCTGCGGGCCGCCGCCATTGCCGCCCTCGGAGCGGAAGGCCGCGGCGAACTCAAGCAGGCGATCGTCGCCAACTGCGTCGAGTTTCCGCGCAAAGCCGCCGACCGCATGGTGCTACTCGGCGCGATGACCGGTGCTCTCTACAACAACAAGGACCGGGTCAACGACGAGGACTACCGCGAAGCGCTCAAGGCCTACATCAGCCTGCTCGCCAAAGACGTCAAGCTGACCAAGCTCGCCAAGCTGCAGATGGCCCGCCACCTGCAGCCGATCCTCAACGCGCCGGCCAAGTTCACCGACCCAGAGCCATGGCTCGAGCTGCTGAAGCGCGGCGAGGTCAAGAAGCCCAAGGACTACGGCACGTCGTCGAAGCCAAGCTTCTTCGGCATCGAAACGGAAGGCGAACGCTTCGTCTACGTGCTCGACATGTCGGACTCGATGCTCAAAGAGATCTCGCCGAGCGCGCGTCCAAAGGGTCCGATCACCGGCCCCAGGAAGAAGCCCAAGAAGAAGAAGAGCATGGTGCTCAACGAGGGCGACCTGCCGTGGCACAAGATCCGCACGCGGTGGGATCTCGCGCGCGAGCAGCTGCGCATCTCGCTGTCGCGCCTGTCATCGGACAAGCACTTCAGCATCGTGTGGTTCGGCACGGAAGCCGGGACGCTCAACGCGACGAAGGGCCTGGTCAAAGCGACCAAGAGCAACGTCAAGAAGGCGATGGCCGAACTCGACTCGATCAACTCGGGCTCCGGCGACGGTGAGGATCTGCTGCGCGGCAAGACCAGCCTGCACTACGGGCTCGCGGTCGCGTTTGGATTGACCAAGCGTGGCGTCGCGGCAGAGCCGGCCTACGTCGGCGCCAAGCCGCTGACCGAGGGGTGCGACACGATCTTTTTGCTGTCGGACGGCGCCCCCAACTGGGACGGCTTCGACGTCAGCGACAAGGACTACGGCGAAGGCCGGGTCATGAAAGACATCGAAAACGGCATCGAGGCGCAGCGCACGCCACGGGTTACTTACCACGGGCCGTACGCTGCATTCCCAACGATCCGCGGCGGCCCGGCGCGCCCCGAACACGTTGACTGCTGGATGCTGCGCGACGTCGAGCGCATGAACGCGTTCCGCCGAATTCGCATGCACTGCGTCGGACTTGGCGAAGCGAACGAACTGCTGCTGAAGTGCCTCGCACGACTCGGCAACGGCGACGTATTCATCGTCGGCAAGAAGAAATAGCCCCGGCCGCAAACGCCGGCATTTCTTCTCGGCGTGCATGCACGAAGGCGGACGTGCGGCCCACTTGCACGGCCGCAGATCCGCTATCCTGCTTGCGCCAATCGACACACCCACCGCCTGCCGCTGCGCATCCGCAGCACCCGCACCCACCACCTACCTACAGTGATGACTCGACTCTCCACCATGCTGCCGCTGACCGCCGCGCTCTGCGCGACGACGATTGCGCTCTCCGCCCAGACCACCGTCACCATCCTGCCCGCCAAGGACACGACGCTCTATGAGAACATCAACGGCGACCTGGCCAATGGCGCCGGCCCGAGCGTGTTCATCGGCAGGGTTGGCATCACCGGAGGCTTTGGCATCCGTCGCACGGTGATGCAGTACGACATCGCGGCCGCCGTGCCGGCTGGTGCACGCATCATTGCTGCCGAACTCGACTGGTTCTCGGCGCAATCGGCGGCCTTCCTGCCGATCCAGACCTTCGCCCACCGCGTCACGACCGACTGGAACGAAGGCACCTCGCAGGCTCCTGGCCAGGGCGGAGCCGGTGGCGTCGCCCTCGCCGGCG
The DNA here is from genome assembly GCA_045105235.1 of Planctomycetota bacterium. Classification (GTDB taxonomy): domain Bacteria; phylum Planctomycetota; class UBA1135; order UBA1135; family UBA2386. Next base: position 56,728 of record JBGCDH010000003.1, on the reverse strand, counting down.
AGACGACCTGGCTGCACACCGACTTCCCCAACACGTTTTGGAACAACCCCGGCGGCGACTTCGCGGCCACGCCGAGCTACACGTTTGACATGCCCGGCATCGGCGCGTTCTTGATCCCGCCGGCACCTGGCCTGGTCAGCGACATCCAGGACATGCTCGACAACCCGAGCAACAACTTCGGCTGGCTGTTCAAGACCGACGAAGTGCAAAACACGGTCGCACGCCGCCTGCCATCGCGCGAAGCGCTGACGTTCCAACCGTTCCTGGAGATCACCTACCTGATGCCCGGCCAGACCGGCGCGTTCGGTGACGGCACGGTCGTCAACGGCAGCCCGTTTGATCTGAGCCTGGTCGGCAGCGCCAACAGCGGCACGACCGTCCCGATCGTCTACACCAACGCTCCGACCAACGCCCCGGGCGCCACGTTCTTCGCGCTGGCACTCGATCCGATCGGCCTGACGCTGCAGCCCGGCACGACCGCCTACCTGCCGCTCGCGGGCTTTGTCGCTGGCCCAGCCTTCTTGACGTCGGCGACCGGCGATGCTGCCGGCCTGTTTTCGATCCCGCCCGTATCCCCCGGCTTCTTGGTCACGATGCAGGCGGCCGTGCTCGACGCATCCCCGCTTGGCTTTGCGCTCAGCAATGCCGGCACCATGCTGACGCAGTAAGCCATGACTACGGACATACGCTGCGAGCCTCGCTTGCTTCTACTCGCCGCCAGTATCGCGGCGGGCCTTGCTGCCGGCCTGCGGGCCCAGACGACCGTCGCGATCGAAGCGGACCGCGACGTAACGCTCTACGAAAGCACGACCGGATCGCTTGCCAACGGCACGGGCGACCGGATGTTTTTCGGCGTGACCGGCCAAGGCCTGATCCGGCGTGGCCTGGTGCACTTTGACGTCGCGGCCAACGTGCCCGCCGGCGCCAAGGTGCTGGCGGCGACGCTCGTCTTGACGAGCGTTGGCTCGTCCTCGCCGCCGGCGCTCGCCTTCGACGCCCACCGCGTCACGCAGAACTGGTCCGAAGGTCCGTCGATCGCACCCTCTGGCCAGGGTGCCGGCGCTCCCGCGCAAGCGGGCGACGCCACCTGGCTCCACGCGAACTTCCCCAATCAGCTCTGGGCCAGCGGCAGCGGCGGCAGCTTTGTCGCCACGCCGAGCTTTGCGGGCACGATCCCAGCCAACGGGCCGAGCACGACCCTGCCGCTGGCGGGCCTCGTCGGCGACGTGCAGGCGTGGCTCGACAGCCCGAGCAGCAACTTTGGCTGGCTGCTAAAGGGCGACGAGTCCCTGACCTCCACGTCGACGCGGGTGCGCTCACGCGAAGGCAGCACGGCAAGCGAGCGCCCCCAACTGCAGGTCACCTACGTGCTCGCCGGCCAAACCGGCAGCTACGGGCTCGGCACGGCGGCCAGCACTGGCTCCGGCACGGTGACCCTGGCAACGACCGGCAGCGCGACCGGCGGCACCACGCTGCCGCTCAACTACAGCGGTGCACCGAACAGTCAGCTTGGCTCGACGTTCTTCACCCTCGAGCTCAACGCCATCGGCGTCCAGATCGCGACCGACCGCACGGTTCTGCTCGGTGGCTCTGGCCCGCTGATTCCAGGCGCACTGTTTTCGACCGATGCGGGCGGCCTCGCCGCTTCGTCGTTTGTCGTGCCAGCAGCAAGCCCCGGATTCTTGATCGTTGCCCAGGGCGCCATCCTCGACGGCTCGGCACTCGGCTTTGCGCTCAGCAACGCGATCGTGGCGGCGACCCAATAGTTGAGGTGACAGGTCTTCGCGAGGCGCACTGGGAGCGCCTCGCTGAGGACGCGAGACTCAAAGGCGCACGAGCCTTGGGCGCATGGCTGCAGCGCTTGGCGCCATCAGCCAGGGCCCGCCTACTGTAGAGTTGCAGAGCGAGCCGAACGCACCATGCATCTGCTTTGGCAGCAACGCCATCGCGACAAACCCCAACGTGCAGATCGATCGCTCAATCGGACGCTCTTCGCCAAGGGGCCTGCAGGCCACGACGATCTACTGCATCGCGACGACGAGCGTTGGCACATCCGCATCGGCGTCGAACCGAACCACATCGAAACGCGCAAACGTGCGGGGCGCGCGAACTTCAAAAGCCGTCTTTGCAGCCAGCTTCGCAGCCATCGGCAGCTGCACGCGCCCGTTCGAATCGGTCTGACCGACTCCCGTTCGGGAGCCAAAGCGAGCAGCAGCAACCCAAAGACCAGGCAAGCTGACGCCATCGCGATCGGTCACGCGCAGGCCCGCATCTTCTAGCCTCTGCAACTTGACGTCGCACTCCACGACCGATCGATCGACGCGAACGCTCAACGGCTCGCCGACCTCACGGCGATAGGCGAAGGCCTCGACCGTAAAGTCCGCAGCGGGCAAACCTGACAGCACAAAGACTCCAACCGCATTGGTCTCGACCGTTCGCTCGAAGCCAGCTCCGTGAATACGCACGGGCAAGTCTGCTACCGGCCGGCCGTCGACACCGTGCACAATCCCGCGAATGGAGCCGGCCGGCACCACCGCAAGCTCAGGCAGTGGCACAACGCCTCGCGCTCGCGACGAAACGAACGGGGCCGACAAGGCCTCGAAGCCACCCGCGGGCATCGAAAGGTCGGCTGCACTCTGAACCCGCAGCGTCGCCCGGGTCGACGGCAGGGCGAGCTCATACCGACCGATGTCATCCGTTTGCGCCCAGCACTGCGTGCCGACGACGTTGACGTAGGCCTTGGCGAGGGCGCGACCTTCGACGTCGCGAACCGTCCCCTCACCGCGCAGGCCTGAGGCAGGCGACGGCGGCTGTGGTATGTCGTCCCACGGCGCCTCCGGCTCGAGCAGCACCGTTAGCGAATCAGGTGCCGCCGCCGTGGTCCGCTTCCACACGGGGCGCTTGCCCTCGGCTCGCACCAGCACATCGCAGACGCGTTGCGTGGGCAGCAACAGTTCAAAGCTGCCATCGGAGCCGGTTCGAATCGTTCCGCGGGCGCGAGAGTCGCCGCTATCCGGCCTCATCCTCACAGCCGAACCCGCGGATTCAGCCGCACCCGCGACAGGCGCCGGCGCCGCGCCCTCTGGGGCGACGACTTCCGCGCCGACAACCTCCGCGCCGACAACCAAGTATCCGAGGCTGTCGAACACGCGCCCCGCCCGTAGCACGTGCGGCTGGCGAAATACGTTGCCTTCGCGGCGAACCACCAGCGGACCAGCCGGCTGCGCCTTCGCGCTGGATGCGTCAGCCGCAGTTTCCGGTGCTGCGGCCAACCGCAGGTCTCCGCGCCAAGCAAAGATGCCAAGCACCAAGGCACCCCAAGCGGTCACGGCAATAGACGGTCTGCGCAGTATGGGGCTCACACAGGCAGTATACGCACTCGATCGGAGCCGTGGGTTCGTTCGAATCGCATCTACTTGGCCGCCACCGCCTGGAAGATCGCACTTGCAGTCGGTGCTGATAGAGGCCTTGTTGACAACCTTGCACGAGCATGTGTCGTCGCCCTCTCCCTATCGTGAGTTTTCTCGTCGGCCCTTACCGTCGCATCGCACCCCGGGGAGGGGGCCGCAACAGGCTTATCGCGAAACCCCAGCCCGCGCTCGTCATCGCGCAAGGCGCGGCGCCGGCAGGTCCAGCATCGTGCAAAGCCCCGGCGCTGCGGCGACTACGCCCTGCAGGCTGTTGACCAGCATGGCCGCTGTCGCCTCGTCGCCGGGGATGCCGTTTGGCACGCGGAGCTGAAGCGGCATCGCCCCTTCCAGCTCAATCAAATCGTGCGAGTCGGGCGCGCCGACATACATCGCGAGCTCGAGCTTCACGACGGCCCGCTTGCCGATGTAGCCAAAGCCCTTGTTGCGGATGCCCGAGACGGCCCCTTCCTTGACCACCAAGAACGCCGTCTTGTGATCCTCGGCGGCAAAGACGGGCTCGACGCTGTGCTCGATGCGATCGACTTCGAAGCCAAGACCGCGGGCGACCATGGCGACCGACTCACGCATTCCGATGTGCCCAAAGCGACCGGTATCGAGCTGCTTGTGGAACTCAGACTTGCTGAGGCCCGCGCCAATCTTGCGCTGCAGAGGCTCGCGACGAGTGGCCGCATCCACAACCCGCACACAGCGCGCCGACGTCACGTCCGACGCAACCGCCGAACAAACAACGGCAAGGAAGTCCATCGCGAAGCCCGGGTTGACGCCGGTGCCCAAGACCGTGGCCCCGCCCTCGAGCGCGGCCGCGTCAAGCTCGTCGGCTAGCGCCGGGTGCTGGTGATCCGGAACCAGCAGCTCTTCGGCCGACGACACGACGTGCACGCCGCGACGCACGCATGCCAGCAGCTGCTCGTGAACGGCCGGCAAGAAGCTCTGCGTGCAGTGCAAGATCGCGTCCGGACGCAGCCGATCGAGGGCGGCCTCAAGATCGGACTCCACCAGCAGCCCTGTGGGATCCTGACGCTCCAGCAGCTCGGCCAGATCGCGCCCGACCATGCTCTCGTCGACGTCGACAGCCCCGACCAGCTCCAGGCTCGCCTTGCTGAGCAGCAGCTTGGCGGCCATCAGACCAATCGGCCCAAGGCCCACGGATACGACACGGACGGCGTCCCTCATCGCGCGCACGGTAGGTGCAATTCACGGCGAACGAAAGGCGAACCGCGTCGTTCTGCCCGATGGTCACGTGGCCGTCCGGCGGCAGAATCCGAGCCGACCGTAGCCAGTCTACGGACCTTCGCCGGCGGCAAAGCTGGCTTGAGCTTCACCGCGCGCGACGGGTTGGCTGGCGTTGCGTGCGCGCGTCCACTCGTTGCGCACGCTCGCCGCGAACAGCTGCGTGACAGGGTGGTTCACCCCGCGAAGCTCCGGGTGAAAACAGGCGGCCAACACGTTGCGGTAGCGCACCAGCACGGGATCTTCGTGGCCCTGCTCATCCCGCCGGCGGGCGAGCACCTCGCAGTCTTCGGTGTGAACGGCCGTGATGCGGGGCGCACGGATGAACGTGCCGCTCATCGTCGCCTCGCGCGCACCGTCTCCGAGCGCGGCGCCGCGCCCAAGCGAGCCGCCGACCTCGAGCGCAAACGTGCCCGAGTGAAACTGCCGGCCGTAGCCGTTGCGAACCACCGTGATCGGCAGCACGCCGTAGCTGCGCTGCCGCGGATTCTCGACGTGCTGCGCGCACAGGATCATCCCGGCGCACGTTGCCAGCACGGGTAGCCCCGACTGCAGCACGCGGCCAAGCGGCTGCCACAAGCCTTCGACGTCGAGCAAGCGCAGCATCGTCGTACTCTCGCCGCCAGGCAGCACGAGCCCATCGATGCCGTCGAGCTGCGCCGCCTTGCGGATCTGCCGCGTGCGCAGACCGCAAGCCTGTAACGCCCGCTCGTGGTCGGCGAAATCGCCCTGCAGCGCCAGCACGCCGACCAGCGGCGATGCCTGCGGCGGGGAGGGCAGATCGTCCGTTGTCCCCGTCGAAGCTGTCTGCATCGAAGTCATCGCGATCCGAAACGCTCTCTAGTGTCGTGCATCTGGTTGATGGGGATGATCCGGGAAGCGAGGGCGTTCGTCGCAAGGCGCTGCGACGAATGCATGTTCCAGACTTTCTGCTGAGTGGCCCTTCTGCCGAGGAGCAGTACGCCGTGACCGGCAGAATGCCCCTGATATCGGTGCAGGAGACTAGATGCCGCGGCGAGCGAGCAGCTCGTCTTCGCGCAGCGTGTCGATGTTGATGCCGACCATCGGCTCGCCGAGGCCGCGCGAGACCTCGACCAGCACCTTCGGATCTTCGAAGTGGGTGACCGCACGAACGATCGCCTTGGCACGCAGCTGTGGATCGCCAGACTTGAAGATGCCCGAGCCGACAAAGACGGCTTCGGCGCCGAGCTGCATCATCAGCGAAGCATCGGCCGGGGTCGCAACACCGCCGGCCGAGAAGTTCGGCACCGGCAGCTTTTGGTTTTCCGCAACCCAGGCAACCAGCTCGACCGGGACGCGCATCTCCAGAGCCTTCTTGGTCAAGACCTCATGGTCCTGGCCGCGCAGCGACCGGATGCCGCCCATCAGCGTGCGCATGTGGCGCACCGCCTCGACGACGTTGCCGGTGCCCGCTTCGCCCTTGGTGCGGATCATGGCTGCGCCTTCGTGCACGCGGCGAAGCGCTTCGCCGAGATCGCGGCAACCGCAGACGAACGGCGTCTGGAACTTGCGCTTGTCGACGTGGAACTCCTCGTCGGCCGGCGTCAGCACCTCGCTTTCGTCGATGCAGTCGACTTCCATCGACTCGAGCATCTGCGCTTCGACGAAGTGGCCGATGCGCACCTTGGCCATCACCGGAATGCTGACGGCCTTTTGGATGCCGGAGATCATGTCCGGATCGCTCGCCCTTGCGACGCCGCCGTCCTTGCGGATGTCGGCAGGAACGCGCTCGAGCGCCATGACGGCGCAGGCGCCAGCCTCTTCGGCGATCTGAGCCTGCTCGGCGTCGACGACATCCATGATGACGCCGCCCTTGAGCTGCTCGCAAAAGCCGATCTTGCTGACGAGTTCTTCGGACGAAAAGCCGGGGACCTGCGGGAGGGGATGCTTGTCGGTCATTGCTGTCGTGGTTGTGAGCGTTCCGTGCGCGAGGGAAAAGGTCGCGCGAATCCGGAGCTCTGTTGAGAGAGAGAAATCAGTCGAAAGTGAGCGGGTGTGAGCCGCGAAAGATGGTTGGCGAACAAACGCCTTTGGCCGCGCCTACAGGAACGGCTGCGCTGCGGTGTCGTGCTTGAGCAGCTCGCGAGCGCACTCCGCGAGCACTTTGACGCCGGTTTCGATTTCGTCGACGTCGGCACGGGTCAGCGACAGGCGAACGCCGCGCGACGGGGCACCTTCGAGATCGAAGGCGCTGCCGGGCACAACGCGAACCCCGCGCTCGACCGCGAGGTCGGCGAGCTGGTCCCCTTGCCCGGAGTCCGGCAGCTCGAGCCACGCGACGAAGCCACCGTCCGGCGCGCTCACGCGGCAGCCGTCGGGCAGATGCACGTTGCAGGCTCGCTGCAGCGCTTCGTGACGGCGGCCGAGCTCTTCACGCAGCGACGTCAGGTGACGCTCGTAGCTGCCGCGACGAATGAACTCGACCAACGCCGCCTGGAGCAGCGGACTGGTCTCGAGATCCATGAATCGCTTGACGGCCGCCATCGGCTGCAGCAGGTCGCCACTGCCCGCGACCCAACCGATGCGAAGCGCCGGGAACAGGTCCTTGGAGATAGTCGAAACGGTCAGGGTGCGACCGCGTGGGTCGAGCGAGCGCAGCGTCGGCAGCGACTCGCCACGACAGCGCAGCGAGTGCTGATACTCATCCTCGAGCACCGTCACTTCGGTGGCCGAGATCGCCTTCATCAACTCCTGCCGCTGCTTCGCATCGAGCGTGCGACCGGTCGGGTTGTGAAAGGTCGGCATCAGGTAGCACAGGCGAACCGACGGCCGCGCGAGCAAGCGCTCGAGCTGCGGCAGGTCGAGCCCGTCGGGGCCAAACTCCACCTGGGCAACCTGCAGGCCGTGGGCGCGCAGCAGCCCGTGCATATGGTGATAGGAGGGCGACGTCACAACGACCGTGTCGCCCGGCGAGCAAACGGTGCGCAACACGAGGTCGAGGGCCTGCTGGGCGCCGGCCGTGACCAAGAAGTCGTCGGCCGTGAGACCTGGATCGATGGCGCTCGCGCGCTCCGCCAAGCGCTCGCGCAGCTCCCGCAAGCCAAACGTCGAGTGCCCGTAGCCAAGCAGCTCCTGGCCACGCGTCTTGAGCACGGTGTCCATGGCCTCGCGCCATTCGTCGACCGGGAAGCGCTCTTCATCGGGCGCCAGTTCGGCGAAGTCTGCGACCAGCGGCACCTGGGCCGACAGGGCCGGCGCCCCCGACATGCTGCGCATCCGGCGCAGCGCGGCTTCGGCGTAGGGGCTGATGAGTCGCGCGCCCGGGGCATCCAAGCTGTCGCCGCCGCGCGGCAAGACCACTGTGCCGCGGCCGACGGTGCCTTCGACCATCGCTTTCTCGGCAAGGCGGCGGTAGGCCTCCTGGACCGTGGCGCGCGTCACCGAGCACGCTCGGGCCACTTCACGGATCGGCGGCAGTCGGTCGCCCGGTAGGACGCGACTCTGCTCGATTGCGACGGAGTAGAACCGAGCGATCTGCTCGGACAGAGTCTTCGGACTGCCAGAGTCCAGTTCTGGGAGGATGTGTGGCACAGGACTGATGTAGCAGACCATTCCGGACAATCAATTGTGCCAATTTAGCCAATCGATTTCTCAGGGAGATTCCGTGGCGGGTGTCGGTCATTCCCTCAGTTGCGACGGAGCCAACTTAAGACGCCGTCTCGCAAAGTCTCACGCCGAACCGCCCATGACACCGCCCGAACCCTAGGCGAACCGTCGTATCTTTCGACACCTGCACGACATGCGCCCGATACCCCGGCATCGGGAGTGGGACGTGCAGAGATTCTCAACACAAACACATGCAGGGCGCGCGCAGACCAGCGCAGCCGCCATCATCTTCGCCACAGCGCTCGGCCTGGGGGCATGCGATCTGGGGCCCTCGCCGGACATGGCGGCTTTGCATGCCGCCACGGATGGCTACGCGCCAGAAGGCAAGAACACCTACCGTCTGGAGCTCGCAACCGCAGCCATTGCGGTCCACCCGCCGGCGAACGGCCAGGGTCGGGCGCTCGGTAGGGCGCTGCCCGCGGCGCCAGCAGGCGAGATTGCCAGGCGCCGCACGGACCCGCCCGAGCGCGTGCGCATCGCGGTCGGCACCAACGTCGCGCACTGCTGTGACGACGAGTTTGTGCACCAGTTTGCCGACAGCCAAGGCGCGGTGCCCGAACGCATCCCGAGCAGCGACCGCCAAGCTGTCGAGATGGTGCTGACGGCACGCGCCGACTTTGCCTTGATCGGCGGCAAGCTCTCGACGGGCGAACGCCAGCTCGGCCTGACCCAGCGCCAGCTCGGCCTAGAGCTGTTCGCCCTCGTCGTCCCGGCAAACTCCGACGTGCGCACCCTCGACCGCTCGCAGGTCCGGCGCATCTTCACCGGCAGGGTCACGGACTGGCGGCAGCTTGGCTTTGCCGCCGGCCCGATTGTGCCGGTCGTGCCCGCCGATGCGGTCACGGCATCCCGCGCTGCACGCGTGCTCACGCCCGGCGATCGCTTTGCCAAGTCGTGCCGCCGCGCCCCAACCCGGCGCAACGTCGCCGACACGCTGCTGCAAAACCCAGGTGCCGTTGGCATCGTTCGCATCCGCGCCGGCACCCGCGAGCAGCTCGACGAACGCGTTCTGCAGATCGAGTGGGCCGACGCGACGCCCGCGGCTTTCGCGAACGGGAGCTACCCGTTTGGCGTGCCCCTGCAGCTGATCACATCGGGCTACCCGGCAGGCAAGGCACTCGCGCTGCGCGGCTTTACGCGCTCGGAGCGCGGCCGGGCGCTGCTCGGCAAGCAGCTGACGTTCGGGCGCTAAACGCCCAGAAACGGGCGGATGCAGCCGAAACGCACGGCCACAAGGCGGTCAGGCGTGCCGCGAGCAAGCTAGAAGCGAATGCCGGCCGTGACAAACAGGCCCTGCACATCGACGTCGGCATCAAAGTCGCGACCCGTCGCGCGGCCGTAGCCATCGAGCAGCAGGTAGCGATAGCCAAACTTCACGCCGAAGTCCGGGTCGATCTGCCAGTTGCCGTAGGCCTCGAAGTCCCAGTAGCGACCGCGCGCATCGCCGAGGTCGCCCGCCATGATGCCAAAGTTGGCACCGACGGTGAGATCGCGCCACAGCCACTCTGCCTCGACAAACGGCATCGGCACGATGACCGAGGTTTGCACTTCTTCACGGCCGCCAGGGGCGCGCGCGGCCACGTCGAGGGAATACCACCCGACCTGGCCGCCGATGCCCAATCGCCAGTTCTCGTTGCGCAAAAACTGGTAGGCGTAGTTGGTGCGGATCGCGAAGAACTCCATCGACGTCTGGACCTGGGTCCCAGCCGCAATGTTGCCGTATGGCGACGCGAGGACGCCATCGCCATCCTCATCGAGCAAGAAGCCCGAAACCCGAAAGCGGTGCTCATCCGCGTTGGTTTCGAATCGCAGATACGGAGACGGCTCGGTGTCGCCCAACCCCATATTGCCGTCGATGCTCTGATTGGCGTTTGGCGGATCGAGCTTGCCGTTGTTGGCAGAGGACGCCAAAGCAACCTCGCCGCGAGCGCGAATGAACATCGGACCAGCGTCGACGCGGTAGGTCTGGCCGGCACAGCCGACAAATGCGAAGAGGCATGCAATCTGCAGGAACGTCTGCGGCTTCATGGTGAAGCGAGCATCCCCTGGATTCACGAAAACCGCCAGTCAGAAGCGGATCCCGCCGCCAATCGTCCAACCGCTGACCTGCAGGTCCGCCGCAAACGACTCGCTGTCCGTAACGCCCTCGCCGTCGATCCCGATCAGCCGGTAGCCGGCGAAAATGTGCGCCAGCGGCGCCAGGCTCCACTCCACGCTCGCCTCGAAATCGATGAATCGGCCGCTGGTATCGCCCAGACTATCGATATCGAGATAGCCGAGTTCGCCGACGACGACCACCGGGCCAAGCCCGGCCTCAGCACGCACAAACGGCAGTGGCACGAACAAGAATTCGTCGATCTCTTCGCGACTGCCGAGCGCCAGCTCGCGCGCAGAAAAGTCGAGTGAAAATGCATCGAGCATCACGCCAGGCGCGATCTTGACCAGGCCAAAGTCGATGTCGTAGGCCAGGCTGAGCTTGCCGACGGCCAGCTCCAGCTCGCCGGCCACGCTGGTGTTCTGCGGCAAGCCACCGAACGTCTCCTGGAGCTGCCCTTCGCCATTGTCCTGCAGCCAAAAGACAGAGCCCGTCAAGACCGGCCCGCCGGCGTCGAGCTGCCCGCGGAAATAGGGCGAGCCCTGCATGTCGCCGAGGCCAAACCCCGATTCGATCCCCTGCTCGACCGACTGCTCTGAGCCTCCGCCGCCGTCGTCCAACGCCAGATCCCCATCGATCTGCACGAAGGAATAGCCGACCTGACCGGACACGCCGACCGGCACACAAGCGGAGCCGAAAGCGATCAGGCTGCAGGCGAACAGCAGCCGAGCGAGCCCGGTGCGAGGCGATACGAACACATGCGGCGACATCGCGCCCAAGCATACGCCGCGGCAGAGCTTCGGTAACGCAATCCGATGGCAGGCAGGCAGCTCCGGCGCCCGCGTCGTTGCAATGCCCGACCGCGACGCGGACACTCACGCCGTCCCCTATGCAACCCGCCACAGGATTCTCGATGACTCGTCGACTCGCCGGCCTGCTTCTGCTGATCAGCATTTCCGCATCCGGCTGCTTCGTTCCCGACGATGCGCAACCAACTGTTGGCCTCAGCGGCGAGCTTGCTTCCAAGTTTGTGCACCGCGGCATGACACAGGTCGATCGCCCCGTGGTGCAACCGCGGCTGCGCGTCAACCTACCGACGACCTCAGGCGACACCATCGGCTTCACGGCCGGCGGCAATGTCGACCTGAGCAACAGCACCGGCGATGCATGGTTCCCCGATGGGCACGCCGGCCGCTTCACCGAGATCGATTTCGTTGCCGACTACGAGCGCCAGCTCAACGACACGTTTCGCATCCGCGCCGGCATCTTCAATTACAACCTGCCCAACGGTCTGGAGTTTCCGAACGGCGAGCGTGGTGCCACCACCGAGATCTTCGCGACCCTGAGCGCCAATGTTCTCGACGCGACACCCTATGTGTCGTGGCACTACGACTTTGACGAAGTGCGCGGCGCCTACTACCGCGGCGGCATCACCGAAGGCTTTGAGCTGGCGGAGAACGTCGTGTTGACCCTCGATGGCTCGATCGGCTACGTCAGCGGGCAGCAGGGCTCCTGGCTCTATGGCTTGGACGAAGCGGGGTTTGCCGACCTGCGCGGCAGCGCGACGGTGGCCTGGCAGGTGGATGGCCGCACCCAGCTGACCGGCGGCGTGCACGGCTCGCTGATCGTCGACAGCACGATTGATGAGTGGTTTGCGTTGATCAACATCGACGACGACCCGATCTGGTTCACGCTCGGCGTCAACTGGCTCTTCTGAGTTTGGCTCTTCTGAATCTGGCTCTTTGGGCTCGGCTCCTCTGAGGCCGACCCGCCGGAAACCCGCGCAGTCAAAGCAGGCGCGCGCCGCAATCGCCGCGGACAGCCAGTATTCTTCTCGACCGTAGACGGCCCGGTCGACGCCCATCGCATCGCGGCTGTGGCGCAGACCTGCCTCGTGGCGGTCCCCCGACCCGGCAATCCTGGGGTTTTGTTTGTTGCGGCATCGCCCGCAGATCGCCAAGGCGTTGGGATCGCGTGCCAGCAGAACCGCTGTGCGCATTCCGGCGGCGCGCTGGATGCGGTCCGCCCCGATTCTGCCAGACCGACAACCACCGATGATTCCAACTCGCTCGCTCTCTCGCTTTGCCGCGGCCTTGCTCCTCGCCGCAACCGCCGCGCAAGCCCAATGCGGCTTTGACTGGCAGCCTGGCCCCGGCGCTCCTGGACCACTCGGCGGCGTCAGCGCAATCTTGCCGCTGGCCAATGGCGAACTGATCGCCGGCGGCACGTTCTTGGTCGCCGACAAAAGCGTCGCCAACGGCATCGCCCAGTGGAACGGGACGGAATGGCAACCGCTCGGCCTGGGTCTTACACGTTCGCTGCCGCAGCTGTCCGCGATGGTCGGCGACATCGCACGCTTGCCCAACGGCAACATCATCGCAGCCGGCAGATTCGACAACGCTGGCGGGCAGCCGGCCAACAACGTCGCAAGCTGGGATGGCGTCAGCTGGTCGGCACTCGGCAGCGGCCTCGCCGGCGAGGTCCGAGTTCTTCAGCCACTGCCAACCGGTGATTTGCTTGCTGTTCGAGCCGCGGCGGTCAACGCCGTGCAACTCTGGAACGGATTGGCTTGGTCCCCGCTCGGAACGCCTCCGGTTGGCAACGTCTCCGCACTCGCCGTGATGCCCAACGGCGACGTACTCGCCGGCGGCAGCTTTGGTGCGCTTGGCCCACTCCATCGCTGGGATGGAGCGACTTGGACACCGATCACGACCGTCGGCGTTGCCGGATCCTACGTTCAAGACATGGTGACTCTTCCGAGCGGCAACGTGCTCTGCGTCGGCAGCTTCAACCTCACGTCCGGGTTCGCCGACGCCGCACTGTTCGACGGCACCAACTTTCAGCCGCTCACTCCGCCCATCCCGCTCATCTCGAGCCTGCTCCTGCGCAGCAACGGCACGGTCTTGGCGCTTGCCTCGCCGTCGGCCACCGCCTCACAGCAGGTAGCCTCCTGGGATGGCACGACCTGGACCGTTTTGCCAGACGCGCCGCCGGCCACATCCCGCCTCGAACAAGACTCGAATGGTGAGCTGCTCGCTGCCCGAAATAGCGCATCCCTATCCGTCCAGCGTTTCAACGGCGTGCAGTGGCAGCCGCTCGGCGCTGCTGTTCCCCCGACGATCGATTCGATGGCAACCGCAAGAGACGGCAGCGTCTACGTCGGCGGCACGTTCACATCGTTCGAAGGTGTAGCCGCCAACAACATCGTTCGCTGGGATGGCGACGCCTACACCACGCTAGGACTCGGCGCCGACGGCGAAGTGAAAGACATCGCGGCCCACCCCGACGGTTCCGTCCTGGTCGGTGGGAGCTTTTCATCGGTCGGCGGCGCGCCCGCGCCAGGCATCGCGCGCTGGGACGGCCAGAACTGGAGCACACTGGGCACGCCGCCGGCGGCGTTCGAAGCGCGCGCGATCGCAATTGCGCCGAATGACGACGTCTACGCACTGGCCAACGGGCTGTGGCGGTTTGACGGCAGCAGCTGGACGCAGGTAACACTCCCGGGCGTCAACCAGATCATCGAAGACCTTGCCGTGCTGCCGACCGGCGAAGTCGCGCTATCAGGAATCTTCGTCCTGGTGCCGGGCGCACCATCTTTCATTGGCCTGCTGCAGATCGCCAACGGGGTTGCCGCGCCCTTCCCGGGCAGCATCGCCGCGGGCATTCTGAACGCCCGAGACCTTCTCGTGGCCCAAAACGGCGACCTCGTGGTCACAGGCAACAACACGCTGCGCTGGAACGGCAGCACCTGGACCCAAATCGCCGCGCTGGTGCACCTGACGGAGCTGCCCAACGGCGACTTCATTGGCGCCAGCTCACAAACTCCCGACCCACTCGTGCGAGCATCCGGGACCGCGATCACGCCGCTCGCCACCGTGCAAGGCAACATCGTGCACTACGCCATCGCCGGGGACGGCGACCTGCTCATCGGCGGACCGCTGCAGACGATCAACGGCCGCGTCTCGGCCGGCTTTGCCCGCTCCGAAGCACAGTGTCCGGCAACCGCCAGCACGTTTGGCGCAGGCTGCGTCGGCAGTGCCGGCCCGGTCACGCTGCAGAGCGATACACGTCCATGGATCGGCAGCGACTACCGCGCGACCGCGATCGGCATGCCGATGCAGTCGCTGGCACTTCAGGCCTTTGGCAACGCAGCAACAGCCGTCTCGCTGCCGCTGGGAGCACCTGGCTGCCAGCTGCTGCTGGCGCCGATCCTGACCACCGTGGCGCCGACGGCCCAGGGCGAAGCTGCTCTTTCGCTGCTGCTTCCCAACGACCCGGTTCTCGTCGGCCAGAGCATCCGCCAGCAGGTCCTCGGCATCGAGTTTGACCAGAGCGGCATCACCCAGCTGACCAGCAGCAACGCGCTGGACCTGACGATCGGCGCGCTCTAGGCAGCGCGCCGGGCGGGCCTCCAGAGGCGCCACCGCGCGAATGGACCGGAGCGCCGCCCCTGCACGGCAATCCTCGATTTCTGTATGCTGCGGCAGCGGCCACGGGTCGCCGGGGCGATGGAACCGCGTGTCAGCGATTTGCTGCGCGCGCTTGATGCAGTCGCTCCGATTCTGCCAGACGGATACTGCCGATGATTCCAACTCGCTCTCTCCCTCGCTTGGCCGCGGCCTTGCTGGTCTCCGCAACGATCGCAAAGGCCCAGTGCGGCTTTGATTGGCAGCCAGGCCCCGCCGCTCCAGGGCCATTCGGCACGACCAACGTGATCTTGCCGCTGGCCAACGGCGAGATCGTCGCCGGCGGCAACTTCGTGGTGGCGGACCAGAGCATCGCCAACAACATCGCCCAATGGAACGGAACCGAATGGGGGCCGCTGGGCGCGGGGTTCGCACAATCGGCCCTGCTGCTAACGCCGGTGGTCAACGATCTCGTCCAGCTGCCCAACGGCGACATCATCGCCGCAGGTGGTTTCGACAGCGCCGGCGAACAACCCGCCAACAACGTCGCGAGATGGGATGGCGCCAGGTGGTCACGTCTTGGCAGCGGCGTGGTCGGCGAGGTCCGAGTCCTGCAGCCACTCGCCAACGGTGACCTGCTCGCAGCTCGACTCGCAACGACCAACTCCGTGCAGCTGTGGAACGGTTCGACTTGGTCGACACTCGGATTGCCGCCCATTGGCAGTGTCGCCGCCCTCGCGGTCCTGCCCAATGGCGACGTGCTTGCGGGCGGGGACTTTGGCGCACTCACGCCCCTGCATCGCTGGAATGGCGCGACCTGGTCTCAGATCACCACCGTCGGCGTCGCCGGATCGGTTGTGCGCGACATGGTGACGCTCCCGAGCGGCAACGTGCTCTGCGCCGGCAGCTTCAACCTCCCGTCTGGGATCGCCAACGCCGCGCTATTTGACGGCACCAACTTCCAGCCGCTCACGCCACCCATCCAAGGCATTTCGAGCCTGCTGCTGCGCAGCAATGGAACGGCTTTGGCGCTCGCGACTGCAATTAGCGGCCTACAGGTACCGGTCGCTTCTTGGAACGGCACGAGTTGGGCGCAGTTGGCCGACGCGCCGCCAAGGACTCGCCAACTGCGTGAAAGCGCGAACGGCGAGCTGCTAGCAGTCTGCAGTCAGCCTTCCAATACCGTGCAGCGGTTCGACGGTGTGCAGTGGCGGCCGCTCGGCGCACCTGTGCCGCCGACGATCAAATCGATGGCAACCGCAAACGACGGCAGCGTCTACATCGGCGGCACGTTCGCATCGTTTGAAGGCGTTGCTGCCGACAACATCGTTCGCTGGGATGGCGACGCATACAGTGCGCTCGGACTCGGTGCCGACGGCGAAGTCCGAGACATCGCGGCCGCCCCCGACGGTTCGATTCTTGTCGGCGGCAGCTTTGCTTCGGTCGGCGGCACACCCGCGCAGGGAATTGCGCGCTGGGATGGGCAAAACTGGACGAACGTGGGCGCGCCGCCACCGGTGTTCGATGTCTACGCCGTTTGTCAGGCGCCAAATGGCGACGTCTATGTGGGCGCAGAGGTCTTCTCGCCGATCGTAGGCCTGTGGCGGTTCGACGGGACCAGCTGGACGCAGATCCCACTGCCGGGCATTGTCCAGAATCTCCAAGACCTAGCCGTCCTGCCAACGGGCGACGTCGCGCTATCCGGGGCCTTCGTCCAAGTTCCCGGATCTACGTTGTTGACCGGCCTCCTGCAGCTGAGCAACGCAGCTGTCACGCCGTTTCCCGGTAGCGTCGCAGCGGGCATCCAGATATCCACCGGGGTTCAGGTTGCGAGAAACGGCGACCTGATCGTCTCTGGCCCCAGCGCGCAGCGCTGGAACGGCAGCACCTGGACCGAAATCGGCCGACTCGTAAACCTGATCGAGCTGCCGAACGGCGACTTGGTTGGCAGCAGCCAGCAGACTTTCGAGCCGATTGTGCGGGTCTCCGGAACGATCATCACGCCGCTTGCAGCCGCGCAGGGCAACCCCAGCCATTTCGCTGTAGCCGGTGACGGCGACCTGCTCGTTGGCGGCCCCACGCTGACGATCAACAACCGCGTCTCCGTTGGCCTTGCCCGCGCCGAAGCGCGCTGCCCGGCGAGCACCAGCACGATTGGCACCGGTTGCGTCGGTAGCGCGGGCCTTGTCACGCTGCAGAGCAGTTCAGGCCCATGGATCGGCAGCGAGTATCAGGCCACCGTGACCGGCTTGCCGGCGCAGTCGCTCGCGCTCGATGCCCTCGGCAGCGCCGCGCCCGTCGTGCCGCTGCCTCAGCCGCTCGGAGCGCCTGGCTGCCAGCTGCTGCTCACGCCGATTTTGACGACCGTGTTGCCGACGGCCCAGGGCACAGCAGCTCTTTCGCTGAAGTTGCCCAAGGATCCCATCCTCGCGGGCCAGAGCATCCGCCAGCAGGTCCTCGGCATCGAGTTTGACCAAAACGGCATCACCCAGCTGACCAGCAGCAACGCGCTGGACCTGACGATCGGCGCGCTCTAGGCAGCGCGCCAGCTGGAAGACAGCTGCACGCAGCTCAGTTTCGCACGGCCCGGAACGCCGCTCGAGACTGCAGCACCACAAGCTCCAACGTGCCTTCGTCAAGCGCACGCGCGTCGTCGTCGGAAAGATCAAAGACGATCGACTCGGCCGAACTGGTGCGCGCGTCGGGCATCGGCAGCGTCGCATCCTCAGGCATTGGCTGCACATACTGGCCGAATCGAAAGGTCAACTTGCTGCGCTCCCGGCGAATGGACCAATACGCGCGGTGCTCGTTGGGGGTGCCCGCGGGCTGTGTCCAGAGCTTGCTCGCGCCAGACGGGATCGACGGCCATTCGTCGGTTCCAGGAGTGCGCTCCACCATTTTCACCGACCAAACGGTCTCGCCTTCGGTGCGCGTACAGTGGATGCCGTAGCCCTTGCCACCGTAGACGATCCGAACCTGAGCGATCCCTGGCAGTTCGCTGTCATCGTCACTGTTTGGGTCGGGGTAGTTGGTCGGACTCATGCGGCCCGACCACTCCCAGAAAGACTCTGGGCCAAGCTTCGTCTGGATGGAAGCAGGCCGTTCTTCGACCCGTCCTGAGGCCTGCATCCGGTCAATGAGCTGGCCGCAGCGGCCCGACGACTGCCAGCGGTCACTGTTCTTCCAGTTGGCCAGCGTGGCGTCCTCCGGACACTCGCTCACTTCAACCTCGTGCCGGATTTGCATGGTGCCGCCCTCCTTGCCATCCGAGACGCGACACGTGACGGCGAACTGCACCCCGGGCAAACCATCGTCGATGCGCAGCTTGATCGACGACTTGTTGGTATCCGAGCGCGCGCTCATGCAGTCGCGGGGGAACACCCACTCGTAACCCAGCGGATCGCCATCGGCATCGCTCGCCGCTACGGTCAGCTCGAAGGTGTTGCCGAGGTCGACCTTGGCCTCGCCTTCGATCGAGGCGATTGTGGGCGCCGCATTGGTGACACCGCCTTCCGTCGGATCTTCTTTGCCGCCACCGCCAGGCCCCGTCAGCAGAACGCCCGCGACGCCGGCCGCAACAACGGCAAGGCCGACGCCGATCATCAGCCCCTTGCCGCCGCTCTTCGCGGGCGCGGGCCCTGCGCCTGCGCCAATCGGCGTCGTCGGTGACGTATCGTTGGCGCCCGGCTCCTGAAACTGCGTGGTAGCAGACCCCGGATGCGCGCCACCTTCGGACAAGAAGTCGAGTTCGCCCGTGTGCAGCACGCCCGGATTACTGCCACTTCCTGTGTTGCTCGACCCGGATGGAGTCGACGAGACGGCAGATGGAGCAGCAGCCGGCGGCTTGGACCCCGCCGAAAACGGGCTCGCGCTTACCATGGTGGCGCCCGCACCGGCGTCCGGCTCAATCGGCATACGACCCTGGCCCGAGGACTCGAGGGAGCCAATCAATGCGGCGACTTCGTCGTCGAGATCCTTGTAGCTAGCCGGCCGGTTGTCGCGATCGCAGGCCAGCAAACGCTGGCAAAACGTCCCCACCGCCGCCGGCACGCCCGGGTTTGCCTCACACGGATTGGGCGCAATCGACTCGCGCTTGCGCATGACGATCTCGGTCAGCTTGTTGCCGTCAAACGCCGGCCGCCCAACCAACATCTCGTAGAGGCAGCAGCCGAGGCCGTAAATGTCGCTGCGGAAATCGACCGAGTCCGGATCATCAAACTGCTCGGGAGACATCGTCGACGGCGTGCCCATCACCGAACCCGGCGAAGTCAGCCCCATGCCTACCTGCTCGTGCGTCATGCGCGCGAGGCCAAGGTCGACAAGCTTCGGCGTAAACGGAAACGCCACGTCGATTGCCGTCGACGTCAGCGACTCCAGCAGGATGTTCTCCGGCTTGACGTCGCGGTGGATGATCTCACTCAGGTGCGCGTGCGCGAGCGCGTTGGCCGACGCGCGCACGAGCCGCAGCGAAGCAAGCGGCGAGATCACACCGCTGTCGAGGATCCACGCCTTCAGGCTGGGACCATCGATAAACTCCATGACCAGATACGACATGCCATCAGGTGTCGTGTCCGCCATGTGGCAAGCCACGATGTTGGGGTGGTTGATGCCCGCAAGGATCTTCGCCTCGCGCTGGAACCGTTTGGCAAACGCATCACCTCCGAGGTCCGCCGACAAGAACTTGACCGCGACCCGACGGTCCAGGAAGTCCTGTCTACCCGCGTAGACGACCCCCATGCCGCCACGCGCAATCTCGTGCTGCAGCGTAATGCCGGGCACCTCTGGCACGTTTGCCGGCAGCGGCTTCTTGTCGGCTTCGGCACCTTCCGGCGAGAACGGGGCGGTCTCCCCCTTCTTGCCGAAGAACTTGGGATTGGGCTCCGTTCCACTCACTTGGCAAAGCCTTCGATCAGCTCGATCAACTTGTTGGTCGCAGGGCGATCCGCGCGGTGCTCGCCGACGTAGGCGTATTGCACGATTCCTTGCTTGTCGAGAATCAGCGTCGTGGGCGACGCCAGGTCGCCTTCGATGCCGAGCTTGGTCACAAGCTCCAGGTTGGGATCATAGAATACGCGGTAGGGCGGCGGCCCCTCACCAAACTCCTCTTCGTAGAGGCGGCGGAACGACGACTCATTTTCCTTCTGCCCTGGGTAGATCACCAGGACTTTGACGTTGGCCTTTTCGAGCTTGCTACGCGCGCGCGCCAGGGCCTTGGTCTGCGCCACGCAGTAGCAACACACCTCGCCGAGGAAGCCGCGAAGCACGACAACCATGACCTGCTGTTTGCCCCGGAAGCTGGTCAGGTCGACCTCGCCACCGTCGACGGCCAGCATCTTGTCGAAGGGCAGCGGCTTGCCCTCGAGGTTCGGGCGGCGGCCCGTTCCCTTCTTTGGCCGCGGACTGTTCGACGCCGGCGCGTAGTCGCTGAACATCCCACCACCGGCGCGCTTGGGGCCGTCGGTGTATTCCGCGATGTAGCGCTCCATGTCTTTCTTCTGCTTGACGGTCAGCTGCGGCTGAGCCGGGGCCGGCATCCGCGCCGGCTGCTCATCGAGCTGCTGCACAACCTGCTCGACCAGCGGTGCCGGCTTAGCTGCCGTCGCAAGCTCGACGCCGTCTTCGAGAGCGATCGCGGCGAACGCCTGCGCGCCCGTGGGGGCGGCAACCGCCGCGACATAGCTCGCGAGGCGCTGCTCGGCCACGAGCTCGCCAGAAGGCAGCTCGCCGTCCGCAGCGGGCTTCGGCGCCTGCGGCAGCGACCCCGCCTTCAGCTCGCGGGTTACGCCGTCGTCGACGGCGATGCCCTGGCCAACCAGTTTGCCGCCGTCAAACCGGCCCTGGGCCAACACGTCGCCACTTTCGCCACGAGACTCAAAAACGCCGGTGGCAACGCCTTTCGCCATGCCCGTGCAAAAGCGCAGCTTGCCGTTGGCGTGGAACAGACTCCAACGGCCCTGCGGCTTGCCGCTGACAAGCACGCCGGTGCGGCGCACATCATCCGTTCCCTCAAAGACCTCGCGGACCAGAGTCACGCCGGCCTTCTTGCCAAAATCCTGCACGCGGCTGCGGCCGCTCTCGTCCCAGACCTGCCACGGCCCGACGCGAGAGCCGTTGTGGTAGAGGCCCTCGGCCTTGGGGCCGCCATCGGGATGGAAGTAGCGCCACAGGCCAGACTGCTTGCCCGAATCATATTGACCCGCCATCGACACGCTGCCGTTCTCGAACCAAAACGTCCACGGCCCATCCTCGAAGTCGCCGACGTAGCTACCGCGCGACTGCGGCGTCTGGTCCTCATAGTTGTAGAGCCATTCGCCCTCGCGCAGCCCTGCGTCGCTGTAGGAGCCGGCCCGCATGACGTTGCCGCTCTCGTGGTAGAAGGTCCATTCGCCGACCTGCCGGTCGTCCTTGTAGGTTCCCTTCGCCAGCGGGCGCCCCGAGTCGTAGGACAGCGTCCATTCGCCCGACTGCATCTCGCCAAACATCTGGCCGCGCGACTTCGGCAGCCCGCTCGGCCAATACTCCGTGTAGTCGACGAGCTGCTTTGCCAAAAACTTGCAGCCGCCTGCCGCTACGAGGAGTGGCCCTGCAATCAGGGCCGGGAGCAATACAGATCGGGCGAGTCTCATCGGATTTCGAAGGGGCGCGCACACGGCGCGGGGGAAGTATCGGGACAAGCACCAACGACCGCCACACCCGAAGTGTTGCGGTCCCATGACAACGGCGATCCACATCCACCCCAGCCGCTGACTCGCCGGTACCCAAACGGTAGTCTTTGCTGGCGTTGTGGGCGCTGCCCGCGCCCACAGACGTCGTTTCCATGAAGGTTCTAACTGTCACCGTCAGCGTGCTCGCCGCGCTGCTCGTCCTGCTCGCCATTGGTAGCTGCTCGTCCGGGCTCGGCAACAACCTGCCCAACCCCACCGCGCCCCAAACCAGCCAGGCCAGCACCAATGCGCCGGTTGGCCTCGATATAGGTCTGGTGCCGTCGAGCCCGGTTGGCGAAGCCGTGGTCGCCGGCGTCGTGGTGCCCGCGATCGGCAGCAAGGGCGAGCAAGATGTTGTGCTGGTCGCGTTCACGACCGCGGCTAGCGCTGCGGAGAATGACGGCAACGGCACCTCGCTGAGCCGCGATGCAGTCACCGACGACAACAACGCCAGTGACGTCTTTGTGGCGGCCATCTGCGCGCAGGACATCGACGAAAACGCGTTCAGCCAGTCGCTAGCCGGCAAGTTTCGCCACCCGCGCTGCGCGACCTGTCACAGCATGTCGGTCGACGGCACCACGGCGTTCACGTCGGCCGCCTCGATTGGGCAGCCGCACGCCGGACCGCTGCCGGGCACGGCCTTTCCCTCGCTCGAGCCCGAGACCTGCGTGCCGTGCCACGTCGAGCAAACGTCGGCACCGGTTGAAGGCTGGCAGTCTCCAGCAGAGTCGTTCGACTTCCGCAGCAAGACGGTTGCCGAACTCGCGCAGGCCGCGATGAACGTGCCCGCCGATGAGGCCGAGCACTTCGTCACCGACAAGCGCGTGCTGTGGGCGCTCGACTCCGGCATCCTGCCGGTGACCGGCGGGCGCAACGGCGTCGCCGACGACGACCACGACGGCATCGACGAGCCAACCGACACCGACGGCATTGCCCGGCCGGTGCCCGGCGGCAGTGAGGTCTTTATCGAGCAGATTGAGAACTGGCGCAACGCGGGCATGCCGGTGTCGTCGGGCGACGCCGTTTGCGACGTGACGCTCGTGAGCCGTGCAACCGGCGGCAACGCCGCGACAACGGGTGCCTCCTCACGCCCTCAGGTGGTCTATGTGCCAAACAGCAGCTTCAGCGCGCCCGGCACCGTCGGCACGCTGTTCGTCGTCTACCAGTCGACCGCGCAGCTTCAGGGCAGCGACACCGACACAACCAGCGACATCTACCGCACGGCCATCGACCTCGTCGCCGACGCCAACGGCAACCTCGACCTACAGGTCAACGGCAACGCCGTGCTGTGCACGCCAAGCTCGGGCGGTGGCAGCAGCGCCAGCGGCGCTTCGACCAACCCAACGATTGGCGGCAGCAACGGCCAGTTCGTCGCGTTCCAGTCGGAGGCGACCGACCTCGTATCGGGATTCACTGCGGGTGCGGGCAGCAGCAACGTCTACGTGCGCGAAATCGGCGGCAGCATCACGCTGATCAGCCACGCCGAAGGCGACGCCGCAACGGGCGCCGACGGCAGCTCGGAGGCGCCGTGCATCGACAACAGCGGCTCGGCCATAGCATTCGAATCGGACGCAACGGACCTGCTCGCGACCGCCGACGGCAACGGCGTGCGCGACGTGTTCTTTGCCGACATCAGCGGCGCGGCGCCGTTCGCACGCGTGCGAGCGAGCGTGACGTCCGCCGGCAACGAAGGCTCGGGCGGCGCCAGCCGCAACGCCAGCCTGAACGTTGGCACCGGCAACCGCATCCTCGTGGCGTTCGAGTCAGACAAGACCGACCTGGCGGCAGGGCTGACCGCGGCCACGAACACCTTCTTGTTCGACAGCCAGAGCGGCGCGACGGTCCTGCTGAATCAAAAGCGTTCGGCAACCGTCGAAGAGATCGGCGACGGCTCGGCCCGCAACCCGGTGATTGCCGCCGACGGCAGCAACGTCGCGTTTGAATCAGATGCCAGCAACATCGACGTGCTGCGCGAGGACGGCAACGGCGTTACCGACGTGTTCTTGGTCGACGCCGAACAGGCTGCACAGGGCGTCGTCTTGCCCTACCGCTTTAGCCTGACGACCGTCGAGGCAACCGACGCGGATGGCCCATCGACGAACCCGCAGTTCGGCACGTTCGCGAGCCCTAGCAGCAGCTTCCAGGTCGGCTTCGCGGTGTATCCAACGGCCGCCACCAACCTCGGCACTTCGGACTCGACGCCGCTGGTCGTAACCTTCCTCGACGAGACCTCGGGCGTCGTCGCCGGCTTTACGGCATCGGAAACCGCTGGCCCCGTGCCGTTCACGGTTTCGTTTACGGACCAGTCGACCGGCGTGCCGACCGAATGGCAGTGGGACTTTGACAACGATGGCAACATTGACTCAACCGAGCAAAACCCATCCTTCACGTACACCACGCCCGGAACGTTCACGGTGTCGCTGGTCGCGGCCAACGCCGCCTCGTCCAATACGTCGACGCGGACCGACCTGATCCGAGCGATCGGCGTGCCAGTCACGGACTTTGCTGCGACGCCCGTCAGCGGCGCTGCACCGCTACTCGTGCAGTTCACGGACGCTTCGACCGAACAGCCGACGGCGTGGGAATGGGACTTCGACAATGACGGCAACGTCGACTCGACCGATCAAAACCCATCCTTCACCTACACCACGCCCGGAACGTTTGCGGTGTCGCTGACGGCCACCAACGAAGCCGGCAGCGTGACCGAGACCAAGGCCTCGCTGGTGCAGGTCTTTGCCCCGGTTGTCGCCGGCTTCACGCTGACGCCCGCCTCTGGCTTTGTGCCGCTGGACGTCACGTTTGCCAACACGTCAACCGGCGCCACGTCGTTCGAGTGGGATTTCGACGGCGACGGCAACATCGACTCGACCGATGCCTCCCCGACGTTCCAGTACACGGCGGCCGGTTCGTTTGACGTAACGCTCATCGCGACCGGCCCTGGCGGCAGCGATAGCGAAACGCAGATGAGCGCCGTGCAGGCCTTCGGCTCGGTCGCGGCAAACTTCACGCTGAGCAACTCGTCGCGCTACGTCAGCCAGTCGCTGACGCTCGACGCTTCGACGTCGACGGGCACGATCACGGCCTTTGAATGGGACTTCGACAACGACCTCAGCACCATCGAGGCAACAGGAGTCAACCCGACGGTCAGCGTCGGGACCAACTTCCCGACGACTTCGCAAACGGCCTATACGGTGCGGCTCCGGGTTACGGGCAGCGGCGGCGATACGGCGGTGGCGACGCTGCCGTTCACGTCGGTGGCCGACAGCGAAACGGTCGAGATCACGCCATCGGCGGACACGATCATCTACTCTGACTCCACCAGCAACAGCAACGGTGCCGGCGTCGCACTGGTGGTCGGCCGTGTCGCCGGCACGGGCGTTCGCCGCGCGCTGATGCAGTTTGATGTCGACGGCAACGTGCCCGCTGGCGCAACCATCAACACGGCGCAGCTCCGAGTCACCAACCGCTCCGTGCCCAACGGGGCTACCAACGGCACGCACGCTCTGAGCATTCGCCGACTGACGGCAGCGTGGACCGAGGGCACGGCCGACTCCGCCCCCACGCATGGACAGGGCGTGGCGACGACAGGCGGCGGTGCGACCTTCATCAACCGGGTCTCGCCGAGCACCGCGTGGAGTTCGGCCGGCGGCGACTTTGCCAGCGCGAGCGGCAGCGTCACCGTCACCAACTCGTTTACTTCCTTCACGTCGAGCTCAACGTCTGGGCTCGTCAGCGACGTGCAGGGCTGGCTCGATACGCCGGCCAACAACTTCGGCTGGATCCTCATTGGCAACGAAGGCTCGACGCAAACGACCAAGTGGCTTGATTCACGCGAGGCGTCAGCTGCCGATCGGCCGCGGCTGCTGCTCAACATCACGCGCGCGCTGCCCTAGTCCTAGCGTCGCGTTGCCGACTTTGCATGTCGGGACACCGAGGCAGGGGCCTTTTCGGCGATCGCGGCCAAGACCCATCATGCTCAGAATATGCTGAGGGCCGGGCGTATCCGGATTGCTCGACCTCATGCTCGCATCCAAGCCTGAAGCCACCACCCCCATGCAAAAGCTCCTCCTCGCATTGCCGCTGCTCTCGGTAGCGTGCTCCTACCCGCGGTTTTACGCCGACAAGACGATCGAGCAGCAGCTGCCGCTGGCGGCGGCGAGCCAGCTCTCCTGCACCACGCACAACGGCAACATCGAGGTGACCGGGGAGCCGGGCCTCGACCACATCGAGCTCCGCGCCGACATCCGCGTGCGCGGACATACGCAGGAGGAGGCCGACGACCGGCTGGGCCTCGTCTCGGTAGGCCACAAAATCGACGGCGACACCGTCAAGATCTTCCGCGAGTACGACCGCAAAGAGTTCCGCATCAACTCGCCGACGTTCACCTTCACCTTGCGCGTGCCGGAGCGCTTGGCGATGCAGCTGCTAACCCACAACGGCAACGTGCAGGTCTCCGGCACGCGCGGCGCGCTGACGGCCGAGTCGCACAACGGCGACATTCAGGGCAGCGTGCGGCATCAACGGGCGCGCCTCGAAACGCACAACGGCGAGATCGACGTGCAGATTGCAGCAAGCGGCGACCTCGACGCACGCATCGAATCCCACAACGGAGGCATCGAGATCGCGGTCCCCGAAGACGCCGCCGGCTGGATCGAAGCCAGCACCCACAACGGCAGCATTTCTGGTCCCGATGGCGTCGAAGACACGGAGAGCGCGCGCAGTCGTTTCCGCGGCCGCCTTGGACCAGCGGCGACCGAAGGCGTGCTGCGTATCGAAACGCACAACGGCAGCATCTCGGTACGTCGCGCGGACGGGGCAAAGCCCAACTGATCGCGAGCATGCCGCGAGCTACTTCCGCTTGGCGCCCTGCAGTTTGGCGCCCTGCAGAGACTCGGGCGGCGTCGCGAGGCGCGCAATCGAAGTCGCGAAACCCGCCGGCAGCGTCGGGTTCCACTCGGTGTTCGAGATCTCGAAGCCCCAGGTCGTCATGTTGGACCGCCACGCTTGTGGCAGCTTGATTGGACCACACTGAACGGTGCGCAACAGGTCGCGCGGACGCGTGCTTCGGCTGGAATGTTCGTAGATCGACAGCAGGTCGTATCGAGTCGCGTGGATGCGAACGATGTAGTGGATCCTCGGATCGAAGCCACGCATGCCGAAGCGCACCTTCAGCGCGAGATCGCCGTCGGCCGCGTCGCGGTCGACAGCTTCTAGCGAGGTGCTCGGCTCCATCAGCAGCAGCGGCGAAACCACCAAGGCGAGGAACTGCTGAAACATGCGCTCGACAGGCTTCTTGTCGAACGAACCGGGTGGCGCTGGCGAATCGAAGCAGCGCAGTTCTCCCACCGCGGTGTCCAACACGGCCATGCGCCAAGACAGAGGCTGCTGCCTTGGCGTCGGGGCGTGGTTTTCGAGCCGCAGAAGTCCGCGGACGCGGTCCCACTCGATGCAGACCGTTCCGTACCAGCAGCGAAACGTGCGCAGGTCGCGCAGCGCCGCAGCGCCGTGCCGCGACGTCACGCGCTTGGCCAGCGCCAGCGCAAAGGGATCGCGGCCGGCGCCGTCCGCGCGCTTGCCGCCGAGCAAGTCACTGCTCTTGATGCCGAGATCCCTGGCGAGCAAATCCACGCGCCAACGCTCCCCGACACCATCCCAATAGAGTGAGCGCTTGTTGGCGGCGACAAACCACGGCCACGAAGCCCTCGCAAACTCGCCGCTGGGCCCCTCGGGAACCAGATCCGCCAACTCCTGTTCCACCTGTGCGCGTTCGCTGTTGATGCGACCGACAAGCAAACCGAGATCCGCCAGCGAAGACGGCTTGGTGCCGCGTGCGGCAGCCGCGGCGTGCATGCGCGCCCGCCGACTTCGCTCCGCTTCGGCAGCGTCCTCGCCGACGCCGCAGGCCGTGGTCATTGCTCGATCGGTGCGGAAGCGGGCCGCGACGCGAACAATGGCGCCGAGCCCGCTCGGTGCATCCTGCGGAACCGAGCTTTGGGTGTCTTTGCCCGCAGCACCCGTCGCTTCAGCTGGCAAATAGAACAGCTGGCCCTGTCGCCAGCAGCCGTGCGCCTCGTCGCCGGCCAAAACGATGCGATGGATATCCGGCCCCGCCTTGGCGTATGTCGTCGCGAGCTGCTGCGGCAACGGCAGCCCCCACGCAGCAGCAAAGCGCGCACCGCAGCCGCCGACAAACACCGTCGGCCGATCCCAGCGAGCCAGCGATGTCGCCGGTAGTGCAACGTCGGCCGGTAGATCCACGACCAGGACATCGACACTCCACCAGTCCTCACGCGCCGCGCGATCCGGCGCCAACGGCCGAACGCGAACACCAGCTTGCCTCAGCGCTGCGCGCATCGCCTTGGTGCGCGGCGCCTCGAGCGGTGCAATCAGCGCCACGTCGAACACACCCTCGGTCGGCTGCTGGCCCGACAGCGCGCGGGGCCAGGCGACCGCGACGAAGGCCAGGACCAGTCCACCAGCACGCGTCACCACCTGGGCATGTCGTCGATTCTTCATCGCGGACGCGATGATAGCAGCGCCGCAGCTGCTCGCGCAGCCGCGCCGACTAGCTCTTAAAGTCGAAGCCCCGCTGCCGCAGCTCGTCCAAGAGCACCTTGCGCGCCTCGGCGTAGGCGCTGTCGCCGCCCCACATGCGCGCCATGCGTTCGGCCCAGCCCTTGGTCTCGCTGACCGGCCGACCGCCGTAGCCGCCGGCCTCGGCGTTGGTGCGCGCCGCCCACGTGCGCATGCCGTCGTCGGCCTTGCGCAGCACATCGGCGACATCGGACGAGTCGTAGCGGTTCCAGTGGAGCACGCCGGCAAGCGGCATGCGGCCGCGCGGCACCGGCTCGTCCTTGGGCACCCCCATCGACATACCGAACACCACGTAGCAGTGCTCCGGCAGCTCCAGCAGTGCGGCCAGCTCGAGCGGGTGGTTGCGGGCGCCGCCGATCATGCACGCGCCCAGACCTTCGGATTCGGCCGCCAACTGGAGGTTTTGGCCGAGCAGCGCCGCATCGATCGTCGCCTGCAGAAACAGCTCGAAACTATCGCTGCACAGCTCCACCTCGGCTGCGGTGCAGGCGCGCGCCAGCTTGTGCAGGTCGGCGCAGACCGCGAAAAACACCGGTGCTTCAACAATGTGCTGCTGGTCGCCACACAGCCGCGCGCATTCGTTTTTGAGCTCTGCTTCGCGCACGGCCACAACCGAGTAGGCCTGAATAAAGCTCGAAGTCGAGGCGTGCCGGGCAGCGTCGACCAAGCGTTCGATCTGGCCGTCTTCGAGCGCGTCCGGCTCGTAGGAACGGTGACTGCGGTGGCGAAACATCTGCGCGACTGGCGTCCACGGGCCACTGCGAAGTGCCGCGCGCGCCGAGCGCAGGTCCTCCGGGTAATCCAGATCGCAGCTCACCCACGGGTTGCTGGTTGGCACCACGCGGACTCGCTCGGGGTCGCGGCGAATCACATCGCGCATCGTCTTGTTGTCGCGGTCGATTTCGGCAAACGCGGTGCGGCGCAGCGCGACCGGATGGCCAGGGTGCTCGCGATACAGCGGCAGCGCGATATCAACGTCCGATGACTGCAGCGTCGCGCGCAGCGCGAGCACGGTGTCTGCTTCGACCAGTGCGTAGTCGACCGGGAACACCACCACGGCCTCGGCTTCGCGCGGCAGCTTGAGATAGGCCATGCGCAGGCTGTCGGCCATCTCGCCTTTGCCGCCCGTCGTCACGACCGTGACGCCAGGCACGGCCGCCACGCCGACCTCTGCGTTGCCAACAACACTGTCCGGCAGCGGATCGGCATCGCTGCGCCGCACGATCAAGACAGTTTCAATTCCCGCGGCCTTGCAGGTAGTAACAACCCGCTCGATCGCGGTCCGGCCGCGAAGGTCGAGCAAAGCCTTGTCCTGCCCCATACGCTCGCCGCGGCCAGCGGCGGGAACGATGGCGACGGTACGCAGGCCTGCGGGAGCATCACTCACGAGGCCGGAGCCTCGCGGATTTCGCTGAGCGTCACCAGGCACTCGACCTTGTGCTCGCTGCGGAATGGCGCGGCGTCCGGGTCTTCGCGGTCGGCGATCGCCATGACGACGACCGGCACGGCGCCGACTTCGAGCACGGCATCGATGGCCTTCTTGGCCGAGCCGCCGGTGGTCACGGTATCCTCGATCACGGCGACCTTCTCACCGGGCTTGAGGTCGCCCTCAATCCGCGAGCCCGTGCCGTGCCCCTTGGCTTCTTTGCGAACCAAAAACGCGTTGAGGTTTTGGCCGGTCTGGTGCGACAGGCAGGCCACCGCGCTGGCCAGCGGATCGGCTCCGAGCGTCAGGCCGCCGACGGCGGTGATCTCGGGATACGCCTTGAGCTTCTCAAGCAGGAGCTGGCCGATCAGCCACAGCCCTTCGGGGTGCAGCGAGACCTTCTTGCCGTTGATGTAGAAGTCCGAGCGTTTGCCCGAAGCCAGGACGATGTCGATGCCGTCTTTGTAGGCGCGCTCACGAACGAGTTCGAGCAGGCGCTGCTTGGCGGCGGTGGGATCGAAGGGTGTGCTCACAGAGACAGGGATACCCGCGCGGTGCGTTGGGACCAAGCCGCTTACAGTGCTCCGCATGGGCAACATGCACACGCAGGTCGACGAACACATCATGGGATTCCTGGCAGAAAAGACCGTCACCGAAGACGCGTTTTCGGCGGAACTGCGCCGGGCAGCGCTGGCAGCGGGCTTGCCCGAAATCCACATCGCCCCGGAGCAGGCAGCGTTCCTGCAGCAGCTCATGCACACCATGGCGGCGAAGACGGTTGTCGAGGTCGGCACGCTGGGCGGCTACTCGGCCCTCGCACTGGCGCGCGGCACGGCCAAGGACGGCCGCGTCATCAGCTTTGAGATCGAACCTGCCTATGCCGATTTTGCCCGTCAGTGGATCGAGAAATCTGACCAGTCAGGCCGCATCGAGGTCGTCATCGGCCCGGCTGTCGACGGCCTGGCCGAACTGCCGGCGGCGTCTGTCGATGCGGTTTTTCTCGACGCCGACAAAATCGGCTATGTGGCCTACCTGGAGCACTCCATGCGGATCCTTCGCCCAGGCGGAACCCTGCTCGCAGACAACGTCTTGGCGGGAGGGCACATTGCCACGGGAGACACCGAGACGGCGGTCGCGATCCAGGCATTCCTGGATACCGCCCAGCAGACCCCGAATCTCCAAGGCGTCGTGCTGCCGCTGGGCGACGGGCTCTACTTTGGCGTCAAGCAAGGCTGAGCCGCGCGTCGCGCAGATCACCGCGTTGCGCTAGCCTGAACGAAAGGTCAGGTGCGCAGCGCCCGGCAAGCCTCTCCCACCACTTCCAGCAACGCCCCCACGCACTTGAGCTCTGCCCGCCGATCCGCCGCATCCAAACCGGCTGAACACAACGCTTCGAGCGTTGCGAAGACGGCTCCTGGCGCAGCCGCTCCCAGATCAGCCGCCCCCAGAGCAACGGGAAGCGAGCTGCACTGGGCGACAGACTTCCTCGCCTGCGAAGCGCTTGTGCGCGACGGCATCGACAGCAGCCAAATCGTTGTCGGCCGAGGGCATGATCGCGCGCCTGCGATGCTCGCCGCCGAGCGAGGCATCGCCAGCGGTCACGGCCCGACGCCCGTCCGGCCCCACGCCGCACCCTGGCGCACCCTGGTTGTCATCCCGACCTACAACGAACGCGAAAACGTCGAGCCAATCCTCGCCGCCGTGCACCGCTATCTCGACTGCGACGTGCTCGTAGTCGACGACGGCTCGCCGGACGGCACCGGCGACTTGGCCGACGCCGTCGCTGCCCGCGACCCGCGCGTTCATGTGCTGCATCGACAGGGCAAGCAGGGCCTCGGCACCGCCTACATCGCAGGCTTTCGGTTTGCGATCGAGCAAGGCTACGAACGCGTCTGCGAAATGGACGCGGACTTCAGCCATGCGCCATGGGATCTACCGCGCCTGGTCTACGGCTCCGAACAGCACGAGCTCGTGATCGGCAGTCGCTACGTCAAGGGCGGTTGCACGGTCGGCTGGGACTTTAGCCGGCGCATGCTGTCGCGCGGCGCCAACCTCTACACGCGCGCCGTGCTCTGGTCCGGCATCCGCGACAACACGGCGGGCTTCCGTTGCTTCGACACAGCGGCGCTGCAGCAGCTCGACCTCGACAGCGTCAACGCGCAGGGCTACGCGTTCCAGATCGAGATGGCGTTTCGGATGAAGCGCAAAGGCTTCTCGGTGCGAGAACTACCGATCCACTTCATCGACCGCCGCGTCGGCAACTCGAAGATGGACAGCAAGATCGCGCGCGAAGCGCTGATGCTCGTGCCGAAGCTGCGGTCTCGCGTCAAGCGCGGGCGGTAGCTTCCGCGCAGCCCGTGACCGCCGGCTCCCGGCAAAGATCGCGGCGGGCTCAGACGCTGCTGGCCGCGACGCGATCGGTTTCGATGTCCGAGATCATGTCCTCGGTGATGTCGCCGGTCGGGTAGGTGCTGTCGAAGCAGGCCTTGCAGAACGACAGCTTGCCGTTGCCGGCCGTCCGCACGGCGTCCTCCATCTGCTCGATCGTCTGGTAGACGACCGCGTCGCAGCCGAGCTCCTTGGCGATCTCCTCGTCGGTCCGATCGCGCGCGATGAAGTCGCGCTTGGTCGACATGTCGATGCCGTAGAAGCACGGGAACTTGAGCTGCGGCGAGTAGGAGGCGAAGTAGACCTTTGCGGCGCCCATCTCGCGCGCGATCTTGACCATGTGCTTGCTCGTATTGCCGCGCACGATCGAGTCATCCATGATGATCACGCGCTTGCCTTCGAACTCCGCCCGGATCGGGTTGAGCTTGGCCCGGATCGTCGCCTGCCTCGCCTTGTCGTTGGGCATGATGAACGTGCGCCCCACGTAGCGATTCTTGACGAAGCCCTCGCGGCAGCGCAATCCAAGCTCTTCGGCCATCGTCTGCGCAGCCGTGCGCGCAGACTCAGGAACGGGGATGACGACATCGGCCTCGAGGCCCGTTTCTTGGAATCGTCGCGCCATGCGACGCCCCATTTCCATGCGCGCCTCGTAGACCGAAACGCCGTCCAAGAACGTGTCGGGGCGCGCGAAGTAGACGTATTCGAAGATGCAGGGTCGGTGTGGCTTCTGGCTGACCTTGCGGAAGTGCGGCACTCGGTCCTCGCCGATCCACAGCATCTCGCCGGCGTCGAGATCGCGCACGATCTCGTAGCCCGCGACGTCCAGCACGACCGATTCGCTGGCCACCGCGTAGAAGGTGCCGTCCGGCGTCTCGCGCTTGCCGAAGATGCACGGCTTGATGCCGAAGGGATCACGAAAGGCATACATGCCTTCGGTGGTCACGCCGACCACGGAGTAGGCGCCCTTGACCTTCTCAAAGACCTCGCGCACGCCGGCTTCGACGTCATCGATGCCGATCGAGTCGACGTCGCGCCGCATCAGCGCATCCGCAAAAACGTAGAGCACGACTTCGAGGTCGCAGTTGCTGTTGAGCGTGATCTTGCGGTTGCCAAAATAGGTCCGCTTCAGCTCGTGAAAATTCGTCACGTTGCCGTTGTGGGCCATCGCGACGCCAACCGGATAGTCCAGCCAGAACGGCTGCACGTCGGTGTCCTCGCCGAGCCCCACGGTCGGGTAGCGCACGTGGCCCACCGCGAGATTGCCGCGCAGGCGCTGCACGTGTTTGTCCTCAAACACCTCCCGCACGAGCCCAAGGCCCTTTTTAGCCTGGAACTTGCCCTCAAAAGTGACTGCGCCGGCAGCGTCCTGCCCGCGGTGCTGGATGGCAACAAGGCCATTGATGACGTCCGTGATGGCGTCGGAGCCCGACGGACCGAAGATCGATATGAAGCCGCACATGAGGCGTGCGGAGCTTACCATCCCGAGCCCCATGGCGAACCTATGCAACGTCGACGGTGTGATCACGGCCGAGGCCGACGCCCGCGTTTCGGTGCTCGATCGAGGCTTTTTGTTCGGCGATTCGGTCTACGAAGTCGTCCGAATGATCGATGGCACCCCCATGTGTTGGGCGGAACACTGGGCCCGCCTGCGCGTTTCCGCCCGCGGGCTGCGCATGGATCTGGACCTCGAGGAGGCCACCATCGCCGGCCGAATCGCCAAAACGCTGGCGCAGGCCGGGGGGGCGGACAGCGGCGAATACTATGTCCGGATCGTGGTCACCCGGGGCACGGGCGACGCCCCAAACATCGATCTGGCCTACGCCAATCGCCCACCTTGCTGGGTTGTCATGGTGCGCCATCTCGAATCGGCGGTCGGCAAGCCCGCCCATATCGCCCTCGTGGAGAGGCTGCGCAACGACCGCCGGGCCCTCGACCCAGCGGCCAAAAGCGGCAACTACCTCAACAACGTGCTCGGCCTCGCCGAAGCCAAAGAGCTCGGCGCGACGGACTGCATCATGTGCAACACCGACGGCTCGATCACCGAGGCCTCGACATCCAACCTGTTTGTGCGGGTGGACGGAGTCTGGTGCACTCCGCCGCTCCACGCCGGCATCCTCGCCGGCATCACGCGCGCCACGCTGCTCGAGTTCTTGCCCAAGGCGGGCGAACGGGTCGAAGAGCGCGACCTCAGCCGCGCCGACATCGACCGCGCTGAGGAGATGTTCTTGTCGAGCACGCTGCGCGACATCGGCCCCGTAACGCGCCTCAACGGCAAAGAACTGCACGGCGGCAAGCCGGGCCCTTCCACAGCCAAACTGCTGCCGCAGTTCACAGAGTATTTGGCGCGGCGGCGCAGCGAGCGCGACGCGCCCCACTGGCGCGCCCTCCTCGGCGCGCGCTAGTCGTCCAGCACGCCCTCGAGGATGCTGCTGATGCGCTGCAGAGCCGTTTGGTAGCGGGCGCGCGCTTCCGCGCTGCTCTTGACAGCTGCCACGATGCCATCGATCGAGCTCGCGGCCGAACCCGCGGACTTGGAGGCTGCCGTCTTCGCTGCCTTGCGCGGTCGACCTGGACCGCGGCGGCCCGAACTGCTGATGGCCTGAGCAAGCGCCTTCCCGGGAGAGGTCATCTCCGCGGGCTTCTTCGCCTGCTTGGGCTTGGCTGCCGTGCTCTTGGCTGCCGTGCTCTTGGCCTTCTTGCGATTGGCCTTCTTACTCTTCTGGGCAGCGCCGCTGCCGCCGCTCGCCTTTGCTTTGCCGGAGCTGGCCAGGCCAAGCTTCAGCTTGGCGCGCCCGTACATAACCGGGTAGACGACCAGACCTTTGTTGCCGGCGGCCTCAGAGACCTCCTTGTAGGAGGCTCCGTTGTTTTGCTCGAGACACTTGAGGATGAAGTCCATTGCTGGACTTGCTTTCTTGGCTGCCATGGAAGGATGAGTCTTTGATCGTTACGCAATGAACGAGAGTCGGTCTTTGCGTAACGGGATCGTGGGACAGAGGGCATGCGCATGCAACCAGCAACAGCCCGTCAATCCTTGCCGCTGCCGGCCTTCACTTCTTCACGACGAGCGACCTGCCAAGACTCACCGGGCGCCAGCAAAACGGAGCGCAACGGCAACAGCGCCCGCTGCAAACCGTGCAGCATGCGCAGATTCACGCGCTGCTCCTGCGGGTGCCAGGAACAGCGGAAGGCATCGTCGAGCAAACAGATGTCCGGCTGCGCGCGCTCGGCGACAGCGACGATATTTGGGTTTCGTGACGAAGCGATCATCACGCCAACCTGCTGTTCGGGAACGTCTTCGGGGCGCAGCGACGGGCCGGCAATCAACACGGTCGGGCAGCCATCGAGCAACACCAGGTAGCTGCTGTCCGCGGTCACCTTGCCATCGCTGCGCGCCTCCCCGAGCACGCGCACGTTGGTGCCCTTGCCACCGCCATACGTCTGCCCCGCGCGAACCACGGGCATGCGCTCCATGCCAACAACCGGCAGGTGATAGACGGTATGGGCGATCACCGGGCGCGGCGGCTTGCTCGCATACATGCTCATCAAGAGCTGGTCGTTGCGCCGCGTCATGTCGCGTGGGTGGGTCAACAGACACAGATCCGCAGCCCCCCAAAGCCATGCGCGCACATCGCTCCCGGTCGGATCGACCAAGAAATTGTCGGCCGCCGACCGCACCATCCAGCCGCCCATCGGCAGACGGAAGAACCGCAGCGAGCCGGCCGGCACCGGGTCCTCGCCTTGCTTCGAAACCGCATTCAGCCGCTGGCGCCACCACTTGGGCAACCCGCGCCCGGAAAGCCCGGCGATCTCGCGCGTCATCCGGCGGTGGATGCGCTGGTGCAGCTCAAGGAAGTCGACGCGCGGAAACTTCGCGATCTGACGCTCGATCGTTTCGAGCGTTTGCAGCCTTTCCATCCCGCCGGTTTCCGCTGGCGTCAGCGAGCCGTCGTAGACCTTCGGCGGCGACTTAAGCAATTGCGCGGTGAGCTGCTGCCAGTAGTCATCCGATTCTGCCGGCGGCTGATCTACGCCTGGCTTTGGCGGAAACTCCGGCACAACGCCGCGCATCGGCGCATCGTCGCCGACCAGCATGATGCTGCCGTAGATACCGGGATCGACAACAGGCCCCATGCCAAAGGTCCAGCCGATGCGCGTCTGCGGCATGCTGTCGGTGCTTTCGTCGAAGTCGTTGAGAACGACCTGCAAATCGAAGCAACTGCCCACGCGGGGGATCTGGCCCGGCGGCAAGATCTGCGACCAGGGGATCAGGGCTTCATAGGTCGTGATGCCCTCTTCTTTTTGATGGAGAACAACCATGCGCGCCGGCTCAGCCAGCACGCTCGCGCGCCCGCGCAACCGATCCCACTGCACAACCTCGTGGCCGTTTTCATCGGCGAGCCAAAAGTCGCGGTCTTCACGCCGGCCCGGATCGGGGCCGTTCGAGCGCGTGTTGCGCATCGGGTCAAAAGCCAGCAGCAGAGAGTCGGCCGCCGGGATCTCGATCTGCATCAGGGTGCTGGCGTCGAGCGCCCGGTGCCACTCGTCGCGCGCCGTGCACGAAACATAGAGGGCCTGGTCATCCCACATCAGAAAGAGCATCGCGCTGCAGTCTTTGGGACCGCGCCAAGCACCCATGCCGGTGCCGGATAGCTGCCGTCGATCGTCAAGCCGCACAGCCGGCAGCCGCGGCCAATCGATCAGCGAACCATCGATCTCGATCTCACGCTCCCCGCGCGGCAGCACGACGGCCTGTGGCAACAGCATCGGCCGACGCGCTTCTCCGGCCTGGGCTGAGCCCCCAGTCTGAGGCAACCCAGTCTGAGGCAACCCAGTCTGAGGTGACCCAGTCTGAGGTGACCCCGGCTGCTGGCCACCGACCTGTGGCGCCACCCGCGCCATGGCATCCGCAGGCGTCAATAGAAGGGCGGCCGCCGCGGCCGCGGCGGCGAAGGCCCCACAGCGGCGGGTGCGGGCGATTCCGCTCGTAGGCTTCAGGGTTTGCATCATGATTGCTGCAGCCGGCGCAAGCTGAGGTAGTTGAGGATCGCGTGGGCAGTCGTGGACCCGAGCAGTCCGAAACCGAAGTGCACAAGCAGTCCGAGCACAAGCGCATGGAGCACGGTGAATAAGATCCATCGAACGCCGCCAACGGTGCTATTCAGTAGAACGTAGAAGGCAACCGAACCAATCAGCCCCAACGCATCCTGCACGGCCAGGCGGAAGAACAACTCCTCGGCAATCGCCGAAATCAGGACAAACGCAAGCCCTGTGGCATCGGAGGCTCGGGCAAACATCCGTTCGACGGTTGTCGCGATCTCACCGAGCGCCGCCGAACGCCGCATGGCAGCGCCGAGAAGCCCGGCGCCGAGCAGCCCGACGGCCAAACCGGCCCCCGAAGCAAGGAGGGGGCCGTGGCGACCAATCGCCTGCTCGGGCAGCACGTCGAGGCGATCCCGCCACCAGAGCCACAGCACTGCGGCCGTTCCCATCATCCCGTAGACGATGACGCCGGCAACCAGCACGAACGCTGGTTCGGGTTCTTCGGGGCCGTCGGGCTCCGCGCCCGGGGGTCGTTCGTCGTCAGGCATCATCATGGCAACCGACGTGCGCGGGACCAGGGACCCAACACCCAGCGCGGCACGCCGAGAAACAGATCCGTAGGGAAGCTGCCATGGTAGCGGCTGTCTTCGCTGTCAAAGGCGTTGTCACCGAGCAAGAACCAGTGCCCGGCTTCCACAAAGCGCGGCCAGGTGGTCGAACTGCCCACCGACAGCGATGGCTGCCGCCAGGCGTAGATGTCGCGATGGACTGCAAACTCCGTGCACGTGAGATCCTCCACACCGGTGATCAGCAGGTGCAGCCATGTGCGCGGCCGCGGCAGCGTCGACGTGCCCGGCACGGGCAGCACCAACTTGCCGACGTCATCTAGCAGCAGGTAGTCGTGACCGTCGAGCCGACCGAACCAAAGGCGCCCTTGCCAGGGCGCATCGAGGACGTCCTTGGCTTCGCGCACCTTGCGCCCGTCGAGCCAGACTTCGATGTAGTTTTGCTTCGGGATCCAAACGAGGCTGGTCGCAAAGTCGCTGCTGTCGATCGTGCTCACGATCGCATCTGGCCACGCAGTCGCTCCCGCAGTGTCTCCCGCTGGGGCTCCCGGAGCAGCCGCAAACACGAAGTGGGCACCGCAGTCGGCTACGGGCACATCGCCACCGTGGCCACTGCGCACGCCCTCGAGGTCCAGATAGCTCGCATCGACCGGCACACGCGTCCCGATGGCCCCGGCCGGCAGCACGCCGTCATCCAAATCGCGAAAGCGCGCCCGGCGAGCGCGCGGCCGAAAGCGCGACCGCAGCTCGGCCAGCGACCGCGCAGCCGGGGCCAGGCTCCATGGCCCCGGACCCGAAGCCGCGTGCAAATCGAGCGGGGCGCCGGCGTCGCCACCAGAGCCCGCTCCGCCAGCGCGCGCCCACGGCACGCCGTGCGCACAGACCCAGCGCGGATCCTTGACCTCACGCTTCATGTGCTGCGCGTCCGGGCCAAGCCATACGTCGCCGTTCTTTAGATCGATCCAGCACGCGTCGTCATCGTCTCCGCGGGCCGCAATACGTTTCACAAGCTGGTGGCCCGCGAGGCGCTCGTTGGCAACGACGACCAGGTCCCCGCGCCGTTGATCACGGGCGCGAGCGAGCTTGTCGACAAAGACCACGTCGCCACGGTCCGGATCGCCATACAGGACCGGCTGCATGCTGCCCGACGGCACGAGGTAGCGGTCGCCGACCCAGGTGCGCAAGCCCTGCACGGTCAAAACGGACACCGCGGCAACGAGCAGCGCGTCGCGCAAAACAGGCCAAGCGGCTGCCATCAGCGACCGCCCAAGAACTTGGCATGCAGCAGGCGCACCGCCTCCCCCGCACGCTCATTTGCGACAACGATGGCAGCGGTCGTGCCGACCGGCCCGAGTCCGGCGCATCGCACCAAGATCTCGGCATCGCCGAGATGCCGCAGGACGTCCGCAAGCAGCCCGCCTTCCAAACGCTCGCGCATGCCGAGCACGCCGACAAGCGCTTGATCCAACGTTGCCTCGACCGAGCCGAGCCGCTTCAGCACCTGCTGGGCACGCTCGACCTGAACTTGCTCGACGGCGAAGGCAATCGACGCTTCCCCAACCGCAACGGGGCCGACGTCGCACTGAGCCTCAGCAAGCTGTCCAAACACACGCGCCAAGAAATCGTGCTGTGGCAGCAGACGATGACTGCGAACCGTGACCACCGCAACTCCGCCGCGGTGAGCAACAGCCCGCACGATCGGCGGCGCCCCATCAGGCTCCGCATCGATGCGCGTGCCAGCCGCTTCGGGCCGCAGCGTGTTGCGCACGTAGATCGGGATGCCCGCCTGCATCGCCGGCACCATTGCGGCGGGGTGCAGGACTTTGCTGCCAAACGAAGCGAGGTCCGCGACTTCGGCAAAGCTCATGCGCTCGATCGGCCGAGCGTCTGGGACGAGGCGCGGATCGGCCGTATGCACGCCATCGACGTCCTTCCACACCTGGATCTCTTCGGCAGAAATCGCGACGCCGAACAGCGCCGCGCTGTAGTCGCTGCCGTTGCGGCCTAGCGTCGTGATGTTGCCCTGCTCATCCGCGGCGATGAACCCAGTCACCACCGGCACGCCTTTGAGCTTGTCGAGGTAGCGGCGGATGCGGCCGTCATCGGCCAAGGGACGGGCGCGGCCGTGAGCAGCGTCGGTCCGCAGGCCGGCATCAAAGGCGTCGACCGCGACCGCTGCCGTGCCGGCAGCTGCCAGCGCGGCAGCGACCACCCGCGCGCTGAGACGTTCGCCGTAGCTCAGCAGAGCATCGGCGACCTTTGCCGTCGTCTCGCCAACCAGCCGCAGGCCACGAGCAAGGTCGCGCAGCTCGGCCAGCAGCGGGTCCAGCAAGTCTGGTTCAAGGTCGAGCCCAGCAAGGATGTCGCGGTGCCGCGCAACGATCGCTTCGACTTCGTCCTGACCGCCGCCGCCCGCCGCCGCATGCGCCGCGTCCAGCAGCGCATCGGTGACGCCAGCATGCGCGGACACGACGACGACGGCGCGCCGCACCGCCGACGCCGCAACCTGGCTGCGCACGACGCCGACGACCTGCCGTATTGCCGCAGCACCTCCCACCGAGGTACCACCGAACTTCATCACGATCACAGCGTCGATCATGCAGCGGCGCGGCACTCGCCGCCAGCCAAGCCCCAAACGCTCGCCCGTCGCGGATCGAGCCATTTGCGCAGGCGCGGCTCAAGCACCGCCAAGCTCAGAATCGATGACGAACCGATGTCCGACATTTCTGGTCAGATGGACGCCGCTCTTGCCGGCGGCGGCGGCGGCGGCGAAGACTCCCCACAGTTCGAAATCTATGAGGAGCGGTTGCTGGGAGACAGCGATCCGGCCGCCGACCGCACGCTGAGTCCAGACGACGAAGACTGCATGCGCCGACGTCGTCTCGCGCGCCTTGGGCTGCTGCTCCTGATCGGCTTCGCGATGCCCGTTTCGACTCTCTCTGAGCCGATCCAGTTTCCGCAGTTCACCCAGTTTTTCGGCTGGAGCCTAGCCAGCCTCGCCCTCTATCTGCCGGCGATTGCGGGACTGCTGACATTTGCCGCCGCGCGCTGGGCCCCCACTCCTTGGCGGGGCATCGCTTTGCTCGCGGCTGGCGTCTCGCCGGTCGCCATGCTGCTGACCATCGACGGCAGCCCGGCGCTCTTTGCCGATTCGTTGACGCGCATGCCGACCGACTTTCTGCTGTCGATCTCGCTGTGGATCACCGCGGCCATGCTGCTGCTCGTGACCAATCGCGTGCGGCGCTATCGCCCGATCCGGCAGAGCTCGTTCTTGCTCGGCCTGTTCGCGCTGCCGTGCTACCTCGTGCACCTGGCCATGCCCGTCATGGGCAACGTGCCGCTGTTGGATATCGGCAGCATGCTCGAACAGCAGCCGTCAATGGCGATTGGCTGGGGGCTGCACATCCTGCTGATGCTTGCCGCCTGCATCGTCACGCTTCGCAATACGCCGTCGCAGCCGCCCCGCAATGCTGCGCGCCGCGCATCGCTCGCCTACTGGCTGCTGCTGCTGTCCGCCGCGTCGCTGCTGATCGCCGTTCTGGTTGCTGTCGGCTTTGACGTCATGCGCGGAGCTGCTCAAGGGGCGGACGCGAACACACTCGCCCTGATGGCCATCGCCACCGTCAAGATGACGGTGACCATGGCAGGCTTTCTGCTCCTGGTGCCTGCGGCGATCGCCGATCTATGGATCGGCCGCAGCTGAGCCCGCCCGGCGACGAGAGCGACTCGACCGCTATTCGAGCACGATCCGCCGCAGCGGCGTGACGGCGAGCGGCAGCGGCGCCGCCACCAAAACACCCTGCGGATCGACCACCGCCCACTGCGCAAACAGGGCCAGGCCCGTGAGGCTCGGAGCGTTGGGGAGCGGCAGAGCTCCAAACGCGTTCCCGGCAGCGTCGGTAGCGGCCGCACGAAGGACGGGACCGTGGGCCGGATCTAGCGAAACGGCAATGCCGCACGGATCCGACGGCACCTCCGCGAACGACATCGCCAAGACGGCCGGTGCGCTGGCGAGCGCGCTCGTCAACGAAATGCCAAAGCCGGCGCTGCCCAGCTGCGGCGAGGCGTGCTCCGCCCGTGGCGTGAGTCCTCCCGTCCCCGCACAGCCCGTGCCGCCGACTTTGGGCGACCAGATCGAGATGTCCTTGGCGAGCGTCTCGTTGTTGATCTGCAGCCAATACCCCTCGCCGACGATCTGGAAGTCGACTCGATCGGTGCCCTCGGGAACGGGTAGCCAATAGCTCGAAAACTGGCCGACGTTGTTTTGTCCGGCAGCTTGCAGCGAGCCTTGCTGGCGGGGAGCCGGCTGGAATGGACCGCCGTTGAAGGCGACATCGACGATGCCAAGGGCAGAAAACCGCAGGAACGAGCCGACGGGAGCCGGCCGATCGAAACGCACCGGCTGCGGCGCACTGCCGCGCACGAAGCGTCGATCGCCGTGGATCAAGTCGACGCGCAGCGCGGGCGTGATTTCGAAGTTGTCCCAGTGCCACGACATGGGCGACGGATCTGCCGTGCCCGCGAGCGAGGTATCGTGACTGAGCGGTGCGACCGTGCCGGCCTTGACCGGGTTGTAGCTGTGGTGGCCGAACTGCACGACAGCGCGGTCATAGCCAAGGTCGGCAAACGTCGTATCGACCCACCACAGATTGAGCGCCGGGATGCCAAACCGAAGGCTGGTGCGCGTGACGCGCAGCTCAAACGTCTGGCGCTGCGTTGGCGACGGCGTGATGTAGCTTTCGTAGCCGTCGAGCGTGACCGGCAGCGACGTTTCGACGTAGTCATCAAAACGCGATGCTTCGAAGTGGGTCCAGTCGATCGGCGCACCGGGGAACTGCGCGTAGTAGGTAGACATCCGCAGCTGGAGAGCGTTGCGCGGATGCCCCTGCAGGTCGGGCAAGTCTTCTTCCAGCGGCAGCTGCATGTTGTCGGCCATCGGCGTGAGCCAAACGTCCAACCAATCGCGTCGCGTTGTGCGCAGCGTGGCTGCATCAAAGCGAATCACGCACTCGCCATCGCGGAAGTCCGCCAGGGCGCCGGGGGTCAGGTAGATGACGCCATACGACTCGGCGTTGATTGCCGTCATCATGTGCTGGCGCGCCGTATAGACCATGTCGTCGTAGGCGTCGATGGCATGCGTCGCCGGCGGTGGCGACGTATCGAGTCCGTGCGCGGCGAGCATCGGCTCCATTTGGAACCAATACTGCGGGGCGCGCACATGCCGGGCGATCTCCCACTGCGGGGAAGAAAAGGTCTCGATGCTCGACTGGCCGAGGCCGT
This sequence comes from Planctomycetota bacterium, assembly GCA_045105235.1. GTDB lineage: Bacteria > Planctomycetota > UBA1135 > UBA1135 > UBA2386. The sequence continues at coordinate 13,938 of JBGCDH010000003.1, read as the reverse complement.
CGAACGATTCGCGGAACTGACCGGGCGCGACCGGGCTCTGCGTGGCGGATTGACCTCGCGCACCAGCGCAAAGGGCTAGGCCTCCCATGGACACCCACGCGAGGCATCGCATGGACCAAGGCAAGCGCACAGTGAAACTGCCGAGAGTGGAACGGCGGGGAGTAGAACGGCGGGGCTTGGCGCGCGCGCCGGCCCCACGAACGACGAGCGAGTCGGCATTCATGGTGATGTCCTTTTGAGACGCCCGCCACTACGCGCGCCGCGCGGCACCGGGTTCGGATTCGGGGCGGAAATTGCGGAGCTGATGGCGGTCAAGTTGGCCTAAATCGACGGGTCTGGCGGCCGCAACCACGGAACATCATTCACCGCCGCGGCGTGCGGGCCTATCGTTCCGGCCATGACGCGCATCGCGGACCTCATCCACGACTGGAACCAAACCGACGGCACCTTCTCTCCGCAGCGGCCGCTGCAGTTCGACGACGAAACGCTGCGGGACGGGCTGCAGTCGCCGGCTGTCAGTGACCCCACACTCGACCTCAAAATCGACCTGATCGAGCGCATGGACAAGCTCGGCATCCAGACGGCCAACGTCGGCCTGCCCGGCGCCGGCGGTCGGCCGCGCGAGGACATCCTGAAGCTCGCCAAGCACATTGCCGACAACGGCCTGAAGATCGGCGTCAACGTCGCCTGCCGCACCGTCGTCAGCGACATCGAGCCGGTGGTCGAGATGACCCAGAAGGCCGGTATCCCGATCGAAGTGTGCGCCTTCATTGGCAGCAGCTACATCCGTCAGTATGCCGAGGACTGGACCCTTGAGCGCATGCTGCAAAACACCAAGGACGCGCTGTCGTTCGCGCAGAAGCACGAGCTCCCGGTCATGTATGTGACCGAGGACACGACCCGCGCGATGCCGGACACGATCGAACAGCTCTACACGGCTGCGATCGAACTCGGCGCCCGCCGCCTCTGCGTCTGCGACACAGTCGGCCACGCGACGCCCGCCGGCACGCGCGCCGTCGTGCGCTTCGTGCGCGAACTCGCCGACAAGCACGACAAGACGCTCGGTGTCGACTGGCACGGCCACCGTGACCGCGACCTCGGCATCGCCAACTGCCTTGCCGCCATCGAAGCCGGTGCGGACCGCGTGCACGGCACGGCGCTCGGAGTTGGCGAGCGCGCCGGCAACGCGCCGATGGACCAGCTATTGGTCAACTGCAAGCTGCTCGGCTGGATCGACAACGACCTGACAACGCTGCCGGGCTATGTCGACGCGGCTGCCAAAGCGCTCGAAGTCGAAATCCCGCACAACTACCCAGTGCTGGGCAAGGACGCGTTCGAGACCGGCACCGGCGTGCACGCGGCAGCCGTCATCAAAGCCTTCCGAAAGGGCGACACAGAGCTGGCCGATTCGGTCTACTCGGGCGTTCCTGCGCACATGGTCGGCCTCGAGCAACGCATTGCCGTCGGGCCCATGGCGGGACGCTCCAACGCTTCGTTCGTGCTCGAGAAGCTCGGCATCGAGCCAACCGACGAGCGTGTCGCGAAGCTTCTCGACGCCGGCAAGAACAGCAAGAGGCTGCTCACCGACGACGAAGTGCGCGCCGCGGTTGGCTCGTAGGAGGCGCCGAAACGGGGCCCCCGCGTGACCCGGTCAGACCGGCTCACGCGTCGAAGCGGTCGAGCTCCATGACCTTGTTCCAAGCCGCCGCGAAGTCGCGCACGAACATGCTCTTGCCGTCCTGCGCCGCGTAGACCTCGACGATCGCCCGCAGCTGCGAGTTGGAGCCAAACACCAGGTCGACCGCCGTGCCGGTGCGAACCACCGCGCCGCTGCTGCGGTCACGCGCCTCGTAGACGCCTTCTTGGCCAGCGGCCTTCTGCCACTTGGCGCCCATGTCGACCAGGTTGACGAAGTAGTCGTTGGTCAGGGTGCCGGGCTTGTCGGTGAAGACGCCGTGCTTGCCGCCGTTGTAGTTGGCGTCCAGAACGCGCAGACCACCAACAAGCACGGTCATCTCCGGAGCGCTGAGCTTGAGCAGCGAAGCGCGATCGACGAGCCATTCTGGCGTCGGACGGCCATAGGCCTTGCCGACGTAGTTGCGAAAGCCGTCGACGTTCGGCTCGAGCACCGCAAACGACTCGGCGTCGGTCATCTCCGCAGTCGCGTCGGTGCGGCCCGGGCGAAACGGCACTTCGACCGTTTCGCCGGCGAGCCGTGCCGCCTCTTCGACCGCGGCGCAACCGCCGAGCACGATGAGGTCGGCCATCGAGACCTTCTTGCCCGACTGCGCGCCATCGAAGTCGTCCTTGATGCCCGACAGCACGCCGAGAACCTTGGCGAGCTGCGCCGGCTGGTTGACGGCCCAGTCCTTCTGCGGCGCGAGGCGAATGCGTGCGCCGTTGGCGCCACCGCGCTTGTCGGTGTCACGGTAGGTCGAAGCCGAAGCCCATGCGGTCGAAACGAGCTGCGGAATCGTCAGCCCCGACGCGAGGATCTTCTTCTTCAGGTCCGAGATGTCCGAGCTGGCGATCTGCTCGTAGTCCGCTTCGGGAAGCGGGTCCTGCCACTTCTGTGCGGGCGGAACTTCGTTGCCAACCAGCCGCGCGTGCGGGCCCATGTCGCGGTGCGTCAGCTTGAACCATGCTCGCGCAAACGCCTCTTCGAACTCTTCCTGGTTCTCGTAGAAGCGCTTGCTGATCGGCCCATAGATCGGGTCCATCTTGAGTGCCAGGTCGGTCGTCAGCATGACCGGGGCATGGCGCTTGGTCGCGTCGTGCGCGTCCGGAACCATGCGGTCCGTGCTGCGGTCCTTTGGCTGCCACTGCTGCGCGCCGGCGGGGCTCTTGGTCAGCTCCCACTCGTACTCAAACAGGTTCTCGAAGTAGCCGTGCGACCACTCGTCTGGCGTGCGGGTCCACGCACCTTCCAGCCCGCTGGTGATCGTGTCGCCACCGCTGCCGCTGCCGTAGCTGCTCTTCCAGCCGAGGCCCTGCTCTTCGAGCGGGGCGGCTTCGGGCTCCGGGCCAACGTGCTTGCCCGGCGACGCCGCACCGTGAGCCTTGCCCAACGTGTGGCCACCAGCGATCAGCGCGACGGTCTCCTCATCGTTCATCGCCATGCGGCTGAAGGTGATGCGAATGTCGCGCGCTGCCGCGATCGGATCGGGCACACCATTCGGCCCCTCCGGGTTGACGTAGATGAGGCCCATCTGCGATGCCGCGAGCGGGTGCGACAGCTGTCGCTCCTTGGTGAAGCGCTCATCGGCAAGCCACTCGGTTTCCGGCCCCCAGTTGGTCATTTGCGGCTCGAAGACGTCTTCGCGACCGCCGGCAAAGCCGAACGTCTCAAAGCCCATCGACTCGAGCGCGACGTTGCCGCTGAGCACCATCAGGTCGGCCCATGAGAGACGGCTGCCGTACTTCTGCTTGATCGGCCAGAGCAGGCGGCGGGCCTTGTCGAGGTTGCCGTTGTCGGGCCAGCTGTTGAGTGGTGCGAAGCGGATCGTGCCCGAGGCCGAGCCACCGCGACCGTCCGAGGTCCGGTAGGTGCCCGAGCTGTGCCATGCGAGGCGGATCATCAAGCCGCCGTAGTGGCCGTAGTCGGCCGGCCACCAGTCCTGCGAAGTCGTCAGGACCTTTTCGATATCCTTCTTGAGCGCGGCCAGGTCGACCTTGGCGAACTCGGCTGCGTAGTCGAAGTCCGTCCCCATCGGGTTGCTGGTCGGCGCGTTCCGGGTGAGCGCCGACAGGTCGAGCCGGTTCGGCCACCACTCGTCGATGCTGTATTCCTTGTCGCCAAACTCGCCATCGCCCTTGCTGGCGAGGCCATCCGCAGCGAACGATGCATCCGCCGGCGCGGCGTCAAACCCCATCGGGCACTTGCCGCCAGAGCTCTTCGCGGCAGCGTTTGTCGATGCGGTCGCCATCACCTCTTTGCCCGATGCATTGTGCTCAGCAGAGGCGCTCGATTGGCAGGCTGGGAACAGCAGCAGGCCTGCCGAAAGGCCTGCGAGCCATCGCGGTGCCGAAACAGGAAGACTGGCTTGGAAACGCTGCTGGGAAACATCCCTAGCGACAACAGAATCGATCTTGGTCATACGCATGGTCCGAGTGCTCTTAATAGGTCTTGGGCGTTCCGCACGGGCCGCCAGCGCGGCTGCAGATGCCTTTTGGCACACCTCTATCTACGCCAACCCGCGTCGCCTTGGTGACCCGGATCGCCGATCAGTGTGATCTTGGGCCCAGGCTCGCCCTCCGCCTCGAGAAATTCGTCCTTCGCCACGGGCCCGCGGCCCCCGTCCGGTGGGTTGACGCCTCTGCCAGTGGCAACGGCGCTGCCGCAGTGGGGACAAAGTGCATTCGATCCAATGCGTCCGCGCGCCGGCGGGGTTTCTCAGCAGCGGTCAAGTTCGACGTCCAGATCGCCGAAGTCCCGAGGGACTTGCCCATGGAAAACGTATTGGATCAATCCGTTCTCGACGAACTGCTGTCTTTCGCAGACGACGGGGATCCTGAGCTCTTGCTCGATCTCATCCAGATGTTCTTAGAGGACGGACCATCCAAGGTCGAAGCGGTGCGCCAAGGCGTTGCGACCGGCGACTTCGACATGGCGGAACGCGCAGCGCACTCGCTCAAAGGCTCTTCGGGCAATCTTGGCGCCCACCTCGTGCAGGACGTCTGCGAGCAGCTGCAGGTTGCGGCGCGCAACCAAGAGCTCGATCGCACCCGCGAGCTCGCGCCCCAGCTGGACTCGACCTACGAAGCCGCGGAAGCCGCGCTCAAGCAGGTCCTGACGCAGTACAAGGACTGAGTCCCGGGGCGGGCTGAGCTGCCTCGAACCGGACCGTCGCTAGCCGTGGGCCGGAACCATCGCTAGCCGTGGGCGGGAACCGTCGCGGGCTTGGGCCGCGGGATCTCGACGGCCTTCTTGCCTTCACCGTCCTTGTCTTGACCGTCCTTGTCTTGACCGTCAGCGGCGAAGACATCGAGAACCGCGTGGTCGGGATGGTCGGACTCCCAATCCTTGGCCTTGCCGCGATACACGCAGCGATGGCACTTGTGGAAGTTGTTGTCCTGCCGCGCTAGGCAGACGTCGGCGCCGATACGGTGCGTGATCAGCGGCGCGGCCGAGCTTTCGACGGATGGGCAGAGTCTCATGCGGCGGGGGTCGGAGGGTTGGTTTGGCGGCCAGGGACGGCCGCAAGCAGCGCGTAGAGTAGACCCGATCGCGCAACGGTCAACGGCGGGATCCCCTGCATGCCTCGTGCCAAACCTCCGCACAGCGGGCCACCGCCGAGGGCGCAGCGTGGCTATGCCGGGACAGCTCGAAGCAGACAGGACCATCGTAAGGCGATTCTGACAATGCGGTTAGAACACCCTCAACGTCGACTTCGCCGGTTCCTGGCAGCAGGTGTTCGTGCACCCCACGACGGTGATCCTCGAGGTGAACTTGGGCAAGCCACTTTGCAGAACTGCGGATGATTTCCGCAGGATCACCTTCCCACACAGCGTAAAGGTGTCCAATATCAAGGGTTAGATCCGGAGCGTCTGCGCCGAGCTGGTCGCGTAGCCGGCGGTAGTCGGCAACGGTTTCGACCGCCATACCCGGCTCCGGCTCAAAGGACGGCGTCAGTCCTTCTTCGCGTATCGCCGCACACGTGCGGCCCACACCGTCCATCAGCCATGCCCAAGCGTCGTCTGGGTTGCCGTCCGCGGCCCGGTCGATGCCAGCCCAGAACGAAACGACTTCGGCACCGAGTCGGCGCCCCATCTGCGCGGCGCGCCGATAGAACGCGATCCGACGGTCACGCGCCGCAACATCGCGCGTCATCAGCGTGGGCTCGTGCTTGGTGGCTGGATCGAGCAAAAAGCGCGCACCCGTCTCGATGATCGGACGCAGCGACAGCTCGCGCAGGCGCGCCGCGGTGCGGTCCAGCTCTTTGTCGTCGGTAGTCGCCGGATCGAGGTGGCACGTGTCGGGCGTGATCGCGACCGCGCCATAGCCGTGCCCATGCAGCAGCTGAAACGCCTCGTCGAGGCGATGGTTCTGCAGGCCGTTGGTGTGGTAGCCGAGCTGCATCCGCGTGCGACTAGGAACCGCCGCCCATGCGGATCGACTTCTGCGTCTTGCTGATCCGGATCCACAGCTTGCCGAGTGCGTCGTATTCGGCCGGCTGCGCCCAGTCTTCCATGTCGGCTTCTTCTTGCCAGCCGAGCGCGTCGGCGAGCACGGCCTTGAGCTCGTCGATCTTGGCCTTGGCCTCCGAGTTCTTGGCGCGCGCCTCGGTGTTCTTGCCGTTGTTGCGGGCCGTGACGCCCAGCCGGTTGAGCGCCTTTGCCTCTTCGAGCAGCGATGCCGCTTTGTTGAGCATCGCTTGGGTCAACTCCGGCGCCGGGCGCTCAGGCGCCGAACCCGCACGCGCGGAGCCGGTCGGCGCCGTCGCGGAGCGCTTGCTCGGCTGTGACTTCTGCGACGCTGCGGGCGTCTGCTTCTTGCCACCGCCGGAGTCCGTATCGCCGCCCTTGCCGCCGCTCATCATCACCAACACGGCGATCAGCGCCACCGCGCCGACGGCCACGCCGATGATGATCGGCATCTGGTTTGAGCTGGAGGAGCTGCTGCGGCGACGGCTGCTGCCGGTGCGAGAAGAGCCGCTGCGGGTTGCGGAGGTGCGACGAGAGGGTGTTCGCGAAGCCATAAGTCTGGGTGGGGAGAGGGGGCGCGCAGTTGTAGCAGAAGCGCCGGCCACGGGCAGAAATCGCCGTGCGCAAGCCCGGACGTGCGGCCGGCTCGTGTCGTGCATCGGGTAGGCGGGGCCTGATCCGGGATGCGAAGGCGTTCGTCGCAAGACGCTGCGACGAATGCATGCTCCAGACTGTCTGCCGGGGAGCCTGTCTGCCGAGGAGCCTGTCTGCCGAGGAGCACTACACTAACTGGGCACCGCGTCGCCTTCGCCCTGCTCAAGGCCTTCGTCACTGCGACGCAGCACCGCAACGTAGCCGCCGTCGTGACGGCCAACCGCCGGTAGCGTGGTGCGGTCGTGCTGCAGCGTGGCGGCAACGTCGGCGCTCGCCAGAACGGCGTCGACGACATCGCGGTTCTCGGCGCGGTCGATCGAACACGTCGAATAGACCACTGTGCCGCCCGGTCGAACGCGCCGCAGCGCCAGCGCCAGCAGCTCGCGCTGGAGCACCGAGAGCTCTTCGAAGGTGCCGGAGCTGAGACGCAAACGGACCTCAACGCGGCGGCCGAGCACGCCCGTGTTGGAGCACGGCACGTCGACCAGGACGTGATCGATGGGCGCCCCAGCATTCGCTCCATCCGATCCATCCGACGCAGCAGCTTCCGGATCGTCGATCAGCTCGACGGTGTCCTCGAGCCGCAGCCGCGCAACGTTCTCCGTGATGCGCCCGCGGCGGGCGACATCCGGATCAAACGCGAGCACGGTGCCGCCGGGACGAACCTGCTCCGCGAGCCAGGTGGTCTTGGTGCCGGGAGCCGCGCACAAGTCGAGCACGCGCTCGCCGGGCTTGCACGCAACGGACTCCACGGCCGCGAGCGCCGTCGGATCCTGCACGACAAAGGCACCTTCGGCAAACGCCGCGGTCTGGAAGGGCGTTTGGCCGCCCGACCAACGCAGCATGCGCGGGTGGTCGCCCGGCTCGCAGTGCACGTCTTCTTGCTTGAGCCGCTCGCGCAGCGCGGCGCGATCGGTGTCGCCGCATGCACGCAGCCAGATCGGCGGCATCGCGATCGCGGCTTTGCCGACCGCGTGCAAGCCTGTGACGCCATGCTCTTGGTGCACCCGCTGCGCGAGCCAGTCGGGCAGCGAGTAGACGATGGCGAGACGCGCAACATCGTCGTCGGGCAGCGGCTGCTTGAGCGGCAGCACGCGGTTGCCGACGACAATGAGCTCGCTGCGGCAGGTCGGGGACTCGCCGGTTTCGGCATCCGGGCCCGCATCCGCATCCGCCGCCGCCGCCGCATCCGCATCGCGCGACTCGAGCGTGCCGGCCAAGCGCCGCAGCATCGCATTGGCAAAACCGCGGTTGCTGCGCACAGCGCCAACCGTTTCGTGCACCGCCGCGTGCTGCGGCATGCCCGGCACGCAAAGCAGCTGGTAGGCGCCCAGGCGCAGCGCGCACAGCAGCTGCGGATCCTTCGGCAAGCCGCGATGCGCAAAGCCCGTCAAGACGAAGTCCAGCAGGCGTTCGCGCCGCAGCACACCGTGCGCTAGCTCGTAGGCAAACGCCAGCTCTCGGCCATCCACGCCGCGGCTGCGGCTGTCGAGCTCTTCGCGCACCCGGTCGGTGCGGCCTCGCTCAAACGCCACGAGCGCGTGCAGCGCCAGTCCACGCGCATTCGCCACGCGAACGACTACCCGAATCGCGCGTCGGGCGCGATTTGGTGTCCGCGAACAAATTCGCCTGCCGTCATGTTGCGGCCGTTGTCGGGCTTGATGCGCGTGATGCGGTAGAGGTCCTTGCCCGTGCAAACGCGGATGCCCTCTTCGCCGGCCGACTGCAGCGCGCCCGGAATGCCCATGCCGTAGAGGTCTTGCTCGACCGCGCCCTCCATGACGATGAAGCGCTTGTTGCCGAGCCGCGTTTGCGCACCTGGCTTGGGCGTCATGGCGCGCACCAGCAGATCGACTTCGATCGCCGGCAGCGTCCAATCGATCACGCCATGCTCCTTCTCAATCTTGGGCGCGTGGCTCGACTTGCTGTGGTCCTGCGGAACGAACGTGGCCTTGCCCGCTTCGATTTCCTTGACCGCTTTGACCAGCGCCGTGCCCGACAGCTCGGCCAGCCGCGTGCGCAGCACGCCGGAGTTGTCGGTTGGCTCGATCGGTGTCTTCTCGACCAGCATGACGTCGCCGGTATCGAGCTTCTCTTCGACCTTCATGATCGAGATGCCGGTTTCCGTGTGGCCATCGCGCAGCGCATGCTGGATCGGCGCGGCGCCGCGATAGAGCGGCAGCAGCGAAGCGTGGGCGTTGATCATGCCGAGCTTTGGCAAGTTGCGCAGCTCTGGCTGAAGGATCACGCCATAGCTGACCACGATGCCGAGGTCTGGCTGCAGCCGCTCCAGCTGCTCGACAAACTCCGGCGAGTGCGGATCGACCGGCTGCGAGCACGGCAACTCGAGCTCGTTGGCCGCCAGCTTGACCTCAGCGTCGTAGATCTTGCGACCACGGCCACGAGGGGCGTCCGGCTTGGTGACCACGAGCTCTGGGGCATAGCCCCCATCCTTTAGAGCCTTCAGCGATGGGTTCGCGAAGTCACTGCTGCCGAAGAAGACGATGCGCAAGGTATCTCAGGTCGTGAGGGTCGACGGCGATCCAGGTGCCCGTTTGGCGCCGTTTGGGCGCAACACAGCACGAGGGCGAGGGCAACGACCGTAGCCGCCCTGGCGGTGCGGAGCAAACACGGGGATCTGGCGGTTGTGGCGACAGTGCCGTTGCGCCCCCTTGCGAGGGCCGGTTCGATCGGCTGGAAATGAGCTGCCCGCCTACGGATTCTGCCCCATCGCTGCTGCCGTTCTCCCCGGCGGCCGAGCGCACCCTGACGGTGTTCGGCGGCACCGTGGAGCTGGCGCTGCTCCCACAGCGTGCCCAACGCCTGCCAGAGGGGGCCGGTAGGCGCGCCGCCGCCCGGCCCGCGCTGCTGCCGTGTCGCGCCGACCAGATCGTCGCCAAGGAAGCCTACTGGCGGCACGGCGATCTGGCCGTCACCCCCAATCTCTATCCGTTTGCCCGCGAGCAGCGCATCCTCTGGATGGCGAAACCAGCGCGCGAACCCGACTTCGATTTCTGGTGTGCGGCGCACGATTGGCTCGAGCGAGCCAACGGCACGCTGCTGCTCAACAACATCGGCGCCGCTGCATCGATCGCTCGCGCGCACGCCCACCTGATCGGGGAACGCCTGCACTGGCTACAAAACCGGCCGGACCGCACGCCGCAGCGCGAGACCCCGCCGCCGATCGAGCTGCCAGCCGGAGTCGACCTGGTGTTCAAAGAGCTGCCCTTTTTGGTCCTCGGGGTGCGGGGCCCGGCCCGCGCGCGTGCCGAAGCCATGATGCGGCTTGCCGACGCTCGGCTCACCGCGACCTGGAACGTCATCGCCGACCGCGACACAACCTGGGCCGTGCCGCGTCGCGTCGAGGTGCCGGCGCCGAACTTTCCCGAGCCTCTCGGCGCCGCCGAACTCTGGGGCCGCTGGTGCTATCTCGACCCGGCAGCATTCGAAGCAGCCGACGGCGCCATGCTCGAACGCGCGCTGATGCAGGCAACCACGCCCGCACTCGCATAGCACCTCCGTAGCAAGCTGGCGCGGGCGGCGTGCCGGCCAGGGCGGCGTGCCAGCAGCCCGCAAGCCCTCAGTATCGATGCCGCTTCTTGCCGACGTCGGCACGAAACTTCTGATCGACGTCCGCGATGTCGAGATCAAACGCGAGCACGAAGTGTGTGCGCTGCCAGCGCAGGATCTGCGCCGTGCTCGGCAAACCTCGAAACGGCAGCGGTTCACTCAATTCGTGCAGCCAGCGCACCGTCTCCTGCCTGTGCGTCTTGAGCAGCCATTCGACCAACGCCCAGCAGTGCATGTGCTGCTCGATCGTGTATTCGCCCGCATGGGTGACCTCAAAGAAGTCGTCGAGCGGCACAAAGACTTCGTGCCGCGCCAGGCCCGAAACGCGTTCCTCCCAGGCCCAAAACGGGCTGCGCTCTTCCGTGTCCGAATCGTCGCGGCGATCGAACGTCGGGTAGCGCTTCGAGATTCTGCGCGCGTGATGGTGCGAAAGCCCAGTGATGAGCCAAGCGGGCAAAAACGCCGAGTGCGCGCGGTAGCCGCTGTAGATGTTGTGCGCGATGTTGAAGACCAGCTGAGAGTGCAGCGCCAGGTCATTGCCGAACAAGCCGCCCCCCGTCTCCTCGCTCGCGCCCCAGTAGAGATTGCCATAGTCCTGATCGTGCACGCGCAGCGGCTCAGCCATCTCACTGCCGTGATACGCGTGGGTGTAGCGAGCGTGGCTTGAGGCACGCTGGAGCAGCAGCACCGTGAACTTTTCGGCCATACCAAAGTGCGGGCCGTCCCCTCGGTAGACCTTGCCCTCGTGACGGTCGCCGCGTTCGTTCGGAAACCAGTCCTGCGCAACACCGAGAGTCGTCCGTGCTTCCGCATAGATGGCTTCGAGCCGGTGCGCGTAGAGATGGGCACGGAGCCAGGGGTCGAGACGGCGCGGCTTGAGCGGCACAAGCGGCAGAACCTCGTGCAACGCTCGCAGTTCGCCCATGACGCGCTTCCGCCACTCTTTGCGCCAGGGCTCGGAGCCGGACAGCTCGGTCTCGGCGAGAGCGCAGCCGAGTCGAAAGTGCTCGGTCTCAATCCAGATCAGAGGCTCGGTGCCAAGCAGCGCCTCAACGTCCGTGCTGGTGTGCTCGTGGCCGAATGGAAACGGCCCGTAGCGAACGTAGCCAGCGGTGCGCGCAGGGTTCGCATCACCCTTCTTGGCGTAGGGGTCGCTGCCCGCGTGGGCACGCTGCGAAGCCTGCGGATTCTGCGCGAGCAGGGTCGCAGTCGGAAAGACGGCGGCCGCCAGCGCGAACGCGGCGGCCGCAAGCGACTTGAAAAGTGTCCGGGGCGGCATGGTCTGACAGCTAGCCGAGACCAGCCGAGAGGCAACGCGAATCGGCCCGGATGCCCTTCTTGGCAGCGCCTACTGGCCCGAGGCCTACTTTGCAGCGACCTTCTTCGGAGCCGGCAGCAGACCCAGGTCGCGGACCTTGGCCTCTTCCTGCTCGATCTTGGCACGCTCGGCGTCGAGTGCCGCCAGCTTCTTCTGAAGCTTCTTGGCGCGCGACGAATCGGGGCCCTTCTTGGCGCGTGCTTCGAGCAGCGACTGCTTGATCTGCATGCGGCGACCGTCGATCGAGTCATACTTGTCGAGCAGCGACATCCAGCGCTTGAGCGCCTTCTTTGGGCTCTTGGCGTAGCGCTCTTCGAGCACGTCGGTCATCGCCCGCCAAAGCTGTGACTGGGTCTGGGTGCCCGAGAACTGAACTGGCTTTGCATCCTTGTGCGAAAGCAGGAAGAAGTGCGGCCAGCCCTTCTCAAACTCGTAGCCACCGAACACGTTGTGGAACGCGTGGCCGTTCTCAGCGACGTGCGCCGGGAGCTTGACGGTGCGGAACCACTTGGCCAGCAGCAGCGTCTTGTCGTTCTTGATCGAGCGGCTGAGCAGCGCGCCGTCCGAGCCTTGGCAAAGGCGGCACTCGCGCAGGACCAGCAGCGGCCGGCCATCGTCTTCGGCCCACAGCTCCTCCAGAGCACGAGCTTGCGGCAAAGAGCCCGCAGCGGTGGTGCCGCTCTTGTCGTTTTTGGGCGGGACCGGGTGCACCCAGTCGAGCTTCAGGCGAGCCTTCGAAGTCGCGCCGCGCTCAAACGAGATCGGCATGCCGCGTGGGCCTGTGCGCGGACCCGTTGGTGCAGCCGGTGCCCGGCCGCGAGGAGTGATCGGACCGCGCGGGCCACCGCCGGTTGCAGGGCCGACTGGACGCGGACCGCTTGGGCTCGCCGGACGCGGCGTCGTGGGACCAGACGGGTTGCCTGGGCCAGCATTCGACGGAGCTCCTGGGCCAGATGCCGTCGGTGCCGGCGGTGCCGGCGGCTCCGGGTAGCCGCCCTCAGGCGGGCATTGAGCGGACACGGAGAACGCAAGCGCCAGACTGGTTGCGGCAACGCGTGAGATGATAGAGAGGTTGGACACTTCGTTCTCCTTAGATAAATGAAGAGGACTATTTCGACCGTGGGCTGATGGAGATCAGCTGAGAGTTGGATGAAGCAACTAAGGATCACCGCTTGCGGCGGCGCTTTCGCTTGAGTGCGTATTTACGCCATTCGGCGTCGAGTTCTTGGTAACTGCAGCCAAAAGCCTTCGGGAACGATTCGCTCTGCCGACGGCCCAGGTCCTCTTGCGAGGGGATGCGCAGTCGACCATAGAATGGCCCTTTCAGGTCGTGCAGGAAAGTGGCCAGCTGCTTCGGGCGGGTTTCCCGCAAGAACTCAGCGACAGCCCATGACTGCATGTGCTGTTCGATGCCGAACGCACCTGCGTTGTCACGAGAAACTAGGTCTTCGAGCGGCTCGAACGCCTTGTTCTTGACCAGGCCTTTGACGAGCTTGTCCCAGTCCCAGAAGCCGCTGCGGTCGTTGACCTCATCGTCGGTCTTTCGGTCGTACGTAGGGAAGCGCGGCGAGATGCGCCGCGCGTGGCTGTGCGCTAGACCGGTAACCAGCCAAGGCGGCAGGTCGTGACCATACGAACGGAAGCACGAGTAGAGGTTGTGCGCGACGTTGAAGACGAGGTTCGTGTGGAGCGCGTAGTCGATCTTGTAGAGGCTGTTGGCCGACTCCTGACTCGCCCCCCAATACATCGAGCAGAACGCCACATCGTGGTAGCGCTGTGGCTCCTCGACCTCGTGGCCGTGAAACGCCCCGGTGTAGCGCGCGTGGCTCGATGCCTTTTGTAGGAGCAGCACCACGAACTTCTCGCTCATGCCCATGTGCGGGCCGAGACCAGGGAAGCCCTTGACGTTGTTGGCGCTGTGCTTTTCCCCGACCTGGGGGAACCAGTCGGCGGGCTTCTGCAGGACCTCGAGCACCTCGACGTAGAGCTGCTCCAGGCGATACGCGTAGAGATGCGCGCGCAGCCAAGGGTCGACGGTCTTGATACCCTTCTTGAGCGAAGGGAATCGCTTGCGCATAACCGCAAGTTCCGAGTCGAGACGCTTTCGCCACTCCTTGCCCCACGGCTCGCGGACCTTGGCCTTCATGGCCGGCAGCGAGCAACCGAGACGGAAGGGCTCGGTCTCAATCCAGAGCAACGGCTCGGGGCCACGCACCTCCCCCGCCGTCAGCGCCGTGTGGTTCGTACCGAGC
>JBGCDH010000002.1:0-209197 GCA_045105235.1 Planctomycetota bacterium | reverse complement strand
TGCCTCCTATATCGGATGCACTACACTAGTTTCGTCAGTCCGCTTGGATCGGCTCGCCGCCGCTGTAGAGCCAGACGAGGTTCTTGCCGCGGCGCTTGGCTTCTTGCAGGGCGCGGTTCGCGTTGCGATGCAGCAGGTCGACGCTGCTGGCCTGGCGGCCGTCGAAGCTGTCGACGCCAATCGAGACGGTGACCTGTCGCTGATAGCTGTCGCGCGCGATCGTCATGCCTGAAATCCGCTCGCGGATTCGCAGCGCGGTTTGCACGGCTTCGGCTGGGCTGGTTTGTGGCAGCAAGACACAGAACTCATCGCCACCAAATCGCGCTGCGAAGTCGGTCTCGCGCACGTTGTCGGTCAGCATGCCCGCCACCCGGCGCAGCACTTCGTCGCCGAATGCATACTCGGTGGTGTCGTTGATGCCCTTGAAGTTGTCGACGTCGAGCAGCAGCAGGGACAGTGGGTTTTGGTGTCGCTGGGCGCGCTTGTATTCCAGCGTGATGATGCGCTTCATGTAGAGCTCGCTGGTGAGCCCCGTTTTGAAGTCGATGCTGACCTGGCTTTCGAGCTCGCGCGCGCGCGACTGCAGGCCGCGGATGCGTCGTCGTGTCTGCAGGGCGAGTTCGACGCGGTGCACGATTTCGACCGGCTCGCACGGCTTGAGCACGAAGTCGCGGAACGGCACCTGGACGTTGCGGGCATCGGCGAGAGCCGCGAGGTCGTCGACGAGCAAGATGACCGGTACCGGGTCCTCTTCGCGCTGCAGGCTTTCGAGCAGCTCCAGCTCGACGCCGCCCTCGCAAAGCACCAGCGGGTTGAGCAGCACGACCGCGGGCCGCTGCTCGCCGGCGAGGTGGTGGCTTTGCTTCAGCGAATCGCCGAGGCGGACCGTGTACCCCTGCTGACCCAGCGCTCTGGTCAGGTCGTCGAGCGGGTCCTGGTTGTGGTTCATGATCAGAACCACGGGGGAGCTCGTCACACCAGCCGCTGCCTGTCGGCTCTCGCGGCCGAGGCGCGCATCCCAGCCGCGGTCGGGCCGAGCGCGATTGGCTTCGTCAGGAGAGGGGTCGGAGGAGGACACGGGAGCGGTTGGGGCGAGGGGCTGGCTGGCAGCTGGCAGCGAAAGATCTTCCGGAGACACGGTACCGTCGGATTTGGAGCGTGGGATCGGGATTTTCCCTGAGTTTGTAAGGTTCTCAGGTGCGCCCTGCCCGCAATGATGCGGACATAGCGGAAGGGGGGCCACCGCAACCTTGTCCCAGCTGACTTGCCCGGAACGGCGGGGAGTCTAACACTATGCAGTGTCGGCGGAAGAGGGTCTCGTCCGGATCCTGGGAGCGATGGGTAGAATCAGTGGAAACACTGAGGGATGTCATTGCGCTGCGGCGACGCCAATGTGCGTTTGGGCGTGCCGGCGATGGCGATTCCGCTTGGATTTCTGACCAATCTGGCTGCGCCGAGCAAAGGGATCCGCACTCCTTGCCGGATCCACGCTTGACCACATCCTGGGCGTCCCTAGACTTCTCCGCCCTTCTTTCTTCAAGATACGCCATCCGAACGGGGTCGCGGCAAAGCCGTGACACCCAGAGAACGCCAAGGAACCAACCGCACGTGCCGCTCGTAACTGCCCAGGAACTGATCGACGCCGGAGTCCACTACGGCCACCAGGCCAGCCGTTGGAACCCGAAGATGAAGCCATTCATCCACGGGAAACGGCACAAGATCCACGTCATCAATCTCGAGGAGACGATCCGCGGCCTCTACCAGGCAACGCACTTCATGCGTTCCCTGGCGGCCACGGGTGCTCAGATCATGTTCCTTGGCACCAAGAAGCAGATCCGCCCCGTTGTCGCGGCGGAATCGGCCAAGTGCAGCATGCCTTCGGTGACGGAGCGATGGATTGGCGGAACGCTGACCAACTTCTCCACCGTGCGGGAGCGCCTCAAGAAGCTTGTCGAGTATGAGCAGCTCGAGACGACGGGTGCGATCGACAAGTACAAGAAGAAGGACCAGTCGATGATCCGCCGCGATATCAAGCGGATCCGACGCAACCTCGACGGCGTGCGCGACCTGCATGGTCTCCCGGGTGCACTGGTCGTGATCGACCCGCGCCGCGAAGAGAACGCCATGCGCGAAGCCAAGCGCATGAACGTGCCGGTTGTCTGCATTCTCGATACGGACTGCGATCCTTCGCTGGCCGACATCGTGATCCCAGCCAACGACGACGCGATGAGCTCGGTGCAGCTGATCCTCAGCAAGCTTGCGGAAGCCGTCATGGAAGGCCGTCAACAGTGTGACGAAGCGACGCTTCGTGATGCGCAAAAGGCTGCGAGTGACGACGTGCGCTGCAAGGCTGCTCCCGGCCGACGCAATGAGCGTGACGGTCGTGGCGGCATGCGCCGCGGTGGCTTTGGCGGCCGTGGTCGCGGTGGCCCCGGCGGCGGTGGTGGCGGCGGTGGTGGCCGCTTCAACGCGGGTGGTCACGCGGGCTCGGTGTCCGTTGGTGGCGACAGCCAAGAAGCTGGGCCTGCCGTTGCGCCAGAGATCAAGCCGATCGAGCCCACTCCTGCAGAGGGTTCGGCGCCAGAGGCGGCTCCTGCTCCTGCTCCTGCACCGGCACCGGCTCCTGCACCAGAGGCAGCGCCCGCCCCGGAAGCAAAGCCAGAAGGCGGCGAGTCCTAGTCGGAATGGCTGCTGGCGGGCTCGTTCCGCGGCTGTTTTCAACCAAACCGGTGGACGCCCGAACGTCGCCCGGCACCGCGTAGCGGTAGCGGCACCAACGCCGCCAACGATTCTGCGGCGCGGCTGGCTCGGCATATGCCGGCCGGCTGGCTCTGGTGTCAACTGGCTCTCGGGTCAACTGGCTCTCAGGTTCATTGGGCGCCAGACACCAGGCGGTTGGCCATGCTTTGGGCTCCGTAGGATTGCGCTCTCGATGGATTGCGCTCTCGATGACGAATGGGCTTTCCCCGCGGAATGGCGATCGTGCCTGCAGCCCATGGCGAGTCGCGGAGCGACTACAACTGAGAATCCCTGAAGAACTGTAAACAGAAGAATCATGACGAAGATCGACGCGAAGACCGTTAAGCAGCTGCGTGACCTCACCGGCGCCCCGATGATGGATTGCAAGTCGGCGCTGTCGGAGACCGGCGGCGACATTGCCAAGGCCAAGGAAGTGCTGCGCAAGCGCGGCAAGCAGGTCGCCGACAAGGCTTCCGATCGCGAGGTTTCCGAAGGCCTGGTCTATGGCTACACGCACCACAACGGCAAGCTCGGCGTGCTCGTCGA
Organism: Planctomycetota bacterium; assembly: GCA_045105235.1. Lineage (GTDB taxonomy): Bacteria > Planctomycetota > UBA1135 > UBA1135 > UBA2386. Next base: position 205,912 of record JBGCDH010000002.1, on the reverse strand, counting down.
GATCGTCTGTGAGACGGACTTCGTCGCAATGAACGAAGACTTCAAGGCCTTCTGTCACGGCGTCGCCATGACGGTTGCCGCCTACTCGCCTCCCTACCTCGATAAGTCGTCGGTCCCGGCCGAAGCGATTGCCGAAGAGCAGCGCATCGTCACCGAGATGACCAAGGAGTCGATGGCCGGCAAGCCCGACAACGTCATCGAAAAGGCCGTCACCGGCCGCATGGAAAAGTGGTTCGGCGAGCACACGCTGATGGCCAAGCAGTACGTGCCGGACGACAGCAAGACGGTCGAGCAGGTGCGCACCGAGCTCGTCGGCAAGATCGGCGAGAACATCCAGGTTCGCCGCTTCCACCGCATGGAACTCGGCGCCTAAGGCGTCGGCTTCCGTCGGAGGTGAGTGCGTCCGAGTCGTCGGCCGCTCCTACCGGCGACACCTCGCGGATCCCGGCAGATGCCTGTTGCTCGATGAGATCAGGATCTCTGAGCACCGCAGCGTTTGAATCGCCGCGTCCCGCGTTAGTCTCGACGCTATGAGCACCCGCGAGGAAGCCGCGGCGGCCAGTGAGCCGCCCCGCCAGATCAAACGCATCCTGCTGAAAATCAGCGGTGAGAGCCTTGGCGAAGGTGGTTCGGGCCTGTCGCCGGATGTCGTTGCCGAGGTCGCCGCCCAGATCGCGCGTGTGCATCGGCTCGGCGTGGAGGTGGCGATCGTCTGCGGCGGCGGCAACCTGCTGCGCGGGGCCGCGTTTGCCGAAATGGGCACCAACCGGACCACGGCCGATCACATGGGCATGCTCGGCACGGCCATCAACGCGCTCGCGCTGCAGGATGGCTTGGAGCGCGCCGGAGTCGAGACCCGCGCCGCCTGCGCCGTCGAGATGAAAACGGTCGCAGAGCCCTACATCCGACGCCGCGTCATCCGCCACCTCGAAAAGGGGCGCGCGGTTGTGCTCGCGGGCGGCACCGGCAATCCCTACTTCACGACCGACACCGCCGCCGCACTGCGGGCGACGGAGCTGGGGGTCGACGCGATCTTCAAGGCCACCAAGGTTGACGGCGTCTATTCCGCCGACCCCAAGAAGGACCCAAGCGCGACTCGCTACGACCGGCTCACGTTTCGTGAGGCGCTCGACCGCGACCTGCAGGTCATGGACCGCACGGCGTTCACGCTGTGCATGGAAAACCGCATGCCGATCATGGTCTTCGACATGTTCTCGTCCGGGAACATGGAGCGCGCGGTGCGCGGCGAAGCGATCGGCACGTGGGTTGTGTGACCTCAGGGCTGCTTGATTCCTGTGGCTGCTTGATACCCGCGCCGACTGCGAACTGCGTCGGCGGACCCCGCGCGAGATAACACAATGGAACCCTACGACCTCATTCTCGAAGACCTGAAGGAGAAGACTGCGAAGACGCAGCAGCACCTGCGGGACCAGTTGAGCGGCATCCGCACGGGCCGGGCTTCGCCTGCGCTCGTCGATACCATCCGCGTCGACTACTACGGCTCGCCGACGCCGCTCAATCAGGTCGCGCACATTTCCGTGCCGGAGCCCCGGCAGCTGATGATCAAGCCGTTCGACGGCTCGCCCGAAGTCATCAAGGAAGTCGAGAAGGCCATCCAAAAGTCGGACCTCGGCCTCAACCCGCAGTCCGACGGCAAGGCGCTTCGCCTGATCATGCCGCCGCTGAGCGGGGAGCAGCGTCAGAAGCTCGTCGTCAAGGTCAAGGAGCTGGTCGAGCACAACCGCGTCGCCCTTCGCAACGAGCGCCGCGACGCCAACAAGCACGCCGAACAGATGAAGAAGGACGGCGACATGACCGAGGACCAGCTCAAGAAGGCCCACGACCAGATCGACAAGGCCCTCAAGGCGGTCGAGGCCAAGCTTGACGACGCGCTCAAGGCCAAGTCCAAAGAGATTCTCGAGGACTGATTTCGGTCGCGAAAGGTGGTCGTCACCGCCGGCTCGCTGCCGGCTGCGCGCGGGATCCGTGCCGCCGCCGGCCGTGTGCGTTCGCCAGTCGCCGCGCGTCGTGCTTGCGCTGACGCGGGTGAAGCGGTTTCATGTCCGCCTCGGTTGGACCGCGTTGCGGTCCGCCCGTCGTGGGGGCGTAGCTCAGTCGGTAGAGCAGCGGCCTTTTAAGCCGGTGGTCGCAGGTTCGAGCCCTGCCGCCCCTACCACGTTGTGCTGGCCACGCACGTTCTGCGGGCCATGTTCCGCAGCCACGCTGTGCAGGCGCGCTTGCGGATCCTGCTGTAGGCCACTTCTTGCCGCTGCTTCCTCCGTGATGTTTGACCCCGAGTTCCTCCAGATGCTGGTGTGTCCGGCTTCCAAGCAGGCGCTGCGCGAGGCGACGACCGATGAGCTGTCGGAGATCAATGCAGAGATCGTGCTCGGCGCGATCCGCAACCGCGGCGGCGAGGCCGTAACCGAGGCGATTCCGGCCGGGCTCGCGACCGTCGATGGCGCCTGGCTCTACCCGGTGCGCGATGCGATCCCGATCCTGCTGTCGCCAGAGGCGATTGCGCTGGGTGCTGGTGATCGTGGTGCTGGTGATCGTGGTGCTGGCGATCGTGGTGCTGGCGATCGTGATGCGGGCGGCCCGAAGACCGGGCCGGATCCGGGCCGCTGATCGATGGCCGCTCGCCGGAGGGCGGGCAAGCCGGCCGGGTCGGATCTGGCGGGCCGGGTCCGATCTGGGCCGGGGCAGTTCTTTGCGGGCGATCTGAAAATCTGCTCGTCGCGAAAACGCCTTTGGGCGCCGTGCGGGACGGATTCCGGAAGGGCTCACTTAGGGCCCGTTGGCGGTGTCGAATCGCCCCGGCTTCGATGCCGTCGGGGCGTTCGGTGCCCGGCTCGGCGTCCCGAGCTGCCAACAAGGGCCAGATTTGGCGCGGGGAGGACTCGCAGAGCTGGCCGGACTCGGTATCCTGCTTGGCTTCCTCCAATGTCGACGAACCCAGCAGACCCGCAGGCGCCCGAGGGCGCTCCCGAAACCGATTTCGACGAACTGACCGGTGTATACGGCTTCTTCCGCCGTCACCAGAAGAAGCTGTTGTACACGGCTGGTCTGTTCACGTTGCTGACGTTCTCGATCACCGGCCCGATGCAGGCCCTGGTGTCGAGCGTCTTCAACGAGCAGCGCGAGATGGCCTCGATCGTCGTCGCCGGGGAGCGGGTCCGCCTGGCTCCGGACGACTACACCTACGGCAACCTGTTGGCGCGCAACTTCATCCAGGGAATGCCGCAGGGCATCCTGCCGTGGCCGCAGTATCTGCGTCCTGCCGAAGGGGATGACGACGGCGAACTCGGCGATGTGTTTGCGGTGCTGCGCCGGGTCGCGATCGTCGAGGGGGTTGAGCCCTCGATGATCGAGGTCGATGCCGCGATCGACACCGCTCGCGAGCAAGCCAAGTATGAAAGTGCCGCCGAGCTCGCGCGCAAGCGCGGCTTCTCGTCGCTGGCGGAGTATCGTCGACTCGTCGCCGAAGCGATGCGGATCGGCACGCTCGTGCGGACGCAGCTGCTGGCTCTGGACACCAGCGACGCCGAGGTAATCCGTCAGCTCTTGCGCGACCGCGAGAAGGCGACGTTCCGCGTCGCCATGTTTGACGAAGCCGCGCGCGAAGAAGCGATGAAGGCCGAGACCGAGCTGACGCGCGAAGACCTCGAGACCTGGCTTGCCGACCAGACGGAGCCGCAGAAGACCCGCATGGGCGTGTATGGCCTGCCGCAGGTTCAGCTCGTGCTGGCTGCCGCCATGACTGCCGAAGGCCAGTTTGATGCGTCGCAGTGGGCCGATGGCGTGCTCAAGGACTTCACGATCGAGGAAGACCAGCTCCGCTCGGTCTACGACCAGGAGCGCGACGCGCGCTTCAAGATCGAAAAGAAGGTCGAAGCGCCCAAGGAGGGAGAGCCGGAAGATCCGAAGGAGAAAGACCCCAAGGAAGAGATTCCCCAGGATGCCGACGACGTCGAATACCGCGAGTTCGAAGACGAAGCCGTGCAGGCGGAGTTGACGCGGATCGTCCAGGCCGAGCGGGTCATGAATGACCTCAACACCAAGCTTCGCCAGAAGCAGGTGGACGTTCTCAAGCCGCTGTCGGATGCCGTTGCCGAAGCGCAAAGTGCGCTGCAGGCCGGCAACACCGCCAGCCGCCAAGCCAACGCCGAGAAGGCACAGAAGGAAGCGGAGCTCAAGCAAAAGCAGGAGCTGCTCGCGGCGAACCCTGAGGATGAAGACCTGAAGAAGCAGGTCGCTGAGCTCGAAGCCGGCATCAAGACCCTTGAGACCACGGCGTTCGAGGCGGAAGCCGCCCTGCCGGCGCTCGAGAACGCCGCCGAAGCCGCCAAGGAAGAGGAGCGCGTCGCGCGCGCTGGCTTTGATTTCGCGACCGAGTTTGCCGCGCTGACCGAGGGCAAGAGCGGCTTTGTCGTCAAGAACACCGACAAGCTGCTGACGTCCGAAGACCTCGCCGATCTCGACAAGCTGGAGCTGGATCTCGGCACCTGGTCGCGGGCGACGATGGCGACCAGCCTGCGCGATGCTGGCTCGATCGGCAACGCGCCGGGTCGCACAAGCAAGGCGATCGTGATCTACCAGGCGACCGCGTCGGAGCCGCAGCCGCAGAAGCCTTGGGAAGACCTCGAGCCGCTGCTGCGCGACGCCTACTGGACCGAAAAGGCCGCGGCCGAAGGCCGCGACAAGAAGCAGGCCATGGAAGACACCATGCTGCGCCTCGCCAAGGAGAAGATCCCGGAGTTCGTCACCGAGCACGAGGCTGAAAAGGAGTCCCGCCTGGCCGAGAAGACCAAGGAGTGGGAAGAGAACCTCAAGGTCGAGATTGCCGAAGCGGAGGAAATGGTCGCCCGCAAGAACCTTGGCACGAAGCCGCGCCAGGCCTGGGAGAACAAGCTGACGCAGAAGAAGCGCGAGCTCGACCTGAAGGTGACCCGCACCAACATGTTTACCAACCAGGTAGACAACGAGATCAAGAACGAGATCGCTGAAGAAGCGCGCAAGCACTACGCCAGCGTGATCGACGCGGCGGCACAGGAAGTCGGCTTCGAGGTCATGGACCTCGGCCCGCTGCCGCGCGACATCGCGAAGCAGCCGCGCTTTGAAGAGGTGCACGGCAAGGCCGTTGGCTACGTCTTCCAGCAGCACGGTGAGCTGGAGAAGGACGAGTCGATTGGCCCGGTCATCGATTCGGAAGAGCGCCGCTGCTACCTGATCGTCTGCACCGAATCGCAGCCGCTCGAGGTCACGGACCTGACGCGTCGCGAGTTCTTCATGAGTCAAAAGAACTTCGACTTCGCCCAGCTGTTCAACGGCTTGTCGCAGGCCTTCACCGAGGATTCGCTGGCCAAGCGCTACCAGCTCGAGAAGCCGCGTGGCGAGATGGTCGACGGCGATCCCGAGTCCGCTTCTGTCGAAGACGCCGGCGCCAAGTAGTAGAGGCCGGCTCGCGGCCAAAGGCCGCAGGCGCCTCCTAGCGCGGCAAAGGCCGCAGGCCGTATTTCGCCGGACGACTGGCCTCGCGGGCGACTGGCAGCAGAGCTCCAAGTCGCGGCCAACGGGCCGCAGGGCCCCAAGTCGCGGCTCGCCGGGCTCGGCTCCGGCAACGAGTCGCACATGCCGGGCTCGCGGCCAGGTGTCTGGCAGGCGCTTGCTACGCCCGCGGCCGCGCGATGACGATGATCTCGTCCTGCGGGTTGATGTAGAGGTTCATCGGCTTGAGCAGCATCAGCGGCTTGGCGGCGATCCCGGCCAGCTTGCCCAGCCGCCCGGCGCGCTCGGCGAGGAAGCCGAACGAGACATACTTGCCGGCGTAGGCCGAGCCGATGTCGACAACGTCGAAGCCGCACTCGTCGAGCAGCCGCCGGATCGTCTCCGGCCGAAAATGGTAGAGGTGCTCGTCGTGCTTGTAGTGGTGCCAGCGTTTGCCGAGTCGTTCGGCCATGCGTGAGGCGACGTTTTGGGTTTCTAGCAGCAGGCAGCCACCGGGTTTGATCAGCCGACGGATGTCGGCGAGCAGCTCCTGGGGATCGGGGACGTGCTCGATGACGTCCCAGATCGTGACCATGTCAAACGAGCCGTCCTGCCAGTTGCGCGCCTGGATGGCGTCGGCGAGCAGGCCGTGGAAGATGCGGTCTTCGCCCAGCGACGCGATGGCCTCTTTGACGATCGGTCCGAGCTCCATGCCGTGCACGTCGTGGCCGTGCTCCTGCGCCACCCGCAGGAAGTAGCCGGCGGCGCAGCCAACGTCGAGGATGCGGGCGCGTTCGGGCAGGTGACGCGACACCAGCTTCATGCGCTTTCTGTAGGTCTTGAGGTAGAGCGTCGCCTCCTTGGCGTAGTCGGCGTAGCCGCGTTCTTTCGGGTTGTCGCTCTTCCAGTAGCCGTCGCCGTAGACGTCCAGCAGCGCCTGTCCGCTCAGCCGCGGCGTCACGTAGACCAGGCCGCAGTCGCTGCAGGTGTAGACGGTGTAGGGGCCATCGGTGAACTTGACCTCGCGCCGCTCGCTCTTGCACACCTGGCAATGCTCAATCGCCACGACTTCGCCGCCGAGACTGCCGCCGTCGAGACTGCCGCCGCCGCCGCTGCCGCTGTCACCGTTCTCGATGGGACTCTCAGAATGGGAAGCAGTCATCAGGCTTGCAGCGCGTTGGTCTTGGGGATCGGAGCGCCGCGTTCGAGGAAGCGCTTGCGGCAGATCGTCCGAAACATCTTCCAAGCGAGCTTTGCCTGCCGCCAAAACGTATCGCTGTGTTTGCTCTCGCCGCCCATGCGGCGGCTGTAGGTGACCGGCACTTCGATGACGCGGCAGCGCTCCTGCAGCGCGGCGCACATCATCTCGGGCGAGAACGCGGGGCCCGGCTCGCGCGTGCGGGTGCGGACGCGGTCCCAGGTGCCGCGCGTCAATGCGCGGAAGGTGCAGCCGACGTCGGTAAAGCGAGGCTCCGATGGCCGCATCCAGCACACCTGCAGGAACTTCGCCATGAAGACGTTGCCCCAGCGAAGCATGAAGCGCATGTTCGCGCCTTGCTCGACCATCTGGCGGGTTGTGCGCGTGCCCATGACCATGCCGGCATCGTTGAGGTAGCAGAGCAGCTTGACGACGTCGCGCGCCCGGAAGCTGCCGTCGGCCTCGACCAGCACCAGCAGGTCGCCGGTCGCGGCGTTGAGCCCAGCGGTCAGGGCCGAGCCGTAGCCGGGCGCGGTCTCCGAGATGACCCTGGCTCCGGCCTTGGCGGCGATCTCCGCGGTCTGGTCGCTGCAGTTGTTGTCGACAACGAGGATCTCGTCGAGGTTGGGTTCCTTGAGGAACTCCGCCACAACTTGGCCAATGGTCTCTTCCTCGTTGTAAGCGGGGATGACGAGGGAAACGGTCCGATCGCGGAACATGCGGAAAGCAGGATAGCGTCCTGGCGGCTGCGTGCTGCCAGATTCCGAGAGTGTCGCTCGGTGCGCCCAGGACCTCGATGGCAGCGGTAAGGTTGCGGTCTCGGGCTGCGAATCCCATGAACCGGGACGGGCCACTGGCCGTTGCGCCACCGACCTCTACCCTGAATGCACGCGATGTATCGACTTCTATCCTGCGTTTTCGCCCCGCTGACCCTGGCCGCTGGGGCCGTCTGCGGCGACTCCTCAAGCCCTCCTGCTTTTTCCACGGCGGCGTGCCTGGACGCGGCCCGCCACACCGTCCAGCAGGGCTCATCGGTTTCCCTTGCCGAGGGCTTGGCCAATCGGAAGGCCGGCACGATCCATAAGCATGAGGTCGACGATCTCATCAGCGCTCTGCGCTCGACCGCACGAGTTGGCGTCGGCTCGCCTGCGGCCAAAGCCGTGCTCGGCAGCGATGTCGAAACGACCGCCAAGATTCTGACCGCGATGGGGCACTGCCACCGCCGCTACCACGTTAGCGACGGCCCGGTGGTGCGGCCCTCGATCAGCTACCTGCTCGAGCAGCGCCAGGCAAACGGCAGTTTTGGCAGCCTCGAAGCGACGGTCTGGGTTGTCGACGCCCTCGAGATTCTCGATCCCGATGGCTACGCCGAAGAGATTGCGGTCGCCAACAAGTTCATCGCCGCGCAGCCGGTGCACCCGTCGTCGTGGGGCCGCGCGGTCGAGCTCGTGATCGGTGGCGTGCGCGCCGACCGCTTCCCCCAGGATATGGCCGACAACGCCGCGGCCGTTGCCCATGCGTTCCACAGCGATCCGAGCAAGATGGATCGCAGCAAGGCCGCGGATGCGCTGGTCCAGCTCGTTGCCTGCCAGGCGGTCAACCGCATGCTCGACAAGTCCGACGCTGCCCCGCAAGGCAACGCCTGGTCGCCGACGCAGGCCAAGGCCTTTGCCTGGCTGTTTGCGCAGCAGACCGATGGCGTGTTTGCCGTGCAGGGTCACAAGGACGCGGCGCTGACCGGCTTTGGCCTGATGGCGCTGCAGACCAAGCCAAAGCCGAGCCGCACGGAGGCGGAGCAGAAGGTGATCGACAGCGGCCTGACGTGGCTGCTGACGCAGCAAAACGAAGACGGCACGTTTGGCCAGCAGGTCACCAACTACACCACGTGCGTGGTCGTTGGGGCGCTGACGCGTTGGGGCAAGCCGGATGCGGCAGGGGCCCTCAAGCGCGCCCAGCGGGCGATTCTCGGCTTCCAAAACGCCGAGGCCTCCGGCTATTCGGCAAGCGACCGCGACTACGGCTCGATTGGCTATGGCAACAGCCAGCGTGGCGACCTCAGCAACCTGCACTTCTCGATCGAAGCGCTGCGCAAGACGGGCTTGCCTGCTGACCACGAAGCCCTGCAGAAGGCGATCGTGTTCTTGCAGCGCACGCAAAACCTGAAGGGCAGCAACGACTACTCCGGCAAGATTCCGCACCCGACCAAGGAAGGCGAGACCCTCGACGTGACGTCGGGCGATGACGGCGGCGCGACCTACTACCCGGGCAACAGCAATGCGGGCTACCTGGTGCAGCCCGACGGCAAGGCCATCCCGCGCAGCTACGGTTCGATGACCTATGCGCTACTCAAGTCCTACACGCTCGCGGGCGTCAAGGGCGATGACCCGCGCGTCAAGGCCGCGGTGAAGTGGATCGAGCAAAACTGGACGCTGGCCGTCAACCCAGGCGCGGACCCCGCACTCGGTGAGAAGGTGAAGTACGCGGGCCTGTACTACTACTACATGGTGCTGGCGCAGGCGCTCGATGCGGCCGGCGTTGACAAGGTCATCAAGACCCATGTTGGCGCCGCGACCACGCAGACCTCGCCGGTCAACTGGCGCAGCGCGCTGCTTCGCCATCTGAAGACGATCCAGAGCGAAGACGGCAGCTGGGTCAACGGCAAGAACGGTCGCTGGATGGAAAGCGTGCCGCTGTTGTGCACCTGCTACGCGATGGTCGCTCTCGACTACTGCCAGTAGTCGTCCGCCGGTGGCTTGCGGTGCATGTGCCGGCATGTGCCTGCCGCCTGCCGCCTCCCGGCTTCGGCCGGTCGCAGGCGGCGGTGTCCCGCGCGTGGCCCGCGCAGCGTCTCGGCGATGAAGACGCGGTGAGACGCAGGGAAATGTGGGAATAAGCCAGGGGTGCCCACGTCCTGCCCCCTCGTTCCACAGGCCCAAGGTGCCTGTCCGCATCGCTATGAAACGACTCTTCGAAGCAGCCATCACCCTTTCGCTGATCACCGGAACGAGCCTCGCGCAGGGGGCGGAGCCACAAACTCCTGCTGCCAAGGAGACGACCAAGGCGGAAGCCGCGGAAGTCACCGAAGTCACAACCGGCACGACGTCCAGGTCCGTCACCGTGATTTCGAAGGACGGCAAGACCTACCGCAAGGTTGTAGAAAACGGCAAGGTCATCGAAGAGAGCGGCGACGCCAGCCTGGCCGAATCGGTGGACGTTTCGGCTCAGATCCGCACCGTCGAAGAAGTCGACATCGATGCGATCGTGCAGGAGGCGATGCGCACCGCCGGCAAGCCGCAGGTGCGCGTCGGCTCGCCGCAGATCAAGAGCCGCATCATCGTCATGGAAGACGGCGAGACGGTCATCGACCGCGAGTCGGGCGGCCTCGATTTCGGTGGGATCGACCTGCCGAAGGGAGTCGTGAAGATGATCGAAGCCAAGGTCGGCAGCGGCTCAGAGCGCGGTCGGCTCGGCCTCGACCGGCTCGTCGAGCGTGCCAAACGGGCCGCTGGCGATGCGGCGAACTCCGCCTCGACGCGCGTTGTGGTCGTCAAGAATGGCGAGACAATCGTCGACGACGTGTCGGGCGATGCGGGGGGCGCAAAGATGGAGATCGACATCGATGTCGAGTCGCTCGATCTGCCGGCCGAGGCCAAGCAGGCACTTGAGCGCGCCATGGAGACGCGGAACAACCGCTTGCCGCGGCCGTTGCGCGTAACGAAGCGCGAGCCGCTCAAGCCGCGCCGCGCTCAGGAGTCGAACGTCCGTGGTGGCAAGGAAGGATCCACCAAGTCGAGTTCTTCCAAGCGCGGCAACTCCAGCAAGCTCGAGGCAAAGATCGAGCGGCTGCAGCGCAAGATCGAGCGGTTGGAGCGGCGCCTCCATCGCGGCGGCGATTCGCACAACTAGTGTAGTGCATCTGATATAAGGGGCATCCTGCGGGCACGAAGACGCCCGTCGCGGCGTTGCTGCTCCTCGGCAGGACGGCTCCCCGGCAGACAGTCTGGAACATGCATTCGTCGCAGCGCCTTACGACGAACGCCCTCGCATCCCGGATCATACCCCGTCTACCAGATGCACTACACTAGACGCCGGCGACGGTCTTGCTCGTCGCGTCCAGCGCGGCAACTCGGTAGGCCTCGGCCAAGGTCGGGAAGTTGAAGATGTTGTCGATGAAAACGCTGACGCCGTTGCCGTTGAACATCGCCATCTGGGCGAGGTGCACGAGTTCGGTCGCGCCTTCGCCAAACACCTGACAGCCGAGGATGCGCTGCTCGTCGTCCGCTGCGACCACGAGCTTGAGCAGGCCATGCTGCGAGCCAGCGATCTGGGCACGGGCAAGTTCTTGGAAGCGCGCCCGCCCGACAACCACTTCGACGCCATCCGCGCGGCACTCGGCTTCGGTGCGCCCGACGGTGGAAATCTCTGGGATCGAGTAGATGCCGGAAGGCAGCAGGTCCTGCACGCCGCTGCAGTCGAGATCGAGCGCGGCCCGCATGGCGCGGCGTCCCTGCGCCATCGATGCCGACGCCAGCGAAGGCGGCCCGATCACGTCACCAACGGCGTAGATCCCCGGCACGTTGGTGCAGCAGTCTTCGTCGACGGGGATGTGGCCGCGCGCGTTCGTTTCCAGTCCCGCAGCCTCGATCGCCAGGCTATCGACGTTGGCAATGCGACCTTGCGCGCACAGCACCTTTTGCGAACGTAGCTCCCGGCCATCGGCGAGCTTCGTCACGACTTCGGAGACGCCATCCCAAACGACGCTTTGCACTTCGACCTCGCCAAGAAACGAACAGCCGGGACGCGCCTCAAAGTGCGCCACGAAACGATCGAGGATCTCCTGATCGAGAAAGCCCAGCGGCCGCGGGTAGCGATCAACGATCGTGACGGCGGCACCGAGCGATGCAAAGATCGTCGCGTATTCGGTCGCGATCACGCCTCCGCCGAGCACCACCATCGACTGCGGCAAATACGCCATGCTCAAGATCGAGTCGCTGTCGTACACGTGCTCGTGGTCGATCGCCACGTGCGACGGCGCACGCGGTCGCGAGCCGGTTGCCACGACGATCGTTGGCGCGCGCAAGATGCGCACGTCGCCGCGTACACCTTCGACCTTGATGGTATCGTTCGCGACAAAGCTGGCGCGGCCATGCATCTGCTCGATGCCGTTGCGCTCCATCTGGCGCCCCTGGTATTCCACGTGGGCGCTGACCACGGCCTGCATCCGGTCCATCAGGCTCGCGAGCTGCAGGTCGGGCGGCAGCTCGACTTCGACGTGACGACCAATGCGGCTGCGCATCTCGCTGAGGTGTAGCGCCGTTTCGCGCAGGGCCTTCGACGGAATCGTGCCGTGGCGCACGCACGCACCGCCGACGCCGATGTCGCGTTCGATCACGCAGACACGACGGCCTGCTTTGGCCCCCTGCACGGCGGCCTTTTGACCTGCAGGCCCGCTGCCGACGACTACAACGTCCCATTCCTCCACATCGCCCGCGTCCCCCGCACCGTTGTTCTGAAGGTCGTTCTGATACCGGTTGTTGAGGCTGTCGCTCATTGCATGCCCTCCATCACTTCTAGCGCACGATCCTTCATGGCCAGCAGCTCATCCAGCTGGTCGGTGTAGAGATTGAGGCCGACGACTTCGTCGAGGCCGCGCAGCTGGGCTTCGTTGACCGGCGTGCCGTAGGGGTTGGGCGACACGAAGTGGCTGAGGTGATCGGCGAGGCAAACCATCATCGCCATGTCGGCGAAGCTCTCCGACTTGGCCGGCGCGTGGTGGTAGATGATCGCATCGGCAATCTGCTCGGGTAGCTGCCAGCGCGACGTCAGCAGCTTGCCCGCCGCCGCGTGCTGGTCATGCACCGCCTCCCAAAGATCTGCCATGGGCACTTCGAGACTCTGATCTTCGAGCACCCGATCGACGTTGTTGAGCAACACGGCTTTGCCAACGTCGTGCAGCAGCCCGCACAGGAACGCGATTTCCACGTTGCGGCGGCGCATGCGCGCGATTTCCTTGGTGAAGAAACCGGCCAGCACCGAGTGCCGCCACTGTAGCGACAGCAGCTCGACGCACGCCTCGTTGCGGAACAGGCGGCCACGCAGCGAAACCGCCATCGAGATTTCGGTGATGAGCTGCAGGCCGAGGCGACTGACAGCCTGCTGCAGCGATGTGATCGGAACTTCGCCGGAGTAGGCTGCCGAGTTCGCAACCCGCATGACGTTCGAAGCAATGGCCTGGTCGCTGTGGATGACTTCGGACAGCTTGCGCGCATCCGTACTCTCCTGCTGCGACAGGTCCATGACCTGCGCCGCGGTTCCCGGCATGGACGGCAACTCGACGTTGCCACGCCGCAGCAGCGCGCCAAAGACGCGCGAAAGTTCGCTGGTTGCACTCTCCATCAAGGGCGCCATCGACCACCTGGGGCGCCTCCTATGAGCCTCCGCCACGACGGCCCTGGCATCGGGGATTGCGAAAGGGATTACGATCCGTAGACAACGTGCCCCCTGCCAACCGGCCGGACGCCCCGTATTTTGGCGGCATGTCAGGCGTCTCGGCACAGCCCTCCACAGAGCAAGCGATCGCGGCAGGCGGTCCTCTCAGGCCGAGCCACGGGAAGAGCCACGGGAAGATCGGGTCGACGCAGTGGCGCGGATTCCTGCTCGCGCTGTTCGCGGCGGCCTCGCTGCTGCCCACCGCGCAGACGCAGTCCGCCGAGGTGTGGGCCAGCCTCCAGCTGCCCGGCAGCGCCCAACCCGCCGCCCTGCAGGGCCAAGGCAAGCTCGTCATCTATGATGCTGGTAGCGAGCTCCATGTTTTCGCCGCTACGACGCGCAGCTGGCAAACGGTCAGCAAGACCGCGACGACGTCTGTGCGCCTGTTCAACGACATGGTGCTGCTGACCGATGCCGGCGTCTGCCGCGCCTTCTCGTCCTACAGCGGGCGGTTTCGCGATGTCGCGATCCAGGGGTTCGCCAGCGTGCGCAACGCCGCCGGCAACAAAAACGACTCGATCGCCCTCGTCGCAGCCGGCAATGAACTGCACGCCTTCTGTGCGTTTACTGGCGAGTGGACCTCACGGCCGCTGCTGAGCAATACCAGCATCGCCGTCGAGCGACACATCGCCGTGCTGCTCGAAGGCACAACGACGCTGCGCGGCATGAGCGCCTTCCACGGGCAGTGGCTCGACATCGCACCGGGCGCGCCCGTTCAGGCGTTCGCCGCGGACGGCTCCGTGGCGTTTGCGACCGCGGCCACCAGCAACCAAGTGTTCGCATTCTCGGCACACACAAACAGCTGGAGCACGGCCAGCCACCCAACGCTGGCGACGGCAACCGCGGCGAGCGGCGACGACTGGGCACTCTGGTTCGAAAACGGCGAGCTGCTCGCCTATAGCGGGCTCCGCGGCACGTTCTTGCGCGCGCCCATCGACGCCAGCGGCACGGCCAGCATCGCCGCCCAGAGCGACCTCTTTGCGCTCCTGCTGCAGCCGAATGGCTACGTTGCTTGGTCGGCAACAACCGGCACCCTGCTCACCATCCCGCGCCGCGCGCAGAGTATCGACGTCGGCGCCGGCAACGGCGCCTGTGCGCTGCTCTTCGATAGCTCTGGCACGCGTGGCTACAGCGCCTTGCGTCAAAGCACGGCAACCGCGGCGGCCACCTTTGGAGGCAGCGCAGGTTCGCACGGCGTCGGCAACAACATTGCCTACCTGGTCGATGCAGCCGGGCGAACGCACTGCTTCAGCGCCGACCGAGCGGAATTCGTCGCGGCACCGACGAGCACGATCGGACTCAGCCCCGCTGCCTCTACCGCCACCGTGGCACTCAACAGCACCGCCAGCGGCGCCAACGACTGCTTTGCGTTCGATGCCGGCAGCGGCAGCTTTGTCGCGCGCGGTAGCTGCCTGCTGCAAGTCGCGCACAACCCAAACAGTGCGCCACTGCTCGGCCATGACGCGACCCAGCTCAGCGCATTCGACACGCGCTTCGGCGTCTGGCGCAACACGCCGCGTCGCAGCGCCGCAGCGCCGACCTATCGCGTTTGGCGCACCAGCGCACTGGTGCTCGACGGCTCGTTTGCGCACGCGGTCGGGGCGCAGCACGGCTCATGGTCGACGCAGGTGCTACCGCCGAGCAGCGCCAGCGGCGCGAGCTCGTTTGCGAATAGCGAAGTCGCCTACATCGCGGTCGGTGGCCAAGGAGCCCCCAACACCATCCTCGCCGCCAGCATGGTGCCGCCGATGCTGCCGTGGCAGCAGTTTCCGCTGTTCCGACGCGTTCAGCCGCTCGGCTCGGACCTGAACTATTCGCTTGGGCTGCCGACAAACGGTCTCGCGGCCGTTGCTGCGCTAGGCCCCGCGCAGCCGCCGTCGGCACTTCCAGGCCTCGGCACGCTGTGGCTAGATCCGGCTCCCGCCGTGCTCACAACCGTGATCCCAACGCCAGCCGAACCGCTTTCGAGGGTTCGCTACTCGCTGCCAAACAACCCCGTGCTGCTTGGCGAGCCACTCGTTGCGCAGGCTCTTGTGCTGACAAGCGCCGGGCCACTGCTCAGCACGCCATCGCTCGTGCGAATCTGGTAGAACCTCGCCGCTCGCCGCTCGTGAAGGAAGCCGAGATCTGCCGGCTTCTGTCTGTCTCACTCGACTAGCGATCCGCCGGCACGAGCGCCTCAACCCGCTCGCGCAACCCGGAGCCCGCCGCGGCAAAGCTCAAGAAGCGCGGTCGGCTGCGATTCCAGCGCATGTGTCCGCCGCGCGGCAGCCAGGTCTCGCCGCCCGCCGCGTTCACCAGCGCCGCGCCGGCCGCGACATCCCACTCGTGCTTGGGGAACTTCGTCCATGTTCCGTCGGCACAGCCAGCCGCGACCAGCGCGAGCTTGTAGGCAACCGAACCAACCGGCTGCACCGTGGCGCGGCCGTCGAGTTCACGCCACACGCCGCGCTTCATTTCGCTTCGCGAGGCCAGCAGGTGCGGCAGCGGCCGCCCGCCAAGCACGCGCTCGGGCCAGCGCAGCGCCGGGTCGCCCGTGAGCTCGACGCCGCGCCCGACGCCGCCCACCACCGTAACGTTCCGTGCCGGGCACCCGATCGCGCCAAGCACCGGCTGTCCCGCCACGAGCAGCCCGATCGAAACCGAATAGTCATCGCGCCCCGCGAGGAACGCTCGGGTGCCGTCAATCGGGTCGACAACCCAGACGCGCTCGCGCGACAGCCGCTCGTCGCTGTCGGCACTCTCTTCGGATAGCCAACCGTAGGCGGTGGCCTTGGAGCCGCCGTCGTCGCCCGATCCGATCAGCGACGCAAACAGCAGACGATCGATCGCACGGTCGGCCTCGGTCACCGGGCTGCCGCCCTCTTTCTCTTCGGCCTCGACGCCGCGGTCCCGGTATTCAAGCGCGAGCTGCATCGCCTCGCGCAGCGCATGGGTCGCGAGATCGAACTCGGCGGGCGTCGCTGTTGGTGGCGAAGACGTCATGCTGTCTGCGCCCTCATAGGCTGTTGCCCTCGGCGAGCCAACGATCCAGCAGCAGCAGGCCCGCCATCGACTGGCCATCGCCACACTCTTGGCCGAGCAGCGTCCGCCGAGCTTCCGCAATCGGCATGCGATGCGGAGTGATGCGCTCGCTCGGCTCCAGCTCTTGCGGGACCTCGCACAGATCGCGCGCCAGGAAGAAGTGGCAGCGCTCGTTGGAGACGCCCTTGTAGGGCGCGAAGTGGCCCAGTGGCGTCCAGCTGGTCGCGACCAGCCCAGCCTCTTCGCGCAGCTCGTTCTGGGCAACCTCGAGAGGCGCCTGGTCGCGCTTCATGCCGCCAATCGGAAACTCCCAGAGATCCTGGCCGAGCAGGTAGCGATGCGCGCGGATCAGCACCATCGTCCCGTCATCAAAGACCGGGATGGTCGCGCTGCTGCCCGGCATGTCGACGTAGTAGTACTCGCCGGTGCTGCCATCCGCCTGCACATAGCGGTCGCGACAGTAGCGATGCCACGGATTGTCGATCAGCACCTCGCGGGTGAGCTGACGGAACGCGTCGCCACCCATCAGCGGCTGATCGAGAAGTAAAGCTGCCGGCGATCGTCGGTCTCCTCGTAGCTCCACGGCCAGCCGAGGTCGAGCGCGATCGGCAGCTGCAGATACGGGATCTCGATGCGCAGGCCGACGCCGGTGCTCGCCCGCATCTCGCGGAACGACGCATCGCCGATATCCAGACCAAGGAAGCCGATGTCGGTAAAGACCACCCAGCGCAGCAGCTCGCGGTCGCGCACCTCGCCTTCGAGCCGCGTGGCCACGAGCGGGAAGTAGACCTCAAACGTCGACGTGTAGATCGCCTCGCCGCCGAGCGGCCGGGTGAACTGCGTCGGGCCGGCGCGCCGGAAGTCGAAGCCGCGCAGGTTGGCGCCGCCCATGTAGAAGCGCTCGGTCAGGAAGACGTCGTTGCTGTTGTCAAACTCGCTGGCGAGCCCGAAAAACTGGCGCCAGTGGAACACCGTGCGGTGGCCCATCTCGTTTTCTGCGAGCGGCACGTAGACGTCGGCACGGTGCTCAAGCTTGGTCAACGACTCTTCCCCACCAAACGGGCCGCCGATCAGCTCAAACGCAAGCGTCAGATCGACGCCGCTGGTTGGCCGCAGGAAGTCGTCGAAGTCGCGGTAGCGCATCGACAGCCGCGTGCCGCGCAGTTCGGTCTGCCCTTCGGCATCGAACGCCAGCACGGTCGCATCCTGCGCCAGCGCGTCGATCTCGACGGTCTCGTGCCGCAGCGAAACGCCGGCGTTGAAGAACTCCGTGAAGTTGCGCGACAGACCGACCTCGCCGCCGAGAGTGTCGGACGTGTAGCCGTCCGGCAAGCGCCGGATGCGCCGCTGGCCACCAACCCGCAGCGCGTAGGTATCGAGGTGGTCGCCAAAGACGTCCGGCTCGGTGAACTGGAAGGCAAACTGACTCTGCCGACTACCCGGCGCAATCAGCATCGACAGGTTTTGGCCACCGCCGTGGAAAGCCTTGGCGTCGAGGATCTCGCCGATTGCAGTGATCGGGTTGAGGCTGCTCGGCGGATTCCAAAGGTCGAAGTTGCGCTTGTTGAAGGTGATCTGCGCCTGTGCGCCGATACCGGTCGAAATGCCCACGCCCCAGCGCAGCTCGCCGGTCGGACCGTCCTGGACTTCGAGCCCCAGGTCGACGAACTCCGGGTCGCCCGAGACCGGCTCGATCTGCAGGCGAGGCCCGCGCAGCGATACCGGGTCCTGGAAGAAGCGCGTGTTTTCGATCCGTCGCAGCGCGCGGCGCACTTCGAGCATGTCGATGCGCTCGCCCGGCAGCACGCGGAAGTTGCGCCGGATCACCTTGTCCCGCGTGAAGCGGTTGCCGCGCACGACGATGTCGCGCAGGCGCTTGGGCTTGCCTTCGCTGACCTGGAAGACAATGTCGACCTCGGGGCCTTCGGCGTAGATCTCGAGCGGCGGAAAGACCTGGCAGGCCTGGCGCGCCTGCGCACGCATGCCCGGGAACGACGCCGACGGGTGGCCGCGGCGCCCGTAGAACTCTTCGATCGCCTGCTGGTCGCGGCGCAGCCGGTCGTTGTCGTAGAACTCGCCGACCTTGGTCTTGAGCTCTTCGGCGATTTCGCCCGCCTCGTAGAGCGGCTCCTCGAACGGCGGCCCCTGGTCGGGGTTGACGTGCTGGACCTTGACCGACCGGATGCGGTAGCGCGGCCCTTCGACCACGGCGAACGACAGGTCGACGCTGGCGCGCCCCGGACTGAAGCGCACGTCGGCAAGATCGACCGTAGCCTCGAGAAACCCGCGGCTGCGGTAGAACAGGCGCAGCCGGTCGAGGTCCTCTTCGAGCAGCTCGCGGCTGAAGGCGCCGCCGCGGATGAAGCCGCGCGCCGGATCGCTTTCGATGCGCGCGTCCCGCACCAGATAGCCGTCCATGCCAAACAGGCCGAGCACCGGGTGCCCCGCAAACGAGCGGTTGCCGGTAAACGTGATGTCGCGAACCGTCACCTTGGGACCTTCGTCGACGACAATCCGCAGCGCGCTGCGTGGGCTGAGGTCGCCCGAACTCGCTCCGCCGCCAGCGGGCAGCGCCTGGTTCGGCAGGACCTCAT
This sequence comes from Planctomycetota bacterium, assembly GCA_045105235.1. Lineage (GTDB taxonomy): Bacteria > Planctomycetota > UBA1135 > UBA1135 > UBA2386. The sequence goes on along the minus strand of JBGCDH010000002.1, from coordinate 187,120 downwards.
CGGACAGCACGATGTTGCAGAAGGCGAAGCCGTCGCGCCGGTAGCGGGCAAGCAGCAGCTTCTTCATGGCCTCGGCCTCGGTGCGCGTCGTGCGGCGCCCAGGGTAGTAGCCAAGCAACGCATGCACGGTTTGCAGATCGAAGTGCTCGATCCCCGGGAAGAACACCTCTTCGTAGACCTCGATCTCGAGGTCCACCTGGAAGGTGACGACGATCTCGTCGTCGACCTCTTCGGCGTAGGCGCGCACGACCAATCGCCGCTCGTTCCACAGGGTGGCGCAGTCGGCTGAGACTTTGCGCGGCGCGAATGCCTGGCCGACGCGCGTTTCGAGCGCCCGCACAATCGACTCCGACGACGCCGCGTCGAGCGGCGAGGAAGCTCCACCGGCGGCATCCGAACGCGTAATCTGGATCGAGCGTACCGACTTGCCCTTCATCGCCTGGACCGCCTGCTCGAAGTAGAGCTCGCCGCTGATGGTCGGCAGCGGACGGACGCGCGACGATGGATTGCCGCCGGGCAGAGGCGCCTGTGGATCCTGCGCGCCGCCGCTTGGCGGCGGTGGGACTTGCGCGCAAAGTGGCGTTGCAAGTGGCGCGAAGGCGAGCGCGGCCGCGGCTACCGCCGCCAGCGACACCGAGCGCAAGCCAAACGCTGCAGCCGCAGGCGAACGTCTGACCGAACGCTGCCCACGGTCCCGGCACCGGCTTGGCTCACGGCACCGGCTTGGCTCACGGCACCGGCCTGGCTCACGGAACCGGCTTGGCTCACTGCATCGGCTCGGCTCACTGCATCGGTTCGGCGCGGCGCGTGTAGTTTTCAAAGCGCATGTATTCGCGGAAGAAGCGCAGCACGACCTCACCGGTCGGGCCGTTGCGCTGCTTGGCGATGATGACCTGAGCGAGTCCAGCGTTCTCTTCGGTCGGGTTGAAGTAGTCGTCGCGGTGCAGCAATAGAATCACGTCGGCGTCCTGCTCGATCGCTCCGGACTCGCGCAGGTCGCTCATTCGCGGACGGTGATCATCGCGGTTCTCTACGTCACGATTCAACTGTGAGAGCGCGATCACCGGCACAGAAAGCTCACGCGCGATCGATTTGAGGCCACGCGAGATGGCCGAAATTTCCTGCTGACGGCTTTCGAAGCGGCCACCACCGGTCATCAGCTGCAGATAGTCCACCACGACCATGTCGATGCCGTGCTTTTGCTTGAGGCGACGCGCCTTGGCGCGCAGCTGCGTGATCGAGATGCCCGGCGTGTCGTCGACGTAGATCGGCGTCTCGTAGAGCTTCGCCGCCTCCTCCTGCAGTCGTTTGTACTGCTGGTCGGTGATGCGCCCCTTGCGCATGGCCGAGCCATCGATCTGCGAGCGACAGCAGAGCATGTTTTGGATGACCTGCTGGTTGGACATTTCCAGCGAGAAGAACGCGATGCCCTTGCCGTGGTTCGACACCCGCTCGGTCAGGTTGAGCGCGAAGGTTGTCTTGCCCATCGAAGGGCGCGCCGCCAGGATCAGCAGCTCGCCAGGCTGCAGCCCACCCGTCATGTCGTCGAAGTCGTAGTAGTCGGTCGCGTGACCGGTCAGCCGCCCCTCCCGCTCGCGCAGGCGGTCAATACGCTCAAACGTCAACTGGAGGACATCGGCGATGCTGACGGCATCGCCGCTCTTGTCCATGCCCGAGATCTCAAAGATCTGGCGCTCGGCCTCGTCGAGCAGCTCTTTGGCGTCGCTCTCGTTGTCGTAGGCGCGCCGGGCAACGTCCAAGCACGTCTCCAGCAGCTTTCGGGCAATCGCCTTCTCGCGGACGATCTCCGCGTGGTAGACGACGCCGGCGGCCGTGATGACCCCCTCCATGAGGTCCATCAGGTGCTCGTGGCCGCCGACCTCCTCAAGGTAGCCCTCGCGAGAGAGCTCTTCGCCAACCACGATCGGATCGGTCGCATGCCGATTGTTGTACGACGACAGGATCGACTGGAAGATCCGCTCGTGCTTGGGGAGATAGAAGTCGTCGGGTTTGAGAAACGTAACGTCGACGACGGCATCAGGATGGAGCAGAAGGGCACCGAGCACAGACCGCTCGGCGTCCAAATTCTGGGGAACGCCCCGCCCGTCGAAGTTCTGCTTGAAGTCCACCATCCGCACTTCAGTGCTTAGCGCACTGCCCTCCTGTTGCAAGCCATCGCCACGTTAGCAAACCGTGGACAGCTGTGGAGGAACACGGGAAGACGCGACACAACTGCCGCAGCTGCGGGCAAGCAGCGGCCGTGCAGCGTCGCGCAAAAAGTTCGCACACGCCTGCCGATCCCGGCGCCAGCGGCAGCGGCAGCGGCAGCGGCATCATCATCGTCGGCGACATCCGCAGCGCCATCTTCAGCCGCGTCCAACCGGCAACATCAGCCGCCGGAAACCAACCCGCGACGCTCGAGTTCCGCCAACACCTGACTCGCCATCTCGTAGTCGATGCGCAGCTTTCGCTGCAGCAACGAGGCCGTCACGCGACGGCGCGAGGATTCCACCAGGTCCACCGCCTCGGCCACGAGCCCTTCGTCGAGTTCCCCGCCAAAGAGCTTCTGCTGGGTCGCACCAGGCTGTTCTGCCGGCGTCTCGATCGGGCTGCGACGCTCTCGACGCTCATCGGGAGTGCGTGGCGGCCGGGGCAGAGTGGGCTCGACAGGAGGCTCGGGACGCGGGATCGCGACAACCGACTCGTCTTCGACTTCGACGACATCATCGTCTTCGTCACCTTCGTCGTCTTCTTCGTCTTCGCCGTCTTCTTCGTCGCCGTCAGCGTCTGCCTCGCCGTCCTCTTCTTCGTCTTCGTCTTCGCAGCCGTCCTCTAGCAGAGCCTCATCCTCGAGCTCCTCGTCTTCGTCTTCTTCCTCGTCTTCTTCCTCTTCCTCGTCTTCTTCCTCTTCCTCGTATTCCTCGTCTTCCTCCTCGTACTCGTCGTCTTCTAGCTCTTCATCTTCTTCTTCATCTTCGTCCGCGTCGCCTTCCTCAGAGTCGTCTTCCTCTTCGTCGTCGAAGTCTTCTTCGTCGAGCTCTGCATCGTCTTCGACGTCTTCCTCGACCTCGCCGACCTCTTCTTCGTTGTCGACATCGCTCGCCACATCGTCCGACTGCTTCTCGCCCTCGTCGCCAAACAGCGACGCCAGCTCATCCTCCGAGATCGACGCGGCCGCAGCAGCCGCGCGCTCGTCGAGTTCGTCGCGAACCGACTCCTCGACGGCTTCGTCAGGCGCCTCCGGCGACTCCGCAGCAGCAGCCCTGCGGACATCGGCATCCTCGGACAAGCCCATGCGCCGCAGACGACGTCGCTCGGCGTAGCTCAATCCGGGGTCATCCTGCCCACGCTCTTCGCTCTCTGCAGCCAGCGCCTCCGCAGCCAGCGCCTCCGCAGCCGGTGCCTCCGCAGCCAGTGCCTCCGCACCGGACGAGGATGGCGAGTCCCCTACCTCCGACGCCGAATCGGCCATGGCACCGGCGCGATCGGTTTCCGAAACGCCCTCTTCGCGATCGCGATCCTTGGGCTTCAAGAACGGTGCGGCGTTCGCCGCAGCGCCGGCGGAAGCACCGCCAGCAGATAGAGAACCAGCAGATGGAGACGACACCGATGGAGACGACACCGAGCCCGCTTCAGGCTGGACTTCGCCAGCAGGGCTCTTTGTAGCCGCCCCCTTGGCCACAGCAGGGCGGCCCATGTTGGACAGCCCGCGCAGGTGGTCGGTGACGGCGTCTTCGACGCCCACTTCGAACGTCGTGCGGCGGCCGCGTTCGAACAGGTCGCTAAAGAACCAGTCCGTCGCCAGCAGCAGCGCAGCGAAGGTCGTCGGCCAGACGAGAATCAGGCTCGGCACATAGCCAATGCCTGACCAAAGACGGCCAGCTAGCCATGCGCCGATCCAGCCCTTGTGCACGTCGGTGGCGACGCCGCCGCTACCTAGGTTCAAGAACACACCGAGCAGCAATGCCATGACGACCAATCGGCCAAGGCGCGAAAGCGGCCGCTCGATGGCGCCAGTGACCAGCCAGATGACGGCCCAGGAGGCCACCAGCAGGAAGAACACGATCGCCGGAGCCAGCCCAATGGCGTCGTAGATGGCCGGATAGAAGTTCTTCAGCACCCCGCGCGGCTCGATCGAGTCGCGGTTTAGGTGGTAGTAGAAGAGCGCGCTGATGGAGTAGATCGCGAAGCATCCAATGCAGAATGGCCACAGCCATTCGGCAACGGTGCGCGATCCGCGCGATGTGCTCGAGGCGAACGATCCGCCTTCAAGTCTGGAGTCCGAGCCCAGCGTATTCACAGTCATGTGCCCCTCCCGGGCGAAGACGCATGCATCCGACACCACCGGAGCCTGCGCAAGAAATCTACTGCGGCGGGCTTGGCCCTACAAGAAGTAGCGCTGTTCGAAGATCAGCTTCTCAGCATCCGCGCCGACGGCACGTGGCTGGCCCAGCCCGCCCGACGTGGCCCAACCTGCTCAACGTTGCCCAACCTGCCGGAAACACCCACCGGCCGGGATCCACCAGACGGCCCGAATCACTAGCCGGCCGGAGTCACATCGAACGGCGGCTCCGCACCGTCCTCGGCCCCGCCATCGCCGGCTTCGCCCGCGCCAAGATCGCTGCCATCGAGATCGTCGTCGCCAGCCACGCCCGCGTCGCCGTCCATGCCCTCTTCGGCCTCAACCACTTCGTATTCGATGCCGTCCTGCTCCGAGGCCTCGGCAGCAGCCTCTTCGGCTTCGCGCCGCTGATGCCATTCTTCGAGCGTCAGCAGGACCTCGCGCGACTTCGAACCTACAAAAGGCCCGACGATGGCGTCGTCTTCCATCAGCTCCAGCAGACGGGTCGCCCGCGTGTAGCCAACCGACAGCGCCCGCTGCAGCAGCGTCGCCGAGCCGCGCTGCTGGCCCACGATGACCTCCACAGCTTCATTGTAGCGCTCGTCGCGCTCCGCCGATTTGGGGCGAGAGCTCGACTGGCTCTGCACCAAATCCGGGTTGAAGTCGGGCTGCTGCCCCTGCTCTTCGAGGTAGCTGACAACTCCGTGCTGTTCGTCATCGCTGACGAATGTGCCCTGCGCGCGCAGCAGCGCCCCGCCGCTTGGCGGCATGTAGAGCATGTCTCCGTGACCTAGCAGCTTCTCCGCACCATTGCCGTCGAGGATCACGCGGGAGTCGATCCGACGGTTGACCTTGAACGCGATCTGACACGGCAGGTTGGCCTTGATGATGCCCGTAATCACATCGCTCGACGGGCGCTGCGTGGCGAGGATGACGTGCATGCCCACGGCGCGCGACTTCTGCGCGAGGCGCTGAATGAGGTCTTCGACCTCCTTCGACGCCACGTTCATCAGGTCGGCAAACTCGTCGATGACGATCACCATGTAGCTCAGGTGCACACGGTCCGGATCCGGTTCGCGCCCGAGCCGCTTCTCCAGCTCCTGCTGGCCGAGCCGGTTGTAGCTCTTGATGTGGTTGACGCCCGCCGCCGACAGCAGCGCATAGCGGTTCTCCATCTCGTCGACGGCCCACTGCAGCACGCCGGGCGCCTTCTTCATGTTGGTGACGACCTCGCAGCAGAGGTGCGGAACCTTCTTGTAGGCCTGCAGCTCGACCATCTTGGGATCGACCAGGATCAGCTTGACCTGCTGCGGCGTACGCGTCATCAGGATCGACAGCAGGATCGTGTTGATGCAGACCGACTTGCCCGAACCGGTCGTGCCGGCGATCAGCAGGTGCGGCATGCGCGCCAGGTCTTCGACGATCGGGTTGCCGGCGACATCCTTGCCCAGGTAGAGCGGGATCGCGCAGTCATCGGCACGGCCGAACATCTCCAGAAGGTCACGCATGTAGACCTTCTGGCGCTCTTCGTTTGGCACCTCGATGCCGATCGTGTCCTTGCCGGGAATGGGGGCGACCACGCGCACCGAAATCGCCTTCAGCGCCGCTGCAAGGTCGGATTCGAAGCCCACGACCTTGTTGACGCGGATGCTCTCGGCGAGACGGAGCTCATACTGGGTCACGGCCGGGCCAACCGACGCAGCAACCACCTCGGACTCGATCTTGAAGTTGGCCAGCTTGTTGACGATGGCGGCACCGCCCTGCTCCAGCACTTCGGAGGCCGCGCCAACATCGGTGATCTGCGACTCCTGGAAGAGCTCGATCGGCGGGAATGGATAGTCCGTAAACGGCAGGTTGCTCTGCGCCTTCTTGGCGGCTGCCTTGGGCTTGGGCCGAGGCTTGGGCCGCACGATCAGCATGGGCTTTGGCTTGGGCTTCGGCGGCTCGGGCTCCGGCTCCGGCTGTGGCTGTGGCTGTGGCTGTGGCTGTGGCTGTGGCTGTGGCACCTCGAGAACGGGCTCGACCTCGGGCTCCTTCTCCGGGGCTGCAGCCTTCGCGCGGCTCCGACGGCGGCGGGCGCGCGGGGCTGGCTTGGGTTCGGGCTCCTCTTCCTCCTCTTCCTCCTCTTCCTCCTCTTCTTCCTCTTCTTCCTCTTCGTCGACATCCTCCTCTTCTTCCTCGTCGACCTCTTCTTCCTCCTCTTCTTCTTCCTCCTCCTCTTCCTCTTCGAGCTCTTCTTCCTGCGCCTTGGCCTTACGACGCGAACGACGACGCGCCGGCTTGGCGTCTTCCTCGTCCTCGATCGCTACTCCCCCAACACCAGCTGCCGCCGGGGACCAGCGCCCAAACCAGCGGCGCACGACGGGTTCGACGGCGCCATAGAGACGGAGGATCAGATCCGAGAAGAGCCATTCCGTGGCGATCAGCAGCGAAACGAGAGCGCCGAACCAGACCAGCAAGAGGCGGCCCGTGCCGCCAAACGCGTTGTAGAGCTTGGGGGACACCACTTGCCCAAACACGCCACCCGCCCCGTACGGGGTCGAGGCGGAGCCAAGGGCGAGACCGTCGGGCCCCGCCAACAGAATCGCCAGCATCGCCGAGAAGCAGACGGCGCCGAGCAGCTTGATCGTGACGCGAGCGCAGCTGCGCCCCAGGAACATCAGCAGCGCGAAGCCGAGCAGCAGCAAAAACGGGACCCAGCCGGCATAGCCGAGCGCGCGGGCGAAACCAAAGGCCAGGTAGTAGCCAACGGCACCGCCGAGATTCTGCATGTCGCCGGTCGGGATCGGCCCATCCAGATCCCTGAGCCGAAACGTCGCCAGGCACAGCATCGCGTAGAGCGAGCAGCCGCATAGCGCCAAGGCAACGACTTCCCGAGCCCGCTGGGACAGGCCCGGCAGCGCCACATCTTCGGCCGGAACGAACCGGGTGCCGCGCTTCGTCTTGTTCTGCTTTTCGCTCATTGCCCACGCTCCTGCTGTGGCGAACCCGGCCGCTCGGAACCGTCCCCACCACCATTTCGTTGCTGCCAGCACGCGCTGGCCGCTGCAATCAGCCGATCCGCCGCCTCGCGCTTGCTGCAGCGCGGCAGGGCCTCTTCGCCACCGTCGGCAAAGCAGAGAACAAACTCCGCGTCGACGCTGCCAATGGTGTCGTGGAGATTGACGACAACGGCGTCGAGCTGCTTGCTGTCGATCTTGCGCCGACCGCGAGCAATCGCGGCCGGCAGGCCGGCCGAAACCGACTCGAGCGCGAAGCCGAAGACCACGCGGGAGCCCTTGCGAGCGGCCAAGCCGGCGACGATGTCGGGGTTCTCCTCCAGCTCCACCGTCAGCCGGCCGGGCTGACGTGCTGGCTTGCCCGGCTGGCGCGCAATCGGCCGCCAATCGGACACGGCCGCAGCTGCGACAACCAAGTCACATTCATCAAATGCTCGCTCGGCGGCGGCCTGCATCTCCAGGGCCGAGACCACGGAAACGACGACGACACCGGCCGGTGGCTCGATCTCGACCGGCCCGAGCACCATCGTGACGCGATGCCCGGCCGCCAAAGCAGCCTCGGCGAGCGCGCACCCCATGCGTCCCGAGCTAGCATTGCTCAAGAAACGCACGTCATCGAAATGTTCGCGAGTTGGCCCCGCGGTGATCAGGATGTTCAGCATGCCCCCATCTATGGATGGACCGGAGTCCAAAGACCCGGCGCGCCACGGCCCGCCCGGACCGATGCAGCGCGCGTCCTATCGTAGTAACACTCGCCGCAGAGAGGAGAAAAAACGGCAGGTTGCACCTACGACGAAGTGTCCGACGAACGACCTACAACGTCCCCTGACAAGCCCGATCACGCGCCCCGCTTTGCCACGCCCCGCCCCCACTTCCCCAACTGGTTCTTTGCGCACCCGTTCCACGTCGCCCGACTCGACTCCGCTCGCGTGCCGCGCAACCGATCCGCGGGCGCATCACACGAACGGCAAGTCGTGCATTGCCTTTGGCTTGGCCATGGCCGCCACTCTGCTTGCCACGTCGTGCTATTCGCCGGAGGCGAATCGCGAATGGGCCGACCGCGCTGTCTACGGCATCCTCGACAAGGCGAGCGAACGGGTTCTCGGCGAGAGCCACCCGTTTGTGGTCGAGCGCCCGGTGGACACCCTGCGCAAGCGGCTGATGACGAGCCGCGAGCCGGTTGAGCTGTCGCTGTCGCAGGCGCTCGACGTGGCGGCCGAAAATAGCCGCGAGTTCCAAAGCCAGAAAGAAGCGCTCTACCTCGCCGCGCTTGGCCTGACGACGCAGCAGAACAACTTCCGCGTGCGCTTCGGCGGCGGCGGCAGCGCCGACGCCAACGGCACCGGCGACGAATCCGCCAACGTCACGCTCAGCGACGACTTGAGCGCCGCCGCCAACACCACCGCCGGCACCGCCATCGTCGCCAACTTTGTGCAGACCTTCCTGCGCTCGGTGCTCAACGGCGGTCAGTTTGACGGCAGCTCCATCCTCAACCTGACCATTACGCAGCCGCTGCTGCGCGGCGCCGGCAGCCACATTGCGCGCGAGCCACTGACGCAGGCCGAGCGCGATGTCGTCTACGCCATCCGCGACTTTGAGCGTTTCCGCAGCCAGTTCGCGATCGACACGGTCGCCGACTACTGGAACGTCGTGCAGCAAATGGCCGACCTCAACAACTTCGAGGCCAACTACGACAGCCTGGTGTTGTCGCGCAAGCTGATCGAAGAGCTCTACGACGCCGGCCGCCGCACGATCATCGACCTTGGCCGGGCGCAGCAGCAGGAGTTCTCGGCAGACGCCGATCGGGTGCGCTCACGGAACAACCTGCAAAACACGCTCGACAGCTTCAAGCTGACACTCGGCCTGCCGATCACGGCCCAGGTCAATCTCGACTCGGACGAACTTACGAGCCTTGTCGACCGCGGCGTCACCGAGATCGACCTGTCGCCGACCGACGCCGTCGCGCTTTGCCTACAGCGTCGCTACGACTACCGCACATCCGTCGATCAGGTCGAAGACGTTGGGCGCCGGGTGCTAATCGCGGAGAACGCGCTCGACTTCGGACTCGACTTCACGGCGGCGATCAACGTTCCGTCCCAGCAGGGCAGCAGCCTCGACCTCGACTGGTCGCAAATCGACTGGTCGGCGGGCGTCGACCTCGACCTGTTTTTGGACCGCATCCCGCTGCGCAACGGCTATCGCAGCCAGCTGATCACGTTTGATCGCACGCTGCGTGCGCGCGAACAAACCGAAGACCGGCTGTCCGCCAACGTGCGGCGCTCGCTGCGCAACATCCAAGCGGCCCTCGACAGATTCAAGATCCAAACAGTTGCCGTCGAACTCGCCGCGCAGCGCGTCGAAGCCGCCACCGACCTTTACGCCGCCGGCCGCGTGCCCGCGCTCGACAAGCTCGATGCGCAGGCTTCGCTGCTACAGGCGCAGCTCAGCCGCAATGCCGCAATCGTCGACTACGCGATTTCGCGCCTGCAGCTCATGAACGACCTCGAGGCGATCCGCCTCCAGCCGCAGGGCCTGCGGTTTGACCTAGAACTTCCAATGCCCGATCCGCAGTCGGCCGTTGCCGCAGAGTGACCGATATGAATATGCCCCAACCGAACCGATCGATGAGCCGCAACATGGCGGTGCTGACGCTGGCCGTCATGGCCGCCTGCAGCAGCGACAACGCGCAACAGTCGACGACCGTCAACCTCTACCAGGTCAGCCGTGAAGACCTGCCGATCAACGTCAAGGAGGGCGGCGAGCTCGTCGCCGTCAACGAGACGGTCGTGCGCTCCGCCATTGAAGGCAACGCGACGGTTCTCTATCTGATCCCCGAAGGCACGAGCGTGTCCAAGGGGGAGAAGCTGGTCGAGCTGGACGTCAGCGACCTCGTCGAGAAGCGCGCCACGCAGGAGATTTCGGTAGAGAAGGCGCGCAATGCACTTGAGCAGGCAAAGACCGCTCAGGACATCCTCGAGAAGGAACTACAGGCCAACATCAACACGGCGGAGTCGCAGCGGCGCATCGCCACAATGGAGCTCGAAAAGCTGCTCGGCGCCAAGGGCGGCCGCGGCTCCGAGGGCAAAAACGCCGACATGGTCAAGCGCCTGGAAGAGCTGGTAAACCCGGCTCCTTCTGCCGCCAGCGAAGACGCTTCGCCCGCAAGCGGCACCGAGGGCGCACCAACCCCGGCGGTCCTGGTGACGCAGGTCCATCCGCAAAACTATGCAGGACTGGTCAACAAGGTGGTCAGCCTGCTCAAGGTGAAGGGCGAAGCCGGTGACCCGCTCGAGCGGGACATGGGCGAAATGGCCAACCTGATCCTGCAGCAGGCCGACCAGATCCGCCTGGCGATGGCCGACCTCAAGGTCAAAGAAGACACGGCGGCGCACAGCCGCAGCCTCGCCCAAAAGCAGTTCATCACCCGCAACGAACTCGAGCGAGACGAGCTGGCCTACCAGAGCCAGGCGTCGAAAGTGACCATCGCCTGGAACGATCTGGAGCTGCTCGTCAACTACACGCTCGAGCGCGACAAGATCGAGAAGGGTCAAAACGTCGAGAACGCCGAGCTTGAAGTCGCCCGCGTCGCCGCCAAGAACGGCGCCGAGCGTCGCAACTCGCAGTTTGACGTCGACGCCAAGAAGAAGGAGTTTGAGGTTGCCGCCGAGCGACTGGCCAACCTCGAGAAGCAGATCGGCAACTCGGTGCTGGTCTCGCCCGGCGAAGGCTTGGTGGTTTACTCCAAGGTCTCGCGTGGCCGCGGCGACAGCGAGCCGGTCGAAGAAGGCACCAGCGTGCGCGAACGCCAGTCGATCATCATCCTGCCGGACAACTCGAAGCTCGAGTGCAAGATCCAGGTGCAGGAAGCCATGATCGACAAGGTTCGAGTCGGCATGGCGGCTTTGATCAGCGCCGAGGTGCGCCCCAACGAAGTCATGACGGGCCGCGTCACCTACGTCGCACCGGTCGCCGACTCGCAGTCGCGCTGGTCCGGCAACGACAAGAAGGTCTACACGACCAAGGTGTTGCTCGACGGCATCAACAAGGACGAGTCGCTGAAGGCAGGCATGAAGGCCGCAGCCACCATCACCGTGGGCTCGATCAAGGATGCCCTGACGGTGCCGATCCAAGCCGTTCGCCGCGATCGTGCCGTCAACTACATCTGGAAGCAGAGTGAAAACGGCCCCGTCGCTGTCGCCGTCAAGGTCGGCGCCAACAACGAAGAGAAGGTCGAAATCCTCTCGGGGCTTGCCGAGGGCGACATGATCTACCGCACGCCGCCAGGCGGGCAGGCCGACCCCAAGTTTGACCAGCCGGCCATGCCGGAGGCCGCACCGATGGAATCGGCAATCGAAGGCTCAGGCGCCGCGATGCCGGCAGCGGCAGCGGCCGCGGCAGGCGCCGGCGGCAGGCCGGCCAAGGCGGCGCAAGCCTCCAGCCGTCGGGGAGCTGCTGGCGGTGGTCGTCCGCAAGGCTCGCGCTCAGCTCGCAAGAAGTTTGCGGACATGGACGCGGCCGAGCTGGCGCAGGCCAAGAAGGACCTGCCGAAGATGCTCGACAGGTTCAGCGCATATCTCAGCGAAGAAAAGCTGGTCGAGGCCAACAAGATGGTCGGCGAAATCGAAAAGGCGCTCGACGCGGGCGAAACCGAGAAGGCGGACCGCCTCCGCTCGACGGGCCTCCGCAAGCTGATGTCCGGCGGCAGCGCCGGCCGGCGCGGCAACGAGTAATCGCGAGCCGCAGCCCGGAGCTCCACATCGACCCTCGCGCACGCCGGCAGCCATTCCCTCGCTGCCCCAGGCTAGCCCACTGGCCGACCCGCCTCGCCGGACCGCGCGCGACAGTCCCCCACAACCCCCAAACGATCCGTTGACGACTCCCCTAGCTGGCCCAGCCGGCAACCCCGCGGCCGCCGACGAACGGCCGATCATTGCCGAGTTCGCCGAGGTCCACCGGCACTACAAGATGGGCGACAACGTTGTGCGTGCGCTCAACGGTGTTTCCATGCAGGTTCGCCGCGGCGACTACCTGACGATCATGGGCCGCTCGGGCTCGGGCAAGAGCACGATGCTCAATTTGCTCGGCTGCCTCGACCGCCCCACGACCGGCAAATACCTGGTCGGTGGCCGCGATGTCAGCCGGCTCGATGACGATGCGCTTTCCGATGTGCGCGGCACCGAGATCGGCTTCATCTTCCAATCGTTCAATCTGATCCCGCAGCTGACGGTGCTCGAGAATCTCGAAGTGCCGCTCTTCTATCAGGGACGCGTCGGGCCCGAATCGCGCAAGAAAGCTGAGTATCTGGCCGATCGCGTCGGCCTCGGCCAGCGCCTGGAGCACAAGCCGCTCGAGCTATCCGGCGGCCAGCAGCAGCGCGTGGCCATCGCCCGCGCGCTGATGAACGACCCGCTGTATCTGCTTGCCGACGAAGCGACCGGCAACCTCGACAGCAACACGGAGTCCGAGATCCTCGACCTGTTTGACGACCTGCGCAAAGACGACGTCACCATCGTGATGGTCACCCACAACCCGACCGTCGCCGAGCGTGCGGACCGCACGCTGTGGCTGAAGGATGGCGTCGTTGAGAAGCTGATCGAGAACGAAGGCATTCGCGAACGACGCGCCGCCAAGGAAGCCAGCGCCTCGGCAGTGGCTGGCGTCGATTCCGCACAAGCGACCGCCGCCAACGAATCGGAGGGCCACGCATGATCCGCGACAGCTGGCGCATCGTTCGCCTCGGCCTAAAAAGCCTGCTGCTGCACAAGCTGCGCAGTTCGCTCACCACGGCCGGCATCCTGTTTGGGGTCGCGTCCGTCATCGCCATGCTGGCGGTTGGCGAAGGCGCCAAGCGCGAGGCGCTTGAGCGCTTCCAGGACATGGGTGTGACCAACCTGATCGCCCGCAGCAAACGGCCGGCGGAGACCGCCTCGAGCAGCTCCCAAAGCGCGTGGACGCCGCTGTCCTACGGGCTGGCCTACGACGAAGCGGACCTGATTGCTTCGTCCCTGCCGAGCGCAGACGTCGTGCGCATTCGGGAAGTGAAGCGCCCGATGATGCGCGGCGAGTACTTTCACACTTCGATCATCGTCGGCACCGAGGCCAACTTCCTCGACGTGGCCGGCATGAACGTGCGCGAAGGCCGCTGGCTCACCGAGGTCGACGACGAACGCCTCAACAACGTCTGTGTGCTCGGCGCGACCCTGTGCCGCATGCTGTTTCCGCTGGAGAACCCAAGCGATCAGACCGTGCTGATCAGCGGCAACGACCGCTACCGCGTCGTTGGCGTGCTCGAAGAACAGGGGCGGACCGCAGGTGCTGGCAGCACGCCCTACGACGAGTGCATGTTCATCCCGATGAAGACGTCGCGGCGGCGCTTCGGCGATGTCCTGACGACGCGCTCGGGCGGCTCCTTCTCGCGAGAAAAGGTCGAGCTGCACGAGGTCAAGGTGAAGATGCCCGCGTCAACCGACGTCGATGACGGCGCGCGGATCCTGCGCGACCTGCTCGACGAGAACCACAAGGAAAACAGCGACGTGATCGTGACGGTGCCGCTCGAACTGCTGAAGCAGGAAGAGGAGAGCAAGCGCATGTTCAACATCGTGCTCGCCGTCATCGCCTCGATCAGCCTGCTCGTCGGCGGCATCGGCATCATGAACGTCATGCTCGCAACGGTGACCGAACGCACGCGCGAGATCGGCATTCGACGCGCGCTCGGAGCGAAGAAGAAGCACATCATCCAGCAGTTCCTGGTCGAAGCCGGCGTGCTGTCGGCGCTCGGCGGCATTGTCGGGGTGGCGATCGGCATGATCCTGCCGATGCTGATCACGCTGTGGTTTGAGCAAGAGACGCTGGTGCTGCCACAGCACGTGCTGCTGGCCTTCGGGATCTCCGCGGCCGTCGGCGTGCTGTTCGGCATCTATCCAGCTTGGCGCGCCGCCAACATGGACCCAGTCGACGCTCTGCGGCACGAGTAGCGCCGGCCCAGAAACCAGCCGGCCAGTCGCCAGACACCAGACCAGCCCTCGCTCAGGCCGCAGGCAGCAGATCGTCTAGCAGGCTCACGAGTTCGCTCTGCAGCGCGTCCTCCGAACGTTCGTCGAGCCCCTGCTTGCACGGCAACGCGATCTCGAGCGGCGGCGTGGCGTCTGCCGTCGAGGGCGCAGATGCCGTCACTCGACCGGCAAGCGCGACATAGGCATCAGAGGCGGCGCGCAGCAGCTTCACGGTCAGCAGCTCATCGCCCTCGTCGCGACGACGGTTCGGATCGTGCCACGCCCGCGCGACAATCGCGCAGCGCAGCCAAAAGTCGTCCTGGCCGCATCGCAGCAGCCATCGGAACGCCGCCGGCCCGGGACGCTGCGGATCGAGCGCACAGCCGACGTCATGCAGGAGCGCAACGGCGCCAACGTCGACCAAACGCTCGCTCGGCCAGCCGGCACGCCGCGCCAGCATCGTGACGAGCACGGCCAGGGCCACGCTTCGCCGCAGCAGCTCTTCGTCGTCCTGCAGCATCATCACGGCTTCCTGACCGCCGTGCATGGCCAGCAGTCGGTCCACAATCGCCGCGAGCACGAGCCGAGAGCTTGCGGGATCGATCCCGAGCTCTGTGGGCATCGTCGCCGCCGCCGCTAGCAGGCGCTGCTGGACGAACATCGCGGTCAGGCGCGAGGCAACCGGACGTTCTGCATCCGGCGAACTCGAGGGCTCCGACGGAGCAACAGGCTTCGGCACCGCTTGATCCGGCGTCAGCAGGCATCGATTCGACACGTCTGCTGGCGAAACCAGCTTTGCCGAAACCCGATCCGGACTGCCGACCTGGGCATCGCCTCGAACAGCACTGCCTACCCATTCGAGCAGGTCGTGCACGCTCGTCGCCCCACCGAAGCACAAACCGACGACGCCAAAGTCCCGCAAGAACACGCACAGTTCATGGGTCGCGACCAGCGTCGCTGCCGCCGCCGCCGGCATGGGCACACCATCGGCACAAAGCAAACCGTGCTCGACTTCAAGCCGATGCGGTGCCCGGCCTTCGGCCAGCGCTTCGACCACGGCTTGTGCGGCCGCGAGGCGCGCCTCCGCGCTGCCCCGGCGACATGCCTCAAACAGCGACCAGAGCGGCAGCACGTCGGGATGCGTCATGCTGCGCGCCCGAAGTGCATCAAGCTTTTTGGCCGACGTGCTTCTCGACCAACTCGATCAACTCGTCGGGCTCAAACGGCTTGCGGAAGTAGTCGGCGGCGCCCATCTCGGCGCTCTTCTGGTGCCCCCGCGAGTGCTCACGTGCGGTAAAGATCACCACAGGAACCCCGGAGGTCGCCTCGTCGCGCTTGAGGCGCGTGAGCGTCTCCCAGCCATCGATACCCGGCATCATGATGTCGAGTAGGATCAGGTCCGGAGTCAGCGACTTGGCCTTGCTGATGCCGTCCTCGCCGTTGATGGCGGATTCGACCCGGAATCCGGCGGCCTCGAGCACCATCTGCGTGGAGACAATGATCAGCTTCTCATCTTCGATGATCAGGACGGTTCTTTGCATCTTGCTTCGAGCCTCGCTCAGTCGATCCGGTGGCCGATCTCAGCCACAGCACGGTGGTGCTCTGGCTCATGGATCGGCAGCATGAAGGAGAAATCGGCACCTTGGCCCAGTTGACTGGAGACTTCGATGCGACTTCCGTGCGCTTCAACAATGCCGCGCGCCACAAATAGGCCGAGCCCTGCACCCCCGTGATGGCGGGTCAGCGGATCCTCGACCTGGAAGAACTTTTCAAAGATCCGCCGCTGGTAGCGCGGATCGATGCCGATGCCGTCGTCGCGAACGTGGAAGCGAAGGCCGCCCTCCTCCCGTGTCACGGCGACTTCGACGGTGCCTTCGTCGCGTGCAAATTTGACCGCGTTCTCAATCAGAGCCTGGCAAGCCCGCCGCAGATCGGAGCGATCTGCATGCAGGGCAACGTCGTCGTCTACCTCGATGGCGAACGTCAGATCGATTTGGCGGTCGCGCGCTGGCTGCTCAAATGGCAGCAACATTCCGGCCGTAAAGTCGTCTAGGGAGACCTCCTCGCGGTCTTGCCCGTAGTCGGCGCTCTCGAGGTTGCCGAGGTTGATCAACTTGTCGATCTGGTGCTCGAGTCGCACCGACTGCTCGCGGATCGAATCGCAGACGGTCGCCTGGTTGTCGTTGAGGTCGCCGAGCGACCCTTTGGCCATCATCGTCGCGAACGTTTTGATTCCCGTCAGAGGCGTGCGCAGCTCGTGCGCGACGATCGACAGGTACTGGTTCTTTAGCTGGTCTGTCTTGAACTCCGCCGTCACGTCACGAAGCACGGACAGCGTTCCCGCAGGCTGGCCGCGATAGTCGAGCACCTGGCTCGTCATCGCCTTGATGTAGAGGAGGTCGTGTTCGCCGTGATGCACTTCAATCGTGCTCGACACCTCCTTCTGCCCGCCAAGGACCGTTTCGTAGTCGCGCCCCAGGGTCTCTAGAAGATCCGCCTGGCCCTGCATCTCTCGCACCGGTTTTCCGATCGCGACGAACGACTTGACGTGCAAGAGGTCCTCCGCAACCGGGTTGATCATCGTGACGTGACCCCCCCGATCGACGAAGAGGATGCCGTCCATGATGTTGGTGATGATGGTCATCAGACGTGACAGGTCGAGATAGTACGACTCCTGACTTTGCTGAAAGCGCTCCGCTTGCAGCGTGCATCGACGCTCGAGTTCTTCGGACTGGACGCTGAGGCGCTCGACCAGCTGTTGGCTTTGCAGCCACGCTTCCTGGCGCGCGCGCAAGCGTCCGAGCAACTCCCGTCCGAGCAACTGCTTGCCGGCTTGGTCCAAGCTGCCATTCGCATCGACAACGCCAACCGCACCGATACGGAGGGCGCACTCATAGTCCGACGCCGTCGGCGCCGATGGCACCACCAGCAAGAGGGGCTGCGGCAGCCGCTGCGCAGCGATCAGAGCCTGAACGTCCGGGCGATTCAGGTCCGCATCGACGAGAGCCCACGCAAGGCAGGAACCGGCGCGAAGGCGGTCTACGCACGTAGTCGCGCACGCCACGGTCTCGATAGTGGTATCGAGTGCCGCAGAATACTGCGTCAGGCCCGCAACGACGCCGGCATGAGCCGGATCGGTAGCGGCCAGGACGAGAATCGACGCCGGCGCAACCATGGAATCCTAGGCATGCAAACCCAACGCGCGAGGCGACAAAACTCGCCAAGCGCAGCTGTCGCCGCAAGACGCGGCGGTCTAGCCGCCGTTCTTGATCGCCTGGAGGGCGTCGTCTTCCTTGTCGTAGATCGCCAGGTGCTTCGAGATGCGCATGATCTCAAAGATCTTGACGATGAACGGCTTGATGTTGCTCAGGTAGAGCTTGCAGCTGCGCGACGACGTCACGTTGTTCGCAACAATGATCAGGCCGACACCACATGAGTCGATGATCTTCACATTGTCGAGATTGAGAACGAAGTGCTCGTACCCTTCCTCGATCTTGGCGTTGATCGTCTCCTTCAGTGACTCCTTCAGAGAGTCTGTCACATAGAAGTTTAGGCTGCGGTCGTTGAACGAAACAATGACAGTCTTGTCGTCCTTGAGCGCAGTAACGGACAGACCCTGGCTCTTCTTCCCAACGATTTCCATGACTTACCTCGGTGTGCGCTTGCCCAAGTTTCGGAGTGGCTACGCATGAGACCAATCGGCAAGCGGTGAGGCCGGAGTTGAGCGTCTACTGAAAAACGGCCAGAAACTGGAACCACCCTGGCGTCGCGGCTCCGACGCCACCGACATTTGGCTCTCCCCGGGCCGGGAGGCCGCTACCCGACTAGACCGAGTCGGTGCAGTCGTCGCGCTGGTAGCGCATCGCGATATTGGCGCGACCAATATCCGCCAAGACGTTGGCGCTCTTGCGGATCTTCAGCTGGTAGGCCTTGTTGGCCACGCTGGTGACCGTTCGCCCGAGCTCGCGCGCCACCGCGAGGTTGTCGCGATGAGGATAGAGTTCCCGCAACCGCTGGACCTCCTCCGACGTCCAACGCGGCATCGATGAGCGAGCTTCGACAGCGCCGGGAGATGAGCCCGGGCCGCCTCGGGATGCAACACGGGCCGGCCGGCCGGGCGCGAGGTAGTGCAACGGGCTCGCCGAGCTGCTTTTGGGCCCCGTCGAAGCGAGTGCACTCGCATCCGCGACGTCCGCGACACTCCCGACATCCCCGATATCCGCTGCATCCCCGACATCCGGCGTCGCCCCGGTAGCCAGCTCTCGCAGCACCTCCGCGCTGCCCCCTGGCTCGCCAACACTCGACGAGGCAGCCGCCGCCCCACAGGCTCGCGCGCCAGCTGAAGACGCGCGGAAGCGCTTGTCCTTGGCCAGGCACAGCCGCTGCGCGGCCGTAGCGACCTCCTCGCGATCGCGCATCAGCGAAACCTCAAGATCTTCGTCGCGGCGTGTGCCGTAGAGCTTCTTCAGCAAACCCAGCTCCGCTCGAGACCAGGCGACCCCGCGATGCTTGCCGCGCAGTTCGTTCGCGCGCGCCCGCACTTCCTTTGCGGTTCGGCCAAGGATGGGACCGAGAATGGGGACTTCGACGGCTCCCCATGCCTGCCGCAGCTGCATGTCATCGCTGTCGGTCCAATCGCCGTGTCGAGCCGGCACGCGCAAGAGTTCGAGAGCCTTTTTCTCGACGCTTCGCGGCGAGCGGCGCAGCAAGCTTGCGGTCCAGGCCACACCGCGCATCGGCAGCAACTGGCGCAGTCGGGCCAGCTCTTGAACCGACCAGTTGCCGCGGCGAAGCAGCCCCTTGCCGGTCACGACTTGCCGTCCCCGCCCGCATCGCCCGTTGGCGCGCCACTCCCGGAGGAAGGATCTCCAGCGGCGTCGTCCGACCGGATGTGATCGAGCCAGCGCGGCTCAATCTCCTCTCGGACCAGTTTGCGCACGGCATTCGTCGAGTGCTGCGAAAGCGCCCGCATCGCCAGATCTTGGCATTCCTCGGTCGTGAACAGCCGCAACATCAGCTTGACCCTCGGCAGAAAGACCGGCGCCATCGAGAGATCGCGGTAGCCCAGCCCGATCAAGATGGGCGTAAACCAGTGGTCGCCGGCGATTTCACCGCATATCGACGCGTTCTTGCCAGCCGCGCGGGCGGCTTCGGCAACCTGCGACAGCACGCGCAGCACGCCCGGGTGGAACGGGTCATACATCTTCGCCACCCGCTGATTGTCGCGGTCGACGGCCAAGAGATACTGCACCAGGTCGTTGGTGCCGACCGAGACGAAGTCCACGACCGGCAGCACCTCGGGCAGCACCGAGACCAGCACGGGCACCTCGACCATGACACCCATTTCGATGCGCGCATCAAAGGGAACGCTGTTGGCACGGAGATCGGCGGTCAAGCGGTCCAGCACCTCGCGGCACTGCACGACCTCCCAGCGGCTCGTCACCATCGGCAGCAAGATGCGGACGTGGCCCTCGGCGCTCGCGCGCAGAATGGCGCGCAGCTGCGTGTAGAGGATATCCGGCCAGTCGAGACACAACCGGATGCCGCGCCAGCCGAGCACCGGATTGCGCTCCTCGGGCATCTGGAAGTAGCCCAGCGGCTTGTCGCCGCCAACGTCGAGCGTGCGGAACGTCACCGGCTTGCCGCCGGCGCTGTCGACCGCGCGCTTGTACATGGCTACCTGCTCCTCTTCGGTTGGGAACTGGCGGCGCTCCATAAACGCGAACTCGGTCCGAAAGAGACCAATGCCCGCCATCGCCTCCATTTCGAGGGCAGCCAAATCCTGCACTCCCTCGACGTTGACCATAAGCCGCACGCTGCCGCCATCTGGCGTCACCGAGGGCTGAAAGCGCAGCTCGGCAATGCGCTTTTCCACCGCTTCCTGCTCCTGCAGGCGACGCTCGTAGTCGGCCAGTTCGTCGATGGTCGGCTCAAGCAGCACGATGCCTGCGTCACCATCGAGGATGGCAAGCGCGCCGTTGCTGGTTTCCTGCATCACCTGCTCGACGCCGACAATCGCCGGGATCCCGAGCGAGCGGGCCAGGATGGCTCCGTGAGAGTATTTGCCGCCGTGCGCCGTGACGATGCCGCGAATGTGGTCGCGATCCAGAATGCCGGCGTCGCTCGGCAAGAACTCATCGGCCGCAAAGAGGTAGTCCGCCCCCCCAGCCGTGTACTTCTGCCGGTCCGTCGCAACCAAAGCCCCCACGAGCTGGCGGCCAATGTCGCGCAGGTCGGCAGCACGCTCGCGCATGGCCGGATTTTCCATGCTCTGGAAGACCCCTTCGTAGCGGGCAATCACGCGCTGCAGCGCCACCTCCAGATTGACCTGATGCTCTTCGATCTCGCGCTCGACGTCGCGGCGGAACGTCTGGTCGTGCAGGATCGCCATCTGGGCGTCGTAGATCCGTACATCGTGCTTGCCGATGGCCTCGGCAAGCTCGCGCTGCAGGCTGGTCAGCGCCGAGGCAACGGTTTCGATCGCGCCAGAAAGGCGCCCACGTTCGGCGTCGACCCGCTCGGGCTGCACCTTCCACATCGGGATCTGATCGAGCGTCGTGTGGAAGTGAACCACCGGCGCGATCGCGATCCCGGGGGCCGCGGCAATGCCTTTGAGTTTGCGAGCCATCGGTAGACCAGACGTTTTCCCGGACCGTGCCGGACTTTGCAACACCGCCCGCTTCATCCTCACCCCCTTGTGTGCCGATTAACGGGTTGTGCCGAATCGAGCGCTGGGCGGCAACGCCCACAGAGCCATGAAGAGAACCTCCGCTAAGGGACGTCCCGCCAACGATCTGCCAAGTTTTCTCGGGAATGCCCCGGAAGAGTCGGCTCCGCCTGAGGCCTCTACCGAGCAGGTCGAGGCCGAATACGAAGAGGACGACGACGGGCACGAGGATTTCGAGGACCGCGCCGAACACGACGAGGACTCCAACTACGGCGAAGACGACGCCATCGTCCCGGAGGACGACGACCAAGATGGCGCCGAGGAGAGCTTCGAGGAGGATAGCTTTGACGAGGAAGGCGGCGACAACCGCGAACCCTCCGCAGCCCGCCGCTACGAACCGGGACTGCGCACGCGCTCACGTGCGCGGCGGAATGCGGCGCGGGCTGCAGCCGAAAAGCCAGGCGGTAGCTTTGCCATGATCGCCGGCATGCTGATCGCAGTGGCCGGCCTCGCCGCGATGATCGCCCCCGCGTTCGGCAACGTGCTTCACAACGTCGGCATCGAACCCCAGATGGTCTCGATCATGGGACTCGTGTTGTTTGGCATCGGCGCCGGCCAACGACGCGCCGGCTGGACACACCAGCGGATCTTCCAGCTCGAAGAACAGCGAGCCAACGATGACGAGCGCATGCTGCAGTCGATCGAAACGCTGCTGCAGGAGTTCCAAGAACGCTCCGGAACGAATCCCGCGGCTACGCCCACGACGACCGACAGCGGCGAAGTCCAGCACGTGCTGCTGTCGCTCCAGCGTCAGGATCAGAAGATCAACAACCTGACCAAGGCCATCAAGATGTATGGCAAGCCGCTGATGGAGATCGCCAACCAGTGCTCGGATCTCGCCAGCCGCCTCGGCAAGGTCAAGACACTGGTCGAAGGCTCCTCCGAAATGTCGCGCCAGGGCCTGCACCGCGTGGCCGAGTCCATTCGCGACGGGGGCAAGACGGACCTCGGCAACGTGCCGGAGCAGATCCAGAAGCTCGAGGTGGCGCTCGCGGCGCTCAGCCAGCGACACGACAACAGCGACGTGCAAAAGAGCCTGCACCGCCTCGAAGAGGCGAGCAAAGAGATCAACGGCCAAGTTGTCGAACTGCAGCGCGGCGACAGCATCAAGGCAGCGGCGACGTCGCTGCAAGAGCGTCTCGACCAAGCCACCAACGGCCTGGAGAAGGGCATCGAAGAACTGCGCGACGGCAACCTCGGCGGGCTCGAGACATCCGTGCGCGAAATCCAGCGCGAAGTCGCAAGCCTAGCGACAGGGCTCGCCCAGCTGCAAGCAGCGGTCAACAGCGGCGCGCGCGCCCCCGCGGCAGCCGCCCACGCACCGGCGCCAACGCCGGCCAGGGCTACGGCCGCCACTCCCAAGGCCGGCGCGGGCGGCGGCGGCGGCGGCGAGAGCGGCAGCAACGAAGAGGGCTACTCCACCGGCAAGCGCAAGAGCGGCGGCAAGAACGTGCTCGGAGCCATTGCCAAGCTCAAGCAGATGAAGGGCTGAGCGAGAGCTGCGGTCGACGCTCCGCGCGCAGCGCGCGGTGCAGTATCGTTTGTGCATGGCTGAGCCTCGTCCGACTCCGATCGCCACCAATCGCTGCGCAACCTGCGGCGACGACAACGCGTGCGCGATCGCGCAAAACGGCGGCGACCTCGCCGCCGGCGCAACCTGCTGGTGCCGCGCAAAGACGGCTCCGCCTGCCGCCCTGCAGCGCATCCCGGACGCCCTGCGCAACCAGGCGTGCCTGTGCAGCCGCTGCATCGAGGCGGCTCAGGATGCCCCCGACCCGCTGCCGAGCGGCGTGCGCTGGATCACAGACCCTGGTGGCGCCCGGCCCGCGATCGAGCTGACGCATGCGGACAAGCGCGCCGTGATCGCCACCACCGGGGCCCAGGTGCTGTCGTTCCGCGACGGCGGCGATGATGGCGATAGCAACAACATCCTGTGGACCGCCAGCGCGCCGGAATACCGGCACGGCAAGCCCGTGCGCGGCGGCATCCCGGTTGTCTTTCCGTGGTTCGGCGACCATCGCACGGACCCGGCCATGCCGGCCCACGGCTTTGCGCGCAGCCGCAGCTGGCGATGCACCAAAGTCGGCCCCGCAGCCGAGGTCACGCTTCGGCTAGAAGACGACGAGCAGACGCGAGCACTGTGGCCACACGCCTTCCGGCTTGAGCTCCATGTCCACCTCGAACAAGCGCTTTCGCTGAGCCTGACCGTGACCAATCGCGGCCCGGCCCCCTTTCGCTTTGAAGAAGCGCTGCACACCTACTTCGCGGTCGGCGACGTGCACAGCACGTCGGTGCACGGCCTCGAGGACGTCGCTTTTGTAGAGCATGCGCGCGAGCCAGAAGCGTCTTGGGATCCAAGCGCACCTCTTCGCTTCGCGGCAGAAACCGACCGCGTATTCCAAGACACTCCGGCTCAGATCGTGCTGCAAGCACCGGCACGCCGTCGCACGGTCACGCTCCAAACCCGCAACGCCCATTCGGCGATCGTGTGGAATCCGTGGCCCAAGAAGACAGCCCGGCTGTCGCAGATGCATGGTGATGACTGGCGCACGTTCTGCTGCATCGAGTCCGCAAACGTACACGCCCACGAGCAAACACTGGCCGCCGGCGAAGAGCACACGATCTCGCTGCGCCTCGCAGGTCGAACGAGCCCCTAGTGTCGTGCATTGCATCTGGTAGACGGGGCATGATCCGGGATGCGAAGGCGTTCTTCGCAAGCCGCTGCGACGAATGCATGTTCCAGACTGTCTGCCGGGGAGCCAGTCTGCCGAGGAGCAGCAACGCCGTCACGGGCGTCTTCGTGCCCGCAGAATGCCCCCTATATCAGATGCACTACACTAGCTTGGCCCCCGAGACGGCGCCGACGTCGAGGCCTCGTCTGCCAGATCGCGAATGCAAAGCGGCAGCGCGACCGTCGTGCAGAAGCCGTCGGTGACGGCCTGCGCGACCAGCATGCCGCGCTCGCCATAGAGCTGTTCGAGCCGAACCCGCAGGTTGGCGAGACCGATTCCATGCGTCGCGGCGTTGCCGGCGTCAGACAGCAGCTGCTGGCTGCCACGTCGAACGTGCAGCAACGCGCTCTTGCCCGAAGCGCCCGCGGGCTGCAGCTCGAGGCCGAGCCACGAACGGGCAACGCGCCCATGCTCGATCAACTCTTGCGCGACGGCGCGTGCCAGGTTGCCCGGAATCGCGCCCGAGAGGCTCGCAAAGCCGATTTCGTTGATGCCGATGTCTCGCCCGCAGCATTCATCAGTGGACCGTGAGAACAACAATCGATCGAGTTCGCATCGGCCGCAAGAACGGAGCGAGACGGCAAACACTCCCCTGCTGGTGCCAACGGCAGCATGGTGGGACGAACGGCTGCGTTCGACCAAACGGAGGACTTTCCAGGCCGGTCCGCAACTCGCTCGGGCGGAACCGACCAGGGCGGGCGCGACCGCCTACTCGATCTCGACGAGCAGCGCGCCCGCGGCGACCGCTTCTCCCGCCTCGACCTTGATCTTGGTCACGACCCCCGCCGACTCGGCAGCCAGCGGATTTTGCATCTTCATGGCTTCGAGCACGACCAGCGTCTGGCCCTCTTCGACGGCATCGCCGACGGCAATCCGCACTTCGACAACGACGCCCGGCATGGCTGCACGCAATTCGCGTTTGCCGCCCTGCTTCTTGCTCGCGACTTCGGCGGCCGCGCGCTCGCGATCGTCTTCGACATGCACAACGTAGCGTTCGCCGCTGACCTGGACGGTGACGTCCTTTTTCTGCACGTCCGCAACAACGTCGTAGCTGTTGCCATCCACAATCATAGACAACGCTTCGCCGTCACCGACCGGTGAGACTTCGAGCTCGATCTCCTGCCCACCACAAAGCGCAACCAGCCGGTCGCCGCGCCGCTCAAACGTGTACTCGCGCTCTTCGTCGCCGAGCTTCGCCAGATACTTCATCGTGCGCTCCTCCAAAGCCGCTCGCTGCGGCCAAGCATGGCCCACGTTGGGGCGGTCTGCGGGGCATCCTGCGATGCGCCATCGCCATCCTGCTCACCGCCCACGCGCTCGGCGCGCAAGAACCGCGCGGCCGCAGCAGCCAGCATCGCTACATCGCGGTGCGCGGCAGCAGCCGTGTCGATCTGCGTCAGAATGCTCGTGTCGTAATTGCCCGAAACGAATGCGTCGCTCTCCAGTGTGCAAAGCGCCACCGGTAGCGACGTCGCGACACCGACGATGCGCAACTCGCGCAGCGCGCGCTTCATCCGCTCGATCGCCTGCGGCCGGTCTTGCGCATGCACGATCAGCTTGCCAAGCATGCTGTCGTAGTGCGGCGTGACCTCCATGCCCCGGAACATTGCGCTATCGAGGCGCACGCCGGGGCCTCCCGGCAAGCCCATGCGCTTGATCGTGCCAAGCGATGGAAAGTAGTTTTGCGGATCTTCGGCGTTGATGCGCACTTCGATGCTGTGGCCGCGCGGCTCCTGCTTGGGCGCGAGCTCTTCGCCTTGGCCAATGCGGATCATCTCGCGCACCAGGTCGACCCCGAACCGCTCTTCGGTGATCGGGTGCTCTACCTGCAGACGGGTGTTCATCTCCAGGAAGTAGAACGCTCCCTTGGAGTACAGAAACTCGACGGTGCCGGCGCCGACATAGCCGACGTAGCGCGCCAGATCACACGCGGCTTGGCCCATCTGCTCGCGCAGCTCAGGCGTCAACGCGCTGCAAGGTGACTCTTCGACCAGCTTTTGGTGGCGGCGCTGCACCGAGCACTCGCGCTCGCCGTAGTGCATGACGTTGCCGTGGGTATCGGCAAGCAGCTGCACCTCGACATGTCGCGGCTCAACGACGAACTTTTCGAGGTAGACGCGGTCATCGCCAAACGAGCTCTTGGCTTCGGCGCGCGCCATGCGGAACGCCTCCAGGAGCTGGTCTTCGGACTCGACGATTCGGATGCCCTTGCCGCCACCGCCGGCAGCAGCCTTGAGCATCACGGGGTAGCCGACCTCTTTGGCGGCCTCCACCAGTCGATCTTCCTCCACGTCTTCTTCGAGCCCTGGCACCAGCGGCACACCGGCTTCGAGCGCGATCTTGCGCGCCGCAACCTTGTCGCCCATCGAAGAGATCGCCTTCGCGGACGGCCCCAAGAACACGACCCCGGCTTCCGCGCAGGCCTGGGAGAATGCGGCGTTTTCGCTCAGGAAGCCGTAGCCCGGGTGCAGCGCATCGCAGCCCGTCGCCTTGGCCGCTGCGAGCACCTTGTCGGCGTCGAGGTAGCTTTCGGAA
This sequence comes from Planctomycetota bacterium, assembly GCA_045105235.1. GTDB lineage: Bacteria > Planctomycetota > UBA1135 > UBA1135 > UBA2386. Next base: position 160,793 of record JBGCDH010000002.1, on the reverse strand, counting down.
GGTTTGCTGCCACCGAGATGCACAGCGAGGTTGGCCTTGCGCACGTGCAGTGCGGTCCGGTCGGCGTCGGAGTAGACGGCAACCGTTTCGATGCCCATCTCCTGGGCAGTGCGGATCACGCGCAGCGCAATCTCACCTCGGTTGGCAATCAGGATGCGGCGAATAGGCGGCATAGTTGCTAGGGACAGTAGCCCACGACCGCGACCGACAACACGGAGATCCTGCCGCGTCGAGCGCTTCGCCACGATCCGATGCCGGAAGCGGCGCGGGAGCCTGATAGAATGGGCGCAGATTCGCCCATGCAACGAACCCTACGCGACGCGTTCCTTCTAGCAGTTTCGCTAGCCGCTTCTGCGGCGGCGCAAGCTTCCGCAAGCGCGCCAAGCCGAGCAGCCGCACACCACGACGCCTCGCTGTCGGTGCTTTTGGTCGGCCAAGACCCCGCCAAGCCGCAGACCGGCATGGCCGATGACTCCGCGCCGCGTGCCCTGCCGCTGCTGCGCGAACGCACCGCGGCCTGGGAGTCGCTGCTGCGCTACCACTTCGCGAACGTCACGGTTGTGCATGGCGAAGACTACGTCGTCAGCATGTCCAACGACGCTGACGTCACGATCTTCGACGTCCAGCCCAAAGCCCTGACGCCGGCCGTGCGCGGCACCGACCCCGTCACCGGCGATCCGACCTACCAGGCAGCGACGTTTCTGCCGCAGTCGTTCGACCGCGCCGCGATCACCATCGCCCACAACTCGCCGCGCATCGGCGAGCCGCTCGGACTCAAGCTCGATTGGCTTTGAATGTGTTTGGACGCCCACGCGCACGGGATGCGCATCGAACACGATATTTTCCAGACTCCCCACAAGGTTCGCTTGAGCCTCGAAGACCGCGCCACGCCGCCCGATTACCGCAGCGAGCAGCTCGGCGATACGATGCCGATGTGGCGCGTGCAAACGGAAGGCTACACCGAAGGCACGGGCCAGCTGATCGGTGTGGTCTCGCGTGACCAAGGCTTTTTGGACTCTCCCGACGTCGAGTGGATCTCGAGCGGCGTCAACAGCAAGAACTCGCGCGCCGTCGCGATTGGCCGGCACGGCAACTTCTTGCACTGGGGCTTCGCGGCATCGCCGACGTTTTTGACCGCCGAGGCCAAGCACGTGTTTGTGAATTGCGTGCACTACATTGCGAAGTTCCAAGGCAAGCCACCGATCGCGCGCAAGAAGCCCGGCACGGCGATGCGCAGCTACGTGACCGACGCCCTTTTGAGCATGAGCGACGCGAGCTACGCGGCGACGGTTGCGCGCTACGCGCAGTTCGCCAAAGACGACGCCGCAGCGAAGGCCGCCATCAAGGCGCGACTGGCGAAGGGCGAGGCGATCACCAACCACGAGCGCCGCACGCTTGGGTATCCCGAGCCGACGCCTCCGGGGCGATTCGACCGAATCCGCCGCTACATCCCCGAATCCGACTGGCCAGCGCTTCGTGAGGACTCAGCGAAGATCCGCGCCTATTTCGACGCGCGCCTGCCCTATATGCGTTCGACCGGCTGGTATGAGCTGACGACGGACGAAGAGCTGCGCCGCTTTGGCGTCGGCAACGGCGATCCAACGCTGATCGAAAAGGCGATCAAGGCACTCGCAAACAGCGGCCAAGCCGAAGCCGCCCAGAACATCCTGCGGCGCTACACCGACCAGTCGTTTGAGACGGCAGCCCAGTGGCGCGCCTGGTGGACGCAATCGAGCGACCGGCTCTTCTTTACCGAAGCGGGCGGCTACAAATGGCTCGTCGATACGACCGAAGAGGCAGCCGAAAGCGCCGGCATCTCGAACGCGGCGGCGGCGGCGGATTCGGCGGCGGCCCCCCGGCAGCAACCCGGCACGCCGAAGAAACCCAACGCGCCGAGCCCGCGGCAGCCGCTGTCGGCCGCGATGGAAATCGTCCGCAGCCACGACGGCAGCCTCCACGCAGCCGTGACGCTTTCGATCTATGACGGCTGGCACGCCTACCTCGAAACACCTTCGGGCTCTGCCAATCGCGTCGTCGAGCTTGGTCTACAGCTCCCGGCGAGCCTCAAGCAGGATGGCGAATGGTCTACGGACGACGGCCACCCGGACAAGGAATCGCCGGCGACGATCCTGCTCGACGGCATGGTGCAGTTCCGCTGCAAGCTGTCCGGCACCGCCAAGCCGGGCACAAAGCTCGCCTGCGAAATCCGCTACCAGGTCTGCAACGACGAAAGCTGCAACCGACCGACGTCGACGCATGTCGACGCCACGATGCCGGCCGGGCTTTCATCTCGGTAGCACGCAGGATCGCGAACGAACGCTCGACCTTCGGCCAGCACAAGCTCAAGCACAGGCCAACTCCACCCGGCCCTTTCGACCTACAACATGACCACTGCACGCTTCTATCCGATTGGAACCCCGCTTCAGCCTTGGACCGACGCCGACAAGGCAACCTGGCTTGCCCAGCGCAAGCAGTTGCGCAGCTACCGCGACGAGGTGCTCCAGAAACTGGATCACATCAAAGAAGGCGCCGGCGAGCATTTCGAAATTGCGCGCTACGGTGCGCTGAGTATCGACGCGGAGCGTTTTCCGCTGTTCGCCGCCACGAGCCGCAACCCGCAGAACGGACGACCCTGGGTGCTGATCACCGGCGGCGTGCACGGTTACGAAACCAGCGGCGTGCAGGGCGCGCTGCAGTTCCTCGCCAACGACGCGGCCAGCTACCTCGACAGGATCAACCTTGCCGTGCTGCCGTGCGTCAGCCCTTGGGCATACGAGGCGATCAACCGCTGGAACGCGCAGGCCATCGATCCCAACCGTTCTTTCGTTGCCGACAGTCCGTGCGAAGAGGCCGCCGCCGCCATGGCATTCGTGCAGCGGCTCGGCGCCGAGTTTTTGGTGCACATGGATCTCCACGAAACGACCGACAGCGACGAAGATGAGTTTCGACCGGCCGTCGCAGCCCGCGACGGCAAGCCATTCGAACCCGGCGAGATCCCCGACGGCTTCTACACCGTCGGCGACACCAACAACCCGCAGCCTGCGTTTCAGGCCGCGATCATTGCCGGCGTGGAGAAGGTCACGCACATCGCCCCACCGGACGACAACGGCGAGATCATCGGCGCTGCCGTAACCCAGAATGGCGTCATCAACTACGCCTGCAAAGAGCTCGGGCTGTGCGCCGGTATGACCGGCGCCCGCTACACGACCACGACCGAGGTCTATCCAGACAGCCCGAAGGTCACGAACGACGACTGCAACCGCGCCCAGGTTGCGGCCGTGCGAGCCGCACTGGACTTCGCCCTGGCGCAATAGCCGCCGGCTGCAGCGCGAGGCGGCTTCGCAGCGGTCGCCATGCCGCCAGGTGGCCAGGCACCAGGTGGCCAAGCACCAGGCGGCCAGAGCCGGTGCTCGGCCCAGCTCTCATGGGCACCGCCCCGGACCTCCGGCAGCAACCTTCGGAGGGCCGAGTCGCAGAAGATTGCGCGCTGCGACCCGCCGCGCACCCGGTTGAAGGATCCCTCCAAACTGCTGGTATGGTTCTTAAGTGAGCGTAAGTCACTACCTGCAGAACACATGGACGAGGATGCGCAACCACATGGATCGCCCGGATCGGCGCGCCCCCAAGGACTGAATGACACCGACGCCGCCCGGACGCCGGACAGCGAGCAGTCACATCGACCGCCTACGCGGCAAGCAACGCGTCCCTGCGCCCCCGGCAATTTCCCGAACTCCCACGAAGCCGCCGACGGTTACTTCGCAGATCCACAGCTTCCCTATGATTAAGACTCTAACATTCGGCCTGACTGGGGCCCTTCTCTGCCACTCGCTCGCCGCGCAGGCTCCAGCCAAGGTGATGCGGTTTGACACCGGTAATCTCTGGTACTCCGCCGTTTCCTTGAGTGCCGTTGGCGGCGACCTTGACATCCACGGCAACTTCGCGATCGGCGGCGGCACCACGCTGCTGCAAACCGGAGTCGTGGACGCGACGGTCCTTCGAGCGAGCGAGCTCGGCGACCCAGAAACCCTGGTTTCGCTGACCGCGACCGGAGCATCCACCATCGAGTGGAGCGAAACCTCCGAGACCTACGTCACGACCCCCTGGGGCGACTCCGCACTCGCCGGCGCAGTTGAAGTCTGCTCGCAGGAGTTCAACGGCATGCACGCCGTCGCAACCCTCGGCTCCGACCTGCGCACCGTCCGCCTCTACCGCTACGACAATGCGCAGATCCTGCTGTCGACGTTCGTGAGCGCACACGATGTTCACGACATCGAAGTCTTCATGGGCACCAACAACCTGCCCTACATCGCTGCTGCTAGCGCCACCAGGGTCAAATGCTACAGCGTCAACGGCAGCTTGGTGTGGAGCTGGCCCTGCAACCCGGTCGATCTCGCGGTGCTGCCCGGCTCCGGCATCGGCAACGCCCGCCTCGCCATCCTCGAGACCTTTGGCAACTTCACGATCATCGACACCTGCAGCGAAGCGGGCCTCCTGACGAGCGACAACGTCACCGCCGCCGCGCCACCCGGCACGTTGAACCAGCTGCTCTTTGCCGACGAGAACAATGACGGCGAGCTCGATGCACTGGTAAAGAGTGATCAGGGCGTACAGGTTTTCGTCAACACACAGACGGTCCCTGTCTTCAACACACTCAACACCGACCCTCTATTTCCATGGAGCTACTCGGGAGATGCCGACACGGTCACGGGCGCAGGTCCAATCATCCGGTTGCTTACGGGCACGGACGGCAGCGATAAAATCAGCTGGCCGGAGATTGCAACCACGGCCGCGCTTCAGGGAGGAATCGACGGGATCTCCCTCGGTCAAATGACCGACGACCCATTGCCTGGACCGAGCACCACGCTGAAGTTCACTCTGCAGGTATCCAACGCCCTGCTTTCGAACTACGTTCGCGCCGGCAGCGAGACTCGGTTCGAATTCCATGCGTGGTTGGGCGATTCTTCCAATAACGACATCGCTCCAGGCACGCTTTTCGACGAACACCTAAAGCTTGTAAACCCGCTGGCGAACGGCACGGGGACCTCCGAGTGGAACGTCAAACTCGTGCTGCCCACAGAGCTCAAGCTTGACCTGCATTGGGAGCCAGATCACGTCTACTACGTGTCGACGCGCATCGTCGAGTGGCGAAACGGCAGGACACGCCAAGCCAGCCCGCCCATTACCCTGGGCATCAGCGCCTCGCTGATTGAGCAGGCAGTCGACCCGCAGTTCCCTTTCCTCCATAGTGTGAGTTCTGACTTTCCAATAGGCTTTGGTGAGCTGCCCGGGCCCGGTCCATGCGCTCTGAGTGATCTCTTCGATGAGGCCTATCTACGTGGGATCGTAGTCGGAGTTGTCACGACACTACCGCATCCCTCGGTAACGGGCGCCACCACACCACCGAATACGATTTACGCAGGGGAATCCCATATTCGCGTCAGCTCCGGCGGCTAGCCGAGCGGGCTCGACGCGTCCGGAACCAAGGCGCCCGGAACCAGAGCAGCAGAACGAGAGCGCCTAGACCGCCGCCTACCCACACAAGCAGCACTCCGGCTCCGCGCGGCGACGCCGCCAAACGAAACTGCCCGCCGCCAAAGAGCTCGACCTGCGCGGCCGCAAGCGTCTCTCGCGCGCTGGAGGAGGACGCCAAGCGTGCCCGCCGCAGCGCTTCCGCCGCGGGCACGCCAGCCAGCAGCTCCTCGCTGAACCGCACCGCAATGCGGCGAAACAACGACAGTCGTTGCGGCACGCGGCTTGCCACGACGCATACGCTGCCAGCTTCGAGACAGGCGCCCGCGAGCCCGCCACCGACTGCATCATCCCCAAGACGGCTTGTGCCGAGCCCCGAGCGGCAGGAAGCCAGCACGACGGCGGAAGCCATTGGAAGAGTGGCCAATTCCGACGAGGTCAATACCCCATCAGAACGCGATCCGAGCGTTTTGTCGTCGGTCATCTGCCCGCGACCCGCGGCGCCGCTTCGAGAGGGGCTAAGCCCGAGCGCTGCTTCACGGTCCCTCCCAGCAGCCTCCCCATGCGCAACCAGCACAGCTAGCGAAAACGGCTGCTCGCGCGCTTGCAAGACCGAACGAAGAGCCGGGATCGTCGCCTCCGGACCGAGCAAACGAACGGTGTTTGCCGGCAGCGCAGAGACGACCTCTGTCCACGACACCCCTGTCGGCGACTTCTGGTCCGCATCAATCGATAGGCGGTTGCGTGCCGCGAAGGCCTCACCAGGAGTCAGTGTCGCAGCAAGCATGACTCGGTTGCGCAACGATTGATCTGCCGCCGCTACCGCTTGCCGCTGAACCGCTTCCCGCTGAGCCGTTCGCTGCACTAAGGGCAGCGAAGACGTGACGCTTACTGCAACCGCTTCCCCCAGCATCTTGCCCTCGCCTCCCGGCAGTGGCAGCGAGGAAACGGGGAAACCGCCTATGAGACCGGAGCCAACGCAGAATGCGTGCTCTGCTGTGCCGATACCTGCAACCACTTCAGGCGGCATAATTCGTTTCGCCAAAGCGTCACCGGCCGCTTTTGCCGCGCGCAGCTCCGCGGCTCCGGGATGATTCCGATTCTGTAACGACGACACCGCCGCTAGCGCATCGATATACCGTCGACTCGCATCTCGAAGCTCCACTGCGCACGGTGCGCTCGACCAAGTAACGGAGGAGCCATCCACAACGAATACGTGCGATTCGTGCCAAGCCGGAACCACGACCCAAGCAACAGACTGTGTTTCGCGGAGCCAGGCCTTCAGTTCGTCAACCGACCCGAACTCGACGGCGGCACGTCGCGCCAAGGTGGTGCAACACTGAGCTTCGAGAACCACCTGGAGCGCCGACTCCGGCCCATCCAAGTGAAGCGTCTCCTGAATCAACTCGCCGACCACCCGCAGCCGTGTACCAATCCTCAGGAAACCCGTACCGTCGCTTTCGATCGGCACGCCGCGCCATTCCGTCAACATTCGGTCGAAGACCTCCCGGAGCCGCATTTTGCGTTTCACTCGCTGGGCGGGCTGACCGCGGAGGCGCGCGATTCGGCTTGCGATCGGTGCAAGCAACCAGCCCGAACGCCCGGAACGTGACGGCATGTCTCCGTTCTCCAGCCGTTCGATGACTCGCGCCGCGTCGTCTATACGCCCGCAAGTCGCATAGAGATCCGCAGCGAAGAGCTGCAGCATGTGACGAATACGGGGCTGCACCTGCCATTCGTCCAGCGCCTCGAGAACGCTCGCCAACACCTGATCGCAGGACTCAGGCGACCGCTGCGTCTCTACATAGCTGCACGTCATCTCGTAGACTTTAAGTCCGAGCTCTTCAGAGGGCGTGAGTGGAAACCCCGCGGCACTTCGCCTGGTGCGATACGCAAGCAAATCGCGCTGGCAGAGGTCGTAGCGCTCACGGGCAAGTAGCACATCACATTCATGCCGCAGCACATCGAACCGCACGCCTCGAATCGCATCCTTGACGACATATGCTCGTTCGAGTTCGTCGAGCAGTGCACCCGCTTCGCGGAGCAAGATTTGGGCGCGGTCCAGGCGACCAAGAGTTGTGTAGACCGACGCTTCGGTACTCAGTTGAAACGCATATACCAAGCTGCGGCTCTTGCTCTCCAGCGCTTTGCGCTTGTCCGAGACCAATTTCAAAGCCTCGATGGCGTGTTCCGATTGGAGCAGGGCGTCGATCCTGAGAGGAGCGCGGAAGCTCGCCAGCTTCGGAACTTCCTCGTCGCAGTCGTCAGCTCTCGCTTCCGCCAGATCCAACGCATCGAGCGTGGCTTCCGCCGCACCTCCATCTAGCAAATAGCTGGCAAAGTAGACTGCAGCGTCAGAACCGAGTGCCGCACTCACACGACGGATCGCAGGCTCATGAGAAGCGAACGCGCGCTCGCGCACCGAACAAGACTCCGCTTTGCGACTGGCGTCGGCCAGCCAATAGGTGAGCTTCCCAACATAGCTTGCGAGGTCTTCTGAAGACAAACGAGCGAGCTGCGCCTCCAGCTTTGCAAAGTCGATCTCCGCCGCTGGCATTTTCAGCCACTCCCGCGGGTCAGCGACATTTCCGGCCTCTTCGCGAGCCGAGCTAGTAGGCGCTCCAGCGGGCACCTCTTCATTCTGCGCTCGAGCGACGTGCGTGGCGCCCGCGAGTGCGAGCAGCAGGGCCGCAGCGCCCCGCTTCACGTAGCCGTGGATTCGAAGCGCGGAATCCGGGGATATCAGCGCGGCGCTCGAGCGGCGCGAACCCAGCCGGACATCGCCAGCAAGCGATCGTTGCTGTCGTAAGCGGTCATCCGCCACTCGAAGAGCACGGGGATCGCGAAGTACTGATCGGAGGTTGGTCGCCATTGAGCTTGTTGCAGGTCATTCAGCGCCATGGAGACGGCATCGCCGTCCGGGGTGCGCACCTGCAAACGGTAATAGTCCGCATCGCGCACCGCTATCCACTCAAACGGCATACCGGGCCTAAGCACGCCAGAGGCCCCGACTTCGTCCGGATTCGCCCCCGAACGGTCTGTGGCAGCAGGCTTCATATCAAACTCTGCCGCAGCTCCGAGCATCGGATCCGCCTCGCCGCCGCCGCCGCCGCCCGCCTGCCCACTCGGGGCAAACCAGCGATCGAAGCCGCCCGTCAACAAGCCAATGCCCAGACCGAGGACCAGAATCGCAGCGAGCGACAGCGCTGCCGTGCGCCAGCGCCGATCCTCTACCTGGGAAGCAGCGCCAACGAGTGCTGGCGCCCCCATCGCGGACGGCGAATCCTCGCGCGCGAAGTGGCCGTCGACAATCGCCGACATATCGACATCCGAAGCGTCGTCGGCGTCGGTCGCCTGAGAGTCCCACTTCACATCCGCCAGAACTCCTCCGATCGAATCCAGATCATCGTACGCCAACGCCATTTCCTGCAGCTGGAGCCGCAGACCTGGATCGGCATCGAACCGCTGCCGAACTTTGGGATGCTCGGCATCCCATTCGCCAGAGGCCACTCGTGCGAGTAGTTCCATATCATTCACATCGTTCGCCCGATCAACGGGCACCTCAGACAGTTGGTCAGCTGGCGAAGGTTCACCCCTCGCAGGGTGTTCGTTCGCGTCGCCGCCCTTCCCGCCGCCGGCACATTCACCGTCGACATCCCTTTCCTTTCTGTCGTGTGCGTCTCTGCTCATTCCGAAGCTCCGGCGCCGCGGCGCTGTAGCAGTGCGGTCAGCTCTGCCAGCCCGCGATAGTAGCGCCCTTTGGCCGCGTTTTCGGTGATGCCGAGACGCTCGCCGAGGCGCGCAAAGTTGAGCCCCTCGAAATGGTGCAGCCGGATCGCAATGGCGTGCTGCTTGTGCAACATCGCAAGCGCCTCCAGAACCGATTCGCGCCGCTCAAAGCCAACAACGTCCGGGCTCGATTCGGCAGCGTGTTGCTCCTCGATGAACTCCGTCGACAGCTGCTGGCTGCGTCGACGACGACGCAGATGATTGCAAATCTCATAGTTTGCAATCCGGTAGAGCCACGCGTCGAGCAAGATTCCGCGGCGAAACTCAGGCACCTTGCGCAGGGCGATCAACGCCGCGTCTTGCGCCAGATCGGCGGCTTCTTCCGATGCCAGCGGTCGGCCCGCCCGCCGGTTGAGGCACGAAACCATCCGCGGGAGGGCCTGCAAGCGCGCCGTGAATGCGACCCGGCTGCCCGCATCGCCGCGAACGAAACCGCGCACGAGCTGATAGTCACGCTCGGGCTCGACATCGGAAGCGGCCAAGGGCGCAACACCGTCGCTAGACGAGCGGTCACCCTTCACAGAATCCGAACTACGGTCACGAGGCATAGCACTAGCTTGATAGTCCACCCTCGGACGTGAGTTGCAACAGATCGGAGGCCGCGGCCGCGCCGAGGCGACGCCGCCCAATTTGCCGTGTGCCAGATCTTCTTGCATCAACACCTACCCGTCTCGCCCAGCCAACCAGTTCGAAAAATCCCCAGGTTCATGGGCACAACGGTCTCCCCGGCGCGGTCGACCACCCCACGACACTGGGTTGAGACCCACGCAGGCGGTATGACGTCGCCATGAATCCTCTGCGCACCCTCGTCGTCGGCTGCGGCAACATGGGCCGTTCCCATGCCCGCGCATACCACAACCTCGACGGCTACCAGGTCGTCGGACTGGTCGCGCGGGGGCCAGAGTCGCGAGAAGCCCTTTCGAAAGAACTCGGCGGCATCGCAACCTACGGCGACTTCGAAGCGGCGTATGCCGAGACCAAGCCCGACGTGGTTTCGATCAACACCTACCCGGATACCCATGCGGCCATCGCACGGACCGCACTGGCCGGCGCCAGCCACGTCTTCTGCGAGAAGCCGCTCGCGGAAACGGTCGCAGAGGCTCAGGAAATCGCCGACCTCGCCAAGCAGCATCAGCGCAAGCTTGTCATCGGCTACATCCTGCGCGTGCACCCCGCCTGGCAGAAGTTCGTCGAAGTCGCACAGACGCTCGGCAAGCCGCTGGTCATGCGCATGAACCTCAACCAGCAGTCGCGCGGCAAGGACTGGGCCACGCACAAGGCGCTGATGGACTCGATGTCGCCGATCGTGGATTGCGGCGTTCACTACGTCGACGTCATGTGCCAGATGACGCGCAGCCGGCCGGTGCGCGTCTCGGCCGTGCAGGCACGACTATCCGACGAGCTGAAGCCGGGCATGTGCAACTACGGCCAGCTCCAGGTCCAGTTCGAAGACGGCTCGGTCGGCTGGTACGAGGCCGGCTGGGGCCCAATGATGAGCGAAACCGCCTACTTCGTGAAGGACGTCATCGGCCCGAAGGGCTGCGTCTCGATCACCGAGCGCGAAGGCGACCGCAAAGAAGGCAGCGCCGACATCGACTCGCACACGGCCACCAATTCGCTCAAGGTGCACTGGCAAGATCGCGACGCCAACGACGAGTTTACGCGGCCCGACGAGTGGATCGATACGACCGACGAACCGGACCACGACGGACTGTGCCTGCGCGAGCAGGAGTTCTTGCTGGATGCGATCGTGAACGACAGGAACCTCGACGACCATGTTGCCGACGCCGTCAACAGCTTGCGCATCGTGCTGGCAGCGGACCAGTCCGCACGCGAAGGGCGAACGGTCGACCTGTAGCGATCGCGATCGCGGCCGCACAGGCGCACAAACGGCGATTCGGCCGGCGCGACTATCGGCAGGCGCGACGCACGGCAAAGAACGCCGCCAGCGCCAAGCCGAGACCGAGCGCTACATATCCGAGTCTGAGCAGCGGCAGCGGGGTCTTTTCCCCGACAGAACGCGGCGACGCGCGCAGCGGCAGAGAGCACGTCGCCGCGCCCTCGAGACGCAGCACGGCCCAAGCACCGGGCGATTCCAGGCCGCGATCGAACATCGCGCAGCGCGCTTCGCGCAAGGCGAGATCCGGCGGCAGCCCGTCGGCAGCGCCGCGCAGCAGGTCGCGCACGAGTTCGGCGCAGCGGTGGACCTCAAGATCGTAGTCAGACAGCGCCACGGTGCGAACGCCCGCGCGCAGCAGCAGACCGCCCAGGTCGGACGACGACTCGTCGCCACGCCGCAGGGCGCCACGCCCCACTCCGCAAACCGCGAGCACAAAGAGCTCCGGACCCTTGGCAAACGCCGGCTGCACGTCTTCGCAGTAGGCCTCGAACAAAGCGCCCTCGGCCGTGCGGAGCTTCAGGCCAGCCGCCGCCGCACGCCGGCCGTCGTAGCAACCGTGCGCAAAGACCGCAAAGGCCGTGGCGGAGCGCGACCCAACCAGCAGGTCCGCAAGCGTGCCGCGCCAATCACTCTCGACGGCCGTTGCCGAAAAGCTGCGATCCATCGGCAGCACACCGGCAAGCTCCGCGCCATCGAGCGTGCGCAGCTCGTCCGCATCGACGTTGACCGCCGCAAGCCCCACATCCACGGCATGCGAACCAGCCGGCTGTGCCGCGACGCGGCAGGCAAGCGCGCAGTTCGGGATGTAGCTCAACGCCACCTGCAGGCCAAGAAATTGCCTGCGACCGGCTCGCGGCAGGCAGGCAAACGGCAGCCCGGCCAGCAGTTCCCGCCCTGCAATCGCGAGTCGCGCGCCGCCTTCCGCGCCCCAGTCCTCCGGCAGCAGCCAGGCCAAAGGCGCCGCCGCTTCCTGCACAACCGACGCTGGCTGCAGCGCATCGCCGCCAGCACTGCCACGACGGCTCGGACGCAGCGTATCGCGCAGGCGTCGCACCGCAGTCCGCACGTTGCGGTCACCGGGCAGCGGCCGAACCTGCACGCTATGGGCTCCTACGCGGATCGCGAACGAGCCCTGCGGAGCCGGCAGATAGCAGAGCAAGGCGCCATCGCGCGGCACCAGCAGCGCCTGCACCGCGGCCACCGTGCCGGGCGCGAGTCCGTCGCGCCGAACGCTGGTTGCCGCACCATCGACTGCGAGCCACGCTTCCAAGCACGCTTCTGCCGCATCCTCGCCGCGCAGCGCGCCAACGACGTCGAACCATGCCGCCAGCATTTCTCGACGTTCGGCGCTCTGTAGAAACGCGACCGAAGCGTCTTCAGCCGGAAGCTCACGCCAGGCCCTCAGGTGACGCCCCCAGGCTTCACGAAGCCGTTCTTCCAGGGCGACTAGATCGCTCGCTTCGGCCGTGCCTGCCCGCACCATTGCCGCGAGGCAGCGTCCACGCGCAGCCAGCCAGCCAATCGTCGCACGCGGCCGCTTCGACCGGTCCAGCAGATCCTGTGCGCGCCGCCACTGGCCGGCGCGGATCGCGCCCTTGGCGAGCGTCAGCGCCACGCCGGTGCGGACCTCCGGCAAGACAACGCTGTCGTCGAGCATCGCCGCCAACAGCCCAGCTGCCGAAGCATCTTCGAGCCGCTCCTTGGCTACCGCTTCGACGTAGGCGATGCGCGCCCCCCAGGCGCGACGTTGTGCAAGCACGAACGCGGGCACCGATGCCTCAGAAGCCGACTCGGACGCCGCGAGAGCACGCAGCTCCGCCAGCAGCTGTTCGGCCGCTGCAGCGGCCCGGTCAAACTGCTCCAGCTCGAGGTCGACCTGCAGGCGCATCCAGGCCAGCTCCAGCGAAGGGGTCTGCGCATCCGCCGCGCGGCGATAGGGACGGAGCGCCTTCAGGGCTAGATCGACGCGCCCGATCCGCAGGCCCGTTCGTGCCGTCGCGAACGCCATTCTCTGCGTCGAGAGCGACGCGAGCGCGGCCGGATCAGACGTGTCGACGGCTGGGAATGCCCGCACGGCCGAGAGCGCGTCGGCGTAGCGGACCTCATCCAGCAGGACCTCCACTTCGAGAGCGCGGCCGAGGCGATGGTAATCCCCATCCGGCAGCTGCTTCAGTTCGGCCAACGCCTCCAGCGCGCGGACGGAGGCATCGACATCGAGGCACAGCTCGGCGGTGCGATGCCAGGCGTAGTTCTGGATGCTCGCCTTTGGCCAAAAGCGCACGACGCGCCCCGCGGCGAAGGCGAGCTCTAGCGCACGCTCGCCGGCATGTGCATGCAGACTTCTGGTGACCGTTGGCTGGTTTTCCGGCGGCCACAGTATGCGTTTGACGATGCCGCGAATCGAACGCAGCGGCTGCTTGCCCTCGGGCGGGCGCGTCGCCGACGCACAGCGGCCGAGCACCTCAAGCGCCTCTTCAAACTGGCCCGCGTCGATCTGGCCCACCACCGCGGCCAACTCGGCAGCGCTCGGCGGGCTGCCAGCAGCAGAGGAACGTTGCGCCTCTTGCGCCCGCACCGAGCCGGTGCACGTCAACAGAGCAAGAGTCGCAAGGGCCGCTATGCCAAACCGGCTAGTGTCGTGCATCGGATATCGGGGCATTCTGCGGGCACGAAGACGCCCGTCACGGCGTTGCAACTCCTCGGCTGGAAGGCGTCTCGGCAGGAAGGCCCAAATGCCCGCCTACCAGATGCACGACACTAGCGAGCATAGCGACAGGAGCTGTTTGCAGCGTTGTTGCCATCCGGAGTCATCACGCGAACGACGATATCCACTGCAGCCGGCCAGGTCTCTGCTTCGGCCGGCGGCCGCCAAGCAGAGCCCGTGGCCTCGTCTTCGAACAACGGCTTGCGAGCGCCTTCACCGACAGCCCAAACCTCGATCTCAAAGTACTCCTCGTCGACGAGCTCGTAGTCGAACTCGAAGACTTGCCCAGGCTCTGCAGGAACCCGGATCGCAAAGTCTCCGCCCAAAAACCGGGGCGCATCCGGACCCGTTCCGCCAGCAGCTCCGTTGCCGCCAGGGTTCCAGAGCGCGAAAGCGCCCGCGCCGACAGCCACCACCAGCAAGAGGGCCAGCGCCGTGCGCCATACAGGCTGCGCCAGCCAACCTTGGCGAACCGCCGAAGCCTGGCGCGCCGGCTTGGCTAATTCTTCACCTGGAAACCCGCGAACAACGGCGCCCTCCTCGGCACCAGCGCGATCGACCAGGTCCCGCGTGGCGAGCAGCGTGCGCAGTTCTTCCGCAAGCTCGGGGTCGGCGGCCAGCCGCTCGCGAAGCCTCGGGTCATCGACAGGGCAGGCACCCGTCAACACCGCCAGGACCAGCTCTTCGCGGCTCTCCGGCATCCTCACTGATCCACCTCGACCGTGAGAACGACACCCTTTTGCACCAGGCAATCGCGCAGACGACGGAGCGCCCGAAGGTAGCGGCTCTTGAGCGTATTGCTGTTCATGTCCATGTCTTCAGCGGCCTGCTCCAGGCTGACCCCTTCGAAATGCTTGGCCCGAACGATTCGTTGATCGACGGTAACGAGCCGCTCCATGCAGTCGTGCACATCATCATGGAACTCGGGCTCCGCCTGAGGCTCCGCTTCGCAATCGGCAGCCTGCTCAAGAGCCACAATGCGGCGCCGTGACTTGGCGCGAACGTGGTTGCGAAGCGTGAACTCGCAGATGCCGTAGACCCACGTCGTGAACGCCGCAACGTTGCGGTAGTCGCTGAGACGCCGCCAGGCAACCACGCGCACCTCTTGGGCGACGTCCTCGAGATCGGCAGCGGCGAGCAAGCCACCCAAGCGTCGGTTGCGCAGCGCCAACATGCCTTCGACGCACCCGAGCGCCTCCCCGAGCCGTGCGACCATGTCGCTTTGGCCCGCAAGGCAACCGCGCACCATCTCCAGATCCGCTTCGCGCTGCGCGGCGCTGCTCTTGTGCGCGTCCGCCGCGCGCGGCACATGCGGCGGCGGATGCGAATGCCCGGCGGCCTGCTTGCCAGCCCCGTGCACAGAACGCCGCCAGGAAAATGCGAAGGATGTCATGCTCGAATGATGAAAACGGGATCCAGGGCGGCTCTCAACGCGCGCAGCGACCGCTTAGCCGCCGACGACAACATCCGCATCGTCATCATCATCCGCAGGCGGCTGGAGTCCAGGCGTGCGGATGATGCCGCCCGTGTCGCTTTGGCCGCCGATGCCGCCGGGAATGACCAGCGACACGCCGGGCAAATTCGATGCGCCGGAGAAGAGCTGCTCGTTCGCAACCGCATAGGTAAAGGACGATGGGAACGCACGCGTCACCGTGCCGTTTACCAAGGTCGCGAAACGCAGCACGACCTGGATGCCGTTGACATCAATCTGATAGCCAGGAATGCAAAACGGCGTCATCTTGTCTGGCACCCCACCAACCACGCTGTCGCGGGAGTTTGCCAACTCTGCCAGGGTGTAGATCACCCCTTGATCGATAAAACAGCTAAAAACGCGGCACTCCACGTGTGTGGCATCTGCCGGCACCGTGACCACGCCCAGGTCGATCGTGACCTGGTCCATGCCGGAGCTTTGGCCCCGCGTGTAGTTGAAGCCGACATACTTCGGAATCGGCTCTACGTGCGTCGTGAACGGACTCGACTGGTAGGCAAACGCCCCCTCTGCGGCAACGGGGTAGAGCAGGTCGCCGTAGCCATCGCCATCCAGATCGGCATCCACCGCGGCGGCGCGGTTGAGCGGATTCTCCGGCTGCGTCGAGAGAATCGTCTCGACGCCACGCGTCGGGTCATACAGAAATTGGGACAAGCCTTGCGGCGCTTGGTTGATCAAGAAGTCCGCCGACGAGCGCTGGTTCGAGCCAAGCAGCAAGTTGCGCCAGCCGTTGTTGGGCGACGGCAAAGCAGCGGCGGACACGATGTCACTCGGCAGCCACGCTTGCTCTTGCCAATTGGTGCCAACGGTTACAAACGAAGTGCCCGCGTTGGTCTGGGCCAACAAGCCGACCATGTCACCCAGAGGGGACGGCACCCGCACGAGCTGCGCGTCGTTCATGGGGTAGGGCGCATCCAGGTCCAGATTGCCGTTTAGCTCAAATACACGGAGACCGAGCGGAGTCGCCACGGCGAGTTCATCGATGCCGTCGTTGTCCCAGTCCAAGGTGACCATGGACTCAGCGAACGCCCCGACCGGAAACGAGCTGGTCACTCCACTGGTGGTCGCCACGGAGACGATGGTTTGATCATCGCTGGCGATCGCCACGAGCGACTTCATGCCACGCACGTAGTTCAATTCTCGAGCACCCGAGAAGGTGGTGTCGCCGTATGCGACGAGGTTCCGCCCCGCGGCTGAGGCCGATGCCGCGGACCAGATCTCGAGGCCGCCCGGAACGAGCAAGGCGAGTTCGTCGTTGCCGATGGCCCCGCCAGGGATGTGGCACAGCTCGGTGGCGAGCGTCTGCCCGCCGAAAGCCGACGATGGGTTGGTCACCGGCAGGTCAATGATCTGGTGGACCATGCAGGGCGCCACCATCAGCCGCACCCGTGCCCCTTCGAGGAAGGCGACATCCGGGTATCCCGAAGCGTGGAAGGAACCCGCGGTCAGCTGATGGACGTCGGACGTTGTCGGCGTCAGGCCCGACCAGGCACGCATTTCGAGGTCCGTCAGGTATTGCGGCGGACACGGCGGCAGCGGCGTCTGCGCGAGCAGCGAGGTAAGAGCGGCAGAAAAGAGCACCGAACTGGTTCGGCCGACGAGAGATAGGGCTTGGTAGCTCATGGGAAGCGATTCGCGGACATTTCGTTGTTGTTCGCGCGGGAGCATCCGGTGCAGAGATTTCGAAAAAGCGTAGCCGGCCTAGCGAACGGGGTTTCAGAAAGATCTCGCCAAGGGCCGCGATCCGTTGCGGACCTCGCGCATCCGCCTCCTGAGACTGAGCGAAGTGCGCCCACATGCTGCTAGACGCTCGACCGCTCCGCCGTTCCTTACAGGTCGCATGCATGACGCCCTCGCTGCTTGCGGCCGTGTTCTTGGCTGCACAGGCAATTCTTCCAGCACAAAACGAACCCGCCGAATCGCGCGCAACACGAATTCCGAGCACCCGCGTGCTATGCGACTTCGGCAATGACGCGGAGTGTGCACGCTGGCGCACAGTACTCGACGGCGTGATGGGCGGACGCTCCACAGGCTCGTTCCGAAAGGTGGGCGACCGGATCATGTTCGGCGGCGTGCTCAACACCAACGGTGGCGGTTTCTCCTCCATCCGCCGGCCAGTGCCCGATCTCCAGCTCGGGCAACCAGGCGAGCTCGGCATCCGACTGCGGGTTCGCGGCGACGGCCGCACGTATACACTGCGTCTCCGCCAACCAGTCGAACAGCGCCGCGGCCGCTTCGGCGCCTCCTACCGGACGACGTTCCAAACAACCCCGCCGCCGCGCCTTGCCCCGAGCGTGACCGCCCCATTCGAGGACGTGTATATCCCTTACGCCGACCTAAAGCCGACTTGGCGCGGCCGCTCGCTCGACCTGCCCCCCGTGACCCCGAGCTTGGTCGATGAGATCGGCGTTTCGATTGACGACAAGATCGACGGCGCGTTTCAGATCGAACTCACCCAGATCGCAACCTACGCGGAGTTTCGTTTCGATTCCTTCGCGAGCGACAAGCGCGTCGTCGTCGTCGTGGCGACCGACGAACGCGATGCGAAGCTGCGAGAAACACTCGCGGACATCGACACAAACAAGGCCGGCTTTGGCGAGCGAGACATTGCGCTGTGCGTCTTGCTCTCACAAGGCACATCGCGCGCCGGCAACCGCGAGCTGACTGTGGCCGAGGTCGCAACCGTGCGCAGCCGACTCGAAACCGACAAGAACATCGACCCGAGCCCGTTCGAAATCCTCCTGGTCGGCAAAGACGGAGGCACCAAATTCCGCGGCCAGCAAGCCGTTGCCGCGCAGCGCTTCTTTGACATGGTCGACGAGATGCCCATGCGCAAACGAGAACTTCGCGAAGCGCGGCGACGCAACTGATTGCTCGGCTATCGTCTGGGCATGAGCCACCATGCTTCTGCGCACTCCCGCGGCACCGACGCGCGCCGCCCCTGCAGCCGCCGCAAGCACCCCGGCCTCGCCGTGCTTTGCCTTGTTGCGGCCGCGACGTTTGGCGGCTGTGCCGCAAACAGCGAGCACGGCGGTGCAGACGCCGGCGAACATGCGGCCAGCAGCTTGATCCAGCCGGGCATGACGGTGCTGTTCCAAGGGGACTCGATCACCGACGCCGGCCGGGCGCGCGATGAAAAGATCGAGAGCCGCGCCAACCATCACCGAGCCCTTGGCCATGGCTATGCGTCGCTTGCCGCGGCCGGCCTGATGATGCAGACCGCGCCCGAAGAAATCGCCGTCTACAACCGAGGCATCAGCGGCCACAAGGTGTTCCAGCTGGCCGATCGCTGGGATCGCGACTGTCTCGAGCTCAAGCCCGACATCGTCAGCATCCTGATCGGCGTCAACGACATCTGGCACAAGCGCAACGGCAACTACGACGGCACCATCGAGGTCTACGAACGCGACTACGATGCGCTGCTCGCGCGCACGCGCGAGGCCCTGCCCAACGCAACGCTCGTGGTTTGCGAGCCGTTTGTGCTGACCTGTGGAGCGGTCGACGAGACCTGGTTCCCCGAGTTTGACGGCTACCGGCAAGCGAGCCGGCGCGTCGCCGACAAGCACGGTGCGATCTTTGTGCCCTTCCACTCGATGTTCCAAGACGCGCTAGAGCAGGCTCCGGCCGAGCATTGGGCGCGCGACGGAGTACACCCATCGCGCGACGGCGCGGCGCTGATGGCCAAGACGTGGCTCGAGATCGTCAGCGCGCACGAGTAGCGCCTGCCGCCGCCTAAGCGGCCGCCTCCGCCGATATCGCTGTTGCGGCCCTTGCCCTACAGCGGGATGTTGCCGTGCTTCTTCGGCGGGTTCTGGTCGCGCTTGCTGCGCAGCAGCTCAAGCGCCTGGATCAGCGCCGGGCGCGTCCGGTGCGGCTCGATGACGTCGTCGACGAACCCGCGCGCGGCCGCCTGGTAGGGGTTGGCGAACTTGTCCTTGTAGCCATCGACGAGGCGCTTTTCTTCGGCCTCTGGATCGTCAGCAGCCTGGATCTCGCGGCGGAAGACGATCTTGGCGGCGCCTTCTGCCCCCATCACCGCGATCTCGGCCGACGGCCACGCGACGACAAAGTCCGCGCGGATGTGGCGGTTGTTCATCACCGTGTAGGCGCCGCCATAGGCCTTGCGCGTGATCACGGTCATGCGCGGCACGGTCGCTTCACAAAACGCGTAGAGCAACTTGGCACCGTGCGTGATGATGCCGCCCCATTCCTGCTCGGTTCCCGGCAGGAAACCGGGCACGTCCTCAAAGACCACCAGCGGGATGTTGAACGCATCGCAGAAGCGCACGAAGCGCGCTCCCTTGAGGCTCGCCTGGATGTCGAGCACGCCGGCGAGGTGCGCCGGCTGGTTGCCGACGATGCCGACGACGCGGCCACCGAGGCGCGCAAAGCCCACGACGATGTTCTTGGCGAAGCGCGCATGCACCTCGAAGAACTGACCATCGTCGACGACCTTCTCGACGACCTTTTTGATGTCGTAGGGCTGGTTGCTGGACGGCGGCACGATCGTATCGAGCGCCTCATCCATGCGATTGGGATCGTCGTCCGTCGCGCGGAACGGCGGATCTTCGCCGTTGTTGAGCGGCAAGTACGACAGCAGCTCACGCAGCTGCATCAGGCAGGCAGCATCGTCCGGCGCCGTAAAGTGCGCCACGCCGCTGACCTCGCTGTGCACGCGGGCACCGCCGAGCTCTTCGCTCGTGGTGTCTTCATGGGTCACCGTCTTGACGACGTCCGGCCCGGTGATGTGCATGAAGCTCGTGCCCTCCACCATCATCACGAAGTCGGTGATCGACGGCGAGTAGACGGCGCCGCCGGCGCACGGCCCCATGATCGCGCTGATCTGCGGAATCACGCCGCTGGCGAGGGTGTTGCGCAAAAAGATGTCGGCGTAGCCACCGAGGGAGACCACGCCCTCCTGGATCCGCGCACCGCCGGAGTCGCACAGCCCGAGCATCGGCACGCCCATCTTCATCGCGAGGTCCATGACCTTGACGATCTTCTGTGCGTGGGTTTCGGACAGACTGCCGCCAAACACCGTGAAGTCCTGCGCAAACAGGTATACGGGCCGCCCGTCGATCTTGGCGCTGCCGGTAACCACGCCATCGCCGAGGATGGTGTTTTTGTCGCTGTCCATGCCGAAGTCACGGCATCGGTGGGTCACGAAGCGGTCGATTTCGACAAACGAACCCGGGTCGACGAGCAGCTCGATGCGCTCGCGCGCCGTCAGCTTGCCGCGGTCGTGCTGCGACTGGACGCGCTTTTCGCCGCCACCCTGCAGCGAACGCTCGCGCAGTTCGTGCAGCTTTTCGATCGGGCCAGCCTTCTTGCCCGCTGCTTTCGAATTCGAATCAGCCATTGCTCGTCTCCTGCGGGTCAGCCGCATGCGGATCCTCGACCAGCTCGGCCAGCACACCGCCTAAGAATTTGGGGTGCACAAACGCGACCTTGCAGTCGTGGGCACCGGGATTGGGGGTGGTGTTCAGCATCGGCGCATCCCCAGCGAGCAGCGTCGTGATCTTCTGCTGGCAGTCGCCGACCTGAAAGGCCAGGTGGTGCACGCCGGGCCCCCGCTTGGCGAGGAACTTGGCGATCGGTGACTCGTCGCTGGTCGGCTCCAGCAGCTCGATCCGCGTTCCGCCGGCCAGCAGTACGGCTACCTTGACCTGCTCCGTCGGCACTTCGTCGACCGATTGGAGCTTCAGGCCGAGGCGTTCCGTCCACTTTGGCACGGCCTCGTCGAGCGAACGCACGGCCACACCAATGTGGTGCAGCCCTTGGATCGGAGAATCCGGAATCGGGGAGTCAGTCGGCATGGTCACATCGCCGGAAAGCCGCTTCACTGGCCAACCGGGGCGAAGGATGGTAGGCCCTGTCTTTGCGAGAGGCGAGGATGGATCGCGACCCGCTCAACTTGCTGCCGAGCGACCACCTCCGCCCTCCCCCCACTTCCGCCGTGCCTGAACTCCCAGAAGTCGAAACTGTGCGCACCGGCGCCGAGCCCCATCTGCTTGGCCGGCAGCTGCGCGCGATGCACCTGCAGCGCGAGGACCTGCGCTGGCCGATGCCGCGCACCGCACTCGAGGGCCTGGTTGGCCTGCACTGCACGGCCGTGCGACGGCGTTCCAAGTATCTGCTGGTGCACTTTGGCAAGCCGCACGATTCCCGCTGTCAGCCGGTTGCGCTCATCCATCTGGGCATGACCGGTCGCTTGATCGTCGACCCGATCGAGCCGCACGCGGCCCGCCCTGAATACCGCAAGCACGAACACTGGCGCATGGACTTTGCGGACCGGCTGGTGCGCTTCATCGATCCGCGGCGCTTTGGCGCCCTCGACGTCGCCGATGGCCACGCCCTGGACCAGCACGAGCGCCTGAAGGATCTCGGACAAGAGCCGCTCGATCCCGAGTTTGACGGCGCGTTTTTGCATCGCGTCAGCCGCAATCGCAAGGTGGCAATCAAGCAGCTGCTGATGAACGGCAACGTGCTGGTCGGCGTCGGCAACATCTACGCCAGCGAATCCTGCTGGCACGCAGGCGTGCGTCCACGGCGGGCGGCGAAGTCTCTGACCAAGTCGGAGTGCGACGCCTTGGCGCAAGCCGTGCGCGACGTGTTGACGAGCGCAATCGCCGCGGGCGGCACAAGCTTCCGCGACTACGTGGGCGTCGCCGAAGACGCTGGCTACTTCGCGCGCGAACTACGCGTCTACGAGCGCGACGAGCAAGCGTGCCCGCGCTGCCGCGGCATCATCCAGCGCGCCGTGCAGCAGGGCCGCAGCACCTATTGGTGTTCGGGCTGCCAGCGCTGAGCAAGCCCAGCGCTGCGCAAACCCAGCGCTGAGCAAACCCAGCGCGCCAAGCCGCGAATGGCGGCGGCGTTGGCGCCGGCGTCCGCGTTTAGGTTTCGAACGTGATGAACCACAGCAGGCGCACACGCGTGTCTTCCGGCCGGTCGTCGACCTGGATCAAGCCAAGCAGCGCACTGAAGCGGTTGCGCGTCTCGACCTCGCGGGTGCTTTGGTTGGCGACATATTGGTTGCGGTTGCTCATGACCAGCCCCCAGCCAATGGCCCAGCGGTCTTCGGCCGCGCTGTTCTTCGAGTTCCACAGCAGCGGGAAGTTGGCGCGCGTTGTGCCGGAGTAGTCCGCGAGCTGCACGACGCCCTCGTGGCTGTTCCCAAGCTCACGGCGCACCCGCCACAACATGCTGCCACCGGCCGGGCCACTGGCGCGAATGCGCTTGCTGAGTTCGGCGACCGAGGGACACGGCTCCCCATCGACTTGCTCGAGGATGTCGCCGCCGCGGAACCCGGCGAGCCACGCAGGCGAGCCGACATCCACCTGGCTCAGCACGACCGCTTGCTTTTGGTCGTCAAACATGCGCTCGCACCATTCCTGCGGAATGCCGCGCATCGTGACTCCTGCATAGGGCCGCGGCGACGAGATGCCTGACTCGAGGGCAATGGACTCGACGTCCGTAACGTCTTCGGCCAGCGTCTGCATCTTGAGCGACAGCTCGAGCTTCTCGGCGCCTCGCAGCAGCTCGCAGACGACGCCTTCGCTGGCCGCGTGCGCGTATTCGGCCTTCTCGAGCTGCTCGGCGTAGATGATGCGCTGACCGTCGATCGTAAGCAGCACATCTCCCGGGCGAACGCCAGCCTGCCGCGCGCTCGAATTTGCGAAGGTGTCGGTCACGAGCATGCCGGAGTAGGGATCGACCCCCACCTCAAGGGCGCGCGACTTGTCGATCTCGACGACCTGAAAGCCCAAAAAGGGGCGCTCTTGCTCGCGCCTCGTTTTCACCCGGATGTAGCGACCGTCGTCGAGCAGGTAGGACTCGACCACGCCATCCTCGAAGGCGGTTCGAGAGGCAATCTCGTAGTCCGTGCTGCCGACGTAGAGGGCCTCGGTGTAGGTCGTGCAGCTAGCCGCTAGAGGCAGCGCGAGAAGAGCAACGCGGGCGATGGTTCGCATGAGGATTTCGACTGGTCGATGGCCAGCGCCGGAAGAGCGCATTCGCGTTCTGTCCGTGGCCAAACCGCGGGCGGGTATGTCGCCCGATCGAATCTTCGGCGTCGGGGCGTCCGGCCTAGCTGTCCTGCCGAGCGGCCGGCTCGTGCACGCCGAACCAGATCGACAGCAGCGACACCAGCTGACAGCCGGCACCAAACAGCAGCACACCCTGAAAGCCCAGGCTGGCACTGACCGAGGCCGAGACCGTCGCAAACAGCGCGACGCCAAGCTGCATGCAGAACCCGCGCAGGCCCATCAGCGCGCCGAGCTGCTCGCTCGACACCAGACCCGACACGAGCGCCTGCAGGGGACCGGTTCGCGCCGCCGCCGCCAGCGCTAGCAGGGCTCCCACGACCAGCAGGCCAACCGGACCGGGCATCGCGGCCAAAGCCGCAAAACAGCCCACCAAAACAGCCGACGTGATCAGCACGAAGCGGCGCTTGCCGAGCGCGTCCGAGAGCTTGCCGAATGCCGCACTTCCGACAACCGACAGCGCCCCCAGCCCGATCCAGAGCCAGATCTGCTGCTCTTTGGCAACCAGCCCAGCCTCGTCCAGCCACGACGTCGACAGCTGCACGACCACAAAAAACGATCCGACGTGCAGCATCGTCGCCAGCAACACCGCGACGACGCCGGCGTCGCGCAGCAGCGGCAGCCGGCGGGCGGCCGGAGTCTTTGGCAGCGGCGGCACGGAGCGCCACGAGAGCACAAAGCCGAGCAGCCCGACCCCCGCCTGGACCGCGAAAATGGCGGGCCAGTTGCCGTTGGCGGCAAGCCACACGGTCAGCGGCATGCCGACCGGAATGGCAAGGAACATGCCGGCATTGAAGCGCCCCATGACGGCACCACGGCGCTCATACGGAGCAATATCGGCGGCGGCTGCCGAAGCGGCCGCATACGACAAACCGCTGGCCAGTCCCGACAGCACGCGCAGCGCGTAGAGCAATCCGTAGCCATCGACAAACAGATGGCCCAGGCTGGCCGCGCCAAACAGGCCGAGCCCAATCAGCAGCACCGTACGGCGGCCCATCCAGCGGGACACGTCCGCGACGACAAACGAGCCAACTGCCGAGCCGATCCCCGCCGCGGCGAGCAGCCTGGAGTCGGCCCCTTGGGACAAATCGAACTCGCCGCCAAGGAACGGCAGCAGGGCGCCCATGACGTTGGTGTTCAGATTGAGCACGAACGCGGACATCGCCAGCGCCAGGACGGCGGCGCGCTCTGCGCCTCGTCCAGACGCACCTGGTCCAGACGTCGGCAGCCCCCCGCCAGCCGGGTGGGAGCCATCTGGCCGCGGAGCTGCGGCTGCATCGGTCACATTGGAGCCTGCCACTTGGCCGAGACTATCGAACAACGAAGGCGCGAAGTCTCGTCCGCTTTCAGCTCACGAAGTGCGCATTGCGAGGTATGGTTCTCCGCCCCATGGCTCGCCTCACCCTGGAACTCTCGTCGTGAAAGTCGCCATTCTCGGTGGCGGTATTTCTGGTTGCGCCCTGGCCCGCATGCTCGCGGGCGATGGCCACGACGTCACGGTACTCGAAAAGTCCGAACGCCCGGGCGGTCTCTGCAAGAGCCGCAAATACGGCGAGTTCACCTTCGACGAAGCAGGTGGCCACATCCTGTTTAGCAAGGATAAGGACGTCCTGCAGTGGCAGCTCGACCGCTGCGGCGGCGACGACGGCACGCAGCGCACCGAGCGCAAAACGCGCATCCGCTGGCACGACCGCTGGGTGCCCTACCCGTTTGAGAACGGTGTCGGGCAGCTGACGCAGGACGCCACGGTCGAGTGCATGAAGGGCTACGTCGAAGCCTACGTCGGCCGCCGCATGGGCAAACCGTGCCCGGAAAACTTCGGCGACTGGATCCAGTGGCGCATGGGCGACGGCTTCGCCCGGCACTTCATGGTTCCCTACAACGAAAAGATCTGGAAGCGCGACCTCGACACGATGGCCAGCGATTGGGTCGCCGGTCGCGTGCCCGAGGCACCGATCGAGGACATTCTGCGGTCGGCCGTCGGCGGCGACAGCGAGGGCTACACGCACCAGTCCGTCTTTTGGTTTCCGCTGCACGGCGGCTTTGAAACCATGGTCAAGGGAACCGTCGCGGACGGCGGCTTCCGACTCGTCTGCGATACGGCCGTGGAGCGCGTCGAGCGTCACGGCGATGGCTACCGCGTCAACGGCACCGAGTTCGACCTGGTCGTCAACACCGTGCCGCTGCCCCAAATCGAGGGCGCCTTCGCCGACATCCCAGACGATGTTCGGGCCGACATCCGGGCCTTGAAGCCGATTTCCCTGATCAACGTCATGATCGGCGTGAAGGCGGATGAGCCGCTGCCGGACCTCAGCTGGATCTACCTGCCGTTCAAGGAGCAGGGCCCGACCAACCGGGTTACCTACTACAGCAACTACTCCAAGTTCAACGCCCCCAAGGGGCACGGCTGCTTTTTGGCGGAGGTCACGCACCGGGGCGAGCTCAAGCCAGACGATCGCAGCTGGCTGCAGGGCGTCGTCGACGGACTCGACAGCGCCGGGGTACTGCACAAGGAGCACGTCACGCTGCTCGAGGCCTGCAACAACGAGTATGCCTACATCGACCAGGACCTCGCCTTTGCCGAGCGCATCGCGCGCGTGCGCAAATGGTTTGACAACAGCGG
Source organism: Planctomycetota bacterium (assembly GCA_045105235.1). GTDB lineage: Bacteria > Planctomycetota > UBA1135 > UBA1135 > UBA2386. Next base: position 134,774 of record JBGCDH010000002.1, on the reverse strand, counting down.
GTTTCTGACCTTCGGTCGGTTCGGCCGCTACGAGTACCACAACAGCGATCAGTGCGTGAAGCGCGCCATGCAGGTGCACCAGCACATCCGGCGGCTGGCAGAAAGCGGCAAGCCACAGGCGCTGGAGCTGCCCTAGTGTCGTGCCGCCTCAGGTAGATGGGCCTCTGGTAGATGGGGCCTGATCCGGGATGCGAAGGCGTTCGTCGCAAGGCGCTGCGACGAATGCATGCTCCATGCTTCTGCCGAGGAGCAGCAACGCCGTGACGGGCGTCTTCGCGCCCGCAGAATGCCCCCGATGTCGGATGCACGAGACTCGGCCCGTTTCGCTCTGCAGGCATGACGTGCCGGCTCGCGTCCCGGCGGGCCCGACCGCGTCGATCACGGCGTACGGCAAAAGCGAGGTTTTTCGCGAAGCCAACGGAACCTGGCACCACCGCCCTGCCGTCCAAAGAGTGTTCCGATTGGGACCATGCCTCCCAGTCGGTGCTCTTTTTTGTTCTCAGGATCCCGCGCAGGCATCTCGGACGCCGAGACGGCATCGCGAATCAGAGGGGTCTGTTCCAGGGCGTAAGCCCTTGGTGCTGCTGGTCGGTCAGCGAGCTGGCCAGCACGTCTCGCGCCCGCGCGTGGATCCGGAGAATGGAAAGGATTGGGTGGTGTCCCATGCCCCACCCTCAAAAAACCTCTTGTCGAGGCTGGCCTAGCCAGCCTCGACCTCTGTACGGACAAAAGCTTCGCGTCTAGCGGCGGCTCAAATGCGCGACTCGGCGCCCAATCGATGTCGCCCGTTACGCTGGATCGAACGAGCTTGGCTGGCGGGCTCAGCGGGGCCATCCGATGCACGCGTCTTGCCAATCCGGCGACCCGACTGTCGGAAATCCGGCGCCCGGGTCGAATTCCCTGCAAGTCTCCGTAAAACTCCTGAGGCCGCGCATAAGCCCCTCAGCATCGGCAACTTGCGCGGGCACGTGACACGTCTCGGCGGGCCGCGGCCGGCGATTATCCGACATCACCTGATGCCAGATGCCCGACCCCGGTTACCGCACGTAGATTCTGCGGTAGTCTGCCAGGGAATAGCGTCCTAGCTATTCCGACCCCTCGGAGCGGCGGAGATTCACCACCTCCACACCACCCCGCTCCACTGCCACGACACGTTTCAACCGAGAACCACCACCATGGGCACGCCCATTTCGGAAGAAGGTATGATCTGCTCCGTCCGAGCCAAGATCTCCAGCACCGTAACCACGTCGCTTGCGACCGCGGTTCGAGGTGCACCCATCGCTCGCGCAGCCGCGCGGGCAAGCTCCAGGCGAAAGGGAGGCGTCAGGATGCAAACAACCGAAACTTGCGACGCGCAGCGAGCCACACCCGAGACCATCCGCAGGGATTGGGATCGTGCTGGCTTCACCTGCGAACTCTGGATCGACCCACCGCAGCACGTCGAAGAGCTCGAGCACGACGTCGACGCGCGAATCTACCTCAGCGAAGGATCGTGCCTCATCGAGTTTGACAGCCACTCGGTTCGACTCGAAGCGGGTTCCCAAATGGCCATCCCGGCCGGCGTGCGCCATACGGTCCGCAACTGCGGAACGGGCAGGGCGCACTGGCTGCACGGCTTTCCGGCCTAGGCCAAAGTGACGCCCGCCTAGGCAAGCGGGCAGCTGCGGCTATTCGCGCAGCGTCCAAGTACCGCGTTGCCCAGGCGTCTCTTCGACGCCAACCGAGAGCTCTTGCACCACCAGCTCCGGCCACGCTTCACGCATGCGCTCGCGCAGCGTCCGGCCAAACCAGGCAGCCAGGTTCTCGGCGCTGGAATTGCCGATAGGCAGCACGATGACCTCTTCGCGAGGAATCAGGTAGCGCCGCTCTTGGTAGCGAATGTCGTAGTGAGGCCCGTCGATCTCGGCCGTCAACACCGGATGCTCGCCGGGGATCAATAGGTGCTCGTCGAGCTCGTCGCACAGCTTGCGCACCAGCGGCTTGATCTCCATGAAGTTCACAACCAGCCCGTGCTCGTCAAGCTCGGTGTGAACATCGACGTAGACCTTGTAGTTGTGGCCATGCAGCCGCTCCGCTGACCCATCCGGGAAGATCAGGAAGTGCGCGGCGCTGAACTTCAGGTAGTCCTTCTCGATCGAGATGGACCAGGACTCACGGGCTTTCGTCATCTTTGGTGCTCCAGGCAAGGAGTAGCCTGTTTGGTATGCAGCTCGACCGGATCCCATGGCAAACAACCAAGTATCCCGGCATTGATGTGCACTTCTATGCCAGCGACCCTCCGCGCTCGCGGCGGGTGCTCGCGCTGATTCGCATGCAGCCGGGCTGCGGCTATCCGCGGCATCGCCATCGCGGCACCGAGGAGGTCACCGTGCTGCAGGGCGGATACCGCGACGAACTTGGCAGCTACCGAGCCGGCGCGTTTGTGCGCTACGACGAGGGCTCCGAGCATGCCCCGGTCGCCATCGACGAGCCCGGGGCAAGCGCGTGCGTATTGCTCGCGCTCGCCCACGAGGGCGTCAAGCTGCTCGGCTAGCACGACCCGCCGGCAGGCAGCCCCGCGAGCAGTCAGGCCCGCGGGCAAGAACTGGGACTCGATGCGGCGGCCTATGCCTCGCCGCGAACCTCTTCGAGCACCTTTTCGGCGATGTTCGGCGGGACCGGCTCGTAGGTGCCCGGCTCCATCGAGTAGGTGCCACGACCCTGCGTCAACGAACGCAGCATCGTCGAGTATTGGAACATCTCGCTCAGCGGCACCTTGCCCGTGACCTGCGAGATGCCGCCATTCGTCACCATCTCTTCGACGACGCCGCGACGGCTCGACAGGTCGCCGATGACGTCACCCGTCTTCTCCTCTGGAGCCTCGATCTCGATCTTCATGATCGGCTCGAGCAGCAGCGAGTTGCCTTCGCATGCCTTGCGGAATGCCTGCACGCCGGCGGCCTCAAAGGCCATGACGCTGGAGTCGACGTCGTGCGACTGGCCATCGTAGAGCTCCGCAACAACCTTGCAGAACGGGAAGCCGTCTCGGCCACCGCCCTTGACGGCTGCCGTGATGCCCGTGCCCACTGCCGGGATGTATTCGCGCGGCACCGAGCCGCCCTTGATCGAGTCGATGAACTCGCAGTATTCGACCTCGTCGTTGACGCTGAAGTTGACGCGAGCAACGGCGAACTGACCCGAACCACCCGACTGCTTGATGTGACGCGCTTCGACCTGCTTGGGGCCCTTGAGCGTCATCTTGTAGGCAACCTTCGGCTTGCCGACGGTGACGTCGATCTTGTGGTCATTCTTGATCTGGTTGCACTTCACCTCGAGGTGAAGCTCGCCCATGCCCGAGATGACCATCTGGCCGGTGGCCTCATCCGAGACCGCCTTGAACGACGGGTCCTCGCGCACAAGACGCCCGATCACCGTCGACAGCTTGTCGCGATCGCCCGCCGATTTCGGCTCGATGGCCATGCTGATGACCGTCTCGGGGAACGTCATCGCTTCGTAGACAACCGGCGCTTCGCGGGTCGACAGCGTGTCGCCCGTGATTGCATCCTTGACGCCGACCACAGCAACGATGTCGCCAGCCTTGGCGACGTCGAGCGGCTCGCGCGTCATCGCGTGCATGCGCATCAGGCGTCCAACGCGCTCAAAGCGGCGAGTACGACCGTTGTAGTACTTTTCGCCCTGCTTCATCTCGCCCGTGTAGAGGCGGATAAAGGTCAAATCGCCGTTCGGATCGCTGATCGTCTTGAACACGAGGCCGGCAAACGGCTGCTCGCTGTTGAGTTCGCGCACGACCTTGGACTCGTCCTCTGGGTTGACGCCTTCGATCGGCGGCACGTCCAGCGGGCTCGGCAGGTAGGCGACGATGGCGTCGAGAACGTTTTGCACGCCCTTGTCCTTGAACGCCGAGCCGCAGAAGACCGGGGTGATCTTGAGGTCGAGGGCGCCCTTGCGGATCGCCATGACGATCTCCTCTTGGCTGACCTCTTGGCCTTCGATGAACTTCTCAAGCACCTCGTCATGACACTCGGCGACAGCCTCGACCATGATGTCGCGCTGCTTTTGAGCCTCTTCCTTGAGGTCGTCGGGGACGTCGCCGATCGTGACTTCACGCGCGTCGTTGTCCGCCCAGACGTAGCTCTTCATTTCGACCAGGTCGACCACGCCGACGAAGTCCTTCTCCTTGCCGATCGGCATCACGATCGGGACCGGGTTGGCGCTCAGACGCGTGCGCATCGAGTCGACGGCCTTGTAGAAGTCCGCGCCGGTGCGGTCCATCTTGTTGACGAACGCGATCCGCGGGACCTTGTAGCGGTTGGCCTGACGCCAAACGGTTTCCGACTGCGGCTGCACGCCGGCAACGGCACAGAAGACGCCGACTGCGCCATCGAGAACGCGCAGCGAGCGCTCCACCTCGACCGTGAAGTCGACGTGTCCGGGGGTATCAATCAGGCTGAGCGTGTAGTCGCGCCACACGCACGACGTTGCCGCCGACGTGATCGTGATGCCGCGATCACGTTCTTCCTTCATGTAGTCCATCGTGGCGCCGCCGTCGTGGACCTCACCGATCTTGTGGCTCTTGCCGGTGATGTAGAGGACGCGCTCACTGAAGGTCGTCTTGCCCGCATCAATGTGGGCAATGACGCCAAAGTTGCGGAGCTGACGGATCCGGCGGGTCTCGGCGGACTCCTTCTTGTCGGACATGGCTGGTTTGGAGGTTGGAGTGGACATCGAAATGCGGGCTATGCTGTAGTCGCGGCGGGATTGGTCGCCCGCCGGCGCCGCAGCCGCCTCGGGCCGATCTGGCGTCTCCGCCGTGATCGAGGGCAAGCAGGTTAGCGCCGGGCGCCCCGCGGTCAACGGGCCGGCCGGCCGCCGGCGGCCCCGAACGCAAATCCAGGGCCTGCCTGGCCACCATGCCAGCGCCCTGTGCGAACTACCGAGCAGTTTTGCGACAGCCATGCCGATGGTGCCGAAGAACCCAACGCTGGGCTTCGACGAGACGACACCATCATGCTTCGCAACCATCCACTGCTGTTTTCGACGCTAACGCTGGCCCTCTGCGGCTCTGCTGTTGGCCAACGATCGCCCGAAGAGGCCCTGAGCGCCCTGCGGGCGGGCAACCAGCGCTTCGCCACCGAGCAGAGCGTGCCTCAGCCAATCGGCGAAGGCGTGCGCCGAACGCTGGCGCGCGGCCAAAGCCCGTTTGCGGTCGTCGTGACCTGCGCGGATAGCCAAGTCCCGCCCGAACACCTTTTCAACACGGGACTTGGCGAACTGATCGTGGTGCGTACGGCCGGCCACGTGCTCGGCTCCGAAGCGCTCGCGACCATCGAGCACGCCGTTCAGACGCTCAACATCCCGCTCTGCGTGGTGCTCGGCCACCAAAGCTGCGATTTGGTCGACGCGGCGATCGCCCAGACGGCCTCCCGCGACCTGACCGCCCCGCCAACGGAGCACCTGAGCCCCTCGATCATCAAGCTGCTCGAGCGCATTGAGCCGTCGGTGCGCAAGGCCAGGAGACTCGACCTTGGCGGTGCCGAGCTGCAGCAGCTTTGCCAGGAAGAGCACGCCCAGTCGACCGCCACCGAGTGCCTGCGCCGGAGCGAACTGCTGCGCCGCTACGCCTCGGTCGACAAGTTCCGTGTCGTCGCCGCTCGCTACCACGAAAACGGCCAGGTCGAGTGGCTGCCGACGCGGCCGCTGCCCGCCGACCCGAAGATCGACGTGGCCACGCTGCTCGGCTCGGTCCCGCACGGGCTGCCGCCACACGTGTCTCTGCGCATGCTGCGCGCCGGCCACCGCCGCTTCCTCGGCGACAACCGGCCCGAGCCGGATCTGTCGATGGCACGGCGCCAACAGCTTGCCGAAGGACAGCAGCCGCTCGCGATTGTGGTGACCGACTCGGACTCGCGGGTCTCGCCCGAACACGTCTTCGACGCCGGCATTGGCGAACTCTACGTGGTCCGCACCGCCGGCAACACGCTGACCGACGAGACGCTCGCCAGCATCGAATTTGCGGCCGGCCGGCTCGGCGCTTCGCTGCTGGTGGTCATGGGCCACAACCGCTGCGAACTGCTGGCGGACGCCGGCGATCACCCGGAACAGCAGCAGATGACGCCGCACCAGCGACGCCTGCTCAAGAGCCTGGAGCCATCGATCGCCGCGGCCAAGAAACAGGGCGGCAACGATTCGCTGGCGGTCGCTTCGCGCACCAACGTCGTGCGCACGATTCGCGAGACGCGCTCGCGCAGCGCGCTGCTGCGCACGCTCGAAAACCAAGGCAAGTTCTCAATGCTGGCCGCGTTCTACGACGTCGGCAGCGGCGACCTGCACTGGCTGAAAGCCGGCGACCGCTTCGAGGCGGCGCAGTTCGCCAGCACCAGCAGCACGCAGCACGGCCACGACGACCAGAGCAACCACGGCCAGCCCGGCCACACGCCGCCTTCGGGTCACGGGCACGGCGACGAGAGCCACGCGTCGCGCGGCGATCACGGCGATCACAGTTCACACGATGAGCACGGCGCGCACACCGCTCACAGCGCACATGACGAGCACGGTTCGCACACCGCTCACAGTGCGCACGACGAGCACGGTTCGCATAACGAGCACGGTGCCGCCACGCACGATGAGCACGGCGGACACGACAGCCACGCGAACCACGATTCGCATGCGGGCGGCGGCCACGGCGGCCACGCCGAACCCCATGGCCACGACAGTCACGCAAGCGCTGCACACGGCGACCTGCCGATCATGGACTTCCCCTCCGCCCCAATGGGCGAAACCAGCCACGGCGGCGCGCACGATTCACATGATTCGCACGATTCCCACGGGGCGCATGGCCACGAGGCGCACAGCGGCCACAGCGATGAGTCGCACGGCGGCGAGTCTCACAGCGGCCACCCGCCAAGCTCGGGCCACGGCGATGCGCACGGCGCACACGAGGGCGCGCACGGCGAACGGCCCGCAGGTGACGGCCACGATCACGGCCACGCGCACCCGCACGCGGGCCCGCAGACGGCACACCCACAGGACCAGCTGTGGAAGCGCTGGACCGACCCCGTTGTGGTCGTCGGCCTGGTTGGCATCGCATCGCTGCTGTTCGCAGCCGTGCTCGCGCTGAAGCGGAGTTGATCGCGATTCGCTAGCGCACCAGCGCCTCGAACGCAGCTTCGCGTTCGGGGTCTTCGTTGTGCTCAAAGTAAAAGCGACGAAACTTGGCGTAGTCGGCGCGCACGCGCTTGCGCGGCAGGCCGGCCGCCTTGCCCAAATAGTCGTCGAGCACCGCTTCGAAGTCGCGCACGTCTATGTTGGGGTCGCGCCGCTTCAACTCGCGCATCAGCTCGCGGTCCCAGGTCACCAGCCGCACTGGAAAGCCAACGGATTTGAACATCACCGTGCGCCACGGATCCGCGGGCATCAGGTAGTTGTTCTCAAACATGAAGTGCACGCCGCGCTTCTCCAGGTAGCGCGGATCGCGCGGCTTGTCGTGGCCGGGCTTGCCGCGCGGCGCCGGCAGCCGCGCGATGTGCGCGTCGGTCAGCCCAGCAGCGCATTCGACGGCCACCGGGACCTCGGCGCGAAATGCGATGTTGGCGTGGCCGCCGGTGATGGCGACGCGCACGTCGAGATCCGCGAATAGATCCCGCAGGTAGGTGCCAACGATCCGCGACGCGTCGACCAACGTCAGCCCGGGCGCCAGCTCCTTCATCGAAATGCGACGGTTGTCCGAGACGATCTTGCGGTGGTCGTCGAGGCCATCAGGCTCGACGCGCAGCTGCAGCCCCACCACGAGCCCAACCGCCAGCGCGGGCTGCAGCCACGCCGCCCGCCAGCGCTGGCAGGCAAAGTCCCAGCCAATCAACAGCGCCGGCAGCACCGGCAGTAGGAAGCGCGAAAACATGAAGTCGCCGCCCACCCACGCCACAAAGCCCGTGTACGGCAGCGCAAACGCCGCAATTGCGAACCACGGTCGCCGGCCGAGGTACGGCGAGATGGTCGCCAGCAAATCGCCGCGCCGCAGCGAGAACCCCAGCAGCACCAGCACCACCGGCAGCAGCGCCCAGTAGCACAAAAAGAAGTCCGTCACATACGGAACGCCAATCTTCAGGTAGGCCTCGCCCGCGGACTTCGCGACGGCGGTATTCGGCACCCAAGAGCCGTAGTAGGCGTGCCGCCACAGCAAGTAGGGCGCGAACACCAGCACGCTGGGCAAGACGTAGGCCAACAGGAGTCGCGGGGCCCGACGCCGCCACGCATCGTAGAGCACAAACAGCCCCGCAACCGCGACGAACAGGCCCCCATCCGGCCGCGTCATGGCGCAAAGCACGCCGAGAAAGCCGAGCAGCCAGGCATCGCGCGCGCAGCGCACCGCTATCACCGATTTCAGCATGGCCGTCACCAGCAGCACAAACAGCGCCGTCTCGAGCCCGGCCGGCGCCAGCGACGCGGCGTGATGAATCGATGCGTAGGCGCACGCCGCGATCGGCATCACGGCCCGGCCGCCGCTCGATCGCCACGCCATCGCAGCGAGCAGCACAACGGTGCCCGCGTGGCATGCGATCCCCCAAAACACCGACCACGTCGTCATGCCCTCGTGGCTCCAGCCGAACATGGCGCCAAGCGCCAGCCACATCGTCCAACTGAAATTCGTATACCCCTCGACCGGCGCTTCCTGCGGATCCAGGTTGAACACCAAGCCGTGGCCATCCACGAAGTTCTGCGCGTAGCGGAACGTGATGAAGGCGTCGTCGCAGGTCCAGGCGAGCGCCCAAGCCTGCCATACGGCCGCGACAACAGCGGCAGCGGTCAAGATCCAAAAGCAGGCGGAGCGCGGCATCGGCCAAACAGGGTAACCCCTCAACGGACTCCGCGGCAGCCCTTACAGAGCTCTTCCGTGCAAGGGAAGTTCCTCGGCGAATCCGGCGCGATCAGCCTGGGAAAGACCTGTCCGGCGCCGAGACGGAATGCTCGATAGCAGGTGTATGAAGGTGGCGATCCGAGCCCGTCTAAGCCGCGTCAGCACGCGCGTAGTCTTTCTGTTTCTGGTCCCGGCAGTCGCCCTGGTTGCGATCGCCAGCCGCGAGATCATGGAGCAAGTCGAACGCATCGCGACCGCAAAGCAGCTCTCGAACGCAGTAGCCGTCGGCGTCGCCGCTGGTGAGTTGCTGCACGAGACGCAGAAGGAACGCGGCACAACATCGTTGTTTTTGTCGAGCAAGAACGGCGAGCACCGCCCGCGTCTCGACCAGCAGCGCATCGCGACCGATCAGCGGCTGGTGGAGCTAGAGACACGCATCGCCGAAGCCGAGCTTCCGGACATCGCGCACCAGGCTCTCAACGACGCGCTGACACACTTCGCCAGTCTGGCCATGCGCCGCAACGGCGTCGATAGCCGCGAAGCAAACCGCGGCGCAGTGCTGCGCTGGTACACGGCCGGCAATGGACAGCTCCTACGATTCGTTGAAGAAGTTGCCAAGACGGTTCGCAACGGCCAGGTCGCTCGCAGGTGGTTTGCCTACGCGTCACTGCTGCGGAGCAAAGAGCTCACCGGCATCAAGCGCGCCGAGTTCGCCAACGTCTTTAGCAACGACAGCATCGGCGCGTCGCAGCTTGCGGCCGTCACGTCGTTGGCCCGGAGCTCCGAGATGCTGCTGGCCACGCTCGATCGCTACGCGCCCGCAGACATCCGTTCGTCGCTCGCCGAGCTGCGTGAGAGTGCGTCGTGGCAAGCCGTCGACAAGCTGCAGTCCCCCGTGCTCGCGGGCGGCTCCAGTAGTGGCTGGGGCGTGGCACCCGCACGATGGTTCGACGCCGCAACGGCCCAGATCAACACGCTCGCCGAGATCGAAAGCCGCCTGGCGGTGCACCTCACCGAACTCTCGAACAGCAGCCGAGCAGTCGCCGTCCAGGCCGTATCGAGCCGCAGCGCCATTCTCGTGCTGGCTCTCGCCGCGAGCCTCGCCCTGCTAGCTCGAACGGGCAGGAGCATCAAGCATTCGGTCGCAACGCTCCTGGCCGGCATCCAGCGCATCGCGGACCGCGACATGACGCAACCGATTGAGCTGAACACACAGGACGAGTTCGGCACGATCGCAAAAGGCCTCAACGAGGCCTTTCGCGAGGTCGCCTTGGTGCTGTCCGAAACGAACGTCATGGTTCAGCGCATGCACGACAGCGGCACCACGATCCGACAGGCTGCCCAGAGCGTTTCCAACGGCGCCGTGTCGCAGAGCGAAGCGGTTCAAAGTGTCGGCAGCGCCATGGAGCGGCTGACGGCCGAGTTCGGCAGCAGCGCGAAGGAAGCCTCTGCCACCGACGCCGCCGCAACCAAAACCAACGTGGCGAGCGACGAGGCCTCACGCGCCGCAACGTCGATGGTCGAAGCCATGCGCGCGATTCAATCCTCCAACGACCAGCAGCAGCGCGTCATGGAGACGATCCAGGACATCGCATTCCAAACCAGCCTGCTGGCGCTCAACGCCGCAGTCGAAGCGGCGCGAGCCGGCGAAGCAGGCAAGGGCTTTGCCGTCGTTGCCGAAGAGGTCCGGTCGCTGGCACTACGCAGCGCGGTGGCGGCGCAGGACACGCGCACCCACATGGACGAAGCCTCCAACAACGCTTCGAGCGGCAACGCGCTCAGCCAAGCGGTGGCCGAAGCGCTTGACTCGATCCACGACTACGCCGGCCAGGTCAGCTCGAGCATGAAGCGCATCGACAGCGGCACGGCCAGCCAGCGCGACAGCGCTCTTGAGATCGAAGGCCACCTACACAGCGTGCAGCATCAGGTCGAAGCCAACGCCGCCGCCTCTGAGGAGCTGTCGGCAACGATCGAAACCATGCACGATGATCTCGACGGGCTGCGCACGCACATTGCCCAATTCAAGATTCTGGAACCCGAGCCGAATGAGATGCGGCTGGAAGAAGCGGCGCCTGCAGACGACGCGTCGCAGCCGACAGAAGCAGCATCCGAGTTCACGCTATAGACGCCCAACCCAGCCCGTCGCCTCCGCCTTCGTCCGGCTTTGCTCAAGGGCGCCCGGATCGAGCGACCAAGCGCTGGCGATGGCCTGCACGATGCGCGCGTCGGGCCACCACTTGACGTCGTCATCCGATCGGTCGCGCGGATCGTCGACGAAACAGCCGAGTTCGCGCTCGACTTCGGTCACGTCGCCGTACCAGTAGATGTGGCCATGCTCTTCGGAGTAGCCATAGCCGCGCACCAAGCTGCCGCGCTCGGCCAGCGCCCAGCCATGCACATCTCGTTCGGTGTGGCTGGTGAACCAGCACGCAACCTCGAACTCTTCGCTCAGAGCTGGCAGCAGCGACTCGAGCTGGCTCGAATCGCGCGTGCGTTCGGCCAGATCGCAGCCGACAGCCAGCACCCAACCAGCCACACAAGGCGCCACAAACACGCCCTCGCTACGCACCGCAGCGAGGCCGCCGCGCCAGCTGGCCGGCAACACGGTTCGAAGCCCCAACGCCTTTACAACCGACTGCGCATCGGCAGCACGCACGGCGATCCAGGTCGCGTCCGGATCCAAAGAACGCGGCAGGTCCGGGGTGTCGTCGGGTCGGGCGGCACGCGCCACGGCGGTGCGGCCTCAAGTGCTGCCTGGCATCTGCTGACGACGGATGCGAGCCATACGCTCCCAGCCACGCAAGCCAAAGACGATCAGTCCGGCCAGCAGAGCGAAGGCGACGATCAGACCGGGATGCATGCTCTCGACCTTAGCGCGAGCGCCCGGCTGCGGTCGATGGACCTTCGGCGAACCAGCGAAAGCCGTCCTCGGTAACCGCGGCATCGAGGTAGCGGTCGTGCGCCTCGGTCGGCACCGCCGACAGCTCTTGGCACGCAAACGCAACGCCAACGGCCAACACATCGCCGTGCAGCGCCCGGTCATAGTAGCCCTTGCCCTGCCCGAGCCGCCGGCCGTCTGCATCGAAGGCAACCAGCGGCACCAGGACAATCGTGGGCTCGCACCGCCCAGAAGATCCAGCGGAAGAGCCAGCAGAAGATCCAGCAGAAGATCCAGCAGAAGATCCCGCAGAAGACCCGGCGATCGCCGGATCGACAGCCTGTGCGGGTGGCCCATTCTTTTCGGTCACACCCGTCGGCGCGGGCGCGCCCGGATCCGAATCGCCTGCCGGCCCCAGCGTGCCGTAGCCCGCATCGACGAGATCGGAGTGCTCTGACCAGATGCGGAACTCCATTTCCCCCTCGCCCTCGAGCGTTACCGGCAGGGCGAGGCGAGCCCCGCAGTGGTCGCGCAGCGCCCGGGCGAGCGGCCTCGGGTCGGCCTCATCGGGCAGGGGCCAGTAGACCCCGAGGATGCTCGAGGCGTCGACGAGGTCCTCGAGAGCGGTCAAGCCAGCGGCCGCGAAGTCGGCATTGGTGCGGTGCTCGCTCGATAGCGCCCGGCGCCGCGCCCGCGCCAGTCGCCGCAGCGGTGTCTTGCCGACGACCGATTCCTCGGAGGCGCGATCGACGAGCTTCGCCAGCGACGGCAGCCCCCATTTGGCCCGCTCGCTGTCGGTCGTCCGCGGCTCACAGGGCCACAGCTGGATCTGGCCATCGCAGTGAATCGTGGCCGTGCCGAACTTCTGCCGGCGTCCATCGAGCGCCCGGCCGCGGTCATAGGCAGCTGCCGCCAACCGACGCGCTTCGGGCTCACGCCCCATGCACGCGATGGCGCGGTTGTAGCCGCGCGCAACCTTGGCTGGTTCTTCGCTGCCGCAGAGGCTCGCGATCTCCGTCAGATCTTCCTTAGACATGCTCATCGCAGCAGAGGTTCGATGGCCGCCGCAAGCCGCTCGGCCGTGATCCTGGCCGATTCACCGGCTTTGCCGACGACGACAGAGACTTCCGGATCCGCGGCCCGGGCGAAGGTCCGCAGCGCATCGACATACTCGTCGGCGGTCTCCGGCGCCGCATACAGCACCAGCGCGCGGCCGCGGCTTTGACAGTCGGCAAGGGCCGCACGCAGGGTCGTAGCCAGCGACGTGGGCGTCGACCGCGGCTCGCCGGTGCGCTCGTCTTCGATGCCTTCAAAACCGCCGATCCCCAGCACGACAACCCGCGGCCGATACGCCTGGTAGCAGCAGTCGAACATGCGCCACTGCTGCGCCGACCAGCCGTCGAACGTCGGCAGGCTGGGCACTTCAACCGGCTGGCGGAGGCGCGCGCGCAGCTGCGATTCGAGCTGCACGCCAATGTGCTCGGACGGCTGAGCACCGACGTCGTAGACCGGTTGACCGCCGAGCAAGAACACCGTCGGGCCTTCGTGCGACAGGTCGTAGAGCCCGCCTGGCCCACGCACGAGACGCGCATGGGCTTCGGCGATTTCGTTCTTGGCTTTGATGCCGAACAGCCGGTCGCGCGCCGCATCGTCGACCGCAAAGTGCGGCAGCGCGAAGAAGCTCAGCGCCAGCCAGCCAGCGGCCAGCGGCACACGGAGCCACAGCGACACATCGAAGAGAACCAGCAGTGCGGCGACGGGCCACAGCGCCATGGTCGTTGCCAGGGTCGCTAGATCCGGCAACCGGTACTGCAGGTCAATCGGCCGCAGCACCAGCCAAAACACCAGCAGCGAAACGACGCCGGCCAGCACGAAACGCGGCCGGCTGCGCCGACGGGGATACGCAACCAAAGCCAGCAAGACCGCCAGTGCGGCCCCGATGCCGGCCCATGTCCACGGCGACCACAGCCAGCGTTCGGAGCCGACGACGGGCCGCATGACGAAGCGATGCACGACGGCGTTGCCGCCTTTCGACAGCATGCTGAAGGAGCCGTAGTGGTCTTCAGCCTGATAGGCGGGCAGCTGCTTGCCAGCGACGTTGGCCCGCAGCGTGCGGCCGCGCGCCTCAATCCAGACCGTGGCGAGGTGCCCTGCCGCGAGATCGACGCCCTCCACGTGCGGATGCTCAATCGCCTGGATGTCGCGCAGCCAGCCGTCGCAACGCCAGTCGTCGGACGACGCAGAGAGACGTTCGTCACTGGCGGCAGGCTCCCCATCCGCGGACAGCCTCAGAACCGAGTAGCGGCCCGAGAACTGCGGCAGCACGTCGCCCATGCGGTAGGGCTCCGCGCGCCGGAGCAAGAGGTCGAGATCGACGCCTGCCGCGAGCTCGACGTCCATCTCCAGGTCGAAGTCACCGAACAGGTGCGGCACGAACAGCCAGCGCGACTCCGTGACCTGCAGCAGGTCTTCGGGAGACCGTTTGAGCTCAAACGGCTGGGTCGGCAATCGTTGGGCCATGTAGGACCGCAGATCGTCCGGCACCACTCGAGAAAGCAGCACACCAGCGATCGATCCACAGGCCAGAAACAGCAGCACGGACAGCGCCCGCATGACAACATCCTAGGCCAACCTTGGCGTCTTGCCATGGCGATGCTGGCGGCTCGCACAAAGGCAACCTATTCTCGGGCCGTGATCGCCAGCGAGTGGACCGTCGACCGGGCAGTGTTGCCGCATACGGTGCAGCTCCGCACGCGCATTGCGGCCTCGGACGAACGCATCTTGGCCGTCGACCAAGAGCCGGCGGCTCCGGGCGCGCCCCACCTCGCGGGCACGCTGCTGCCGGGCTTGGTGGACCTGCAGGTCAATGGCGCTGGCGGGCGCAGCGTCGACGAGGCCACCCCCGAAGCGCTCAACGCGGTGGCCGAGGCCGTCTGGGCCGGTGGCGCGGCCGCGTTTTTGCCGACCCTGATCACCGCCGAATGGGGCCCGCTCCTCGATCAGGTCCGCGCAGTGGCCCGCTGGTGCCGGGACTGGCCCGGCCAGGCGCGCGGTGCCGAGCCGCTCGGACTGCACCTCGAGGGGCCGTTCTTGGCGACAGCCGGGGCGCACCCCGAACAGCACTTTGTCGATCCGACGCCCCAGCGGATCGACGAACTGCTCGCAGCCGCCGACGGCCAGCTGCGCCTGGTCACGCTCGCCGCCGCCCGCCCGCTGGCGGCCGCCGCGACCCGCCGCTTCGTCGCTGCCGGCACGACGGTGGCCCTCGGACACTGCCAGAGCAGCGACGGCTTCACCGACTGCGTCGACGCCGGAGCCCGGTCCGTCACCCACCTATTCAACGTCATGGGACGCATCCACCACCGCGAACTGGGCCCGGCGGCGCTCGCGCTCGACGACGATCGCGTGCTGTGCCCGACCATCGTCGACGGCGTGCACGTGCATCAGGCCATGGTGCGGCTGGCCTTCCGCACCCTCGGCCCCGATCGCTTCGCGCTCGTCACGGATGCGGTTGCGGCGGCCGGCATGCCGGACGGCAACTACCAGCTATCCGGGATCGACGTCACCGCCAAGGACGGCGTCGTGCGCGACCGCAACGGCAACCTAGCGGGCTCAGCGCTGACCATGGCCCTCGCGGCAAAACGATTTCTGCGTTACGTCGACGAGGCCGGCCCCTGGACGCTCGCGCGCATCGCCAGCCACAACCCGGCCCGCCTGATCGGGGCCGAACCCTTCGGCTCGCTGCAGCCAGGCGCCCGCCCCGCGTTCACCCTGATGGAGCCCGACGGCTCGCTGCGCTGCCTGCGCGCCTAGCGGACGACACTCCAACTGGCCAGTATCGGGATGGGCCAGTATCGGGATGGGCCATACCTGCTATCGGCCCGCGCGCCGAATCGTCACGACCTCCGCTCCTGCCGCGAGGATCTCAACGGGCACGACATAGTGCAGGTGCAGCGATCCCACCCGCAGCCGGATCCGCCACGCCCCGCCATCGATCGCCGCTTCCGTCGGCACCAGCACGACCGCTTCGCCCCCTTCGACAACAGCGACCGTGTCGCGCTCACACGCGAGCGTCGCGGCAGCCTCATCGACGATCTCGATCGATGCCGAGCTGCCGTCGGGCACGCCATGCTCCGCCGACAGCTCAAGGTGCACGGCAACGTCCGTAAACTCGTGGATTCGGATCGGCTCCGCCAGCTGCGCGATCACCGGCCGATCGCTTGGCTCAAGGTCCTCTGCGGGCGGCGCGGCCGGCACGTCGTGAAGCTCCCATTCGGCCAGAGCCTCCTCGCCGCCCTCTCGATCGATCTGCGTCGGCTCCATCGCCAGGACCAGGCCACGGCCCGCATCGCAGATCAGCAGACGCTCGCCATCGTGCGCCAACGAGACCGGCTCGACCAGACCGTGCTCGGGACCCGCGCAGCG
Source organism: Planctomycetota bacterium (assembly GCA_045105235.1). Lineage (GTDB taxonomy): Bacteria > Planctomycetota > UBA1135 > UBA1135 > UBA2386. Next base: position 118,617 of record JBGCDH010000002.1, on the reverse strand, counting down.
CAGCCGTTCGCCAGTTTCCGGGTCGAACGAGAGCACGCACCCAGCCCCAGCATCTGCGACCAGGACGCGGCCTGCGACAACACACACAGCCGCCGGCTGCTGCAGCCCCTGCGCGAAGTCGCGTCGCTCGACGTGGGCGAGGCCCACGACGGATACGGCACCCGATTCGCAAACCCAGAGATCGTCGTCGAGGCCAGCGATCGCCACCGGCTGCACAAAATCACGTAGCGCCACGTCGCCGCCTTCGACGACAAACGAATCCGCCGCACCTCCCAGCCACGCCATGGCTGCACCGGTCATCGGATCGACCTGCCAGATTTGGTCGGTCCCGGCCATGCAAACGAAGAGCCCGCCGTCTCTCGAGACCAGCCCATGCGGCGAAGCAAGCGCCTGATCGCGACCGTAGCCGCCGCCGTGTGGATCGCTGCCGAGTTGCCCGTTGCCACAGATGGTCTCGACCGTGCCCGACTCTGCATCAATCGAACGCAACGCCTGGCCCATGCCGTCGGCTACGACAATGAGGTGCTCGTGCGCGCACAGCGCGTGTGGCTGCACGAAGCTCGCGGTTGCGGGCGGTCCGTCTTGCTGACCCGTCGCCCCCGACCCGACCGTGAGCGTGCAGCGGCCTTCGGCATCGAAACGCATCACTTGGGCACGCTGAGGCGACGCGAACCAGTAGCTGCGATCCTCGCCCTCGCCGTGCACGCAAACAGCGTGCGCAGTGAGCGGGTAGCGATCGGTCGCCAGCGGCCCGGCCGCCGGATCGACGGCAGCAACGCCGACGGGAGCAAACGGTACCGATGCAAGTTGCCCGCCCTCGAGCCCCGCCCGCAGCAGCGACGTGATCGCATCGCGAGCGCGCCGACGGCGCGGCACTCCCTCGCTGTTCGCTGCAACGCGGCCTTCGGCGTCGAGCAAGACGAGCTGAGGCAGTGCTGCGGTGTGCAGCGCATGCTGCCGCAGAGCAGCAGATGTCGTGCACGCCGTGACGGCCGGGAACGGCAGTGTCTGCCGGCCGTCACCGGGCGGCGGCATCTGCGGCTGCGACCCGCCGGAGTCGCCCCATTCGTCGGCCTCGACGCGCACAACCACAAACGCAATCGGGTCGTCGAGCCGCTTCGCGGAGGCGACCGCAGACGCCAACTCAAACGCCGCAACACGACTGTGTGCGCAGTCGAAGCGCACAAGCAGGAGGGCAACCACGTGGCCGCGAAACGCGGTTTCCGGCACCAAAGCGGGACGATCCAGCCAGCGCAGCGGCGCCGGCCATTCGTAGAGGACTCTCGGTTCGCTAGTGTTGTGCATCTGGTAGACGGGGCATGATCCGGGATGCGAGGACGTTCGTCGCAAGGCGCTGCGACGAACGCATGTTTCATACTGTCTGCCGAGAAGCAGCAACGCCGTGACCTGAGAGGCACGACACGAGCTGTCACGATTCGGTTCGTTCGCCGGTTCGAGGCGAAAGGTCGCCGGTCATTTCCGCCACTTCGCGTCGCACTGCAGCGACAGCCGAATGCGAATCCTCATCGACAAGAACGGGGCTCTCGCGCAAATACCACAGGTGCGCGCGCAGCAGGCACGAGCTGTCGAGACAGGGCCCCATCACGTGCGTCAATCGCCGCAGCATCACATCGGCAAACCGGACCGCGCCTTCGTGGCGCACTGCCTGCACCAGTTCCGCAACCAGGAACGGGCGATGCGGACACAGCGGCTCTGCTGTCTCTGGATTCTCGCGCATGAACTCGCGCAGCGCCGAGACGCGGCTGCCGTGACGCCACCACAGCGGATCGTCCACTTCGCGCGGGCCGTCGCCACCCGGCAGAGCCAGCGTACGCGTTGGCGATGGCGCACTGAGATCGAAGAGCTTGGCGACGACGCGCTCGGCAAACGAACGGTGCGTCGTCAACTTGCCGCCGACAACCGTGTGCACGGTGCCACCCGAAACCTGCTCATCGACCAGAAACGCCTCGCGATTCAAGCCGCCAGCGGGGCCTTTGACGGCCGGCAACGCACGCCAACCCGCATAGGCAAACTGCATGTCGCGCAGCTGCGGAGCGGGATCCAGCAGCCAGCCCAAGGCCTCCTGCAGGTATTTGAGGTCTTCGCGCGGGGGCCCGGTCTCATTGCCTTCGAGCGGGTCATCGACATCGGTCGTGCCACACAGCGTTCCGCCGGCGTGCGGCACCACAAACTGGATGCGCTTGTCGGGCAGAAACGCCGCCAAGGCCAGCTCCCCGGCACGTTCGGGCAGGACCACGTGGCTGCCGCGCGTCGTGCGCACGAGCGGTTCGCCGTCGATCCCCAGCGCCCGACGCACGCGATCGACGGCCGGACCCGCGGCATTGACAACTTTGCGCGCATGCACCCGCACCTCGACCTGCTCCGTGCCGATGCGATCGACCAGCACCACACCTTGGCCGTCCCAGCTCACCACCTCGACGTGGTTGACGAAGCGGCAGCCGGCCGCCACCGCGCCGAAGACGTTGGCCAAGGTCAAGCGGGCATCGTCGGTGCGCGCATCCTGAAACTCCAGCGCCGAGCGCAGCCCCTCGGTGCGCAACCCCGGAAACGCCTCCACCGCATCCGTTGCCGACAGACGACGGGGCTTGGGCAGGGTGCTGCGGCCGGCCAGCTTGCTGTAGAGCCAGGTGCCGATGCGCAGCTGCCAGCGCGGCAGACCCCCGCCTCGGAAAAACGGCATCAGCATGGGCTGCGGCCGGACCAGGTGGGGAGCGAGCCGCAGCAGAAGTTCGCGCTCGGCCAGCGCTTCGCGCACCAGCGACACGTGGCCCGAACGCAGGTAGCGCAGGCCGCCATGGACGAGACGGCTCGAACGCGAGCTTGTGCCGGCCGCTACGTCGCGCTTTTCGACCAGCAGCACCGACAGGCCGCGCAGCGACGCGTCACGCGCAATCGCCGCGCCCTGGATGCCAGCGCCGATGACCACCAGGTCAAAGCCTCGCCAATGTAGTTCTCGCGGATCGCTGCGCACGCGCAGGGATTGTGGCCTGCGAAGGCGCGTCGTGGAAGACACCCGCTACGCTTCCAGCATGCATCCGCACCCGGCCGCACCTTGGTTCGATAGTGCGATCGCCCGTCTCGAGGCGCGCAAGGGCAACCGTCTCCTCGCTCTGGCGCCTCGGCGCGACGAGGCGCAGCAGCTGCTTGCGCTGATCGGCAAAGCGGGCGAACTCACGTTGGTACTGACGGACGAGGCCCTAGCCGACGATCTAGCCGGTCGTGACTGGCCCGGGCTGCGCCTCTTGCTGCTCGAAGCGACCGGCGAGGAGACCTTCGGGACGTTCGATTCGCTGCTGATTTGTCCGACCACTGGGCCGGTGTTGCCGGCCGATGCCTGCGCCACCCTGGTTCGAAAAAACCTTCGACCGGGCGGTCGATTCGTCGTCGACGTGCCCGCGCCCGACATGGTGCCCGACCTGCGCGCCGCCTGGCTCGAGCTCGGCTGGGACGAAGAGCGGCTGCAGCCCATTTCCGGGCCGAGCGACATCGAGGTCGTGGACGCCATGCGCACAGCCGGTCTGCGCGGCGTCGAGTCGTCGCTCGGCTCCCACCTGCTGCACGTGCCGTCAGCGGGAGATCTCGTCGCCTCGTTTGCGACGCCGCTTGGGCTGACCGACGCCGAGGAGGTCGAACTGCGGGACGCCGTGGTCCGCCACCGAAAGGACGCCCACGCACTCGATGCTTTGGTGCACCGAACGCAGGTGAGCGGTCAGCGCTAGTGTAGTGCCCCCGATGTCAGATGCAGGGCACTAGCAGTTCGTGTAGTTGGGACCGCCGCCGCCTTCGGGCGTGATCCAGTTGATCACCTGATAGGGATCCATGATGTCGCAGGTCTTGCAGTGCACGCAGTTGCTGGCATTGATCTTGAGATCGACACCGTGCTTCGCGTCCGCCTTGTCCTCCATCTCGTAGACCGCGGCCGGACAGAAGTGCTGGCATGGGTTGCCAAACTCCTCGACACATCGCGTCGAGCACAGATCCGGCTCGCTGACCACCAGGTGGCACGGCTGGTCTTCCTCGTGCATCGTGCCCGAGCTGTAGACCGACGTCAGCTTGTCGAAAGTCAGCGTGCCGTCCTCGGCCAGCTTGTCCTCGGCCGGCTTGCCGCCGCTGCCGAAGTAGTCGCCGAGCGTCTGCATGTATTCGTGGCCGGCCTTGCTCTTCTTCTTGTCCGAGAACCAGGCGCCCTTGCCGCCAAAGAGCTGGGCAAAGCCAGCATTGATCAGGCCGCTTAGGCGTCCCTTGTGGAAGCCCTGGTGGAAGTTGCGGCACTTCCACAGTTCGTCGTGGGCCCAGTCGGCCTTGATCTTGTCGGCGTAGAGCTTGGTCGAAGCCTCGGAGAAATCGCCCTTCTTGAGGCACTCGAACAGCGTCTCCGCGGCGAGCATGCCCGAGCGCATCGCCAGGTGGATGCCCTTGAGACGCATGCTGTTCATGAAGCCGGCGCTGTCGCCGCAGATCATGAAGCCGTCGCCATAGTTCTTCGGCATGGAGTAGAGGCCGCCTTCCGGCAGCGACTTGGCGCCGTAGTGCAGCATCTTGCCGCCATCCAAAAAGGCCTTCACCTTTGGATTGAGCTTCATGCGCTGAAGCTGACGGTGGCCGTCCATGGTCGGATCGCGGTAGTCGAGGCCGACAACCAGGCCGACCGAAACCAGGTTCTTGCCGTCGCTGGTCTCGCCCATGCCGTAGATCCAGCCGCCGCCGAACGTCTTGCTGTCCAGCGGGTAGCCCATGGTGTGGACCACGAGCCCCGGCGGGCACTGGCCCTTGGGCACCTCCCACACTTCCTTGACCCCGATGCCGTAGACCTGCGGGTTCATGCCCTCGAGCTTGAGGTCCGCGACCAAACCCTTGGTCATCGACCCGCGGCTGCCCTCGCAGAGCACGGTCAGCTTGGCGGCCAAGATGCCGCCGGGCTCGTGGTTGCCCTTCTTCTCGCCGTTCTTGTCGACGCCCGAATCGCCGAGCTGCACGCCCGTGACCTTGGCGCCATCGCGCTGCAGCACCGCGCCGGGGAAGCCCGGGAATACCTGGATGCCCTTTTGCTCGGCAATATCGCCCAGCCACTTCACCATCTTGTTGAGTGAGATGACGTAGTTGCCGTGATTCTTGAGCGGCGGCGGCGTGATCGGCAGCTTGCGGCCGCCGTTTTCGCTCAGCCAGAGCACGTAGTCCTTGTGCACCTGCGCCTCGACCGGAGCCTTCGGCTCCAGCTCGTTCCAGTTCGGCAGCAGCTGGTTGAGCGTCTTCGGGTCGAGCACGGCACCAGAGAGCGAATGCGCGCCCAGCTCCGGCGCCTTTTCGATCAGGCAGATTTCCGGTTCGAGCTTGTCGCCTTCGCCCTTGGCATCGACGTCGGCGTTGTGCCGCTCCACCAAATTGGCCAGATGAATCGCCGTGCTGAGGCCGGCGGGGCCACCGCCGACGATCACCACGTCGAAATCCATTACATCGCGGTCGGTCATGAGAGTTCGTTCGCGAACGGCTTGGTAACCGATGCGTTTCGACACACTACAGATCAGTGGGCTTCGACTGCAACGTCGAGCCCAGAAGGCACGTTCTTCTGGGTGTCTCGTAACACCCCGTTATCCGAGACTGCCCGCCGAAAGGAGGCTCCTATGAACCAGCGTTACTCACTGACCGAAGCCAACCAGGTGCTGAAGCTGGTTCGCGTCATCGCCGCCGAGATGCTCGAGCGGCGCAACGACCGGCGCCATCTTGCCCGCGAGCGGGAACGACTCGAATCGGCCGAAACGCCGGAAGGCCTTCGGACCGAGCTCGCCGAACTCGATGCCCGCATCTGGGAGCACGACGAGGCGCTGCTCAACTGCCGGCACGAGCTCGAAGACCTCGGACTCACGGTGCTCCGCACCAACCCGCTGACGATTCATATCCCCGGCAAGAGCCTGGCAAGCGGGCAAACGGCCCCGCGCCACGATCATGGCCACGCCCACGAGCGGCCCGGTCTCTCTAACCCCGGTCCCTCCAACACGAGGGGCTCCAAGCGCGACGTCGTCTTCTGCTGGCAAGAAGGCGAAGACGCCGTCTGCTTCGGCCACCCGGTTGGCGAAGAGGAGCACCAGCGCCGGCCGCTGCGGGTCGCCAAGGGCGCCTGAGGCGAAACAGAAGCCACGCGCGATCGCTTGTGCTCGGCCCCCGCCGGCGCCACGATCGCGCGAGCTTCATGTTCCACTGCACGATCCTATTCGCGCTCAAGCCAGGCATTTCGATCGCAGACGTTCGCGCCGCCCGCGAATCGCTGCAGGCTCTGATCGAAACGATGCCCGGCGTCGACCACTTGACGGTCACGCACAACACCGCCGACGACCGCCAGGGCTACAACCTCGCGCTGTTCTCTGGCTTTGAGAGCAAGGAAGCCTGCGAGATCTTCCTCCGCCACCCAGAGTATCTGCGCGTGATGTCCGACGAACTCGGACCTCTCGTGCACCAACAGCTGGTCGCCCAGGGGCTCGGCGACGACTGAGACGCGGCAACTACCGGCGCCACTCCTGCAGCCAAGCCTTGAAAGCAGCTGGCCGCCGGCTGCAATGGCAGCATGAGCAATGTGAAGCGCGTGGCGGTGACCGGGGCCGCAGGACAGATCGGATATTCGCTGCTGCCGATGATCGCGAGCGGCGGCATTTTCGGCCCAGACCAGAAGGTCTCGCTGCAGCTGCTGGAGATCACTCCCGCCCTCGGCGCCCTCGAAGGCGTCAAGATGGAGCTGCACGACTGCGCGTTCCCGCTGCTCACCGACGTCGTCTGCTCCGACGACCCCAAGGTCGCGTTCAAGGATACCGACGTCTGCCTGCTGGTTGGCAGCAAACCGCGCGGCCCGGGAATGGAGCGCAAGGACCTGCTGCAGGACAACGGCAAGATCTTCATCGGCCAAGGCCAGGCGATCGCCGAAGTCGCCGGCCCGGACGTGCGCGTGGTCGTCGTCGGCAACCCGTGCAATACCAACTGCCTGATCGCGATGCACAACGCCAAGGGCGTGCCCCAGGATCGTTTTTCGGCGATGACGCGCCTCGACCAGAGCCGCGCCAAGGCCCAGCTGGCCCTCAAGGCCCAAAAGCACTGGTCGACCGTCAAGAACGTCACGATCTGGGGCAACCACTCCAACACGCAGTACCCCGACTGGCACCACGCGACCATCGACGGCGTGCCCGCTGCGCAGGCCGTCAACGACGACGCCTGGCTCAAGGGTGCGTTTATGTCGACCGTGCAGGAGCGCGGCAAGGCGATCATCAACGCCCGCGGCAAGTCCTCGGCAATGTCGGCAGCGCAAGCGGCATGTGATCACGCCCAAAGCCTCTACTCGGTCACGACCAAGGACGACTGGGCTTCGCTGTGCGTCGTCAGCGACGGCAGCTACGGCACGCCCGAAGGCATCATTTCGAGCTTCCCGTGCACCACGGACGGCAAGGGCAACTGGGAGATCGTGCAGGGCCTCGACATGAACGAGTTCAGCAAGGAAAAGGCCCAAAACACCTGGAACGAGCTCGTCGGCGAGCGCGAGATGGTGCAAGACCTGCTCGGCAGCTGATCCGCCGCGAGTCTCCCGGGCGGTATCTCCTCAGGCGGTATCTCCTCAGGCGGCGTCTCCTCAGGCAGCTCTCCGCCTGGCCGCGCTGCCCACCGCACTGTCCCCATCACGGCATCGCGCCGCAACGACACCTTCACGTGGACTGGCTCCCGATCGCGCTGACGGTCATCGTCGGCGTGGCGATGGGCGCCATCAACAACGTCGCCGGCGGCGCCGGCGTGCTGGGACTGCTGGCGTTCGAATACCTATTCGGACTGCCGCTCGGCGAAGCCAATCCTTCGACCCGCGTGGCCGCCGTCGCCATCGGCACCTTCGCGTGCATCGGCTTCCTCCGCGCGGGTCGGCGCATTCCCGCGCGCGCGTTTGGCCAAGCGCTGTGTGCGCTGCCCGGCGCCTTGCTCGGGGCCGAACTCGCGCTCGGAGTGCCGCCCCTGATCTTCCGCGGCTACCTGACGATCATCATGGTGCTCTTGCTGCGCCAGCAGCTGCGCGGCGCAAGCCCAAGCGAAACCGAAGCGCCGCCCTGGCTGCAGTTCTTGGGCTGCTTTACCATCGGCTTGCACATGGGCTTTGTGCAGGTCGGCACCGGCCTGGTCGCCACCCTGGTGCTCGCCAGGGCCTACAACCGCGACCTGCTGGCGGTCAACACCGCCAAGTCGATCGTCATCATCATCACGGCCATCACCAGCACCACCCGCTTGGCGATTGCCGGAGCGATCGCCTGGACGCCGGCTCTGTCGCTGGCGCTCGGCGCCGGTCTTGGCAGCTACCTCGCGAGCCACTGGAGCGTCAAGAAAGGCAACGCCGCCGTCGGCCGCGTCGTCATCGTGATCGCCACGCTCACGTTGCTGGAACAGCTCCGCCAGATCGCGCTGCTGCTGTGGCCACCGGCGGCCTAGGCCGCAGCTCAACCGGCGCTTCGATCTTCCGGTAGATCCGCAGCACGCGCTTTGGGTCATACGGAACCGGCAGCGCCAACAGCTGCTCGCCGACGCACTGCGCGCGCCGAAAGGTCGACCCAAGCTGCTCGTCCCACCAGGATAGCGGCCGCAGCGTGATATGGCCGACGTGCTCGAGTTCGGTGTGCGAGATGTGCACCGCCAAAAATTGGACCCCGAGCCGATCAAACTCCTCGACCATCTTCGGCACCCGGTCTTCTGGCACGTGCTCGAAAACATCGATGCAGACCAGTGTGTCGAAGCCATCCTCGGGGCCATACGGGATGTTCGTCAGCGATCCTTGCCGAAGAAACGAAGCCACTTCGGGCACAGCGATCCGATCGAGATCCGGCGAATGGTCGAAGCCGTGCGCCTCTACGCCTCGGTTTCGCAGTTCATGCACCAGCAGCCCACCGGCACAGCCCGCATCGAGGACCTTGCGGCTGCCGAGCGCCGTGGCCACGTGTTCGGCAACGGCACCTTTGAGCTCGCGCTCGATCGGGCTTTCCTTGTCGCTGTAGCCCGAACCTTCGTAGTAGCCAGCGCTGTACAGCTGCGCGAGCTGTTCCTCGCGGATTCCGGAGAAGGAGCCGCCAAAGAAGGGCCGCAAAATCTGCGTCAGCTGCTCCACCGCCTGCCGCTGCGCGTCGGTCGTGACCTCCCCTTGCTCGAGGCGGTAGACCGGCCCCGAGCTGCGCCAATTGCATTCAACGCGCCCCGACAGGCCGCACGCGGCAATCGAGAAGTCGAACAGCATCGTATCGCCGTGCCACATGCCGCCAGACAGGACCAGCGGATGAAGCTCGCCAGTCGCAGCATCGGTTAGATCGTAGGCTAGGCGGCAGCTCATGCCGATGGCATCGGCGCCTCCGCGTCGCCACTTGATGGAATCGAAGCGGCCGCCGCCGCTATCGTGCCGGCATGAGCCGCCACGTCGTCGTAACGGGCGCAAGCTCCGGCATTGGCCGGGCCTGCGCACAGGCATTCGCCGCCAAGGGCGATCGCCTATCCCTGGGAGCCCGCCGCACCGAACGACTGGAGGACGTCGCCGACGGCGCGTTCTGCCACCAGCTCGACGTCACCGACGCCGACAGCGTCGCGGCCTTCGTCGACGCCGCGATCGCGGCCCACGGTCCGGTCGACGTGCTGGTCAACAATGCCGGCCTGGCGCGCGGCACCGAAAAAATCGCCGACGGCACCGGCGAAGCCTGGCGCGAGATGATCGAGACCAACGTGTTGGGACTGCTCGAGGTCACGCGGCGCCTGCTGCCGCACATGGTCGAACACGGTGGCGGACACGTCGTCGTGATCGGCTCAATCGCCGGCCACAAGGCCTACGTCGGCGGCGGCGTCTACTGCGGCAGCAAGCGCGCGCTGCAGCCGATTTGCGAAGCGATCCGCATGGAAACGCTCGGCAAGAACGTGCGCGTCACCAGCGTCGATCCGGGCATGGTCGACACCGAGTTCTCGCTGGTGCGCTTTCGCGGCGACCAGGAGGCCGCTGAAAAGGTCTACGACGGCACCCGGCCACTGCTTGCCAACGACGTCGCCGAATGCGTTCTCTTTGCAGCCGAACGGCCCGCCCACGTCAACCTCGACACGATCGTTGTCATGCCGACGGACCAGGCGAACCCATACTACGTGCACCGCGAGAGCTAGGCCGACGCTCGACTCGCCGACATGCCGACGCACCTGCTGACTGGACTGGCCTGCTGGCTGGCTAACTGGCGGACGGACCGCGTGGTTGCCTGACCCCCCGCTACTTGCCGCCCTTGGATTCGGCCGGCGTCTCTTCTTTGGCGCCGGCGCGCCATTCGTGCAGCTCCGGCAGCCGCGGCATGTGCATCGCCATCAGCGCCATCGCCGTGCCGTAGCCGGCCGAGCGCGGGAACTGACGGTCGTTCCACGAACCGTTGCCCTCACGCGACCACGCCAGCACCTGCAGCATGCGGCTGCGCGACGCCTTGCGCTTGTCGCCATCGTCGATCATCTCAATCGCCTGGGCGCAGTAGAGGTGGCCAAACATGAAGTAGTACGGCGCAATGCCGTAGGGCTCAATATGGGTGCCGCGCTGGCTCTTGCGCACCGCGAGATCTTCCCAATGGTCAAAGAACAGCGCCAACGCCTTCTCCAGGCGGCCCGCATCGCCGCGGCCCGCGAGCATCAGCGTCGTCTCGCAGGCAGCTACCCGCGCCGCACCGCCGGGCGTCTTGTCCATGAAGTGCAGATCGCTATCGTCCGCGTCGTTGCGGTTCTTGCCCGGCACCTGGTAGGCGTAGCCGCCTTGCTTGCTGCGCGAACGCTCCAGCGCCGCCAGCGCTTGCTCGATCACTTCGTCGGGCACGTCGTAGCCACGGTCCTTGGCGTGAAACAGCGCCTGCAGCGCCGGCGCCGTCATAAACGTCGACGCGCCGTTGCGCGGGTTCTTGTAGCCACGGCGGCGCGAGTAGTTCCAGCCGCCGCTCTCCGGGATCGCCGATTCGACGAGCGCCTTGACGAGCCATTCGGTTTTCTTGGCGACGGTCTCCGCCAGTTCGGCCGGGACGCGCTTCGCATCGCGGAGGTGTAGTAGGCAGGTCAGCGCATAGATCTGGCCCCAGCCGCGCACGTCGTAGCCGCCCTTGAAGCCGATCTGCATACGCTCGTGGTCGAGCGTCTCGAGCACAAAGCGCAGCGCACGCTCAACCGCCTGCTGACGCCAGGAGTCTTCGTCGAGGCCCGGCACCGACAGCATGCCGAGGATCGTCAGCGACGTGCCGCCAACGCGGTAGCCGACCGGCAGGTTGCCGCGGTCCTCGCGGTAGACGCCTTCATAGGGCCACTGGCCGCCCTCTTCTTCGAGCCCAACCAGCGCCTTGAGCGCTTTGGCGCTGGCCGCTTCGACCTCGATCGGGGCCACGCCCTCAATCGGAAACTCGGTGATCGTGCTGCCGCCGCGAGGTCGCGGCGCCTTCGTCGCCCCCTTGCTCTGAGCAGGTAGGGCGGCGAGCAGCAGAATGGGCAGGATCGAGAGACGTGCGAGCATGGCTCCTCCGAATGGCGGCGTGTGGGTCAGGCTCGTCGGCGACAGACTCGACGGCGAGCGGCCCATCAGGATAGCCTCTGCGGCATGAACCCACGCGTGGTGTTGTTGCCGCTTTTGGCCGCTGCGGTCGCTGTTGGCACCTGGTGGTATGTCACCCCCGCAACGGAGCCCGGCGTGCCCGCTGCGACCTGGCGCATCGGCGAAGGCGAGGACATACAGCAGGCCACCAACTGGCAGCAGCTGCCTGCCGGCACGCCGCTGCGGCTGTCCTACTACTGCACCGAGGCGCGCTACCTCTACGTCTTTAGCCACAGTGCCGAAGACGGCACGCTGCTGCTGTTTCCCTCGCCCAACATCCGGGCGAGCAGCGGTGCCCCCGATGCGCCCGCCAATCCGATGCCCACCGGTCGCACGGTGCTGCCCGGCGCTGGGCGTGACGGCGAGCTAAGCTGGTCGACCCGACACGAAATCGTCACCGCAACGACCTTTGTCGCCGTCGCCGCCGCCGAGCCCATCGCCGAACTCGAAGCGCTGCTGCCCAAGCTGCGCCGCTGGTCCAACACCTCCATGACCGACGGCACCATGGTCGTGACCAATCCCGGCACCGATGTCGAGGTGATCGGCAAGGCCCGGCAGGACTGGCCGCATCCGCTGCTCCAGCGCGCCGCCCAGCGCGGCAGCGCCGAAACCATCGTCAACGGCCCGCTCAAGCCCGACGCCGAGCTCGCCAACGTGTGGACCAGCGCGCTCAACCTTCGCGAGACGCCCGGCACCGTCGACAAGAACAAGCCGGTCATTCCCGGATTGCCGAAGCAAGAAGACCTGCCGGCCAAGCCCCAACCGGGCAAGTAGAGCAAGGCAGTGACGCCCCCACGAGAGGCGCCTGGCGGAAGAGGCTCGACGGAAGATGCTCCGCGGAAGAAGCTCAGGGAAGAAGCTCGACGGAACAAGCTCGACGTCGCCCTCAGCGATCCGTGCCGCGCACGCCTCGACGGTCTTCGTTCTTCGCTGGCCCGACAAGCCAGCAGAAGAACAGCGCGGCCACGACAGCCGCGCTGATGTGCGCAACAGTCAAGCCACGCAGCGCCAACAGCAGTAGCGCGACGGCAACGATCGCCACACGTTGCTTGGCTACTTGGTTCACTGCTGCCGCCCCCTGGGCTCAACCGGCGAACGCCTGCTCGATCGCCGCGCAAAGCACGTGCACGCATACGAGATGGCTTTCCTGGATGCGTGCGGTGTTGGTCGACGGCACCTGCACGGCGACGTCCGCGAGTTCGACGCAGGCACCGCGCTTCTCGCCGCACAGGACCGCGGTTCCGATTTCCATCTTGCGCGCTTGCTCGAGGGCAAGTGCGACGTTCTTGCTGCCGCCCGATGTCGAGATGCCGATCAGCAGGTCGCCGGACTTGCCGATCGCCTCAACCTCGCGCTGGAACACAAACTGGTAGCCTGCGTCGTTGCCGATCGCGGTCAGCGAGGGCACTTGGTGGCCGAGCGCGATCGCGGCATAGCCCGGGCGCTCCTTGTGTTCGAACCAGCCGACCAATTCGCCGGCCGCGTGCGCGGCGTCGCAGGAGCTGCCGCCGTTGCCGCACAGCATCAGCTTGCCCCCGCCCCGGAGCGTGGCGATCGCTCGCTCACAAAGCTGCTGAAGGGACGGTAGGCACGCGTCGAGGAAACGCTGCTTGGTGGCAATGCTGTCTTCGACCGTCTCGCGGATGCTGGCTTCGTTCATCTGTGGCAAGACGATACTGCCGCGTCAGCCGTCATGCACGGCCGCTAGTGCCGCCGGCACGTCGGCATCGCGGTAGCCGCAGGCGTGCAGGGCATCGCCAAACGCCGCAATCGCGCGCAGCACGTTTTCGAGCCTGGCGCCGTGGCCCATCAGGCCAACGCGAAACACCTTGCCGGCCAGCGGGCCAAGGCCACCGCCAACCTCGATCCGGTGCTTTTGGCGGAGGTGTGTGCGGAACGCCTTGTCGTCGACGCCATCGGGATAGCAGACCGGGGTCAGCATCGGCGTCGCGTGCGCCACCGGCACCAGCGGCGCCAGGCCGAGTGGGGCCAAGCCGCGGCGCAGTGCGGCGGCGATGTCGCGGTGCCGCTGCTCGCGAGCCGGCATGCCTTCGGCGGCGATCTGTTCGAGAGAAGCCGACAGCGCATAGATCATGCTGACTGGAGCCGTGTAGTGGTAGGCACGCTCCTCGCCGAAGTAGCCGGTCAGCAGCTTCATGTCGAAGTAGAACGGCACCGGCGTCGTGCGGCGCGCGATGCGCTCCAGGGCGCGCTCAGAAAACGTCACCGGCGCGAGGCCGGGCGGAACCGATAGGCACTTTTGGGTGCCGCAAAACGCCGCATCGACGCCGAGTTCATCGAACTCGAGCTGCACGCCACCAATGCTGGTGACGCAGTCGACAGCGAAAAGCGCACCCTGCGCACGGCTCGCGGCCGCGATCGCGCGCAGATCGGTGAGCACGCCGGTGCTCGTTTCCGCATGAACGACGACCACCATGACCGGCGACACGGCCTCCATCTTCGCCAGCATGCCATCGACGTCGACCGGTTGGCCAAAGTCACTGCGCACCTCGACGGCTTCGGCCCCGGCGCGCCGCACCGCGTCGGCGAAGCGGGCGCCGAAGACGCCGTGCACGGCAACGACCACGCGATCCCCGGGCTCGACGAGGTTGGAGACCACGGCCTCCATGCCCGAGCTGCCCGTGCCGCAAAGCGGCAACGTCAGGTGGTTGCGCGTGCCAAACAGCATGCGAAGACCTTCCTGCACGCAGTCCAGCAGCGGCGTGAACTCGGGATCGAGATGGCCGAGCAGCGGACGGGCCTGGGCGCGCTGCACGTGCGGACTCGTCGGCGACGGCCCCGGCCCCAGCAGCAAGACTTCGCTTGGTTCCATAGCGCGTGCCGAACGGCCGATCAGAACGGCTTGGCCTGCGCCAGCCAAACGGCGGCGGCGCCCGCGGCGACCGCGACCAGCAGCCCGACCGGCTTCGGCAGGATGCCCTTGCGGATCAGGATCGGCAGAGCACCCACCAGCAGCCAGCAGCCAATCTTGGCGTAGACCCACTTGGCTTCCCAGTCGACGGTGGCCGACTTGTGCACGTAGCCGAAGCCGGCAACCAGCATGGCAAGCAGCGCAATGCCGTGCAGGATCATCGCGGACTTCGGCGCCTTCTTGTCGGCCGGCGATAGCAGCACGCCACCGAGGCTCAGGAACAACAGGAGCGCGCAGGCCACGTGGATGAGACGATAGAACTCAGGAGTCATCGCCCGCGATCATGGGCAGGCCAGCTCGCTGCGGCCACCCTTTCCTGTCGTCTGTCCCGTGTCACCTGCCCCAGAACCGCCCCATCCCGCTTCCCACGAAGCACTTGAACGCCTGCGCAGGACCGCCGGCCCGCGCCCCTTGGTGGCTGCGCACCGGGGCGACAGCCGCCACTTCGCGGAAAACACGCTGGCCGCGTTTCGCCGTGCGACCGAGCTTGGCGTCGCCGTGCAGGAGTTTGACGTGCGCCAGCTTGCCGATGGCGAACTGATCTGCATGCACGATGCGACGTTCGACCGCACCACCGACTCGGCGTTGACGCTCGGACCGGGAGCACTGGTTGCCGAGTGCACCTTGGGGCAGGTTCGACAACTCAACGCGGCCTGGCCCGGCTCACCCAGCGAGCCCGTGCCGACGTTGGCCGAAGCGCTCGCAGTCATGCGGCCGTCGACCGTGCCGCTGATCGAGCACAAGGCGGGCGCCGTCGATTCCTACTTGGCCGCCATCGAGCGGGCCGGCGGCAGGCACGACACCATCCTGCAGTCCTTCGACTGGGCGTTCGTTGCGGTAGCGCATCGCAAGGCCCCGTGGCTGGCACTGGCAGCGCTTGGCCCGACACGGGAGCACGCGGAAGTTACGCAGGAATGCGCGGCGGCGGCTGTCCATGCCGGGGCCGGCATGCTGCATTGGCGGGCGGACCAAGTCGATCGACAGGCCGTTCGGATCTGCCGACAGCACGGCTTGCTGCTGTGCACCTACACGACCGACGCCGCGATCGGGTGGCATGGCGCGGCCGCCATTGGTGTCGACGTGATGTGCACCAACGACCCCGAGGGGATGGCGCTTGCACTCAACGACGTCACCGAAGACGGACTGCCGCAGGCCCATCACAGCCGCCGGCCGAACCCGCCCACGAGCGCCTAGACGCCATCTATGGTTGAGCCCGGATCGCCAAACTCAACCGCTCCGCCAAACTCAACCGGTCCGCCAGACTCAACCGGTCCGCCAGACTCAAGCATGGCGTCTAGCGCACCTTGAGCGTGACGTGACCAGCTGCGTCCATCAGCAGCGAGATCACGTAGCCCTTCTGGCTGCTGTCGCAGATGACAATGGAGCCACCGGCCGAGCCGCACGCGTGCATGGTCATCAGCAGCTCGCTGCCAATGATCACGCGGTGGCCGCTGACATCGAGCCCCATCGCAGAGCCTGAATACTCATCGAAGAAGGTGGCCGAGACGGCACCGAGCTCGGACGAAACCTGCAGCTGGATATCCGACGTGGCCTCCCCGGCCTGGATCTCCATCCGCGACGTTTGCGGCGGCACGCCCTCCAGGTTGCCAGAGTTCAGGAAGGCACAAGCAGGCAGAATCCACACCCCTGTGCCACCACCGCCTTCGCCGCCTTCCGTGCCGGTCGCGGAGAGCGCCAGGAGAAGCGCGGTGAGAAGCGCGAGCACGTTGCGGAGTTTGGCTGTCATAGCTAGTCAGGCGGGGGGACCCGCAAAGGTATCGCAAGGACGAAGGCAGCGAAAGAGGTGCTTCTACGGCAGCCCGCACACCTTAAGCCAGACGCGGTACTTCCACCGCAGGGCGCCTGTTGAAGAATGTCAGCCTGCCGACTTGTCTGCGGCAATCCCGGTCTTCTCGAGCGGAAACCAATCGTGCAGGCGCCGCGCTAGCGGTTCGGCGGCCGGGTGCGTGTGGACTAGGTGAAGGAAATGGCTGCGCCGCGAAAGCTCGCGCGAAACCCAACGCCGGCGGTGCGGCGCGTCCTCATGCAAACGGCCAAACCAGTGCTGACTCGCGGCGAAGTCTCCTTGGAAGCCATAGGCCAGCGCCAAGTTGAACCGGGCCGCGAGCAGCCGGGGCTGCCGTTTGACGACCGGCGAGTCCGCCAGCGGTTCAAGCAGCTCGATGGCCCCTTCGAAATCGCCTTCGTCCAGATGGATGTTGCTGAGGTTGGACTGCGCAAAGCCGCGCATCACTTCGTCGTCCGAACGATCGATGACAACCCGAAACTGCTTGCGAGCCAGCACGCGCTGGCCTCGGGCGTAGTGCACCAAGCCCAGGTAGATGCGGGCGTCGTGCGCGGCTTCATCGAGCGCCAGGCATTCGGTCAAGAGGCGCTGCCCGCTTGCCAGGTTGTCTTCTGGCGTCCGCAGGCGACCGTCGAACAACTCCTTTGCCGCAACCCACTCTTCCTGCAGACCGCCTGCATGGATCGAATCCGACGTGATGCCGACTGCGTCGCGAGCGATCTCGTCGAGCAGGTTGCGACCGCGCATGGCCATGTCGGGCACCGGCATCGGCTCCTTCGCGACTTCACGGGAGAACTCCGGCGAAAGCCCCATCAGGGCAAAGTTGCGGCCCAGCTCGTAGAGCACGCGCGACAGCTTGCGCTGGTTGTCGGTGAGCTCACGGCGCAGCTCTGGATGAGAGACGCCGCCGCCGCCAGCGAAAGAACCAGCGGAAGAACCAGAAAGAGAAGCGGCAGCCGGCTGTGGGTGGCCCGTCGCCTGATTCCCGCCGCCAGGAGTTCCGCCGCCAGGAGTTCCGCCGCCGGGAGTTCCGCCGCCAGGTGCTTCCGCCGGCGCGGCAGCGCCCGGATCCCCGCCTTCGGCCGGCATGACCTTGGCAAGGTGGCGATGCAGTCCAACCTGCTCGCGAATCCCGACCAGAAACTCGCGGCACTGGGGGCAGACGTCGGAGTGCACCGTGACCCGCCGCACGCCCGCAGGATCGAGTTCGCCGTCGAGCATTGCCGACAGGTCGACCTGGATCTGCATGCACGGGTCCGTGCCGCGTCGCCCACTACCTGCACCGCCCGCCGTGGCATTGCCGGCCGTGGCATTGCCGGCCGTGGCATCGCCGGCAAAAGCATTGTCGGCAAAAGCATTGTCGGCGGCTCCGCCTGGAGCTGCGCTAGAACCCTTTGGGTTCTCTTCGGGGGAAGCTGAGTGCATGAGTCGTCAGATACGTGCCGGGACGCGCTGGACTAGATAGCGGCGCCTTCCTGGTCACACATTCTGCGCAAGTCGTTACGAGTTCGCGTCAAAACGCCCGCCTGGCGCGTTGAGGAGACGCCAGTCGAAACGCGATGGTGCGAAGCAAGCTCTGCGAGAGAACGCCCCATGCCGCGGAAAATCTTGCGGCGGCCACGGAAGATGACCATCTTGAGGTTCTCGAGCCGGATGCCGAGTTCGGCTGCAGCGTCTCGGTAGGAGCGCCCGTCCACCTCAACCATCGTCAAGGCCCGACGCTCTTTCTCGGAGAGCTTGGTGAAGTGCAGCAGGTAGAGCTGCAGATACATCAGGTAGGCGCGGTTGACGACGCCGGCACTTTCCGCGTCGCTAGCCACCCGATCCGGGCGCCGCTGACGGGTGTCTTCGGGCTGGATGACCTCGTCGTCGATGGCCTGGAAGCGAGCCAGCCGCGTCTGCCCCTTAAGGAACTTGAGCAGCGTGTTGCGCGCGATGCGGTGGCCCCAGCCACGGAACGCATCGGCACGATCCGCAAGGAAGCGCGTGGGATAGCGGTAGATGTTGAGGAACACCTCCTGCAGCACGTCATGGGCGTCCACGCGGTGATGCGAGCGTCGCAAGTTGCACTGGATCGCGTGCAGGAAAGACGCGCGGTTGAGCTCGAACAGGATCGCAAAGGCGCTGCTGTCGCGCGTGTCTTTGTAGCAGTCCATCAGGCTGGTGCTGACCCAGTCGACGAAGTCCTGTGCCGATTCGATGGAGGCGTTGGCAGCCGGCGGCTCGTTGTTGGCGAGTGCGCCGATCGCTGCGTGGCCGGTCTGTTCCCATAGCTCTCGCAATCGCTCGCAAAGAGCGAGGCGATCGACGGAGGTGTGGTTGACGTGCAGCATGACGGGGCTCCCGGCGTCGCGCGGGGGAATTTCGCGACGCATGGTAGTATGCCATAGCCAGTTGTCACCGGGAAGTAACCGACGCGCATTCCCTTAAGCCATACGGCGTGGCGCATCTAGGCGAAACGCCGCCTCGCGCATGCCAGCGCGGGATTGCGCTTCAGCGCACGGCTGTAGTCCCAACCGGCAGCCGCAAGACCATCTCGACCTGAGGACCACGATCTGTGGCTTGCTCATCGAACGGACGCGCCGCTGCAATGATGGCCCGGCACCGCTCGGCGTTGACACGCAGAGCGTCGAGCAGCTCGGCATCGACCCGGTCCACCTGCGCGGGACCGCGACCCTGTACCCGGAAGCAGGCGGAGCCATCGATCCAGCCGACCTGCAGCGCCAGCGCACCCCGGCAGCCGAGACGTTCCCAGACAACCTTGAGGGCCGACTCGACCAGCATCTGGTATTCGTCCCGACGCCCCCACACCACCAGATCCTCGTCGCCGCGAACCGCGACGGCATCGCCGAACGATGCCGCGGCAGCCGCCCGACAGATGTCCATGCCATCGATGGGTTCGCAGCCGGCGCGACCGTAGCGACTATCTTGCGCAATCTCATCGCGCACGACCTCACACCACCCCAGCAGCTCGCCCAGCTTGCGCACGGCGCCCTGTAGCTGGGCGCGCGAGTCCTCGGCAACAGCACTGTCCAGTTCGTCAATGCGGCCGCGCACTTCGCCGAGAAGCAGAGCCAACGACTCGGCATGCAGCCCAAAGCGCGCTCCGAAGGCGCGCGCCACCGCGCCATTGGCGCCGCCCGTATGGGCCGGATGGTCGACGGCCTCGGCAATACCCGCGACTTCGGTCAGCCCCGCTGCGTCGCTTTCGCGGTCCCCCACGACCAACAGTTCGCCGTGCTCGCGAGGAGCTTTCGGCATCACATAGTCGTGGTCGGCAACAGTCTTTTGCGCGGCATCCGCGGCAGCACGATCGGCACGGTCAGTCGTCATAAGGAACACATCTCAGCTAGAGCAACACGGCTGCCCAAATCGGCACGAGGCTCGGCAGGTCCGGGCCCTGCACGGCTTGCGCCGTCCGGCCATGCCATCGGCCAGACCCGCAAGCGGGCTTGAGCCGCGCAGGGTAGGATGCCGGCATGAATCGCCTGCGCCGGATCTCGATCGCCACGGCCGCCGCTGGCCTCGCCTTCGCCGCAGGTCCGCAGCAGTCGCTGCTTTGCCAGCCTCCGGCGCCGCAACCGCCTGCTGCTCCCGCGGGCTCACCGAGTGTCGAAGAACTCGACAAGGCCAAGCCCGAAGTCATCCGCATCCTCGCCGACGGCATCGTCTCGGCGAGCAACGGCGACCACCGCGCGGCTTCTGGCAAGCTCATCGCGGCCGCCATGCAGGCGAGGGAGCGCGCCGCCGGCTACCTGCTGTGGCAGCAGGCTATCGAGCTGGCCGTTCGTCATGGCGACATCTGGCTGGCGCTGCAGCACGCGCGCTCCGCCGACTTCTTTGACCTCGACGAACACGCCTTCCGGCTCCAGCTGCTGCGGCGGCTCGCCAAGAGCGCCGTCGATCCGGCGCGTCTAGCCAACGTGGCGACATCGGCTCTCTACGCCGCCGGCGACGAAGCGCTGCACACCGACGAACGCAGATCGCTCGCCTACTACGATATCGCCCTGCGCAGTTCGCTCCGCAGCGGCCACGCGCCGCTCTACTCGTTTGTGCGCGACCGCCTGCCGATGCTTCGCGGCCCGCGCGAGCTGGGGGCTCGCTTCGACCAGCACGTCGAAAACTCGCCGTGGAAAGGCCAGCTGATGCTCGCGGGCTTGCTCGCCGGCGAGGGGCGCATGCTGGAGCCCTTTACTCTTGGCGACCTCGAGCCGCTGTTCGATTTCGGCGACGCCGCGCAAGCAAGCCAACCCGCGCGCGATCTCGACTACCAGCAGCTGCTCGCCGCCAGCGAACGGTGCCAGGATCCGCGCTTGCGCGAGGGCCTGCTGCGCTGCGCCCAGCAGCAGATCGTGCGCGGCTACCAGCACGCCAACGAAGCGACGCGCCGCACCCAGTGCACACAGCTGGTGCAGTTGACCGAGCGGCTGTGCCGCATCGACGGCCTCTCGCGGCTGCGCTTTGCGCGCGCCACCGACCGCGACGCGCTGTGCTTTGGCAACGGCAACTGGCGGGTCGACGACAACCGACTGATCGGCAAAGCGCAGGAGCGCGACAACTACGCCACCCACCGCGTCGCGTTCGCCAGCGCCAACGTCGTGCTGATCCGCGGTGGCCTGCTCTCCGAGCAAGGGCTCAACTTTCGCTGCAAGGTCGGCGACATCAACCTGCTGCTCAACTGGGAAGTAGAGCCGCAAAATCACCTCTGGCAAAACGGCACATGCTTGCGCCAAGGCCCGCCAGCCCTGAGTGTTGGCGAAGAGCACACGATCCTGTTGTTTAGCGACGGCACCCATGCACACGTCTGCATCGACGGCAACCACATGTGGAGCGTGCAGAGTGATCTCGGCGGCACGATCACGATCTACCCGGCATTCGGCAGTGAGATCTTCGTGCGAGAGCTGCTCGTCGACGGCACCCCCACCACCTTGGTCGACGGCCCAAAGGGCGTGATGATGTGAGCAAGCACGGCCCGACACCGGACACCATCCGCAGCATCGCCGACGACATCGGCTTTGATCTTGTGCGCTTCGGCCCCGCCGACCCGGGCGAGCACAGCGAGCACTTCGTGCGCTGGCTCGAGCTCGGTCGCCACGCCGACATGCACTACCTCGAAAAAAACCGTGAGCGGATCGTCGATCCCAGAGCGTGGCGCGACGGCGTCCAGTCCACCATCTCGGTAGCCGTCGACTACGGCGGTCCAGAGGGCGGACTCGAAGGCGGTGGTCGGATCGCGCGCTACGCGATCGGTCGCGACTACCATCGCTGGCTCAAGGACCGCGTCTTCAAGTTGCGCAAGCAGCTCGAGGCCGAGGGCATGCCGCGCGGCACGATGAACGGCGGCACCGACGCGCTGCCGGTCCTGGAACGAGCACTTGCGGTGCGCTCCGGCATCGGCTTTCTGGCCAAGAGTTCGATGGTCATCTCGCCAACCCACGGCCCCTACCTACAGCTTGGCGAGCTTCTGGTGGGCGACGAGCTGCCTGCGGACCTCCCAGCCCCCGGCACCTGCGGCTCGTGCACCGCGTGCCTCGACGCGTGCCCAACAGACGCCATCGTGGCGCCGTTCGAAGTCGATGCACGGCGCTGCCTCAGCTACACGACGATCGAGCACCGCGGCTTCATCCCGCCGGCAATGCGGGAAGCGCAGGGCGAATGGTTATTTGGCTGCGACATCTGCCTCGAGGTGTGCCCGTTCACGAGCCGCAGCGCGCGCCGCCAGCAAATCGGCGGGGACCGCCCCAAGGACCTGCGGCCGCACCGCGTTGTCGAGACCTGGACGCTCGTCGATGTCTTGGAGATGGACGAAGCACGCTACGACGCGGAGTTTGTCGGCACGGCCATGCGCCGCGCCAAGCGCTCGGGCATGCGGCGCAATGCGGCCATCGTTCTGGGCAACATGCAGCGCGAAGACGCTCTGCCGGCGTTGGTGCGCGCGCTCGAAGACAAAGACCCCGTCGTGCGCGGTCACGCGGCGTGGGCAATCGGGCGGATCGATGCGCGCCATCCGCAGCTCGATCGTGCGCTGGCACGTGAAGACGACGAGCAGGTCGCGGACGAGCTGCGTGCGGCGCAGGCTCCGAGCTAGCGCGGGCAACGACATCCCAAACGCGGCATCCCAAACGCGACACACCAGAAGCAGCATCGCAGACAACCGCGAACAGCCTTCCAAAACCAGCGGTGGCCGCCAACCGCAGAAAACTGCAGCAGCGGCCACGCTGTTTGTTGGAGATCCGTTTTTGGTGCTCCTGCCCAAGCAGGAGCGAGACGGATCAGCCGCCGATCATGCCCTTCAGCTTGGTCAGGATCGGACCAATGTGCTTGGTGATGTCAGCCTTGCCCATGAGGCCGGTGATTGCCTTCATGACGGTGCCCTTCATGGCGCCGAGCTTGTCGCCGATCTTGGCGAGGCCGCCGGCTTCCTTCATTTCGCCTTCGAGCTTGTTGACCATGCCGTCCAGGTCACCCTTGGCGGCTTCGGCGGTCTTGCCGTCGGTGATCGAGCCGAGCTTCGAGGTGATGGCCGTCAGCGTCTTGCCAAAGTCCAGTCCCTTCATAGCTTCGCCGGCCTTGTTCATCACGTCGCCAGCCTTTGCGCCTTCGCCGCAAGCTGGGAGACAGAACAGACCGAGAAGCGCCACAATGTTGAGCAGTTTCATGGCGAACATAATAGCGCCTGTTTCTTCACATCCCACCGGGATTGTCCTGTAGACGCGACTGTGGGAATTCCGGGACGTTCCGTCATGGCGCCCTTGCCAGCGACGGTTCCGCCAAGAATGGCCCCTAGCGACCTATTTGGGGGTCGTAACGGCGCGACGCATCTATTCGACGCCACCGGATATCAAATCTCCGAAATGGTGCCATCAACCTCCCATACCAGCGAGAGATTCGCGGCACCGGCACGGCTCCTGAAGAGCTTGGCAAGCCGTTTGCTCCTTACCGAGCGTGACGAACGAAACCCGCAACCAAGACCTTTCCACGAACGCCAGCAGCCAACTTCGCAGCGATAGCAGCAGCGAGTTCCACCGCGAGCGCAAGTGGTGCACCGACTGCAACGACTACGTGCGGTTCTTGATGAGCGTCGATCATTCTTTCTGCATCGAGTGCGGTGGCCGCGTGCGTCTGTTCAACCCCAACGACTCCCGCTCCTTCCAAGACACCGTGCAGCGCCACAAGTGGCAGGCCAGCTAGACGCCATCTCGCCCGAAGCGTCGCCGTAGAACCGTCCCGATGTATCCGCGGCCGCGACAGCCGCAACCCTGACCTGACTGCTTCGCCGCCCGTCTCATCCCGCGGGCACCCGACAACCCTGATCCCTCGCAGCGGCCCGCCGACCACCTCTCGGCGGGCTGCTTGCGTTTTTGTGTTTCGAGACTGCGAGGCGGTACCCCAGCGAGCCGATCCAACAGGCCGCCTTGCGCCGCCGCCCGGTCGCAACGAACATGGACGGATGCGATCTGCTCGCCTGCTTCATGTATGTGTACTCGTACTCGCGTGCACGTTTGGCGCCCAGGCGCAGGAACAAGCCGAAGCGCAGGCGAAAGAGGCACGCCGCCCGATGGTCGGAACGGTGCTCGATGCGGACAACAAACCGCTGCCGAACGCCGAGGTGCACTTCGCGCTCGCGTCCGTCGCCGACCCAACAGAGCCGCTCGTCGACTACGTCGTCACCAAGACCGACACGCGCGGCCGCTTTATTGCAAAGCTGCGGCCCTGCAACGAATACCGGATCTGGGCTCTCGGCCCGACAAACGAAGCGGGCGGCCGCCTGGTTACCGACACGCGCGTTGCGGTGCCGAGCGAGCTCCTCGAACTGCATGCCGAGAAAATGCAGCAACCGCACGTGCTCACGATTGCGGGGCTTGAGCCTTGGTCCGAGCGCGCCCCGTTTCGGATCCGAATCTTGCCAGGATCGCTCGACGTTGGCTTGCCGCCGATCGACGTCGGCGAAGACGCCAAGATCACCATCCCGGTGACCGGCCTCACCGCGCCATGCTTCGAGCTGCTGGATCGCTCCGGCAACTGGATCGCGAGCCGCACGCGAACGATGACCCAGGACGCGCAATGGCGGATCCTGCCACCGCACGCCGTTCCGATGGTCGTCCGCGACACGCAGGGCAATCCGATCGCCGGCGCCACGGTGAAACAGCGCGCCCAGTCCGGCTACATCCGCGGAGCCGCGTTCCAAGACTTCCTGAGCTGCTTCCGATGGCGGCCATGCGCGGCCCTGAGTGATGCCGACGGCAAGCTCACGGTCAACATTCCCCGCAAAGAGAACCCTTTCGTGGCAGACAGCTACACGCCCGCGGTGTTTCTGGCGGAGAAGGCCGGCTATCGCGCGTGCGCCGCAGGCTTCTACAGCGGCGTCTTCATGTCGGGGAAGCTGTCGCCCGGCGCCGAGGAGCTCGTATTCGTCATGAAGAAGGCGAAGCCCCTAGCGGGGCGCCTGATGCTCGACGAAAACACGCCAGCCGCAGGTCAAAGGCTACACGCCATCTTCGAACTCAGAATCGAGGACGCCGGTGGCTCGACTCTCTTTGATGTTCGACGCGCGACCACAACCGATGCCGATGGCCGCTTCGAGCTTGCCGGGCTGAGCGATACCGAGCGACGCTGGAGCCTTACCATCGGCAGCAGCCCGCTGCTCGACGGGCACATCGAAAAATCGAAGCGCCGGCGCACGCCGCAGGGTCCTATCGCCCTGCACGCACTCTCGCAGCGGCGCAAGGAGCCGGTCGACATCGTGCTCAGCAAGCTGCACTCGATCGAACTCACCATCCGCGCCAAAGACGGCTCGCCCGCCAGCGGCGCCGCCATCACCCTGATGAGCTGCGTGCCAAGCAACGAGAAAGCCGAGTTCGACGAGAACACGCTGATCGCCCGCGCCGACCAGACCGGCCGCGTCCACGTTCTGGCGGAGCCTGGCAAGTGGTTTCTGCTGGCTCGCACCGCGCGGGAATACCACTTCCGCGACATCACCGTCGGCGCTCCACAGCAGCTGTCCATAGAGCTGGAGGACATGCCAACGACGCGCGGCCGCGTCGTCGACGGCGACGGCAAGACTCTGCAAGGCGTAACGGTCAACGTGCGAAGTTCTTCGCAAAGCAGCGAGGGAGATCGTGATCCGAGGCTGCAGGCGATCGCCAGCGCATGCAACTGGGGCTGGTTGCAAAACAGCGGCGGCGCAGCCGACGGCACCTTTGCCCTGACCTGGCTCGAGCTGCCCGGAATGGGCTACGGCGTGGAGTTTCGGAAGAACGGTCGCACGTCGGAGACGCTCTGGCTCGACAGCAAGCAGCAGGACGTTGTTGTGACAATCCAATGAGCGAGCCCTTGCAGCGCCCTGCAATCGCCACGAACATCCGCAGATGCGCTTCGCCAGTAGCTTCTTCCTTGGCATCCTTGCCGCTGTTTGCACGTCCGAAGCCGAGGCGCAGGGCAGCCTCAAGAACGAGGGCCAGTCTCTCCTAGCTCGGCGGCCCATGATCGGCACCGTGCTCGATGCCGATTCCAAGCCGCTGCCACATGCCGACGTTCACTGCGCGCTCGTATCGGCCGTCGACGTGGCGGCGCCGCTGGTCGACTATGTGATTGCCAAGACCGACGAGCGCGGCCGCTTCATCGCCAAGCTGCGGCCATGCAACGCATACCGCATCTGGGCCCTCGGCCCGAAGAGCAAAGGGGGTGGCCGGCTCGCCAGCGCCATGCGCGTTGCGGTGCCAAGCACGCTGCTAGAACTTCGCGCCGACAAACGGGTGCAGCCGCGCGAACTGACGGTGAACGGCCTTGGCGCTTGGTCGGACAGGGGGCCGTTTCGCATCCGCATCTTGCCTGGATCGCTCGACATCGGCGTGGCACCGATCGCAGTTGGCGAGGGCGGTGAGATCCGCGGCGGCGGCGACCCCAAACTCACCATCCCGGTTTTGTCGCGCAGCCCGTCCTATTTGCAGCTGCTCGACCGTCGCGGCCGGTGCATCGCCAGTAAGTACTACAGCAGCAGCTACCATCGGCCTTGGAACGTCCAGCCACCTCAACCGGTCGCCATGGCCGTTCACGACGAGCAGGGCGAACCGATTGCCGGCGCAGTCATCAAGTGGCGAATCGCTTCGGGCTCCGTCCGCAAGGAGGGCTTTCACAGCTTTCGACAGCGCTTCGACTGGCAGGAGGTCGGCGTAAGCGATGCCGAAGGAAAGCTGGTCGTGGACCTATCGCACACGGACAACCCGTTCGTCAGCCCGGGCTATCGACGCATCCTCTATGTCGCCGAGAAGCCGGGTTATCGAGCGCGCGCCGCAGGATTTGATCGAAGCGCGTTCATGCTTGGCAAAAAGACGTCCGGCGCCGAAGAACTGAGCTTTGTGCTGCGGAAGGCAAAGCCGTTTGTCGGGCACGTCATGCTCGACGCCGACACCCCCGCAGCAGAGCGGCTCCTTCGCGCAACCTTCGCCCACCGAGTCGAGAGCGAAGACGGCAGAGGCTCTTCGAGCTACGGCGTCGCAAGCACACTGTCAACGGATGCAAACGGCCGCTTCGAGATCGCTGGGCTCGACGACACCAAACAGCGCTGGACCCTCGCGATCGGCGGTGGCCCGCCGCCGCGGCTTACGGCCCCGGGCGACAAACAGCGAAGCCGCCCGACTGCCGATCGACACCTCGCCCTGCATGCACTTTCGACAAAGCACGAAGAGCCGATCAACATCGTGCTCGCCAACTTCGAACCGGTCGAGCTGACGATCCGCGCGAAAGACGGTTCGCCGGCCAGCGGCGCGGCGGTCACCCTGCTCAGCTGCGAACCAACCAAGGAGCGAGCCGAGTTTGACGACAGCACGCTGGCTGTTCGCGCCGACCAAACGGGTCGCGTGCACCTCCTGGCAGAGCCGGGCAAGTGGTTCTTGATGGCACGCACCGAGAACGAATACGCCTACCGCGACGTCACCGTGCAGGGCCCCGAGAAGCTGGCGATCCAACTCGAAAGCATGCCTACGATGCGCGGCCGTGTCGTCGACGGGGATGGCAAGCCCGTGGGCGGGGCACAGGTCGAAATTCAGGGATCTTCCACCAGCGCCCTCGCCGACGTTGACGGCAGGCTCAGGCAAATCGCAGACGGGTGCAACTGGGGTTGGCTGCAAGACGCCACGTCGGCTGCAGACGGCTCGTTCGCACTGACGTGGCTCGAGCTACCGGGGAGCTACTTCTCCATCCGGTTCTACAAGGCCGGTCAGAAGTCGGAAACCCTTCGAACCGACAGCAAGCAGCAAGACGTCACGGTGACCATCCAATGAGTGACTCCCGAGTGTCGTGCATCCGGTAGACAGGGTAGGATCCGGGATGCGAAGGCGTTCGTCGCAAGGCGCTGCGACGAACGCATGTTCCATACTTCTGCCGAGAAGCCTTCCTGCCGAGGAGCCTTCCTGCCGAGGATCTGCAACGCCGCGACGGGCGTCTTCGCACTCGCAGAATGCCCCCGATTCCGATGCACGACACTAGCGGCCCCACCGATCGCGGCGAGTTTGCCAGCCATCATCGCGCCCTACTCCGCGCCGAGCGTGCCGCCGAAGTCGCCGAAAACGAGCGCCTGCTGCAGGCGCGCACCGACGCCGAACTGGTGGCGCGCGGCACGACGCTGCTGCGGCTCGAAGTTGCCGATCTCGAACCCGGCTTCGGCGGCAGACTGCACGCAACCCTGCGCCCTTCGCGCGGCGGCGAGTTGCCGGCCCACCGCTTTGGCCCCGGTGACGTCGTCGCGCTACGCCAAGACAAGGACAGCCAGACCACGCATGCAGCCGTCGTCGTGCGCACGCGACGCGACCAGCTGATCGTCGCACTCGATGACGGCAGCGGCTCCGACGACGACGGCGACCTGCCGACGGTCGTGCGCCTCGATCGCCTGACGACGGACGTCACCTACCGACGGCTCGACGATGCGCTCTCCGCGCTCGCAGCCGAGGTCAAGGGCGAGCGGGCGCGCTTCCTCGACGTGCTGTTCGGCCACCGCGATGCAGAGTTCGCCGAGAAAGGCGACGTCGCCGAGGCTGCAAACGCCCATCCGTGGTTTGACAAGTCCCTCGACGCTTCCCAGCAAGCGGCGATCACGCACGCCCTCGCGGCCCGCCACCTGGCCTGCATCCACGGCCCGCCGGGGACGGGCAAGACAACCGCCCTGGTTGAGCTGGTCCGCCATGCGGTCGCGCGCGGCGAACGCCTGCTCTGCTGCGCGCCCTCCAACGTCGCCGTCGACAACCTCACCGAACGACTCGTCCGCGCCGGCCTCAAGGTGGTGCGCCTAGGCCACCCGGCGCGCGTTTCCAGCACCGTGCGCGACGTTTCTCTTGCGCAGCAGCTCGCCGATTCACCGGACAAGAAGGTCCTGCGAGACCAGCGCCGCGAGTTTGATGCGGCGCTTCGTCGGCTGCACAAGGCGTCGGGGCGGCGGGAACGGGCCGAAGCGCGCAACGACGTGCGGCGACTCCGCAAGGAGCGGCGCCAGCTTGAGCAGGCTCTATCGCGCGGCATCGTCGACGCGGCGGAAGTCGTGCTCGCAACGACCACCGGCGCACGCGACGCACAGCCGGGCGACCGTGGCTTCGACTGCATTGTCATCGACGAAGCCGCACAGGCCCTCGAAGCCGCGTGCTGGATCCCGCTCGTCCACGGCGAACGCGTGGTGCTCGCGGGCGACCACCACCAGCTGCCGCCGGTCATCGTCTCGCCAGAAGCGGCCGACGGCGGGCTCGCACGCACTCTGTTCGAACGTCTCGGCGCCCAGCGCACTACCGCGGACTGCAGCCGCATGCTGACCCGTCAGTACCGCATGCACGAAAAGGTCATGGCCTGGTCGTCGGCGACGTTTTACGGCGGCAAGCTCGAAGCGGCGCCTGCGGTGGCCAACCACCGGCTGATCGAGCTCGACGACATCGTCACCAACGAGTGGACGGACGAGGCCCTGTGTTTTGTCGACACGGCCGGCTGCGGCCACGAAGAAACCGCCGATGCCGACGAACAGTCCAAGCGCAACGACGGCGAAGCGGGACTCGTTGTCCGAATCGTCACCGACCTGCTGGAAGCCGGCGTCTCGCCCGAAGACATCGCCGTCATCACGCCCTACAACGCCCAGGTGCAGCTGCTGCGCGAGCGGCTGCCGCAGCCCGAGCTCGAGATCGGCACGGTCGACGGCCTGCAGGGCCGCGAAAAAGAAGCCGTCGTCGTCTCGCTGGTGCGCAGCAACGAGCGCGGCGAAGTCGGCTTTCTCGCCGAACTGCGCCGCCTGAACGTGGCGCTAACGCGCGCCCGCCGTCACCTTACGGTCGTTGGCGACAGCGCGACGATCGCATCCGATGACGGCCTGCGTTCGCTGATCGACCATCTGCAGGAACACGGCTGCTACCGCAGCGCGTTCGAGTTCGTCTGATCCGCGTGAGCGCTTCGGCGCCGCGCCCAAGACGTCCGCCAGCAGAGAACCCCGCAGAGAACCCCGCAGAGGATTCCCGCAGATCTAGAAGATGTCGACCCGCGCGGCGCGGCTCGCGGAAGCTCCGCCGGCAGTGCCGTTGTCCCAGACAAACCACTGCGGGTAGACCGAGATGCCGATCAGGCCTGGATCGTCCGGCAGCGGGGTGCGAACCGATGCCCAGCCGTCGCCGGCAACGCCGGGGGTGCCCTGCAGCATGTAGGGCATCAGGATGGCGCCGTTGAGGTCGACGTTGACGTTGACACCGTTGATCTGGGATGAACCCGCCGCAGTGCCGACCGCGAGCACGCCCGTGCTGCCGCCAAGGGCACCGTAGACGCCAATCTTGAAGTCGGGGTTGCCGATGTTCGCGGGCACGCCGGCCAGGATCTGCGTGACCTGGTTGCCGCTGCCGAGCGTCGGAATGCCGGACTGCACGCCCGCTTCGGGAAGCAGCTGACGACGCAGCGTAGGACGATCGAACGGCGGCAGGCCCGAGGCCACGCGCGGATCGGTCAAACCAGTCGCCAAGAACTGCGCCAGTGCTGCGCCAGCCGGCGGCGGCACGTTTTGCTGCAGCGGCTGCAGCAGCGGGTCCTTGTTCTGCTGGTTGGGGCCACCACCCTGCACGTAGAACAGCACCACCTCCTGTAGCGACGTGAACTCACCGTTGTGCATGAAGGTGTTGCGCAGGCCCACGTTGCGCAGGCTCGGCGTCTTGAAGCGACCGGCGTCCGCCACGCTTCCCGTCACGCCTTGGCGCCCGTTGTCTTCGCTGATGGGACGCAGGCCGAGGTTGTGGAAGCGATCATCGCTGAACAAGCCGCTGGTATGGCAGAGGTTGCAGCGGCCCGGGCCCATGAACACGTTGAGCCCCTGGCGCTCTTGCGCCGACAGCGCGTTGGTGTTGCCGGCGACAAATGCGTCATAAGGGGTCTGGTCCGGGACCAGCGTGCGCTCGTAGGTCGCGATGGCGTAGGCAATGCGCGCCGCGGTCACGTCCGGCGTGCCGAAGGCCGTTTGGAACAGGTCGGGATAGGTCACGCCACCGGCAATCGCCGCCGCCATATCGCTCGGCAGGTTGGTCGCCAGCGCCATCGGCTTGGAATCGGCCAGCTTGCCCGTCAGCTGCGCAAACGTGCGCATGTCGTGCGCCATCTCCACCGGCGACAGTGGCGGCCCCATCGACTGGCTCTCGAGCGCGCCACCCGACGGGATCAGCACGCTGCCGCTATCAGGATCGAGAAAGGTGCCACTCGCGCGCCCATCCCAAAAGAGGTCGGTAAACCAAGCGGCCGTCAAAAACGTCGGCGACGAGCGATCGGTGACCTGCGTGGCGAAGCCCACGACCGGGTCCGGCAGATAGTCGTTGTTGGCGTCACTGCGACGGATACCCGGAGATGCGAAGACGTCATCGGCGGTGTTGAAGACGCCATCGACACCGGCCATGCGGCGGCGCCGCGTATCGCCACCGCCGGCAGCAAACGTGTGGCAGGTGCCGCAGGCCACCCGGTTGTCGGTCGAGAGCTGCTCCTCCCAGAAGAGCAGCTTGCCGAGGATTGCCTTCTCCGGAGTGACCGGGTTCTGCGAAGGAACCGGCATCGGGGGAAGAGGCTGCGGGGTGCCCTGCGCGAGCAGAGCCGATCCGGCGAACAAAAGAACCGCTGAAGTGAGTGCGCGCATTGTGAATGGAGGGCGAAGTAGGATAACCCGAGCAGCGCTGGCCGTCAGGTGTCACACAGCAGTAACGCCGGTAAGAACGGTGTCCCCACCGCCTAGCAAAAGAACTGCCGCGCCGGCAGCCGCCAGAGAGCGCCGACCTAGCCAGCAGATGCGCGCTTGTTCTTGCGGCGCGGCGAACTCAATTTGGCTGCTTTGCCGCTGCGAACGGCCTCGTCGCCCCCCGCGATTGCCTCCCCTCCGACGGCCTCGCCCTCCTTGTCCGACGCAACCCGCTCGGCGCGGCTCTGCTTGTTGGCACGGCCGCCCGCAGTCTGGGCCGCGACAGCCCGGGTCTCAACGTGAGACCGGGACGGCTTCGAGTCAGCGTCGGCCGCAGATTTGCTCGCCGCCGCCGCCGCCCACAGCGAGCGCCGATGCGCCAGTAGGTCGGCGAACTGCTTGTCGACATCGACTCCCGCTGCGCGGGCATAGGCACGGGCAGAGCCCTGCAGGTCGTCCGACCGCCGCAGCGCATCGCCAAGGCCAAGCCAGGCCGAAGCATCCCACGGATCCGTCCAGCACAGCGCCCGGTAGTCGACCGCAGCCTGCTTGAGCTCGCCGGCGAGCATGTGGCGCGTCACGGCCCGGTAGCGCTCGGTCCGCTCCGCAGCGCCACGGCGACGTCGCACGCAGGCCCAGAGGTAGGCGCCCGCAACGAGCACCACCGTCAGCTGCAGCAGGAGCAGCGGCAGAACCTGCTTGCTGGGCTCGCCGCCGAGCAGGTAGCGCTGCACAAGCCACCAGTCGATGCACACCCACAGCGAGATCATCGCCGCCGCCCCGACAGCAAAGCGCCCGCTGCGCAGGTAGAGCCACGCAAACACCTGCCCCACCAGGAACAGCACGACGTTGGCAACTACCGCATCGACGAACACGGCTCTCCAGCCTACGCGCCGAACCACATTGCGGCCAGCATGCTGCAGCACGACTTTGCACGGGAACTTCGGGCCGCAATGTCTACCCTGTTCGCCGCGTATGCCGCTGCTCGGAAAACTCTACCTCCTGTTCTCACCGGAAAGGTGCCGCCACGACCCGCTCGAGACCCTGCGAGTGGTAGTCGAAGCCGGTGTCGACATCGTGCAATGGCGTAGCAGCAAGCCCAATCGCGACCTGCTGATGCGCGCCCGCTCCTTCTGCGCACAGCAGCGCGTGCCCTTCTTCATCAACGACGACGTCATGATGGCGCTGCGGGCGGAGGCCGACGGCGCCCACGTTGGCCAGGAGGACATGCCGGCGCACGCAGCGCGCAAGCTGCTGTTTGGGCGCTTGCTCGGCGTCAGCACGCACGACGAAAAGCAGATCCGGGAAGCGCATGCGGCGCGGGCGGACTACGTCGGATTTGGGCCGTGCCACGCCACCGAGACCAAGGGCTACACCGAGGGCGTTGGCCACGATGCGATCGCCAGCGCCGTCGCGCAATGCAACGAGCTGCAGCTGCCGATGTATGCCATCGGCGGCATCACGCCGGAAAACGTGCCAACGCTCTACGGCCTCGGTGTGCGCCGCATCGCGGTCAGCAGCTTCTTGCTGCAGCACGAGACGCCCGGCCGCGCGACGCGCGAGCTGCTCGCTGCGCTGCCATAGGTTCGCTGGCATAGGTTCGCTGGCATAGGTTCGCTGGCATAGGTTCGCCGGCGTAGGTTCGCCGGCGTAGGTTCGCCGGCGTAGGTTCGCTGCGGCAGCCGTCGCGGCGGCGCGCCATCAGCGCAGCAGCATCGCGTCGCCGAACGAATAGAACCGGTAGCCGCGTTCGATTGCTTCGTGGTAGAGCCGCAGCGTGCGCTCGCGCCCAAGAAAGGCCGCGACCAGCATCACGAGCGTCGACTGCGGCAAGTGAAAGTTGGTCAACAGCGCGTCGACGACCTGGAGCTCGCGCCCCGGATACAAGAACAGGTCGGAGCGGCCGCTGCCGGCAGCGACCTGGCGTCCGGCAATCGCGCATGTCTCCAGCGTGCGGCAGCTCGTCGTGCCAACCGCCACCACCCGGCCGCCGCGCGCCCGCGTCGCCGCAACGGCCGCGGCCGTCGCCGCCGGCAGCTCATACGCTTCTTCGTGCATGCGGTGCGATTCGACATCGTCAACGCGCAGCGGGGCGAACGTGCCCTCGCCGACGTGCAGCGTCACAAATGCCGTCTCGACGCCGCGCGTGCGCAGCCGATCGAGCAACTCGTCGGTAAAGTGCAGCCCTGCGGTCGGCGCAGCGACCGCGCCCGGCTTGTCGGCAAACACCGTCTGGTAGCGCGCACGGTCCGACGCCACGTCCTCGTCTTCGCCCCGCTCGATGTAGGGCGGCAACGGCGCGCGGCCGCAGCGCTCAAGCGCCATCGCCGGATCTTCGCCACCGCGGCCTTCGAGGCGCAGCCGCCAGCGTCCCTGGCCAAGCGCCTCGCAAAGCTCGACCGTGAGCGCGCCCTCCTCCATCTCCAGCCGGTCGCCAACCGACAGCTTCTTGCTCGGTTTGACAAACGCCTCGCCCATGTCTCCGTCAAGCCGCAGCAACAGGCAGTGCGCCGCCCCGCCCGTCGACCGGCGGCCGCGCAACCGCCACGGCATGACGCGCGTGTCGTTGAGCACCAGCAGATCCCCGGGATCGAGCAGCAGGTCGAGGTCGCGCACGTGGCGGTGCTGGCTTTGGTCCCGCTCGCGGTCGTGCACAAAGAGCCGGGCGCTGTCGCGCGGTTCGGCCGGTCGCGCGGCAATGTTCTCCGGCGGCAGATGGAAGTCGAAGTCGGCGACGCGCACGTCGTCATTCTTAGCGAAGCGGCCACCGCAGCGATAGGGCGATGCCACGGCGCGCGGGGCGCGCCATGCCCGCCGTGCGTAGGCCCCTTGCCGAGCGCTGCCGCCGCGCCGACGATGCCGAACATGCTCCTGCCCGCGCACGTCCCTTCCGCAACCGCTGCCAACTCCCACGAGTGTGACTCGCTGCCGCGAACGGCGGCGGCAAAAACGGCCCTGCTCTTGGCTGTCTTGGCGCCGCTGAGCGGCTGCGGTTCTGGCGGCACCGGCGGCAGCGGCGCGGGCCCACTCGCCACCCAGGCGACCCCGCAGCTGCTGGTCGGGCGCGCCCGCGTCGACGCCCCCGATCGCTTCGCCGAGATCGCTCTGCGCGACATCCGCAACATCGGCAGCGGCCGCATCGCCGAACGCGCCGGGCTCGAAACCGGCGCCCGACTGCACCCCGACGGGGTTCGCGTCGTGCTCTCGCGCGAGCGCCAGAGCAACGATCCGAACAGCCGCGAACTGTTTCTCTCGAGCCTCGACGGTTCGATCGCCGAGCTGCGGCTGACGGTCAACACCGAGCGGGACGACGATCCAACCTGGTCCCCCGACGGCGCCCGCGTGCTGTTCGCGAGCGAGCGCAGCGGCCAGAGCGGTCTGTGGATCACCTCGGCCACCGGCCAGGACCCGCAGCCGTTTCTCGCAACGCAGCCCGGCTTTGACGACGACGAGCCGGACTGGAACGCGACCACCGACCGGATCCTATTCCGCCGCCGCGATGCCGCCGGCCCTTCGCGGCTCTGGCTGATTGGCGGCAACGGCTTTGGCAGCGTGCCGCTGACCGACGGCGGTGGACTCAGCGGCGCCGGCAGCACCGAGTTTGGCGATCGGCACCCGGCGTTCGATCCGTCGGGCGACACCGCGCTGTTTGTGCGTCAGACGGCACCCGATCGCAGCAGCCTGTGCCGGGTCACGCTGGCAACAGGCGCCGTCGAGACGCTGCTTGCACCCGAAGGCGAAGTATCGCACCCCCGCATGCCTCCGATCGGCGGCGAGATCTACTTTGGCCTGGCTGAACCAGACCTCGGCCGCCAAACGATGCGGCTTGCGTCGATCCCGGCGGCGGGGCTCAGCACCACGGGCCCCACCGGATTGGAGCCGCTGCTGCTCTGGCCCGACGAGCGCTGGCAGCTGACGTCGCTCGACTTCGTGCCGTGGGCCGCCACTACCGTGGTCCTGCCGCTGACGGGCCCGACGCCGGTCGACATCGCGCGCAACGCGCAGTTCGACGTCGCCCTGGCCAGCAACGCGTTTGGCTCGCGGTCGCAGCTCGCCGAAGA
Organism: Planctomycetota bacterium; assembly: GCA_045105235.1. Taxonomy (GTDB): domain Bacteria; phylum Planctomycetota; class UBA1135; order UBA1135; family UBA2386. The sequence goes on along the minus strand of JBGCDH010000002.1, from coordinate 83,037 downwards.
GGATGGCCAGGAATACCTGCTGCAGACCGCTACCAGTGGCGGGCGCGAGATCGCGGGGCTGCGCTGCACGCTCGAGCTGCCGGTCGAGGAGCCGCTGAACATCGTGCAGATTCGCTTCCGCGCCGTGGTGCGCGTATCGCGCTTTGACGGCGACAGCCTGCTGCGGCTGTCGCTGCGCAACCCGATCGACAACCGCTCCGACACCGTCGTGGAGCTTGCCCCGGACAGCGACGAGGCGCACGAGCTGACGTTTGTCACGTCGAGCCTGCGCCACGTTTCACGCAACGGCACGATTCAGGTCAACGTCATCGCCGACCTCGACTCCGGCGACCGCGCCGATGTGAACATCGACCTGGTGGCGTGCGAGGTCGTCGAGGTCAACCGCCAGCTCTAGACGCCCGCTCTAGACGCCCACTGCATGCGGGCACTAGCGCGTCCAGCGCGCCAGATCGAAAAGCAGCCCGATACCGCTGCCGACAAGTGCGCCACGTCCACGGCGGCCGCGCTGGTGCCCAACAATGGCGCCGATGCCGGCGCCGATGGCGGTATTGACCGGGAAGGCGTTGCCGCGGCGGCGGCCGCCACGAAAGCGCCGATCTTGGAGGTATTCGCGGTAGGCGTCGCGACGTGCACGCGGGTAGTCGCCGTAGGCGCCGCGGCCGCGCTGCAAGCCGCCCGAGAAGTCGTCGAACTGGCGACGATCGCGCGCCGCCACGTTCGGCGGAGCATCTGCGGGAACGCCAGCCGGAACATCCGCCGGAACATCCGCCGGCATCTCGATCGGCTGGACCGGCTCCGGGCGCATGTGCGGACGCGCGGCATTGTCGGACGGGGCGTTGTCGGACGGGGCACTGCCGTCATCTGGCGCCCCCTCCGACGGAGCACGGCCAATCGGAGAACCATCCCGAACCACCGGATCCGCCGCCGAATCTGTCGACGCATACGAACGCTCTTCGACGGCGACCTTCGTTTCGGGTTGCTCGACGGGATCGACGAGCGGTGCGCGGGGCAGCGGCTGCGGCGCGGCACAGGCGACGGCTAGGAGCAATACAGGAAGGCTGCGGATCATGGTGCGGTGCATGGCGTACTTGATGGTTCGCGGACGCGGACGGTTTGCTAGTTGTTCTCGCCGATGCGCATGACCCAGTCGCGCGCTTCGTCCGTCTTGGAAACGGCCACGTGGTTGATCGTCATGCCAGGGCTCAGGATCTGAACCTGCTGGTTGGTGTCGTCGCCGATCGGCTGCTTCTCGAGGTTGAGGAAGCTGGTCTGGACGCGAATGTGCACGGTGTGGTCGCTGATGTTGCGGATCGGAACCAGCACCTTGAGCTGGTTGCTGCCGTCGATGCGCTGCACGCCGGCTCGGCCCACGCGGATGTCATCCTGCACCCCGGTCGTCGAAACCACGACGTTGGTCGTCATCTCGGCATCGTCCTCGATGGGCAGTGCCGCGTAGGGGCGGGTGCCGCCACAGGCAGCGAGAGTTAGCGTGGCCGCTAGGGCGGAGACAGAAACGAACCTTCGAAGTGCTTGCATGGCGATCAGGACAACAGAACAAGAAGAACAATAACCCGGCGTGGGCCCACAAGCCCATTCCGCTCATCGCGGAGCCGGCACGGCTGCCGCTGCACGCTGCACCATCGATGCGAACGGCATCATCGAACCGGGCGAACCTGGCTCTTGCCTAGCTGGATCCGCGAAAGCTCGTCGAGGCCAACCAGCTCAAAGGTGCAGCGAACCGAATTGCCGCCGACCAGCCGCGCCCGGCCCAGCGGCTGCCAGTCGGGCCCCGCCAACGAACCGTCGTTGCCAACGGCGAACTCTACAAACCCGGCGGCCGTGAGCTTGGCGAGGCGCGCTTCGACAAACCACGAGCCGCCCGCCCCCGCCCACTTGCGCAGCACCACCGGCGGCGCCAGCGCAAAGACGATCCTGCGCGCCACAACGGCCTTGGCGCGGTCGACAAGCTCCGTCATGTAGGCATCGAGTCGCTCGCGCGGATAACGGCGGCCACGGAGTCCCGGCTCGACGATCGTCTCGTCCAGCACCACGGTGCCGCGCAGCAGGTCCTCGATGCGCATCGCAACCTGGATGCTGCCACCGCTCATGTATTCGGGTCGCGGCCCGCTCTTTGGCCGCGCGGGGTTGGGGCGTTCGACCGTCGAGCGCACAACGAGTGGCTGCCAGCGAAGCGTGACGCGGTGCGAGGGCACGCGGCGGATGCTTGTGCTCAACGAATTGGCGCCCGTGGCTGCAGCTGGAGCCGCACCGGCATCGGCAGCCGCAAGAGACGCAATAGAAACGGCACCGCTGCGACGGAGATACGAACCGATCTTTGGCCCCTCAAAACGGCCCTTGCACCGATCGAACGGCCGGCCTCGCCCGCCTTCTTCCGAGCGCTCGAGCTGCCACTCGCGCAGGTCGCCATCGCGAAGCTCGATGCAAATCCGAGCACCAGCACGGGCGGCTTCGGCAAGCCGGACGCGCACGTCTACCTGCCAGGCACCCGAGCCGTCCGCCTGCTTGCGGACAATCTGGTAGTCGTCCAGGAAACCTTCGAGCTGCAGCAAGACCCAGGCGCGCTCTTGTTCGGACTCGCCGTCAAACCAACCGGGTCGCGCGCCTTCGGGCGATCCCGCGACGACCGCAAGCCGCGCCTGGCGTAGCGGTGAGCCGGCATCCAACGTCCCTGCGGCCGTGGCAATTGCATCGGCAAGCGCGCGCTGAAGCGCTTCGCGATAGGTCGCAGCCGCGCCGCTGCCGGTCGCTTCGGCGCCCGGATCCACCGGCGGCCGCGCTGCTGTCGTCACGGCAGGAGCGGTTGCATCGCCAGTCGCTTGACCAGGCCCGGACTGAGCGGGAAGGACCGTCACGGCAAGGCCGGCGACGGCGAAAACGATCGAGCTTGTGAGGTGATGCATAACGGCGGACCAGCCCGCGCGCGGCCGGGCGGCGCCGATCAGCGCAGCTCGAGGCAATCGGTTGCACGCGTCCAGGAGCCCTTCCGAAGGCCCGATCACGGCCGTGGCCCCGAAAAGGGTGCGCGCTTGGCCTGCGGCAGCGGCAGCGAAGGAACCAGCAGCCAGCGCTCGCCCGCCATCGGAACCTCGACACGCAGGGTTCGTCGCAGCGACTGGATCGGCCGCCCGTTGCCGCCCAGGAACTCGATGCGCAATTGGTGTTCGCCTGGCAGCACGTTGGCGGTGACGACCTGCACGGTCGACGGCAGCGTCGGCCAGTGGCGCACGTCGGCAGCCGCCGACGTCAGCGCCCCCAGCAGCAGCAGCGTGCCGCCTACAATCGCCTGCGCGGCCGCACGGTTGCGGTCCCGGCGGCGCGCCCGATCCTCGCCGCGGCCGCGCCGACTCGCCCGCGACGCGTTGCTCAGCGCCTGGTCAATCAGCACGATGCCGGCCGTCGTTGTTGCGGTCTTGAAGACGGCCTTGCCCTTGCGGATGCCCTCCATCGCGGTGCCGCCGAGCGTCATCGCCTGGTAGTCGACGTCGCTGAGGATCGCCGAGCGCCCTATCGACTGGCCGTCGACAAACACCTCGGCGCCAACCGCCGGGTGCCGCTGCGGCCGAAACCGCGCCAGCTCTTCCTGGCCGCCGTCGCCGTATTTCTCGGGTCCGAGCCCGATCGGCAGCAGCACCACGACGTTGCCGTCCTGCGGGTTGGCGAGCACGTCGGGCTGGGGCTCGCCGCGCGCGCCGTGCTCCAGCGCAAACTTGTGGGCCGTTCGCGCTTCGTCGTAGTAGCCATCCTCGCCGGAGCCGCCGTAGAGCCGCGTCATGCGACCGGCCATCCAAAACAGCAGCGCGTTGTCGGCCTGGTACTTCGCATCCGCGACCTCGGCGTCCATCAGGATGCCGCGCTTGAGCGCCGCGCGGGCGTTGTCGGGCTCTCCCTTCACCAGATAGCAGTAGGCGAGATAGAAGGCGTTCATGGCCTTCTCGTAGGGATCGCCTTTGTAGGTCTTGCTGCTCTCGCTGCCGACAATCGCGGCGGTCGCTTCGCCGCTGCTAACCGACCACGTGCCCATGATCTGCCCGGCCTGCGCAAAGCTGCGCCGCGCCGCGTCGAAATCGCCGAGCATCAAATCGCACTGGGCCTCGACGTTGCGCACCAGCGCCAGGTTTTCGCTTGGACCTACATGCGCCTGCTCGCTGGCAAAGGTGCGCACCGCTTCATAGTCGCCGGCCAAAAAGCGATCAACCGGCACGCGCGGCTGCCCAATGGAGCAACCCGCAAGCGCCAGCAGCGCGAGCGCAAGCCACAGGCGAGCGATCGCGGGGGCGGCACCGGATTGGAGTGTCGAAGCCGTAAACAACGAGATCGCCTAGCGGTTGATCACCGATCGCTCGGACTCGGTCTTCATCTCGTAGTCGTTGGTCCACAGCAGTTCGCCGGTGACCAGATCCGTCAGCTCGAAGGTGACGAGGATGTAGGATGAGCGCAGCCGATCGGCCTGGCGGTCGCGGCCGCTGATGACGCCCTTGAGCACAAAGTCACTGCCGGCCACCTTGCGGTCGTTGGTGCCCGACACCTCGCCGCGATCCTTCATGCGGCGTTCGGCGTCGACCAGCTCATTGGCCTCGGGGGCGCGGTCCAGGATCCGAACCCGTCGCCCCATCGCCCGGAACAGCTCGGTGCGCAGCTTGCGCAGGATGATCTCCTTGTCGATGACGTCCGAGGAGTCGTTGCGCATCTGGTAGATGTAGAACGAGACGCGCTCGCCGTCGCGCCCCGGCGCCAGGATGCCGTCGGCGACGAGGTCGGCCGACATGCGCGAGGCCATCGTGCGGATGTCCATGCTCTGCAGGCCGGTGCCGGTGACCGAATCGGCGGCGTCGGGATCGACCCGGGTATCGCGCACGCCGCCGCAGGCGCCGAGCAAGAGACTGAAAAGCCCGATCGCCAGCAGGCGAACGGCCGAGGAACCAGGGAGCTGGGAGCGGAGGAACATGTGCTTCTTCTTCGGGTCTACGAACAGCCGGGCCAGAGTCGAACGGCCTCTCGTATGGATTCTGCCCGAAGCGCAGAGCCGAACGAAGCGTCTCGCGGCTTCTGTGAACGGCGAATCTGCCGTTGCCATGGGCTTTTGCCCCTCCGAGCGTGCTCGACAAGCTCTCGTGACTCGACCTTGGCGCCCAGGCGCGCCTGCACCTACACTCCCGCGCATCGTCGTGTCCGCCCTTCGCTACGCCCTGGTGATCCCCGCCTTCCGTGAAAGCGGCCGGGTCGGCGATGTCGTGCGCGAGGTCCGCCGGCTATCGATCCAGGGCAAACTGCCGACCCTCGACGTCCTGGTCGTCGACGATGGCAGCCCCGACGGTACCGCACTCGAAGCGGCTGCGGCCGGCGCCCGCGTGCTTCGGCACCCGTTCAATCTCGGCTACGGCACCGCCCTGCACACCGGCTACTGCACGGCCTTTCGCGCCGGCTACGACCGAGTGCTGCAGATGGACGCCGACGGCCAGCACGACGCCTCCATGCTGCGACCGCTGGTCGAGGCACTCGACCACGGCGCCGACATCGCGCTTGGCTCGCGCTACCTCAGCGGCAACGCGCCGCGCAGCAGCCTGCCACGCCGCGTCGGCACGCGCGTATTTGCCTGGCTCGCAAGCCGCCTGATCGGCACCCACATCACCGACCCCACCAGCGGCTTCCAGGGCCTGTCGCGCCGCGCTCTCGAATCGGTCGTCAACGACGGCTTCCCCGAAGACTACCCCGACGCCGACGTGCTGGTGCTGCACCACAAGCGCGGCCTCCGCGTGCGCGAGGTCGAGGTCGTGATGCACGAACGCAAGGGCGGCATGTCGATGCACCGCGGCGCCCGCATCGCCTACTACGGCTACAAGATGATGCTCACTCTGGCCCTGATGCCGATTCGTCGCGCGACGCCCCTGCGCGTGGCCGACACGGTGGCACGCCCACTTGCCCAAAGACAACCGATCGCAGCGCGAGGCCGCGGCGCATCCAAGCGGTCGCGCGCAGACCAAACGAGGGTCTCCGGATGACGCTGTCGATACTCACGAACAGTCTCTATCAAAGCCAGCTCGTGGTGTTGCAGCCTATGCCCGAGCGGCAGCGCTTCGTCGCGGTCGGCATTGCGATCGCCGTCGCCCTGCTTGTTTTTGAACTCGTGCGACGGCGCAAGCTGCGCGAAGAGTACTCGTGGGTCTGGATCCTGACCGCCATCGCGGTCGCGATACTCGCCCTCAACCAGAGCCTGCTGCAGACGCTGAGCAGCTGGATCGGTGCCGCCAACTCGGTATCGACGCTGTTCTTTGGCGCCCTCGTCTTCTTGATGGCTCTCGCCGTGCAGTTCTCGGTTCGCCTGAGCCGACTGACGCACCGCCAGCGCACCCTCGCACAGCGCCTCGCGCTGCTCGAAGAAGAAGTCCGCGAATTCCGTCGCAGCGCCACCCACGCGGCGATCCCGTCGAAGGCGAAAAACAACGAATCGGCGCGCGGCCAAGGCGACGTCGCTTGAGCGACCGCAGCCTGGCGCTCGTCGCGACCATCGGCCGCGAATTCCGCCGCCGACTGATCGGAGAACAGCTGCCGCGCATCGTGCTCTGCGCCGAGAAGCTCGGCGAGCAGGCGATCTGGCAGCGGCCCGGCCCCACCGGCAATTCGGTCGGCAACCTGATCCTGCACCTGTGCGGCAACACCAGGCAGTGGATCATCACCGAGTTCCGCGGCGAGCCGGACACGCGCCAGCGCGATGCCGAGTTTGCGGCGGACGGCGGCGCTTCGGTGGCAGAGCTATCCGCGCAGCTCGAAGCCGTCTATCGCGAGGCCTGCAGCGTCGTCGACTCGCTCGAGACCGACGAATTCCTCGCCGAACGACGCATCCAGGGCTACGACGAAAACGGGCTATCGGCCGTGCTGCACGTGCTCGAACACACGTCCGGACACGCCGGCCAGATCTACGCCTGGACCAAGCAAGTGCTCGGTACAGACCTTGCTTTTTACGACCTGTGAGCGCCGAGCGCGCCGCAGCCTGGCCGTCAGGCAGAATCCGATCCGCCGACCAGCGCCAGCGTCGAACCACGACGCCGGCTGCCGCTCGACCACTTCACGATCGTTCGGCGCAGCAGGTCGAGCTTGACCGGCTTGGATAGGAAGTCATCCATCCCGGCCTGTGTGCAGGCCTCGCGATCCGAAGGCAGAACGTTGGCCGTCAACGCCACGATCGGCAGCTCCGCATACTGGCCGCCAAGCTGGCGGATCTCACGCGTCGCTTCGTAGCCGTCGACGTCGGGCATCTGGCAGTCCATCAGGATCATCGTGACGTCGCGCTGCGTCACCAGCTGCACCGCCTCCCGGCCATCGATCGCAAACGTCACCTGGCAGCCGATGCGTTTCAGCATCCCGACCACGACGCGACGATTGATCTCGTTGTCCTCCGCCACCAGCACGTGGACCGTGCGCATGACGCTAGGGTCCAGTTCTCCGGCTTGCGCAGCAACCCCGGTTGGCGCGTCTTGCGACGGCATCGAAATGCGCTGCGCCTCAGCGTCCGCCGGCACGGTCGACGACAGAACTTCGGGCGGTGCGTGCGCGACGGCATCCGGTTCGCCCATCGGAACCGCGCCTACCCCCTCCACTCCATCGGACGCGAACGAGACCGGCGGCTTGCTGAGTCGCGGCTTGCTCGCAAACGACGGGCTACGTTCGTCGACCAGGCTCGCCATGTCTTCGATCACCTGCAGTAGACGGCTCGATGCAAGCGGCTTGCTCAGCCAGCGAAAGACGTCTGCCTCGACCAGCTCGGACAGCGACGGCCGCGTGCCGAGCGAGCTCGCCAACGACACCGGCACGTCCGGGATACGCGCGTCGTTGTGGATCGCCGCAGCAAGCTGCAGGCCATCGATGCCGGGCATGGCCATATCGAGGATTGCCATCGTGAACGGCTTGCCGTTGCGAGCACTGCGCCGCAGCATCTCGATCGCGCTGATGGCGTTGGCCGCGACGTCAATGCCGATCTGCGTCGGCGCGAGCTGCATGATCATCAGCTTGCGGTTGGTCTCATTGTCGTCGACCAGCAGCACCGAATGCTGGCTCAGATCGACATCTTCCGACCGCTTGCGGGCGTTGGAAACGTTGCCGCACGGCAACTCCAACGTAAACGAGAACGTCGAGCCCTTGCCAACGCGGCTGGCGACATCGAGCTGGCCATCCATGATCTCGACGAGACGTCGGCAGATCACGAGACCGAGGCCCGTGCCGCCAAAACGGCGCGTTGTCGACGCGTCCGCCTGGGTAAACGGCAGGAACAGCTTTTTGACCTGCTCTTTGCCAATGCCAATGCCGGTGTCACGCACCCAGAAACGAATGGTCTCGCAGTTTTGCGGTGGCGCACCGTGTTCGGCCGAAGCTTCGCCGTCGACATCTGCCCCATCGCGCGCGAGTTCCTTCGAGCCGACCAGATCGATGCCGACAACGACCTCGCCTTCGAGCGTGAACTTGACCGCATTGCTGAGAAAGTTCATCAGCAGCTGGCGAATGCGCGCCGAATCCCCGCAGTGAGATCGGCTGATGCGCGGATCGACAAACGTCACCAGCTCCACTCCCTTGTCGCGCGCCGTCTTGTGCATCAATCCGGCACACTCGTCGATCAGCTGCCAAACGTCGAAGTCGGACTTCTCGAGTTCGAGCTTGCCGGCTTCAATCTTGGAGAAATCGAGGATGTCGTTGAGCACCGACAGCAGCGCGTTGGCCGACGACTGAATCGTCGTCGCCATCTGCTCCTGATCCGGCGCGAGCTTGGTTTGCCCGAGCAGCTCGGCCATGCCGAGGATGCCGTTCATCGGCGTGCGGATCTCGTGGCTCATGTTGGCCAAGAACTGCGCCTTGATGGTCGCCTCGGCCATCGCATCACGGCGCGCCGCTTCGACGCCCGCAATCTCGCGGTAGGCATTGTCCAGGGTCGTTCGCGCCATCGAGAGCGACAGCCAAACGCCGACGCCGAGAAACGGCAGCGCACTCCAAGCGGGCAGACCGCTCCAAGAGCTCCACAGCATGACTGCAGCGGTTGCGGCGGCCCCTACCCAGATCGCACCACGCATGCGCGCGCCGCGTCGGCGCACCATGGATGTGCGCCATTCCGGTGTGCCGACCTCTCCCAAGGCCTCCGGCGTTTCCCTCTCCATCGCACCGATGATCGGACAGCGATGTTCGGGCGTGAGCGGAATTAGGTGCGCCGAAGGCGAAGCACCGCCGCGAAGAATCCGTCCGTGCCCTGCCGATCCGGACGAAGCGACAGCAGCCTGCCGCTCGCATCGCTGATTGCGTCCGCGCGCTTGCCCCCGAGGATTTCCCGCAGCGACACCACCTCGAAATCCGGGCGCTGCGCCAGAATCCAGTCGACCTGGTCCTGATTTTCTTCGCGGAGCAGCGAGCACGTTGCGTAGACCAAACGCGCCTTGCCGCGCAGATCGCCCGCGGCCTGCAGCAGCAGCTGGCGCTGGGTCCCTACCAGTTGGGACAAGTCCTGAGCAGCAATCCGCCAGCGCGCCTGCGGCCGCCGCCGCAGCGAACCCGTGCCCGTGCACGGTGCGTCGATCACGATCCTGTCGGCTCGCTGCGCGAAGTCACGGCGCGCCGACAGCGCATCGTCGTTGCCTTCCTCCAGCAGCAGCGGCCGCACGTTGTCGGCGCCTGCTCGCGGCAGCCGCCGGCGCAGCTCCCGCACGCGCCCGGCGTGTACGTCCGCGGCCAGGATGCTGCCCCGGTTGCCCATCGCGGCGGCGAGCGCCAGCGTCTTGCCACCGCTGCCACAGCAGAGATCGAGCACGCGGCCGCCCGGCGGCGGCGCCGCGGCGGCAATCAACAGCTGACTGGCTTCGTCCTGCTGCTCAAACAAGCCCGCGCGAAACTCCTCCAGGGCAAAGACGTCGGCGGTGCCGCGCACGTGCAGCGCCGTTTCCGAAAAGCGCGCCGGCGCGGCGTCGATTCCGCGGCGGCGCAGCCGCCGAACCAGTTCGTCGCGGGACGCCACCCGCAGCAGGTTGGCGCGCAGCGTGCGCGGCGGCGGCTCCAACAGTGAAGCCGCCAGCGACTCGGCCTCGGCCATCGGCAGCACGCGCTCCGCAAGCCAGTCCGGCAGCGAATAGCCGACGGCGAAACGCTGCAGCGGGTCGGCAATCGCCGCAATCGCGGCCTCTCCCGCTCGCCGATTTGGCAACGGCCCCGAAACAGCGCGGGCCAGCGACGGCGAGACACGCTCGCCGGCATCGATGAGCGCCATGGCGAGCAGCTCGTGCGATGCAGAATCCTGGTGGTTTGCGCCCGTCGCCTGCAGCAAGAAAGCGAGGCGGCGCCATCGCCCGATGACGTGATGCCCCAACCGCACGATCTCCGCGCGCACCGCCGACGGCGCGCGGCGAAGCGACGCATCCTGAGCAAGCACGTCGGCCGGCTGCACACCATCGAGCAGGCAGCGCTGCAAAACCTCATCGACCAGCTGCTGCACGTAGTCGAGGTCGGCGGCGGCGGCGCCCGGCTCATCGCCCCAGCTAGGACTTGTGGTACGGATGTCCATCGAGAACGGTCGCGATCCGGTAGAGCTGTTCGATGAAAACCACGCGCGCGAGGCCATGCGGCATGGTCATCGGTGACAGCGAAAGCGAGTGATCCGCGGCTTTGCGAAACGATGGGTCGAAGCCATCCGCGCCGCCGATGACGAAGAAGAGGTCGCGCGCTTCACGCTGCCAGCGCGCAAACTGATCGGCGAACTGCTTGGTCGACCACGCGGCGCCGCCTTCATCCAGGACGATCGTGCGCGCGCCGCCGGGAATCGCAGCGCGCAGCCGGCGCGCTTCGTCGGCCCGAACCTTGGCGCCATCCGCGCCGCTGGTGCGGGCCGCGGGTTTGACCTCCACACATCGGAAATGCCAAGGTCGCGGCATGCGCTTTTCGTATTCGGCGCAGCCGTCGACCACCCAACGTGGCTGGCGCTGCGACACCGTCAGCAGCTGGACCTTCATGGCCGGAGTTCCTCGACCGTGCACATCGTTTTCGCGCAGAGGCGCATTGCGCCCCGGAAGGGCCAGGCATTGGCGGAATCGATGATCGTGCGCATGGCAGTCGCTATGGTAGCGACATGCTACGATGGAAGGAGACTCTCGCGAGCCTGGCTTTGCTGACAACAGCCATTGCGTGCCAGCAAACGGCCGTAGTTCGCTCGCTGCAGCCGTTCTTGCCTCCGACGATACAGGCCGTCGGCCAACCGGTTTCGGCCGTCAACTACTCCGATGACCTGCAAATCGCACGAAGCGGCGCGATGCGCAAACGCAACGCGGACCTGACGTGGCTTGAAGAGCTTCTGCAAGCGCGCCACCGTCCGGCCATTCGCGCCGGGTCGCTACAGCTCGTCTTCGACATGCCGAACCGCGTCACGATTTCGGGGGCCGAGCCGTTGGTGCAAGCGTGCGCAACCGATCTGGACGCGATCACAGCCGCACTATCGCGCACGGTCCAAGTCACGGTCTACCAGCTGCCGCTCGCCGATGGCAAACTCCCGAATACGCACCTCGACGGAGCCGAACTGCGCCAGCTGGTAGACGGAGCAAGGCCGCTTTGGACGACGCATGCACGCACGCGAAGCGGCGGCTCTGTCGAGCTTCGGCGATGCAACTGGCCGAGCTACGCGCGCGATCTAGAGCCAGAAATCGCGGAAAAGTCGGCCATCGACGCCCCGAAGTTCGATCGCTTGTTCGTCGGAACAAGCTGCTCCGCCACCGTGCACAGCCTCCCCGGCGAGCGCCTCCTCCTGCATGGTTCCTGGCTCGCCAGCCGCCTCGTCGAGATGCGTGAGCAGTTGACGGGCAACGGTGGCCCGTCCATCGACCTCCCTCACGTGCAGATACTCGCGGCTTCGTTTTCGGGCCTGATCGACAGCGGCGGCGCACTCGTCGTGGCCGCCCGCAGCGGCCAGCGGAAAGAAGCCGGCGTGCAGCTGCTGGTATCCGCTCGATACAGCAGCCCCGCGGCATCGATGCCACAAGGAATCGGCGCGATCCCGATCACGGCATGGCAGGCGGCGTACACCGCGCATGGCACGCCCGGCCCGGCTCGTTTTCCCGGCGAAGATGCGTTCGCGCCGGAGAGCGAGTCGGCGCTGCTTGCCCCTGCCGACGTTTGCTCGCTGCTCGGAGCCTTCGGCAAGTGCAAGACGCCTACAGGCTTCTTGATCGGGACCGCAGACGGGCAAGAGATCCAGGCCGCGGAAGCCACGATCGAGCAGCTCTGCCGCGCCAACGGCCAAGGCTTCTCGGTCCACGTCACCCGCGATGGGACGGCCGGCATCGGCGGTATCCAGATCATCCAGCCGACGCTCGCAGGGCTTGCGTGCCACGCGTTCGTCGGCAGCGAGCGCGCGCACATCGCGGGCTTCGATGCGGAACTGGCCTCCGGCGCGAATGCCTACAACCCGACGGTGGATATCGCACGCAGTGGCGTGTGGTCGTGGTGCACGTTGGCGGCTCCCGCCAGCGGCGGCGGCCACTTCGTCGATGGCCTGTGGCGATCCGCAGAGCCAGCCACCGCCCGGATGCGCAGCCTGACCACCAAGCCACCGCTGCTCGTCGAATGCACCGACTACAAAGCGTCGGCTTGGCCATGGAGCGGCAGCATCACGGCCAATCGCCCGCACGAACTTTCGCCAGGCATGCGCATCCAGATCCGCGAACGGCAGCCGCGCTAGGCCGGGCGCGGAGCGCAAGAGCCTCCGGAGTGAGGGCGAAGCCCCGCGAGCACGCCATCCCACAGACCGAGGCGCGCCTGCAGCGATGCGGTCGCGGCACGTTCGGCAGCCTGCCAGGCAGCATCGTCGTCACCGCAGATGTTGGCGAGCAGCGCCGCCGCCATCGGGCCGTGTTCGTCACCATCGAGTTCGATGTGCCGTTCCAGGTAGACGAGCAGCCGGCGCGCATTGGCCTGGCCACCATCGAGCAGCCCGCGCACCAGCTCCGTGAACATGGCCGGGATGACGTCCTCCCGCCCCAACGTGAACGCCGCCGCAACTGCCGGGAGTGACTGGCTTGCCACAACCGCAAAGGTCTCGCGACAAAACGCCACCGCTGCCGCGGGTGCACCGACAAGCGCTTGGTCTACGGGGCGCCCCGAAGCAAGCTCGCCGAGCACCGCATCGATCTGCTCGGTCGACGCGCCGACATCGCGCATGGCCGCGAGGTAATACTCGAAGTGACTGACCGGCTGGCCATCGATCTGGTCGCTTTCTTCGCCGAGCACAATCTCGTTGATCAAGCGGCGGGCGCCGGCATCGCCACGCGGCACCCACACGGAATCGACGCTCGTCAACTCGCGCTGCAGCCCCTTGAGCAAGGACATGAAGTCCCAAACCGCAAAGACGTGGTGCTGCAAGAAGACGTGCAGATCCGCCAAGGATCGCACCGCGGAGTAGACCTCGTGCGCGACGAGGCGAGATCGCAGCGGCTGCAGGCGCTGCTGCAGCGTTTCGAAGCGTTGCAGGCGGGCATTCATAGAATGGCTAACGCAGCACCCGCAGCAGGAATTCCCGAACGTCGCGGATCTCGTCGGGTGATACGCCGTGCCCGATCGGATAGCTGCGGAAGTCGACGGAGTAACCTTCTTGCTGAAGGCGATCGCGAGCCGCCTCGCCGCGGACGAACGGCACCATCTCGTCGATCGAGCCGTGCCCCTGCAGGATCGGCACATCACGATTGGCCAGCGTCACCTCGGCGGTCAGCGCTTCCTCGACGACGAGGTATGTCGATAGTGCAATCACGCCGGCGAGCCGCTCGGGTTGGCGAATGCCGGCGAACAGCGAGATCGCCCCGCCCTGTGAGAAGCCCGCCAGCACAATGCGATTCCACGGCACGCCGCGCTCGTGCTCCCGCTGCATCAACGCCGTGACCTGATCGGCGGACCGCCGCACGCCGGCCTCATCGTGCCGTCGCTGCAGGTCGACTTCGGCGATGTCATACCACGCCGGCATCATCATGCCGCCGTTGATCGTCACCGGGATCGACGGCGCGTGCGGCAAGACAAAGCGCACGGCCATCTCTAGCGGCAGGCCAAGTTCGGCCACGATCGGCGCGAAGTCATGACCGTCGGCGCCGAGGCCGTGCAGCCAGATCACGGCAGCATCCGCGGTTTTCCCAGGCCCTGGCTCGATCTCGACAGCAGCAAGCAGTTCGGACATCGGGCAAATCGTGGGCTGCGCAAGCCGCGACAACAAGGCTGCGTTTGCCCGCGCGGTCTCGTTTTGGAGCGATCGAAACGGCCGCGGTGCAGGACAAGCCGGCACACGTTCGAAGAGCCCGGGCAGAGGAACCATGCTTCAAACTGCACGCATCCCTGCCGGCCGCACCCGATCGGCGCATCCCGCGCGGACCGCATGGGCCGCCGCCGCCGCCGCACTCTTGCTGACCGGCTGCGGCCCAACGAGCGAATACCACGACTATTCAACGCCCGAGCGCGCCGCCAAGAGCTTTGTCGAAGCCGGGCGCATTGGCGACGTTGGCACCATGCGGCGCTCGGTCGTAGCTGCCGAGCGCAAGATGGAGCTGTCGTGCGACTACAAAGACCTGGGGGCCTACTCCATCAGCCTCGACCGGCTCGTCGACGACAGCGCGGTGGTGCTGCTGCAGGCCGGCCCCAAGGAGTCCCCGCTCGCCTGCCGACTCGAATCGGACGGCTGGAAGGTGAGCCTGCGCGAAACCCTGACGGTGATGCAGCAAAGCGTCGACGCCAAACCGGCGGCGCCGCGCTAGGCACAGGCAGTTCGCCTATGCTCTCGGCATGGACGAATCGGCCGTCGAGGCATGCGCGGAAGCAGCCGCGGCGACGACAACCGCGCGCCGGCCCTGGTGGCGCGCGATCTTGTTCGGACTGCTCGCACTCTATGGGCCAACGCTGCTGCCGCTCGTGGCCGGCCCGCTGACTGAATCGGCGAGCAGCACCGCGACCTATTTGCGCTTGCTGCCGGTGCTGCCGGGAGCCCTCGTCGGCCTGTTTGCGCGTAACCAGTTCTTCTTTGTGTCCGGCCTTCTCACGGCCATGCTCGGCACGATGACGATCGCCGGGGCGCGCCGCCTGCGAGGACGCGACCTGTTTGCGGCCTACATCCTGCTGATCGTCCTGATCGCAACGGCGAGCTACACCATGAGCCTGGCGATGCGCGCGTAGCGTCTTCGAGCGACGCGAATCGCCCAGGCCGCCCATCGCAACGGCAAAACCAGGGCAAAAGACAAGCCGCGACGCCACGATCCGCCAGGACGCCGGCCCGCGTGAAGTTTGTCCAGCACGCAAGCCCCGCCCCCGAACGCACTGGCCTGCTGCGCCAGAGCCCGTAAGGTGTTTGCCATGCAAGCCCGCCCTGCCCTTGGCCCGAACCGTCGATGACCGATTTCGAAGCGCTCGGAGTCCGACGCGAAATCCTGTCTGCCCTGCGCGAGCGCGGCTACGAGACCCCCACGCCGATCCAGGCAGCGTCGATCCCGCCGCTGCTTGAGGGATCCGACCTGCTCGGCATCGCGCAGACGGGCACCGGCAAGACCGCCGCGTTCTCGATCCCGATGCTGCAGATCCTGCACGAGGACGTCGAGCCCGCGCGCAGCAAGCGGCCGCGGGCGCTGATCATGGCGCCGACGCGGGAGCTGGCCAGCCAGATCAAAGAGTCGTGCATCGCATATGGCGACGGCCTGAAGCTCCGCATCGCCATCGTCTTTGGCGGCGTCGGCCAGATGCCGCAGGTGCGCACGCTGCAAAAGGGCGTCGACGTCCTGATCGCAACGCCCGGCCGACTGCTCGACCTGATGCAGCAGGGCCACTGCCTGCTCGAAGACGTCGAGATCCTCGTTCTTGACGAGGCGGACCGCATGCTCGACATGGGCTTCTTGCCCGACGTGCGCCGCATCCTGTCCAAGGTTCCCAAGGATCGGCAGACGCTGCTGTTTTCGGCCACGATGCCCGGCGACATCTCGGCGCTGTCCAAGCAGATCCTGCACAAGCCCGAACGCGTCGCCGTCACGCCGCCGGCGGCCACGGCCGAGCGAGTTGAGCAAGCGATCTTCCAGGTGCAAAAGTCGAAGAAGCGCGACGTGCTCGTCAAGCTGCTTAGCGACCCGGTGTTTGTGCGCACGCTGGTGTTCACGCGCACCAAGCACGGTGCGGACCGCGTCGCGCGCCACCTGCACAAGGCCGGCATTCCGTCGCACGCGATCCACGGCAACAAGTCGCAGGGTGCGCGCGAACGCGCTCTCGGCGAGTTCAAGTCGGGCAAAGCGGTCGTTCTGGTCGCCACCGACATTGCCGCCCGCGGCATCGATGTCCCGGAGATCTCGCACGTCGTCAACTTTGACCTGCCGAACATCCCCGAGAGCTACGTGCACCGCATCGGCCGCACCGCGCGCGCCGGCCGCGAAGGCATCGCAATCTCGTTTTGTGACGAGACCGAGCACGAGTACCTGCGCGACATCGAAAAGCTGATCCGCCAGAGCATCCCGCGGCGATCGCTGACGGAGTTGAAGCACGGTGTCGCCGAGAGCGAAGCCGGCGAAAGCGGCGGCGGCGATGGCGATGGCGGCCGCGAGCGCCCGCAGGTCGGTCGTCCGACCCAGCGCATGGCTGCCGGCCCCTACGAGAACTCCGACGAAGTTCGTCGCCCGCACGCGGGTGCGAAGCAGCGGAGCGGCGGCGGTCGCTCACGTGGCGGTGGTCGATCTGGCGGAGGTCGACCTGGCGGAGGTCGATCTGGCGGAGGTAACCGGTCCGGCGGCCAGGGCGGCGGCGGCGGCCGCTCCCGCAGCGGCTCCGCGAGTTCCTCTAGTGGAGGCTCGCATGGCGGCTCAAAGCCAAGCGGCGGCAGCAATCGGCGTCGCCGCTAGCTTTCGCTTTCGCCCTCGCCCTCGCAGCTAAAGCACGGGTGCGCCCCCCAGCCACAGCGTGCAGTCCGTCGACAGAGGCAGAGCCGCGCTTTCGGTCGCTATGGCAAACAGGGCGGTGGCGTTCGGCTCCGCGCGGCTCGCTCAGAACTGCGGCCAGCTGAGTCCAGGGAACGTCTCGGGCATCAGAGCCACGCGGAAGCCAAAGCCTTTGCGGTCATCCGCCTTGCTCGCTTCGGTTGCCTCGCCGCCGGCGGCGCGACGCTGCGGGTCGCGGCGCTCATTGTAGCGGCCGCCCGCAACCAGACTCCGCGCAGCCTGGGGCGCAGCTGCGAGCCATTCGGCAACGTTGCCGCCGAGGTGGTGCAGCTGCTGGTCGCCGCTCGACCGCCACGACAGGCCGCCGCGATCGACGTCGACAAGGCTGCGGTCGCTGATGTTGCGCTGCTTGGGATCATTGGTCCAATCGTCGCCCCACGGGAACGCAAACTTGCTGCCATCGCCATACGCGGCCAGCGTCCACTGCTCCCGGGTCGGCAGCACGCAGCCGTGCCAGACGGCAAACGCCGCCGCGTCAAACCACGTGATGCGATCGACCGGCTGACGGCCGCTGCGACGCGAGCGAGTCAACAGCTTGCCGAGCAGACGCGGCGTCATGCCGCTGCCGTCCAGGCGATCTTTGACCTTGGCAAAGCGCTCCTTGTCGTCCTCGCCGACCGCCTGTGCAGCGACCTCGTTGACGAAGCGCTGGAACTCGTCGTTGCTGCACTCGGTCGCCGCCAAGAAGAACGCCGGCACATCGGCGCGCGCGGGCCGCGCCACCGAACCCGCCGGAATCGGCACCATCTTGGCCGTAGCCCGCGCGAGCGCGTCAACTCCCTTGCGCCACGCATCGACGCGAGTGGCAACCACGCTCGGCAGCGCCACCCCGGCCACGCCTGCGACCTTGCCGGCAATGCCCTTCAAAGCTGTCTGCATGCGCGCGACGTCCAGGTCCTTGCCAAACCCTTCGAACGCGCGACGGCAGTCGTTGACGAGTTCTACAAAGGACGAAAACTCCGCACGCGCGGGCCCCGATCGGCCGAGCTCCAGCTCCGTGGCGCAGTCGCCGAGGCGTGCTTCGCCAAATGCCGTGGCCGCGCGCGCCAGCCTTTGCTCGGCATCCCGCCACGACTGCAGCGAGCGCTCGAAGGTCTCCAGCCGACGCTTCAAGCCGCCGCTGCCGTCGCCTAGGGGAGCCAGCTGTTCGCGCAAAGCCTCCAGGTCGCCGGCACAGCTCGGCGCAACCGAACGGAACCCCGCGAGATCACCAACATCCCGAAGTCGGCGCTCCGCCCTTTGCAGGTCGCGACTCCACTGCTCACGGAGCCGCGCCACTCGAACAACGCGCATCGCGTCGTCGACCTCGGCGGCGGGCACCGCCTGGCCCAAAGCACCAACAGCCTGCGGAAACAGCTCGCTCGCTGCGGCGATCGCTCGGTCCAGGTCTTTTCGTTCGCGCTCCAGCGACGCGACCGACGCCCCACTTTCGCAATTGCGCCGCAGCTCCGACCAAAGCCCCTCGCACGCCTGCAGCACGCGCTGCTGCAGCTGCTCTTCATCGCGAAGCTCCGCGCGCAGGGTGTTCGCCCACGCCGGCAGCGGACCGTCCTTGGCACGCAGCGGCGACAGCGCCCGATCGACGCCGGCGTAGAACGCCTGTACGTCGCCAAACGGCGCTCGCGGCGCCGTTGGAAACGGCAGCGCGCGCGCCTGCGTCTGCGCCGTGCGCGCGCGATCGATCGCATCCAGCAGCTCATCGCGCGCATCACTCTGCTCGCGACGCGTCGGGGCCAAATCACGCGCCCGGTTGCGCAGCGAATCGGCCGGGCCCTTGGCGGCGAGCTCCGCTTCGATCTCGGCGATGGCTCCGGATACGTCGACGTCCGCCGGCTGCACGGGCACGTCCGCGCGCAGCGCCTGGCGCGCCGCGTCGAGCCGTTCGACCGGCAGATCGCGCCCAAGCGCCTCGCGGCGATCGGGCAGCAAATCGAGCAGCGTGCGGCGACCGTCTTCAATCAAAGCGAGCCGTGAACCAAGGTCCGCGAGCGCCTTCTCGTCGCGGCCAACCTTCGACCGATCCGTCTGCCACTTCGCAAACGCGCCCACCAAACGCGCCGTCGCGAGCGCGCCGTTTTCGTTGCTCGACCGCTTGTCGCTGCGCGCCTCATCGAGCCACGCACGGACGTCTGGCCCCGCTTCGGCGTCGAGCACGGCAGCTCCATCCACTGCAGCAAAGTAGCTTCGCAAGCCGTCAAACGGCAGCTCGAGCGCCGCCGGCGCCTCGATCGACGCAAGCTCGTCACGCGCACGCATCCCGGCATCGACATCCCTTAGCAGACTCTGCTGGACATCGAGCAGTGCGTCGGGAACCGGCTGCACCGCGTCCCGGCGAAGCCCAGAACTCGGACCGTCGAGACGCAGCCGCTGACGAAGTTCGTCAAGACGAGAGCGCGCAGCAGCCAAGCGCTGCGCCAGATCTTCGCCAGACTCGACGTTTCCAGGCTCGACGATTCCAGACTCGACGTTTCCAGCCTCGCCATCTTCCGGCGCCGCACCGTCCGCCACATCGGACCTGGGCCCAGGCACACGGCTGTCGGAACTCCTGCTGCCGGAGGCAGTGCCGTCCGCGCCTTGCGGCACCGCGCTCAAGTCGGCCTCATCCGACGGCGCACCTGACGACGTGACGCGCTCCGAACCGGAACCAGATTCACCGCGCGCACGGCCATCGGCGACGACGTCTGGACTGCGATCGGCACCACCGGCGGGCGGTGCTTCCCGCAGTGCGTACCAAGCACCGCCGCCCACGGCCGCGAGCAGGATCGCGCCGAGCGCTACCGGCACGGCCTTGGATCGCGCTTTCGCCGACGCTTGCCCAACAACATCCGAACCAACCCCACGACCCGCCGACCCCAGCTTTTCCGAAACCGGGCGCGCGCGCCGCTCCGGCGAAACGATCGTCTGACCAGCCTCAACCAGCACCAGGTCATTGAGCAGCGCGTCGTAGCTCTCGTAGCGATCGTCGCGGTCGTTGGCGGTCATCCGCTCGATGACCTTCGACAGCGGGTTGTTCTCGTCGAGCTCCGGCAGCGCCTTCCACAGGCAGAGGTTCTCGAGCTTGGTTTTGGTTTGGATCAGCTCGTAGACCGAGCTGGCCCGGATCGGCGGTTCCCCAGTCAGCAGGTAGAAGAAGGTCGCGCCGAGCGAATACATATCGCTGCGGAAGTCGATGTCGGCGCCGCCCTGGCACTGCTCCGGACTCATGTAGAGCGGCGTGCCAATCAGCTCGGACGTCAGCGTCATGCTGAAGTCCTCCTCAACCGGCTTGGCGATGCCAAAGTCGGCGATCTTCAAGACGCCCTGCTCCGTCAACATCAGGTTGTCTGGCTTGATGTCGCGGTGCACGACACCGAGTCGCCGCGCTTCTTCGAGGCCTTGGCAAGACTGGCGGATCAGCGGCAGCGCTTCGCCGGCCGGAAGCCGGCCGCCGGCCAGCAGCTTGACGTGCTCGCGCAAGTTTTCGCCACGCACAAACTCCATGACGAGGTAGTGCACGCCGAGTTCAAAGCCCACGTCGTGCACCATCACAACGTTGGCGCTGTTGAACTTGCCGACCGTGCGCGCCTCGACCTCAAAGCGGCGCAGCATGCGCGGGTCGCTCATCATCTCTGGACGGATCACCTTGATGGCAACGTCGCGGTCGAGCTTGATTTGACGGGCCTTGTAGACGGCGCCCATGGCGCCCCGGCCGAGGATGCCATCGATGCGGCAGCCGCCCAGCGTCTTGCCGATGAGGTCACCAGTGGCAGCACCGGCGAGGTCCCGGCTGAGCGCCGGTACGGTTTGGCCGTCGTGCACGCCGTCGTCGGCACCAGCCGGTCCTGGCTGGGCCGGCGCCGCGGGCTTGGCGGGTGGCGCGGGCTTAGCGGGTGGCGTCGCCGGGCGCTTGCCCGCGGGCACAGTGGGGTCTTCGTCGGATTCCTGGCTCATGGTTTTCCCTGAAGGGATTGCCGTTGTATGCGAACGAGCGCGACGCTGGCAACCACAGCACATCGAACCGAACTTCAGCCGCGGCCAAATCCAAGCCAGACGGTCCGTTGCTCGGGGAGATCGCCTGGAGATCTGCCGTTTCGCCATCGCACTGCCCGCAGAACGACTACAAAGTGGCACTCGTTGCACCCTGCGCACGCTCTTTCCTTGGCGCGCAAGCAGGCCGCTCCCAACCAAACCTCCCACCGAACACCACAAGCGATCATGGCATCCTTCTCACAGACACTCGCCGCACTCCTCTTCACCGCCTGTGCCTTCACGGCACCCGCCGCGGCCCAGATGCCGGGCCCACAAAAGGAGCACCAGCCACTCGCAGCCCAGGTCGGCACCTGGGACGCAAAGATGGAGTACACCGACTTCACCACCGGCAAGGCCGCCACCTCAAAGGGCACGTCCATCCGCAAGCAGCCGCTCGGCGGCATGTGGCTGATCGACCAGTTTCAGACGACCATGATGGGCATGCCGTTCAAGGGCATGGGCACCACCGGCTACGACCCCGCCAAGAAGAAGTATGTCGGCACCTGGATCGACTCGATGACGCCATCCTTGATGGTGCTCGAGGGCAACTACGACAAGACGGGCAAGATCTTGACGATGAGCGGCATGGGCGTCGGCATGGACGGCAAGCCCGCCATGCACCGCATGGTGACGACCGAGAAGGACGCCAACACGCACGTCTTTGAAATGTTCGTCGCCGGGCCAGATGGCGACATCAAGGTCATGACGATCACCTACACGCGCCGTATCGCCAAGCGCGACGCCGTGCCCGCCAAGCGCGACACGGCCAAGGCCCAGACCGCCAAGACTCGAGCCAAGGCGAACAGCGGCCGCTGATTGCGGCGCGCGAACCGTCGTTCGCAGGGGCGTCACAAAGCCGCTCTGTAGTGTAGGCCGACAACGGCCGATGATTTGTTCACAGGCGCCACAGAGCGGCCCATGAGCGAACCAGTAGAGACAGCCCCGCTTGCAGCTATCGACGACTCGGTCGCCGCAATCGAAGCTACGGACGGAGCGTTCGAAGACTTCGACGACGGCGACTTTGGCGCGGACGACCTCGACGAAGAGAACAACTGCGACCACGAAGCCGATACATTGGGCTACGACGCCACGGCGCAGGGGTTCGTCGAAGACGACCTGCCGCCAGCACCCGCCCTGCTCGAACGACTGTGCGGCCTGATCGCCGCCGTGTTCCTGACGGCGTTCTTCATGCTGGTGCAGGGCTCCTTCCCAGCGGACTTGTTCCAGCCGGTCCCGATCCTGCTGGTCCTCGGCGTTGTGCTTGGCGGCCTGATCGCCAGCAACGGCCCCCGCATGGTCTACGTGCTGCTCGGCATCTGCCTTGGCATGAAGGCTCTCCACGCCGCGGAAGCGCGCGCGCTGCACAACATGTGCGCCCAGGGCCGCCGCCTTTGCTACGTCGGAGGACTGCTGCAGGTCGTCACCAGCTTGCTGCACGTGCTGTCGGTGCTCGACCAGCCTATCCAGTTTGGCCCGGCCATCGCCGCGAGCCTGACGGGCGTCGTCTTTGCGACCATGCTGGCGGAACTGGGCTTCGGTTCGGTCAAGAATTGGATCCGAACCTGCCTCTACTAGCACTAGCAGGAAGGGCGCAAAGGCGCGCGGGGCTGGCCGGCAACCGCCGGCTCGGGATAGTCTGACGGCGGAAAGGGGCCGAGATGGTGGCGGCTCCGCAAGCCGGCACCATGAAAGGCAATCCTCTGTCATCGGTTCTTCTGGGGCTGCTCGCGCTTGGCCTCGTCGGAGCGGCTACCTGGCTGCTGTTGCCGCAGCGTGACGTCGTTGCACCACAGCTCGCGCAGACGCCGAGCGACGCCGGCAGCACGAACACAGCAGATCCTGAAGTCGCCCCGACCGCGCCAGAATCGGGCATCGCTGATGCAGCACCGGCTCGCTCAAACGCCCGACCACAGAACGCCACCAGCCAAGGCCAGCCGCCGCTGCCGCCGCCGCCCCTCTACGCAACGTGGCGCCATGTGCTGGTCGTGGACAGCGGCACGCAGCAGCCGGTCGCCGACGCCAGCGTCCACTTCTACGGAGCAACCCAATCACGGCTGCTGCAGGACATGCCGCCGGCCGAACAACGCCGCCTGCAGTACAACCAAAGCGATATGGCGCTCGAGTTGGGCTGGACAACGACAACCAACGAACAAGGCCTTGCCAACGTCGCATACGAAGGCGACTACGTCGTCGTGATGGCCGAGAAGGACGGGCGCTTCGGCGTCCAGACGCTCTCCTTCACAGCAGCGGCGAAACTGCCGCAAGTCGTCACCCTCGAAGAGGACCTCACGCTATTCGCCAGGGTCATCCGTGCCGATGGCACTCCCGCCGCCGACGTGCCGCTTCACCTGGTTCGCCACGAGCCATCAGGTTCGAACGCATTGGCATGGTTTCTCCCGCTCATGAGGTCGACGGATGCAAACGGAGAAGCGGTCTTTCGGCACGCGCAAGCAACCCAGCGGCTGATCGATCCGACACGGGGCCGTGCCCGCCAGTGGCGGCTGGTCGCGGGCCTCCCGCGCGCGGAGCGCGGCGGCGGCGGCGGCGGTCGCGGTCGCGATGGCGATCGCCCCCAGACGCAAGAGCTGCTGCTGGCGCCAAAAGACCTCGCTGCCAGCAGCCCGGAGCAACCGATCACGGTCACGCTTGCCGACCAGGGGGCCCTTCACGTTCGGTTGCTCCTACACGGCAAGCCGATGCCGCCACCGCTGTCCGTCTCTGCACAACCCGTAAGCCAGGCCACAACGGGCTTCTTCGCGAAGCCAACTCTGACTCGCGACCTCCCTGCTTCGTCAGCCGGCTGGGTGATCTGGCCCTATGTGCCCCTGCAGCAATCGTTCGTGGTCAGCGCCGGGCCGTGGCACACAACGCTCGTGGGCCCCATCCATCCGGGCGGGGTCGCAACCCACGAGATCGAACTCTCTGACCACATTGCGCTACTAGCCGGTCGAGCCATCGACGTCGACGGCAGACCGCTCCGCAACGTGCACATGATGGCCTACTGCGAGCTGGAATGCGTCGACGCGGGCGGTTCGCCGTCGCAGCCGGCAACCAGCCTGCAGTTTGCTACCGACGGCGACGGTCACTTCCTGCAGTCGCTCTGGCCCATCCCGCCCGGACACTCAACAAAACTCAGCGAGATCACGTTTACAGAAGTGCCGGCACCGAACGTCGACGGGCGCTTGCCAGCACCGCGCAAGGCCGAGGTGCGCAACCAACCGCTTCGCAACGGCACCAACGAGCTCGGCGACATTCGGTTCGCGGCGCCAACACAGGTCTGCTCGGGCAGGCTGCGGATCGGCGATCGCCCAGTAACCGACTCGATGCCGGACGTTGCCATTCGCATCGAACGCTTCGCCGCGGACGAGGACTCCGGCGAGCCCTGGCAGCCCGTGACGCAGGTGCACATTGATATCCGCAAGGACCTAGCATTCTCCGTTCACGGCAAGCTGGATCCCGGTCGCTACCGAGTCCGCGCCGAGGGCTTCTACACGCTGCCCAGCGCAGCCCAGGAGTTTGAGCTGGGCGCAACGGACCTCGTGATCCACGTTCCGGAAGGCACGATTGTCGCGGTCGCCGCCTCGCTTCCTGCGGAAGTTCAGCCGCTTCATTTCCAACTACACATCAAGCCGCAAACCAACGCTCGCCCTGTCATCTATGTACGCCACGAATGGATGACAACGTATGACGGCGGCGGCGGCATCCGCGAGAACGGTCACGCAAACTGGAACTCGTGCGCATTGGAGGCCGGCAACTACGTGCTCGAGGTCACGTCGACAGCAGGCATGAAGCTGCGGCGACCGTTTGCAGTTCCGCCGGGAGTTCGTCGCCTGCAGCTCGAACCCCTGGACCTTCGTTCCCACATCTACACACTGACTCTCGACGTTCACTTCGAAGCTTCAGCGAAAGAACGCAAGCAACGCGGCATCTACGCGCTCACCGTGCCAGAGCGATCGGCTGGCGCGATGGACACAGCACCGCTCGCGGCGACCAACCTCTCTCTCGGACGCAACGTGCTCGCGATGCCAGCCAGCGCCCGCGGCGTAATCCTCACCGGCCCTGGCGTATCGCCGTATTTGCTCAAGCTTGTGGCCGGCAATCGCGCGCGCAGCGAATCCGTGCAGCTGCGATTTCGCCCCGAGATCAACCTGGTGCTGCCCACCGAGCTGACCGCGCAGCTGCCCGAAGACACGACGTTCGTCGCCGAAGCCACCCCCCTCGGAGAGCTCGCCGTTCACGGCCAGCTGCTCGAGTGGGCCGTCCAACCAAAGGAAGTGAAGCTTCCCTGGGGCACGTCTCCGATCGAGGCCGTGATGGCCACACCCGCAGCTGTTCGCATCCCGTTCGCCAACGGAGAAGCAACGCTCGTCCTCAGCGACGCGCCGCACTCCCTCAAGCTCTTCGCCGAGCGCGGCCCCCACACCATCGCGCTGCGGCAGTTCTCGCCGAAGCAGCTTCCAGCCGGCGGCAGCAGCCAGAGCAACTACGCGGTGCAGCTATCGCTGGCCGAGATCGAGCGCTTCCTGAAGATTGCCAGAAAATAGCGGCAAGCGTCACGATCGCTCACCGCCACCCTCTGCCCAGAATCCCTGACGCCCCCAGACAGGTCGCCTAGTGTCCTGCATCTGGTAGACGGGGTAGGATCCGGGATGCGAGGGCGTTCGTCGCAAGGCGCTGCGACGAAGGCTTCGTGCCCGCAGAATGCTCCTTATATCGGATGCACTACACTAGGCTCGCGGCATGAAGACCGGCCCCCTCAGCATCCTGGTACTGCTCGCCATGTTGGCCGCGGCGTGGTGGCTATGGCAGCCGCGAGAAGCGCGCGTGCCGGCTGCGCCGACGGTCACAACGGGGGGATCCTCAGCGGCACCGAATGCGGGGGATCGCACGGTAGACTCCCGCTCTGATCGAATCGCAGCTACTTCGACCGAGCGCCCATCGCCGGCACCGGCATCCTCATGGACAGCGCCGATTGCTCCCATTCCGCCGTTGCCCAACGAAGCTCGGTGGATCGAGGTCCTCATTGTGGACGCAACAACACAAAAGCCCGTGGCCAACGCCGAGGTGCGGTTCAGCTCCGAGGCGCAAAAGCGTTTGCTCGCCGGCAAGAGCGCTGCTCTTCGACGCGACTTCGCGGGCGACCCGGCGGCGCTGACCGAGTCCATTGGCTGGACCGCCCGCAGCGACAAACGCGGCATCGCACGGATCGCCGTGGAGGCGTTTCACGTACATGTTCTGGCAAGCAAGAACGGTAAGTCTGGAGAAGGCTCGTTCTCCCTGCCGGCGACACTCAACGCCCCCTACATCGTCCAGCTAGAGCCCGATGTTGAGTTCGCCGTTTTGGTACGCAACGCCGACGGCGCCCCCGCCATCGACATCCCGGTGCACCTGCTGGCCTGCGATAGGAGCACACCTCGCACGACCCCCTGGTGGAATCCTCGCGCCCGCAGGACCGACGCCGCCGGCCGCGTGACGTTTCGCCACGGCAGGCGCGCCAGACGAACCCCTTTCGGCAAGCTGGTCGGCCACTGGCAGTTTACAGCGGGACTGCCCACGGGAGCCGACGGGACCTACGGCCGCGAATCGGTGCGCGTCGCGGCCGACCCCAAAACAGGCCAGCCGATGGCGGAGCAGCCGATCACGATCACTCTTCCGGCGACGGGCGAGCTCGACCTGCAGCTATTGATGCACGGCGTCCCCTTGTCGCACAGCGTCGACCTAGAGCTCCGCATCGCCTCCCAAGACGGCGTCGATTCCATTCAGCAGCCATTCCTGCCATGCACATTCGACGCAACCGGCTCGATGCGCTTCCCGCACGCGCCGCTGGACCGACAGTTCACGCTCGGCGGGAACCACTGGCAAAAGCGTTTTGATGGCCCCAAGAACCCGAACGAGGTCGCCCGTATCTCCATCGAACTCGCGGAGCTCGCGGTCAGCCTCACGGGGCGCCTCCTAGACGCAAACGGAGAGCCTGCCGCCAACGCGCGCTTCGAGGGCACGGGCTCCTTTGCCAAGCAAGAGTTCGGCAAAGAAGGCGAGCAGTGGACCGAGCCACTCGACTTCCGAACTGACGAGCAAGGCAGGTTTGTTGGGCTGCTATGCCCGCATCCACAGCAGGCTTCTTTGAAGCTTCGAGCCTTGCAGCTTGAGCAGCGAGGTGACCCCGAGCTGCCAACCGCCACGCTGTCGTTGCCGGCTGCTTGGAATGACCACCCGCTCTCCCCCGGCAGCAACGAACTCGGCGACCTGCCCCTCGCCCGGGCTCCCTTCCTCTGCTCAGGGCGGCTCGATCTGCGCGCCCCCCCGCCGGCGGACACCTACATCTTGGTCTTCGACTTCCACTCGTCGACACAGGCCGGCGATCCCGAATGGCGGCGAACATCCGGCGTGCAGCAGATCGTGCGCAAGGACGGCACGTTCGACATCTACGGCTTCGGCGCTCCAGGTCGCTACCGTGCCCGGGCCTTTGGCCGTCGCTTGCTCGAAACCGACCCGGTCGAATTTGCCTACGGCGACCGAGATGTCATCCTCCCGGCTGCGCTTGGCACAATTGTTTCTGTCACGGCGAAGACGCCCGCTGCGACGCGATTCGAACACTTCGAAGTCCACTACCAGCTGCGCGACAAGGAGACGGATGAGCCCTCGCAAATGCGACGCGCCTCGTCCGAGCCCGGCACGCTTCGCTGGCACGCTCCGTCTGTTGCCCCCGGCAACTACCGGCTCCAGCTGACGACCAAAACGGGGCTGCACATCAAGCGCGTCTTTGAAGTGACCGACAACGACAAACAGCACCTCGACCTGGGCACCATCGATCTGACAGAGCACGTGCAGGCGCTGATCGTGCAGCTGGAGGTCGAACTCAGCCAGCCTGGGCAGCTGCACCGCAACCGATCCATTGCCGCGCTCTGCCTCCCGCATGAGGCATCCGCCGAAACAGAAACCGACGTATTGAGCAAGCTCAGGCTGGAGCGAGGGCGCAACGTCTTGCCGCTGCTCCGGCGACGCGCGCACGATCTGCTGATCGTCGCCCCGGGCTATCTACCAGTCCCCCTACCCGCTGCATCGAAAACAGTGACGGCCCGCCTTCGCCCAAGCCCTACCGCCTCGCTGACGCTGACCGAACACATCAAACTGCCTGCCGACGTCCAACTTGTCGCCGAGGCGACCGCGACCATGCCAGCGGACGCCTACCGACGACGATTCGTCGAGGCCGCAATCCAGGCGCAGATCGACGACTCGACTCAGAAACTGCTCACAGGCAGCACGACTCGCGCATCGTTTGAGCAGGGCAAAGCCAAGCTGCAGCTTGGCGCAGGCCCACACGCGCTGGCTCTTTTCCTCGAGCGCGACGGAGAACGCCTCTCTCTACAGAGCTTCGAGCCGCGCCATCTCCGGGCAACAGGCGACCACTACAACATCGTTGTCTCCGCGACCGAGATCGCCGAACGACTCCAGTAGCAAGTCAGTAGCGAGCGGCGTGATTCAGACAGATGCAGGCCTACGCGTGAGTCCGCGCTGGGGCCCGCGAGGCGCGTCGAGCGTCGTCGCGGGCCGCGCATACGCCTGTAGATCTTTGCTGGGGGAACCTACGCCATTCCGCCCGCGGCGCCCGCCGCAGCCGGCACAACGGGATCGCTCGGAGCCGCGACCGGGCCAGGCTCGACCGTTTCACGACCGAACGCATCGACGAGCACCAGCTTGGGGGCGATCTCGATCCGATTGCGACGCCGCCAGTCCTGCAGCTTCTCAAGATCTGTGCCCGAAAGCTGCGCGTCCACGAGCAGAACGATTCGCCGCTTGCTGCCGGCGTTGCCGGTTTCGTGCTCGAGGTAGCCTTCAAACAACAGGCTCTCGCCGGTATGCCACTCATGCACGTCCTCGCCAACGCGAAACTGGGCGCCAGCTGGGACCTCAAGCGGCAGGTGCGCCCGCATGACATCAAGCGCTTTGACGTCGCGATGTGCATAGATGTGGCAGCCGGGATCCATCCAAGAAAACGCCGCCGCCGTCACCCCCGGAATGCTGCGCAGCACCGCGGTCGAAGCCGGGCACTTGGCTTGGTTTGCCATAAAGGTGTCCTCGATCCCCGCGATGTGGCTCGACATGAAGAGAGCCGCAATCAGCCACGAACCGCCGTAAGCCGCCCGATCGGGCCACTCGAGAAAGTCGTCTCGAACGAGTTCGCGCAGCTCGTCGGCAAACGTCTCGAAGTGTCGCTGCAACGCAGTGGAAAACGAAAACTCAGCAGCATCCAGCAACATGGCAACCTCCTATCCCATTGCGAATAGGTGCTTGACGATAACTGCGCGTGACGTAGCTCGGATGTAACAGATATCTACATCAAGCTCGACGGATCCACATCCAGCGTCACGCGGCACGTGCGCGTCGCCAGGTCTTCGACCGTCCCGATCGCGGCCATGGCGGTGTCGAAGGCATCCTGCGTGAAGCACTTGACCAGCATGTGCCAGCGCCAGAGATCTTTGACCTTGGCGATGACCGCGGGGGCCGGGCCGAGCACTTCGACATCCTTCATCGTATTGAGCGGTTGGCACGCCTCGCGCAGGATCTTCTGGGCGTCAGACTCGCTGCGCCCTTCGGCGAGCACGCGCAGGAGCCGCGCAAACGGCGGATAGCCCGTCACCTTGCGGAACACGAGTTCTTGCTGCACAAACGAGTCGTAGTCGTTCTTGGCGGCGGCCTCGACGGCGTAGTTGTCGGGACAGAACGTCTGGATCACCACCGTGCCGGCCTTGTCGCCGCGGCCGGCGCGCCCCGCGACTTGGTGCAGCAACTGGAATGTGCGCTCGGCCGCGCGGTAGTCGGGCACAAACAGACCCGTGTCCGCCGACACCACGCCAACCAGCGTGACGTCCGGAAAGTCGAGGCCCTTGGCAATCATCTGGGTGCCGATCAGGATGTCGATGTGCTTCTTGCGGAACGAGCCGAGCACCCGCTCGTGCGCGCCGCGCTCGGCCATCGTGTCGGCATCCATGCGCGCAACGATCGCGTCAGGGAAGCGGTCCTTGACGACTTCTTCGAGACGTTCGGTGCCGACGCCCAGCTCAAACATGCCGGCGTGCTGGCAGGTCGCGCACATCTCGGGCCGGCGCTTCTCGGCGCAGCACCAGTGACAGACCAAACGCCCGCGCCGGCTGTGCCACGTCATCGACACCGAACACGCTTCGCACTGCACGGCCTCGCCGCATCCCGGACACAGCAAGACCGGCGAGTAGCCGCGGCGGTTCAAGAACAGCAGCACCTGGTCCTTGGCCTTGAGCCGCTCCTCCATCATCACCAGCAGCGTGCGCGACAGCACCACGCCCTGGCGCCGGACTTCGGCTGGCTCGCCGCGAAGATCCTGCACGACGATGCGCGGCAAACGGCCGGCGCCGGCGCGTTCGGGCAACGTCAGCAGTTCGTAGGTGCCGCGCCGCGCTTTGCCGATCGACTCCAGCGTCGGCGTCGCCGAGCCGAGCACAACCACCGCCCCTTCGATGCGCGCGCGCTCAATCGCCATTTGGCGGGCGTGGTAGCGCGGCGTGCTGTCCTGCTTGAACGACGTCTCGTGCTCTTCGTCGAGCACGATCAAACCGAGATCGCGCACCGGTGCAAACAGCGCCGAACGCGCCCCGACCGCCACTGTCGCCTTGCCCTGCAGCAGCCGCTGCCATTGGCGCGCCCGCTCGGCTTCGGTCAAGCCACTGTGCAGCACGGCGACATCGGGAAAGCGCGACGCAAACCGGCCGACGGTCTGCGGCGTCAGCGAAATCTCCGGCACCAGCACGATCGCGCTCTTCTTGCGGGCGTGCACCTCTTCGAGAATGCGCAGGTAGACCTCGGTCTTGCCGCTGCCCGTCACCCCGTGCAGCAAAAACGTGCGGTGCTCCCCCGCCTCGACGACTTTGGCCACCGCGTCGACCGCCGCCTGCTGGTGCTCGTTGAGATCGTGGCGCACGGCGGCCTCTTCGATCGCCGGCTTCAGCTCTTCGAGATCTTGTGCCAGCATGACGCGCTCCAACAGGCCGTGCTTGACCAGCGTCTTCCACGGGCTGTCGCTGGTCTTGGTGCGGCGCCGGACGTCGACCACCGGAATCGCCCCCCCAAACTCGAGCACCGTACGCAGCACGCGTGACTGCGCCTGATGCTTCTCCTCGAGTTCGTCGACGGCGCGCGTCGCCAGATCGTGTGGCGCTTTGACCTGCAGGTGCGGCAGCAGGCGCTGGCCGCGGCGTTTGGCCACCGACGGCAGCGTCGCGTCAAGCGCTTCACCGATCGAACAGCCGTAGCTGGCCGCCATGACGCGGGCGAGCTCGAGCAGCGACGGCGGCAGCTGCAGTTCGCCATCGAGCACGGATTCGATCGGCTTGATCTTGTTGAACGGCAGGTCGGTGGTGTCCGTGACGGCGACCACAACGCCGCCGAGCTTGCGGCCATGAAAGTGCACGCGCACTCGGTTGCCCGGCATCGCGTCGACGCCATCCGGCAGCCGGTAGGTAAACTCGCGCCGCAGCGGCAGATTGAGTGCGACCTGCACGTAGCGCGCATCGGTAGCCTCGTCCGGCGATTTCGGAACACTGTCGGGATCGTTCGGATCCGGATCAAAAAGGCCGCGGCTCATGGGTTCTGCGGACCAGTGAACGGCCCTACCCCAAGGATGGCAATGAGGGGGTAGAGAACGGTTCGACAGCGCCTCTAAGTCGACGGCGAATCCTCGTTCTCGTCGCCGCCACACAGCTCGCCGCGAACCACCATCAGCGCCTCCCCCAGCAGATTCTCGCCACGCCACTGCGCGCGATCGAACGCGCGTGGATCGTCCGCGCGCAGGCCGATGCCCCAGATGAAATCCATAGGACTCGCTTCGACCAAGGTGCGCCGACCGGTCTCACACAAGATGCGGAGCAGCTTGGCCGACTGCGAGAACTTCGCGCGGTTGCCGCGCACGACGATGTCCATGCGCTGCGCCAACCACACCGCCTCGTCAAAACCACGAACCCTCTGCCCGAGCTTTTTCTGCGTGCTCGGATCCTCTGCTGCAAGGATGCGCTGCAGCATCTCGTCGTCGCCAAACAGACGCGCTTTCTCCGCCATCATGTATTGCTCGGCGTGCGTATAGGTGACGCCGTCGACATCAAAATGCGACCGCGTCCACTGGCCAAAAGGCGCCGGCGGCTTCCAGAAGAAGACGAACTCATCCGTCGTGACGATTTGCGTGCCATCGAAGGCCATGTCCGCAAGGTAGCAGATGCGCCGACAATCGCGACGGACCGCAGCACCTCGATCAACGCGACCAGTCGATCTGGGCGAGCAGTTCCGGCAAGCGACGGGCCGAGCGTCCGCCGCCGGCAAACGCCTGTGCGTGCGCAACGCGCCCTTCCAGGTGGGCGCGGAACTGCGTCACGCCGGCACGATTTTGCGTCGAGGGACCTTGGCGCACGCAGTTGTGCAGGATGGCTTCGAGCAGCTTGCGTTCGCGGCGCGGCAACGCGGGCGCACGATTGAGGACCAGCCCACAGGCGCGCTGCGCCGTGCCCTGGCGCATGATGCGCGTCTTGCGGTGGGCGACGCGCAGCCGATGTTCCAGCAGGATCGCAGCGGCGCGATCGGCGAAGCGCTGGCTGACGCGCGCAAACTCAGGACCACCGCTAAAGATCAAATCGTCCGCGTAGCGCGTGTAGCGCGCGCCAAAGCGCTTGGCGATGCCCGTCAAGCGCTGGTCGACGGCGTGGCAGCACAGGTTGGCGAGTGCGGGCGACGTGGCGCTGCCCTGCGGCAGGTGCGGCACGCGCAGCCGTTCGCGCAGCCGGGCATGATGGCGGCCTCGCTCGCCTTCTGCAGGCGAAAGCGAAGCCAAGGTCGCCGCCGGCGTCGCAACGGTGCACAGCCTTGCGAGCGCATCGGCCACCGAATCCGGATAGCCAAAGTTGAGGAAGGCGCGCAGCACGCGGCCGCGGCCGATCGACGCAAAGAAGTCCTCGACGTCGAGGCGCAGCACCACGTCGCGTTCCGCGTGTGGTTCGACAGCATCGCGCACACCGCGACCGCGCACAAATGCACAAGCGGCGGGGTGCACCGGGATGTGCGCGAGCAAGTCGCGCAGCAACCGCTGCTGCACGTCGCGGAGGTCCGACTTCGGCACTTCGAGCAGACGCGGCGGCGAACGGCGCCGGGCGCGCCAGTGGCGCAGGTAGTGACGGCCGGCGCCGCCGCGGCGAGTTGCGACCAGCGACTTGAGCTGATCTGGGTAGAGACCGAGCCAAGCCGACAGTTCGCCCAGCGTCGTGAGAGCCGGCGGATGAACGTCCGCCGCGACGCAGGCAGACGCCAAGCCAACCGACGGACGCATCGCGTCGACGACGTCTGGCGCGAGCAGCTCGCGATCTTCGAAGGCCTCCGCGCAGCCACGATGGCCGTCAAAGAACCGTATGAGCTCTTCGCGCAGCAAACGCTGCCCGACGGGAAAGCGAGCAAACAGGTCCCGCACCAGCGCGCTGACCAGACGGTCGAGCTTGGCCGTTCGGCGGCGGCGCAGCGCCATCAGCGCCGCATGCGCATGTTCGTGCGTGAACGGACCCGCCAGCACGGCGGCGGCCGCATACTCCGACGCATCGTCCATCTCGACACACACGTCCGCATCGTCCGCTTCCTCGAACACATCCCGATCGTGCCCAAAGCTCTCGTTTCGCGCGAGCATCGTCGAGCTTCTCGGGCACCGGGCGAGCCAGCAAGAAAGAAGAGCCGCGCCCCGGCGACGCGGGTCTTGCACGTCCGTTTCGTGCGGGAGGCACGTTAGGGACATGCGCTGGAACAAGTCATGCGGAACTGCCCCGAGGTAGCCTCGGAGAGAAGAGGTAGAGCGAGTCCACTCTTCGGCCCGGGACGCGACAGCTCCATCGTGGCGTGACGCCGACGCGCTGTCGAGCGTCACGGCCATCGGGCGGCTACGGCCGAAACACGACGCGACCGCTTTTGTCATGGCGCAGCGACACGCCAACGCAAGCTGCGATCGCGCGCAGCAGGTCAGCCCGGCTCGCCCGACGAGCAAAAACGACCAGCGCCGTGCCGCCGCGGCCGCCTGCCACCAGACCGTCGAGGTCGCCGCCTGGAGCTTCCATCCGCCTCAGCAGCGAGGCAGCAGCGTCACTGCACGCAACCGCTTCGCGCGCTATCGTCGCCGTGTCGGCAGTCGCCCCAGCGGAAGACCCAGGGGAAGACCCAGCGGACGATCCAGCCGCGCGATCCGAAACGGCCGCATCTGGAGTCGTCAGCCTGACAACGGAGCGCCCCTCCTCCCGTGCCTGTGCTCCGACCGCCGCCATCATGCCGCCCAGCAGCCCCGACGCGAACGCCTGCCGACTGTTCAGAAGCACCGTGCCGACAACAGTCGGCTCGATGACAAAGTTGCGTTCTTCGAGCTGCGCGTAGGTCGCCAAGAGATCCTGAACCGGTGCGAAGTGCCCGTTCGTTTGGATCATCCAGCTATCGGCGGCTGGCGCGCGAGCGTTGTCCGAACGCAGCGTGAAGACCGAGCCGCAGCCAACTAGCTCAAGATCGAGCGCACGCGCAACCGCTGTCAACAGCGCCCACCAGTGGGCCTCGTGCACGTCTAGCCGCATCGTCCCGGCGAGCCCTGCCGGCGCTACCACCGAAACCCCGCAACGCGCATGCAGCTGCTTGCAGAAGTCGGTCAGCGACATCGCCGGCGCCTGCAGCGACACGCGAACATCGTGCGGCAAACCGCTCGCAGCCGAACCATAGAAGCAAACGTTGCGGCCGTGCACATGCAAACCGACGCCGGCTTCGGTCGCGAGCTGCGCCAACGCCTGCCGCGCACACGACACGCGCGCATCGACGTCGCCTAGCTTGGCGGGCCGCTCCGCAGCCCCTTCGGGCATTGTCGCGATCACCCCGCAGCCGGCCCGGTCCGCGAGCCAAACCGCGCGCTCCGACCAAGCCTGCGCCGTGGGCAGCGGGTCGCGCACGTTCGCCAGATCGTCGACGATGTCGCCGTCCGTGATCGACACGACGGCTGGGGATGGCGGCTGCGATTGCTGCGGAGGACGCGGGTCCTGCTCGCCATGCGCTGCCACCCCATCCCGTCCGGCCGCGTCTTCGCGCCAACGCGCAAACAGCGCGATGGCCACAACAACGAAAGCCGCGAGAGCGACCATCGTGGTCGTCAGCGCGCGCCGGCGACCGTGCGAGCCGACGGCAACGGCCTCTCCAGGATCGGCCTCGCCAGGATCGGTACCGCCAAGATCGGTACCGCCAGCGTACGCATCGGATCGTTCCTCTCGAACAACCGCCAGCTGGCGGACGATGGCCTCCCGCAGACCTCGATCCGGCGCATCGCCAAACGCGGCGCGAAGCTCGGCATCCAGGACGCGTTCCCGCGCCTGTGCCAGCACGTGCTCGTGGCGACCGCTCATGACTGCCTCCCTTCGATGCACCGGGCCAACCAGCGGCGGGTGCGCGCCAGCAGCGTTTTGACTCCGTTCGGCTTCATCCCGAGCGTCGCCGCAACCTGCTCGCGGCCGTGACCGAGACCATACGTGCAGCGCACCGCCTCGGCCGCACGACCCTTGAGCTGCGCGACACAGGCGCGCACGGCTGCAACGCGAGCGTCGTGATCGTGATCCGGGTCCGGAGCCGACCAGATGGCATCGACCTCGCGCAGCACCGCGACTTCTTGACGTCGGTCCTTGCGGCGAGACTGAAGAAAGGCAAACCGCGCCGCACGCCGCAAGAAGCTCGCCAGCGCCGCCGGCGGCAGGGACTGCTTTTGTTTGCGCCAGGCCGCGACGAAAGCCTCCTGGCAGAGATCACGCGCCTGGTCCGAATCCGCCCCCAGGGCGCAGGCGTATCGATACAGAGGCGCCAAATGCTGCGACACGCAAGCCGCATCGAACGCGGTGCAATCGGGCTGCGTCGCCGCTCGGGACTGCGCATCGCCTGCCGACCGGGAGGATTCTGCTGCCAGCGGCCCAGACAACTGCTCGGCTGGGCGCCGGGCTGGCGGCGTCGCAGGCGGCCTATTTGGCAACCAGGCACGGCGGCGGTCCGCGCCGCGCCAATCGGCGTCGCCCGCCGCTGTTGTCAAGATGTGCATGTCTGCTACCCGCCTCGGAACGCACAGAGTATCCAGCTTTTCCCGATTCTGCCGAGGCGCCGTGACGCGCATGGGGCATCTGCGGGGTTGTCGGAGCGCGCCACTGCTCGAAACTAATCGCTCGACCCCGCAACAGAATGCCCATGGCTCCAACCCGCCGATTGCTCCACGTTCCACTCTCCGTCCTGGCCGGCCTAGCGCTGCCGATCTTCGCCCGCGCGCAAGCCCCGGCCGGCGCCGCTGCGACGCCGCGCGTCGTGCCCTACCCCATCGATCTGCCCGCCGAATTCCAAACGGCGATCCAGAACGGGACGCGCACCGCCGTCGGCCACCCGGGCGATAAGTACTGGTCCAACTCGGCCCGCTACGACATCGCCATCGAGGTCGATCCGGAGAACTCGCGCATCGCCGGCACCGCGAAGATGACCTACATCAATCGCTCGCCGGACGAGCTCAACACGCTGCTCGTACACCTCTACCAGGACCTGATGAAGCCTGGCCAGCAGCGCACGCGCACGGTCCGCACGACCAACGGTTTTGAGCTCGGCGAGGTCCGCATCGACGGCGAAAAAGTCCGCGCGCAGGCGCGCGACACGCGGCTTCGTCTGCGGCTGCCGGAGTCGATTGAGCCCGGCAACGAGCTGACGATCGAGGTCGACTATGCGTTCGACATCCCGCGCGCCGGCACCGCGCCGCGCATGGGCTACGAAGGCGACCGCGTCATCTACCTTGGCTACTGGTATCCGCAGTTTGCCGTCTACGACGACGTGGAAGGCTGGGTCGCCGATCCCTACCGCGGCAACGGCGAGTTCTACATGGACTACTCCGACTACGATCTCGCGATCACGGCGCCCGAGGGCTACATCGTGCGCGCGACCGGCGTGCTGCAAAACCCCAAGGACGTGCTAACCGACAAGGCGCTCGAGCGACTCGACCAAGCGCGCGAACAGCGTGACGTCGTGCACATCGTCGACGCCGATGACGTCGAAGCCGGCAACGCAACACGTTCGTCGGAATCGGGCAAGCTGACGTGGAAGTTCCACGCCGAGCAGGTGCGTGACGCGGCCGTCAGCCTCGGCCGCACCTACCTCTGGGACGCGACGCACGCCGTCATCAAGGACAAGCACGGCGCCGGCCAGGACGGCACGTGCATGATCCACTCGGTGTTCGAAAAGAACGCCGGCGACTGGGTGCGAGGCGCCGAATACGCGCGCCACACGATCGAATACATGTCCAAGCACGTGTATCCCTACCCGTGGCCGCACATGACCGCGTGCGAAGGCATCATCGGCGGCGGCATGGAGTATCCGATGATGACGATCATCGGCGGCCGGCGACCGGCCGGCACGATCGCGCACGAGCTGATCCACATGTGGTTTCCGATGCTGCTCGGCAGCAACGAGAAGCGCTACGCGTGGCAAGACGAAGGCTTCACGTCGTTTTGGACGACGCTGTGCCGCGACGACTTCCGCGACCGCAGCAACGGCGGCAAGCAGGCCGTGCTGCGCGCCGGCATGGTGATCGGACGCGGCGGCGACGTCGTCTGCATGCGCCACGGCGACACCTACGGCACCGACAGCTTTGGCTTTGCCAGCTACAGCAAGACCGCTGCGATCCTGCACCAGCTGCGCGGCCTGATCGGCGACGACAAGTTCTTCCAGGCGTTCCGCGAATACGCCAACGACTGGGCCTTTAAGCACCCCTACCCGTACGACTTCTTCCGCAGCTTTGCGCGCGTTGCCGAACGCGACCTCGAGCCCTACTTCCGCACGTGGTTCTTTGAGGAGTGGCAGCTCGATCAGGCCATCGCCGAGGTCAAGCAGGACGGCGACAGCTTTACGGTGGTGGTCGAAGACCGCGGCCGCGCGGTCATGCCGACAACCGTGTTGGTGACGCTGGCCGACGGCAGCACCAAGCGCAAGACGATCGACGAAGCCAAGTGGTGGCAGACCAAGCGCGTCGAACTGACGTTTGCGGGCCAGGCCACCGAGGTCGTGCTGGATCCGGACATCGCCACGATCGACGCCGACCGCGACAACAACCGCTGGCGCAGCAGCGAGAAGTAGCCGCCTGGCAGCGCCGCGCGACCGCTGCTCTATCGCCTCCTAGAGCAGCTTATTGTAGGCGCGCCAGGTCCGCTCGGTGTGGGCGAACTCGTTGACGAACCACAGCCAGAGTGAGCCGAGCGAGCCGTTGACGGCCGCGCGCTCTGCCGGCTGCAGGTTGCCGTCCACGGCGACGATGTCGCGGCAGCCGGTGGCCTTGGCAAGCAGGTTGTGCAGGCGTAGCCCCTTGCGGGCTTCCTTGGCGTCGTACCAATCGACTTCGCTCATGCGACGCGCGGCGATGGCCATCGCGGCCGCACCCTGGGTGAAGTAGGCGCTGACTGCACCATTCTTTGGTCGGGAGACCAGCAGCAGCTGCTCCAGATCCTTGCGCAGGTGGTTGTTGCGCAGCTCTGCGGGCCCCTCGAAGAAGCGCGGCCAAGAGTCGGTTTGGGTGCGCGCCTCCACCGAAAACGGCGCGGCCGTTCGCAGCCGCTCGATGTGGCGCATCAGCCCTCGCTTGGCAGCGCGTTCCGAAGTCTCTCTGGCCCAGCCTGGCTCCGCCGTGGAGACGAGCCGCTCCTGGTGGCTATAGGTCGTCCACGATGAGAAGGTCGGTCGGCTGCTCGAAGTCGACGCGAAGGCCATCGCGCTCGATTGCCCCCCCGCGGAGCTATCAGAACTGCCGAAGGTCGGCTGTGGCCCGTCACTGCCGGTCAACTCGGCGCCGAGGAACGTCATCAGCACGACGGCAATGACGCCAAGCGCCAGCGCCAGCGAAAGCGCGATGACGATCGCGTAGCGGAACACGCTCGCCGCGCCGCTCGACGCTTTTTTGAGGCCTTGCTTGGCAGGCCGCACGATCGCAGCCGCCATCTTCTGCATTTGCTGACGCTCGCTCGAAGTACGGCGCGAACGATGCAGCTCCTTCATCGCCTTCCAACGGCGAACAGAGTAGGTGCGCGTGCGCTGGACGGCTTCCTTCGCCTGGCTGGCCGCTTGGCCGGCCGCCTGCTTGGCCTCGCGAACGGCGCGGTGCATGGCCTCGCGGCTGTTCTTGGTCGCGTGCTCCCATGCCTTGCGGTAGGGATGGTCGTCGTCGGCCGTTTGCTCTGCCGATGATGCCTCTTGCTGCGCCGCATCGTCGGCACCTGAGCCTGGACGCTCGGCGCGAGCCTGCGCAGCACCAGGCAGCGGCGGCGCGACCCGAGCACTCGCGCCCACACTCGATGCACCGAGGCCACTGCGCACATCGGACCAAGTCGCCGCCCCCGGACTCTGAGGAGCGCCGAAAGCCTGCACCAGTTCTTGAACCGAGGCAAAGCGATCCTCCGGCCGCTTGGCCAAGCAGCGCTGCAGCACCTCGCGCTCGGTCGGCGTGAGATGTGCTGGCAGCTCGGGCGCTTCGTGCTCGTGCTTCTTGAGCACTTCCCATTCGCTGTCGCCACTGAACGGCACCTGCCCGCAAAGCAGCTCGTAGAGCATGATGCCGAGTGAATAGATATCGCTGCGCGCGTCGCCTTTGCGCTGCAACATCTCCGGCGCCATGTAGTAGGGCGTGCCCCGCCCCAACGATAGGCTGCCTCGCGAGTGCGTCACAAGCTTGCTCAAGCCGTAGTCGCCGAGCCGGGCGACACCGCCCTTCAAGAATACGTTGGCGGGCTTGATGTCGAAGTGCACGAGCGAACGTTCGTGCAGCGCCGAGAGGCCGCGGCACGCCTGCAAGAACGCGCGCAACAGCTCGGGCTTTTCTTCGGCGGTCGGCGCACAACCCTGGCCGTCGCGATCGAGCGGCATGACGTCGCGCAGCGTGTCGGTGCCTGCAAACGCCATGACCAGGTATGGGATCCCGTGCACTTCGCCGCGGTCCTCGATCGACACCAGATTGGGGTGGTCGATCTGCGCGAAGTATTTCACCTGCTCGAGCTCGGACAGAACGGCTCGCCGCACCTCCGTGTCGTCCACCTGCAAGAACTTGATTGCGTAGTCCTTGCCGATCGACGTGCGTCGCGCGCGGAACACCAGGCCGAACATCCCGCCGCCGAGCTTGCTGGTGATCTCAAAACCTTCGACGAAACCCGGCTTGCGGTAGTCGCGGTAGAAGGCTTCCCAGCTTGGGGCAACCGGGCCAGGGCCTTTGGCGGCGCCACCGACTGGATCAGCAGGCTCGCTTGGATTGGCGTCGCTCATCTGACGGATGTATGGGTCGGGCGTGGGCTGGCAGCTGGGTCGGAGGTCCGGCTCGGACGCGGTAAGAGGGCATGACCCCGCGCGGCTCGGGCCTCGCAAGATCAGTGGTCGCTACGGAAGCAGCCGCACAAGATTGGCAGGAAGTGCGTAGCGACCGACGAAATGATGTTCGAAGGGAAGGGGTTCGCCAAGCCCGCAGGCTTCTTCCGAGCCATCTAGGCATGCAATCCCTTTCATATCGAGGAGTTCCACCCGGGTTACGCACCGACGAGCAAACGCTAAGGAGCAAACAAGCGCCGTGAAACCAACCACTTTGCAATCCAAACCTAGCGTGATAAGGTCGCAGGTTTGCAATGCAAAGCACGCATGAGCGCAGCACCCCCACCCGACCTCCCGCCCTCCTCACCCCCATCGGCGAATGCCGGCGACACACCAGCCGTTCCATTCGAATACGACGAACTCTCGGTCGCCGCGACCCTACGCCGCCCGCACCGCATGCTCGACATCGTGCTCGGCGAACGCCGCCGCCTGGCAGCCAACATGGAACGCGGGTTCGAGCTGCGCGCACTGCTGGCGACTCTGTTGACGTGCAGCGTACTGGCCGCCGTGCCGTTTGCGCTCGTCGATGGCCTCGAACGAATCGCGCACGTCGCCATGCTCTTCCTCGGTTCCGTGCTGCTGTGCTATCCATCGCTACAGGTCTTTGGCAGCTACCTCGGCATCGCACTGCATCCAGCCCAATACCTGACGATCGCGCTGGTCATCCCAGCCGCGGCCGCCCTCTTCACGCTCGGCTTTGCACCGATCTACTGGTTTCTGTCGTTGACCATGCCAGGCGCCACAAGCGGCGCTGCTGCGATGCCGAGCAGCGCAGTCCGCATCACGCTGCTGGTTCTTGCCATGGCTCTCGCGCTAAGCCACATCAACCGCCTGCTGCTGCGCGATGTTCGACTAGCACCGCTGCAGCAGAACATGGCTCTATGGATCGGCTGGCAGGTCCTGCTGGTGTTCTTGACCTGGCGGATGGCCGACACGCTCGGGCTGATCTAGTGAACGACACGCCAGCTGCAAAGAGTGCGCACGACGCCGCTGGTCAAGCGCCGGCCAGACGCCCCATTCGCTCTACAGCGGTCCTTCTCGGCTGTTCGTCGACCTACGGCTTCAGTATCGGCATCGCCAATAGTGACGTCTATGGCCTGCGCAATCTCGTCAAGTTCCCGCTGCTGATAATCGCAACCGCCGCGATCTGCGCTTTGAGCTACCACGTTCTCAGTCGGTTTCTTGGCACGAGCCTCAACTTTGTTCGCGTGCAGAGCATCGTGCTCGGCGTGTTCCGCGACATGAGCGTCCTGCTGGCTTCGTTGACACCGGTCGCCCTCTATTTGGCGATGACGATGGTGGATCCCACGCCGCAAGACCTTGGCGGATACCCGATGTTCTTAGGGTTCAATACCGCCGCGATCGCGACCTGCGGCTGCCTGTCGGTTGCCTACCGAGCCCGTCGCGACTTGCCATCGAGCCTGCTGGACGGCCGCCGTCGCGCGCTCTTGCTCGCTCTCTGGCTGTGCACATCGCTCGGCGTAGGCGGGCAAGTCTGCTGGTCCATCCGGCCATTTTTCGGCTGGACGCCCGGCACATGGGACAAGCCGTGGTTTGCAGCCGAGAGCACCAACACCAACGGTGCCCGCAGTTTTTACGAGGCTATCTATCACCTGCTCGGCGGTGAGCGGAGGTCGTGACGTTGCGACGACTATGATGGCATGCATGAAGCCGACTCCACACGACTGGCCTCGCATCAGCGCCACACTGTTTTACGACGACCCACGCGCGGCCATCGAATGGCTCTGCAAGACGTTCGGGTTCACCGTTCGCATGGTCGTCGACGGGCCCAACAACACGGTGGCCCACAGCGAGCTCGAATACGGCGGCGGACTGATCATGGTCAGCGGCACGCCGCGCGATGTGGCCGACGCGCAGAGCTACCGCAACAAGTTCGCGAGCCCAAAGGGCGCTGGCGGCCACGTCACGCAGAGCCTAGCCGTCCACATCGACAACGCCGACGCACACTGTGCGCACGCCCGCGAACACGGCGCCGAAATCGTTGCTGAGCCGACCGATGCGGACTACGGCCCGGACTACTGGTGTGACCGCAACTACGCCGCACTCGACTGCGAAGGCCACGTGTGGTGGTTTATGCAGCGCGTATCGACCAAGGGTGTGCTGCGCGACGGCGGCGCGTAGAGACAACCTCAGGTCCCCAGTTACCACCGCAGCCCAGTTACCACCGCAGCCCGCCGCCACCGAGCTACACAGAAACTCGGCGATTCGCCGCGCTTAAGGGTGCGGGCAATCGCACGCTTCGCGCGAGGCCGCTACTTCGAAGACTGCTGCCGAACGGTCTCTTGCAGGTAGGCCGTCGTTGCATCCCAGACGGCGAGCCTGCCGCTGCCATCGAGAGCGGCCAATCGATGGCCGTTGGGGCTCCACGCAACGCAAAAAACCGAGCTAGACATCTCGAAGGACATCACTTCCGCCGCCCCTTTGACGTCCCAGATGCGGACGGTGCCGTCGGTCGCGCCGCTTGCGATCCTCGTGCCCCCCACTCGAAACGCAACGCTGCCGACAACGCCAAGGTGCCCCGTGATTACGGCAAGCTCTCCTTGCTGCTCCGACCACAGGCGAATGGTGTGATCACTACAGCCGAAAACAAACAGGCCGGTCACTGGATCGATATCGAAACTCGTGATCCTGGTTTCCAACTTGACCCGACGCTGCCTGTCGAACGACTCGGCGTCGAGCAGGTCGACGTAGCCATTGAAATCGAGACGGGCGACGCGCTGCGCGTCCGACGTCCATAGAAACCACTGGGTTGCGCCTTTGACATCAGTGCGCCGCGGCGTCTTCCGACCGCCGTCACTGTAGTCAAAGACGAAGAGTCCGCCTTTGCCAGCCGTCGCCTCGATCTGGCGACCAGGCAACACCTGCATCAAGTTGGCGGGTCCGTGGCGCCAAGACTCCGGCTCGCCAGTGTGCGGCCGCAGCGTGTAGCTAGATCCCGTAATGCACAAAAGCCCTTCCGGCAGCCAGCGGGATTCGAACGGGTCGACGCGACCGAGCGAGGCTCGCGCGGATCCAGCTCGGCCGGCTCCAGAAGAGGGCTGCTCCGCGTCAGCCGGCTCGTCGAGATGGTAGGTCTCCCGCCGCAAGCGACTGGAAACAGCCGAGCCATCCGGGCTCCACGTCAGTTGTTCGAACACCCCTCGAATCTTGCGGGGCTCGAGCTCACGCCGTACCGGGGTTGAGTCGGTTCGCCAGATGCGCAAGTAGCCGCCTGCGACGGCCGCCAGGCGCTCGCCCGTGGCATCGTAGGCGACCCCTTCGACGCGCTCCTTGTGGCCGCGACGCACGTCGACATATACACCGCCGCCGACCTTGCCGTCTATTTCGTGAATGTAGACCGCTCCGTTGAAGCATCCACACGCAACACGATTGCCCGAAGGGTGGAAGGCTACGTCGAGCAGCCCTTCGGTGTGCTCCCGGTCGAGCAGCACCGAGCCGTCTTCGAGATCCCAGACGATCAGTTCCCCCTTGTTGCCAGAGCACGCCACACGCCCACCGCTGCGATCGAAGCAGAGCCCACTCGCGTGGCCAATATCGCCCTTCAAGCCCCGATATGGCTGATCCCACTGCCCTCGGCGCCAGACACCGACATGCTGGCCTTGTTTGGGGTAGGTCATCGCCAGCTGCTGGCTGTCGTCCGACCACGCGACCTCGTAGCAACCGGAACCTCGGCTCAGCATCTCGGCAACCACCTCGGCTGTCTTCGCGTCGTAGATCCTGACGCCACCAAACTTCTGCAGAAAGCACGCGAGCAGCGTGCCGTCCGGCGAGAAGGCCGATCGATAGAGGCCTTGCGGAATCTCGAACGAAGCGTGTGGCTGCGCCGCGCCGACCCGCCGGATCCCGTAG
This sequence comes from Planctomycetota bacterium, assembly GCA_045105235.1. Lineage (GTDB taxonomy): Bacteria > Planctomycetota > UBA1135 > UBA1135 > UBA2386. The sequence goes on along the minus strand of JBGCDH010000002.1, from coordinate 38,740 downwards.
CCACGGTCCCCGAGCGAATCCAGCACGAGAGCCCCGCCCCGGTCCGACTGGCACACTCGGTCTCCGAGGCTCGCCAGACGCTGACCATCCTCGGCCGACCAGATCCCTCCCGCTGAGTAGATCGCATCCTGCGACGGCATCCACCACATGCCGTGCCAGTTTGTTGGGCACCGAGCGACCAACTCCTCACGATGGCAGCTCGCCCAGGCCAGATACCACTCGAAGTCGCGCAAGTCGCGCGGCGCATCCGCAGTCAGCGACGTGGGGTCAGGCGACGCGGGCTGCCAACGCTGGATCAACTCGCGCTGCAGCGACGCCCCCGCGGGCCAACGCATGCTCTGGCCGCACAACCGCATCTCGGCAGCATAGAGAGCCGCGCGCAGACGTTGGCCGGCCTGAACCGCATCGAGGCGCGAAGCCTCCCGGTCCTTCGCCAGCAACTGATTCTGCCCCAGCAACGTCAGGGAAATCACCAGTCCGAGCGCCAAAGCCAGCATCGTCGCGACCACGCCAGCGACCAATACGCGGTTGCGCCGAGCAAACTTGCGCAGCTGGTAGAGCAACGTCGCGGGTTGTGCGGTGACCGGCTGATCTGTCAGCATGCGCTGCAGGTCCGAGCCAAACTCGGCCGCCGACCCGTAACGATCTTCCGGCTGCTTCGAAAGCGCCTTGCGCACCACCTTGTCGACATCGCGCGGCAGTTCCGGCCGCAGTCGCGTGGGACGCTTGGGATCCGTATCCGAGAGCAGTCGCATGACCTCGGCCAATGGTCTGCCGGCAACATCCAGCGGCAGGTCTCCCGTCAGCAACTCGAACAACAAGACTCCGATTGCATACACATCGGCCCGACCATCGACGCTGGCCCAGGTGCCGGCGAACTGCTCCGGGCTCATGTAGTTGAGCGTGCCGATCACGTAGCCCGTCTGCGTCTGGTACGCGGCCGCGGCATCCCCGCCTTGTAGCCTGGCGATGCCGAAATCGAGGACCTTGACGACCGCTGCCCCCTCTTCGCCATCGACAACCAGGATGTTCGCGGGCTTGAGGTCCCGGTGCACAACCCCGCGTTCGTGCGCATGCTCAACCGCGCGGCAAATCTGCACGACCAGTTCGCAGCGCTCTCGCCAGCCAAGTCCGCGCGCATTGGCGTATTCGACCAGCGGCAAGCCATCGAACAGCTCCATCGCGAACCACGGCATGCCGCGCCCATCGTGGTCCGCCTGCGCGCGGCCCGCGTTGTAGATGCGGCAGATGCCGCGATGCTGCAAAAGCCCCAGCGCTTCGATCTCGCGCTCGAAGCGTTTTCCGTCGTCCCCCAGCGCAGAGTCCAAGGACAACATCTTGATTGCCACTTCGCGCCGGGGACGTTCCTGCGTGGCGCGATAGACCTGCCCCATGCCGCCTTCGCCGATCTTGTCACCGATCACATAGCCGGGGATCTTCGGCACCGGCCGCGGCCGATCCGATGCTTGCACCTGTCGCAGAATCGGCGCCGGCTGCTCGAAGTCCTGCAGCATCTGCGCCACCGGTTCTCGCAATCCCTCCTCAAGCCTCGAGATTGCACGGCCCCGAGCCTCGGCATCGACCTCCAACAGTTCGAGGAAGGCCGCGCAGACCCGGTCTTCGTGGTCGTTGTCGTCGTGATGTTCCGTCGCCATGCCGCCGCCGTCAGCTGCGCTCTCGCATCTTCTGCGTCAGAAGAGCGAGCGCGAGAGCCCAGTCTTGCTTCGCCGTTCCAAGCGGGATGTCGACAACCTTGGCGGCCTCGGCGACCGACACGCCGCCGTAGATGCGAAGTTCGGCAATCCGTGCCGCCCGCGGCTTCCGTTCGGCCAGCTCACGCAGCGCCAGGTCCAAGTCCAACTGCTCGGCCGGATCTCCCGAGTAGGGCGACATGCCCTCCGTCAGCGACTCCTTGGCACGGCCAGCACCGCGCTTGTCCGCCTTGTGACGGCGCGCGTGCTCGATCAGGATCCGCCGCATCGCCTGGACGGCATACGACAGAAACTTCGCGCGCGCCGCTTCAACATCCTGCCCGACGAAGGCCGTCTCATCGATCAAGCGTATCCACGCCTCGTGCACCAGAGCCGTTGGCTGCAGCGTGTGATCCGAACGCTCTCGACGCAGCAGGTTGGCGGCAAGTTGCCGCAGGTCCTGGTAGACAAGGTCTCCGAGCAGCGCTCCCTCGTTGCCAGTCGGCGCCCGCGGGCCAACGAGAATCGGCGAGGCGGAATCGGCGTCCGCTCCAGGCAGCACCTCTGGCATCGACCCGGCATGGGGCGAGTTCGTCAGAAGCCGCAAGGTTCGCGTCGCCACCGCACGATCCACAAGTCGCGGCGGCATCGGATTTAGCGGGCGATCCACGGTTGGAAACTTAGAGACGTCGAATTGCCATGGCAAGCCCTCGCAAGAAACGGGCAGGTCCCGTCGCAGCTATTTTTCACAACTTCGGCCATTCGCACCCCGAAATCCACAGACCTGTTGGAATCGCGCGGCATCGTGCCGCCCAACCGAACCCTCCGACAGACTCCTGATTCGATGAAATTGAACTTCCTAGCTCACGCAACCGTCGCCGCCACGATCGCGCTCTCGAGCACCGTGGCCCAGGCCCCGGCGCCCCTTTCGGGCCTTGCAACCCCATCCCCCGCCCCGTCAGCCAGCCAAGCGAGCGAGCGCTTCCATGGCAGCTTTTCGCAGGGTCGCGGCACCGGCGTGCAGCGAGAAGGCGGTGCGATCTACGGCCTCGGCAGCGCCTACAAGGCCCGCTTTGACCGAAGCGGCATGGAGTTCACTCCCGCCCTCGGCGCGAACGCACCACACAACCTGCCGCTGCACGTATCGCTCCACACGATCACCCGAGGCAGCACGCCCCTCTACGAGGACACCACCCAGGTAGCTCCCCAGGAACGTCAAGGCGTCGTCCGCTACGACCGCGGCAACGGCATCGTCGAGCGCTATGAAGTGCGTGAAGACGGCGTCAAGCAGAGCTTCGTGTTCGACTCCCGTCCGGCCGGCAGCGGCGACCTGACCGTCCGCTTGGCTGTCACTAGCGAGCTGTTCTGCGACAGCCTGGACGCGAGCGCAGACCACAGCCAGCATTTGAACTTCACCAGCGGCAGCTTCGGCGGCGTTTCGGTGCGCGACACCGTCGGCATCGACGCACTTGGCAACCGCTGTGCCGGTTCGATGCGCCTGATCGGTTCCACGCTCGAACTGTCGCTGCCCGCCGCATTCGTCGACTCCGCGAGCTACCCACTGGTGCTTGACCCGCTGTTCGGCCCGTCATTCCCCGTGTTCGGGGTCACCCAGGTCGATCGAAACCCCGACGCTTCGTTCGACGTGACTTCCGATTCGTTCCTGCTGGTTTGGACGCGCATCTACTCGGCGACCGACACCGACGTGATGTATTGCCCCATGGATCGCAACGGCAACCTCGGCAATCTCGGGGCCGTGACCTTTGCTCTGACACAAGAGATCAACCCTTCGGTCGCGAATATCAACGAGCGCGATGCCTTTGTGATCGCGTGGCAACAGGGCATTGGCACCTCGTTCGACATCGCAGTGGCCTCGATTCTGTCAAGCAACCTGGACCAGGGCCCCACGCTGACCTTCGGAGGCAATGGCAACCAGGGCCAACCAACGATCGGCGGGGACTCCAACCTGCTTGCGGACGACTTCATCGTCGCTTTCCACGACGACACCAACCAGAACATCGGCATCCGCAAGGTCGACCACAACTTGTTCACCAACGGCCTGCAGGTCGTCGGCTCGCTCAGCCTCGGGAACGGACAGTTCCGTAGTACGGCCATCAACAAGGACGGAGGAGCCGCACGGCACTACCTCGTCGCCTCCCAACGCAACACCGCACCGGCAGGCGTTGAGTTCTACCTTATCGACTTCGATTTGAACATCCTCAGCACCGCCGGCTTCCTAGCGAACGCTACCCATCCGGCAGTTGCCGGCAATGGCGTCGATTTCCTGCTCGTGAACGAGATACCGGAGATCGGCAACCCCAATCTGCTGGACATCGTCGGCGCCGATATCATCGTGCCTCCTTCGCCTTCGATGCCGCCCCAAAGCCGCTCCGGGTTCAATCGACCGATCAACGTCGACGTCAATGACCAGCAACGATTGCCGAGCGTCACCATGCTTGACGGGGAGTTCGTCGTGACCTGGAACGACGAGTCAGGCGTACCGGGCTACGACTTCGTCGGGCGCTCCGTCGCCGTGGCGACCGCGATGCCGACCTCACCGCTGGTCGTCCGATTCGTTCCCGGCTCGATCGACGAGCCGAGCGCCGTCGTCGGCGAACAAGCCGCCTGCTCGACCAAGGCAATCTGCTTGTTCGCGCAAGACGGAAACAACACGACCAACGTGCACGGCGCATTCTGGCGCCTGGCCGGCGCAGGCACTCTGACCAGCTACGGCGGTGGCTGCACTGGCTCCGTCGGGCTTCCCCTGCACGCGGCAACGGGCACAGCGGCCATTGACGAAGACATCACCTACACGCTCAACAATGTTCCGAGCGTCACCATCGCCGTGTTGTTTCTGGGCTTTGTGCAAACGAACGCCAGCCTAGCACCGCTCGGCGCTCCAGGCTGCTTCGGCCTGCTCAGCCCGGCCACTTCGATCACTCGGGCCATCAACAGCGGCAGCACCGACGCAACACTCTCGCTGCCCTGCGACACGGCGCTCCTCGGACTCGATATCTACGCGCAGTGGGCCGTGATCGACGGCGGCGCGAACGCGCTGAACCTCATCTTCAGCAACGGCATCGCCGCGAACATCGGCGCCCTGTAGCGCTGCGTTCGCCCACGCCCGCCGCGGCGGAATCCACCGGCTGCTCACCAAGCGGCCAGCGGGTTCAAGGGTGCGGGCAATCGCACGGCACAGCCGAACAGCGCGGACAGCCCTGCCCGTACTTCTTGCGGCCGATCTCTTCGAGGTCCAGCCCGTGCAGCGACGCCAGGGTCGAAAGCCAGGCGTAGACGTCGCCAAACTCTTCTTCGAGGTTGGCGCGGTCTTTGCCGCCGCGACGCACGGCGCGCACCAGCTCGCCCACCTCTTCACAGAACCAAAGCAGCGTCTTGTCGGTGCCGCGCTCTTTGTCGCGATCAAAGTAGATGTCTTCGATCAAGCGCTGAAACGAACCTTCCGGCGCGGGCTTCGCGGGCCCGCTCAATCGTCTTGCCCCGCGCGCTTGACGGTGATCAGCACGACGTCTTCACGCAGGCCGTCGCCGCCGGCATCCTGCTCGATCGAGCCGAGCACCATGTTCATAAACATGTTGGTGTGGCGCGGCGAATGCTGCGGAAGCAGATCGAGCAGGCCCTCGCAACGCAGCAGCGCATCGTTGCCGAATACCAGCCGCGTGCCCGGGCTCATCGTGATCTCCTGGGGCCGCAACGACTTTTCGAAGACCGGGCCGTCGTCGAGCCCGATCGCAATGCCTTCGGCGTTGAGTTCGAGCACTTCGCCACGTTGGCAGATCAGCAGCGGCGTGTGCGCACCGGCCTGATAGAGCTTGCAGCCGTCGGCGCCCATTTGCAGCAGGGTCGCGACCGCGCAGGCACCCGACGGCAGGTGCTTCTTCATGACCTTGTTGGTGTGGGCCAGCGCGCGGCGCGGCGTCGCGCCCTGCTGCAGCGCCCGCATCAGCTCGTCGCGCGCCAGCCGGCATGCATAGACCGACAGCGCGCCTTGACCTTCGGCCGTGACCACAAACGCAATCGCCTGCGACTCGTCCTCGGGGTTGACGACGATGTCGAAGTAGTCGAGCCCACCGCGCGAGCCATTGCTCAACGCAGCGTCTACTTCGTAGCCGGGCACGCGCGGCGGCGCGTTGGGCACGGTCTTGTCGCGCAACTGCTTGACCATCGGATCCATCGACACGGGCGCGCCGCCGCCTTCGTCGTTTTGCTCGCCGAGCAGCGCCTGCAGGTCGCTGGCGAGATACTGGACGGATTGGCCAAGGGCGGTCACCTCGTCGTTGCCGGAGAAGCGCACGCGCACTTCACTGCCGCCACGCCCGAGCTTGCTGACCGCGAGGCCGATGTCGGTGATGCGCGTCGCGAGCTTGCCGGCGACGACCCACGCGGCACCGCCACACAGAACGGCACAGACCAGCGAGAGCCCGGCTCCGACCTTCCAACCGGTCGCCACCGCGTCGGCGTCGTCGACGGAGGAACCGAGGTTTTGCACCACGGCGACGGTCACGAGTAGCCCGCCTACAAAGCCGGCGATCGCACAGGCGATCGCGACGTTGCGGGCGAGGCTTCCAGTCGATTTGCTGCCTTTGCGTGCCACGGCAGCATCATGACGGGCTGGTCCAGCCACGTCACGTGGCCGAACAGAATTGCCGGCCGAGGACCGGGAGCCGGGCCACGCTTGGGCAGGGTGCCAAACCGCTCGCTTCAGCCGGGAAAATCCGGTCAGAGCCTTCGATCAGCGAGGCGATTCGCCGCCCGTGGCCACCTCGATCTGCTGGCTCTGCGTGTTCCAGTTGGCTCCGGCGACCGTGCAGAGCACGGGCAAACCAGCCGCAACGTCGACTTCAAAGCGCGCGCCGCCACCTTCGCCCACGCGCTGGACGGCGTGCAGCTTGTTGCCCTGATAGAGGCAAACCCATGCTCCTGGCGCGCCGGTCGTCACCGTCACGCTTTGCTTGCCGGCCGCGAGCGTCGCCGGCGCCTTGAGCACCGGCGTGCGCGGCGCCTCGGCACGGAAATCGAGCGTGGGGTCGCCGAGCAGATTGATTTCACAAATGCAAAGGTGGTAGGAGCCGGTCTTGCGGGCCTCATCGGCCATCTGCGCTTTCGCCGCCATCAGCGCTTCGCCCGTTGTCCGTTGCTTGCTGAGCCCCTCGCTCCAGTAGCGGGTCTCCAGCATCGTCGTGCCGTCGAGCTTGCCCTCGCTGGTCATCAGCTCGAAGTCGATCGATGGATTGTGGAAGTGCATCTTGCCGGTTCGGATCGGGGCAACGATCGCCACGCTGCCCGCACCCGGCGCACGCAGCATCGACTCGACAATCGACGGGTCGCGCGCCGAGTCGTACTCGCCGGTGTTGCACGAAACCGTCGTGATCAATGGGTAGACATCGGCCTGTTTGAGTTCGAGGACGTGCGCCTGCGTGAAGTCGTCATCGCTTAGCTGCCAAGCACCGATCGTGCCATGCCCGTGGATATGGAGCTTGCTCGCCGTGCGCTCACTCAAGGCTGCCTGCACGCGCGCGACCGTCGGCAGCTTCGTTTCCGCCTGTTCGCCGCTCGCGGCCGCTTCGTAGCGCTGCAGTTGACCGCGCCACTTCGGCTCGAGGTAGCGATCCCAGCTTGCGCGCACCTTTGGCGTCGCCATCGGCTCGGTGCTGGTGAAGAGCATGCGCTTGGCAAAGTCGTCCGCCGGGTACTTCGACTCGTAGGCGCGCACCTTGGCCGTGAAATGGGCCACGTCTTCGATGGTGCGAACCGGGATCCGGCCGAGCCCCACCTTGCCGTCGGGATACGTGATCGCTTCGCGGTCGTCTTCCCATTCGCCAAAGCGGCCGTCGCCATCGGCGTCCCAGTTGCTCGGGCTCAGGTAGACGATGTCGGTTGGGATGCCGTCGGGTTCCTGGTCGTGGTAGGTCGTGTGGCCGCCCGGAACAGAGCCACCACCCGGCTCACTGTCGCCGCCAAGCACCACCCAGCGCGTGCCGTGCTGCTCGATGTGCTGTCGAACGCAGAGCCGAATTTTCTCTTGGATGGAGGCCGCTTCGTAGCCACGCGCGATCTCGCGAACAGTGACGATCTTGGTCGCGCGGCCTTGCTGCGTCTTCCACGTCGCGAACGGAATCCACGCTTCGGCGAGTTCGTCGCCAGCGATCAGCAGGATCGTCGCACCATCATCGGGCGTCAGCGGCGGGATCTTGGTGGGCTCACGATCGAGGTAGTTCTGGACCTCGGCTTCGCCGGAAGGAACAGCCGCCGAAGCGGGCGCGGGCGCCGGCTCGCCGGACATCACCGCACGGATCGCCGCCATTCGGCCCGCAAACTCATCGCCGTCGACGGTGCCGTCCCCGTTCTTGTCGACGCGGTCCGCAATCTGCTTGAGCATGGCCTCACTAAGATTCGGCATCTTGCTCGCGACGTAGCTGCGGAACTCGGCAGCTGACTGTGCGCCTTGCTGCTGGGCGGCGAGGCTGCTCGCTGCGGCAATCGACAGAATGACTTGATGGGCAACGTTCATGGGATCCGTGTGGGGGCGCGGAGGCGCCGCGTTGGAGCGGCCAGTGCGACTGCCACTACGCTACCCCGCAGCGGGCGTAGCCAGATTTCGACAGTGTTTCCGCCCTGGACTTCGCAGCACCAGCGGAACGACTCGCTGGACCGTCAGCGCGCGATCGCGACACCAATTGCTAGGGACCGAGCACCACCTCGAGCCCCGCCGTCGCCGCCAGGAAACCGAGCAGCGGCCCGGCCGGATCTACGGCGAATCCCTGCGCCACAAAGCGCGCGCCAAACAGCGCCGGCGTCACCGGCACGGCAAGGCTCGCGCGTCCCTGCGCATCGGCCGTCGCGAACACGACCGTCGGCGCGCCCGCGAGCCAGACGCGGCAGGCGCTGCCGGGCACGGCAACGGCGTCGCCCTCTTCGGCCAGGCCAAACAGCACGGCTGCGTTGGGCAGGCCTCCTTCGACGATCAGGTCGACGGCAGAGCCGCTCGCATTGGCGTCGCCCGCTACCGCGAGCGTCGGCGGCGATGCGCCAAGAGCCGCGCAGCCATAGCCGTAGGTGGCGACCGCCTCGTCCTGCAGAAGCGATAGGTCAAACGCGAATAGCTCGCGGCCGTGGATGCCGTCATCTCCGATGAAGACGACTCGCGTGCCCGCTCTCGTCAGCTGCGAAACAAAGCTGTTGCCCGGCGCGAAGTCGAACAGCAGGCGCGAGCCCGCCACCGTGCCGTCCGTCGCGAATAGCTCTTGGCCGAAGACCGGATCGTCAATGCTCAGAACGGCGGTATCTCGAGCCGGCGATGCCAAGAAGGATCCGACGCCGCCAGCGAAGGCGGCGCCGAGGCTCTGCGTGCCGGCCACGGTGCCGTCCGTAACCCAGTATTCATAGCCAACACCATTGAAGACGGGTGTAAGCAGCAGATCGTCACGGATACGAGTGAAGCCTTGCACGCCGGTTGGCTGGGACAGGATCTGCGTGCCGGCAAGCGTGCCGTCGGTGCGCGCAATGCGGTTCGCGCTGCCATCCCAGAAGGAGAAGACCAATTCGCCATCCACCGGGTGGACGTCCCCAAGGCTCATCACTCCCAAGCTGGTGAGGTCGAGCGAATACGTGCCCGCAGCCGTGCCGTCCGTTCGCCAAAGCAGGTTCGCGGGCGACGAACCACCTGACATGCGGAAGAACAACAGTTCGGGAGTTGGAATCCACAAGATGCTCGAGACGCCCGCTGTGCCCGGCTGACTGTCGACAACCAGCGAAGTACCGGCCGCCGTGCCATCCGTCGACCAGGGTTCACTGCCGGCCGCACTGGTCTTGCCCAAGAAGTAGACCCGATCGCGCCAGGTGTAGAACGCGCCAAAGCAGCCGTGACCCGCACCAACCCGCAAATCGAGAATCGGCCGTGTTCCCGCAAGCGTGCCGTCGGAAATCCAGGGCTCGATGCCTTCGTTGGGCGTGCCGCCGGCAAAAACAACCTGGTTGCGCAGCGCGACCGGCTGCAGCATGCGGCTTTGAAAGCCCGGGTAGTTGGTCGAGATCGGCAGCACTTCCAGCACACCAGAGCTGCCGAAGACCATCACCTCATGCGGCAAGGCCGACGAAAACGCCTGCAGAAACAGGTAGTCGTCGGTCGAGGTCGCATGGAGTGAAAACGAAACACCTCCGGACGGAAATGAGCTAATCGGCCGGGTGTTCGCCGGCGTGCCATCGGTCAACCAAAACTGCTGGCCGGCATCGCCAGCTGCACGCAACACAACCTGATCGCGAAAGGTCGCAAGGACGTCAACGGAGGAGCCAAAGGTCAACGCCTCGCGCGTTAGATCACACACAATCCGCGCGCCCGCCGCATCCGCAGCCCACAGCTCCGCGCCGTTGGCCAAGTCGGCTCCTTGGAACAGCACGCCGTTTTGAAACGGCAAGAACTCGCGCGACTCGACTTGATTCACGAAGACGGTGCCCGCGACTGTGCCGTCGGTTCGCCACAGCTCTTTCTGACCATCGCGGACTCCTTCAAACCAGAGAAAGCCCCCGCTAGAAACGCCGGCATCGACGCGGCCCGCGACGCTGGTCGCTGCTTCGACGTTCGCGAGCAGCTGTGTGCCGGCCAGCGTGCCGTCGCTTGCGTATAGCCGGCGACCGCCGGCGCGAAACGCCGAGAACACAACCCTATTGCCAATCGCGCCCACAAACGCCGGCATCGAATCGTCACTGCTAGCAGGCGTCAGATCGACGGCAAGTCGCGAACCTGTCGCCGTGCCATCCGTAACCCAGAGTTCGCGATCAGACCCCTCAAAGAAGGCGCGTGCACCGACAACCTGGAACTCGGTGCGCGGCGAGACCCCGAGGGCGAACGTATTGGCCGCCGTGCCGTCAGAGGCCCAAGCCTGCACTCCTCCCGGCCCGGTCGGGTCGTATGCAAACAGCACGCGCGCCCCAAGCGACCGCATCGCAGTCGGCCCCACCCATGGAGCGGCGGGCGGCAAATCGTCGACCTTGGTGGTGCCAGCCAACGTCAGGTCGGATCGCCAGAGCTCCCAAACGCCGCCGCCGCCGCGCACGCCGAAGAGGACCTCGCTGGTGCCTAAGAGAGCCAGCTCGCCACTGCCGTCGTGTACGCCGCCAAGTGGATGGATGTCGCGCACCATGGCGGTGCCGGCGGTCGTGCCATCGCTGCGCCAAAGCTCCACGCCATGGAAGAAGTCCGTGGCAAAAAACGCGACCTGGTTGCCAACCACCATCAGACTCACGATCGACGAGCTCGAGGGGCCGGGCGCGATGTCGCGCACCAGCACCGTGCCGCTCGACGTGCCGTCCGTTCGCCACAGCTCGTGACCGAACTGGCTGGTCCAAGCCACAAACAGAACGAGCCCCGAGGGCAGCGTCGCAGAAGCCCTCGGGCTCGACCCCTGGTAGCCGACCTGGATGTCCGCAAGCAGCTCGGTGCCCGCATACGTGCCATCCGTGGACCAGAGTTCCTCGCCGTAGACTCCGGCCTGGGCGGCAAACAGCGCGCGGCCATTGCTGGCCACGGCCAAGGGCGACGACCAAGAGCTGCTGGCAACGCCTTTCGGCGTCGTGTTGAAGTCCCGCAACAGAGTCTGCGCACCGACAGCCGTAGACAGCCCTACGACAGCACCTGCGGCACAGGCAACGAGCAAGAAGCTCGCGACCAGAGAGATCTGCGATTCCAACGGATAACGGCGGATGGTTGTGCGCATGACGTTCCTTCTCGGGTCCCCACGGGTAACGTCGCCAGCGTAGCCGCTCGCCAGGATTGCGCTTGGCGGCCGAGCTGGCTGCAAGCCAGGTCGCCAGCCGCAGGCCGCCTCAGCCCGCCCCAGCCCGCCCCAGCCCGCCGCAGGCCGCCCCAGCCCGCCGCAGGCCGCCGCAGGCCGCCTCAGCCCGCCACAATCGGCAGCGTCAGCCACAGGGCCACGCCGGCGTAGACGCCCGCCACCTGGTCGTCCGCCATGATCCCCCAGGCGCCCGGCAGCCCTTCCAACCACTTGCAGGGCTGCAGCTTGAGCACGTCAAACACGCGGAACCAGAAGAATGCACCGGCGTGCGCAAGCGGGCTGACGGCCCAGCTCGAGGCCAAGATGCCGCCGGCGCCATCGCCGCCATCGCCGCCGCCCGCCGTCGCCACGCGCTGCGCGAGCAGGGCAAAGACGATCAAGGTCACGAGGTGGCCAACGACCTCATCCAGGACGTAGGCGCCGGGGTCCTTCTTGGGCCACGTGCGCGCGACGTAGTCGGACTGCAGCGAGCCCCACACGAAGAGCACGGCCGCCGCGATGCCCCAAGCGAGGATGTAGCGACCGGGCATGGCCCACTGCAGCAAAACCGCGAGCCCCACGCCGCCAAAGGTGCCGACCGTGCCGGGCGCGAACGGCGACATGCCGAGGCCCCCGCTGGTGATCAGAAACCAGCGAACGGGATCGAGCGGGTAGGTCTTCTTGGCTGTCTCGCTCATCGCTCTAGATTCCCGTCCCCACAATCAGCTTGCGCGCCTTCAAGACGTAGTTGAGGCCGCTGACGACGGTCAGCGCCAGACTGACCCAGAAGCCGCCGTGCGCCGCCCAAACCAGCATCGAACTGCCAGCGACCATCGACAGCACCGCGCCGACGGTCCAGCACTGCGAGACCATCTTCCACTTGCCGAGCCGGTCGGCGCCGAATTCCTGGCCGGTCGACTCGACGTAGCCGCGGATCGCCGTGACCAGAAACTCGCGGGCGATCACGACGACGACATACCAGTGCGTTAGCACCGTGCTCGCAGCCGAGAACTGCAGCAGCATGATCAGCGTGCCCGAGATCAGGATCTTGTCGGCAAACGGGTCGGCGATGCGGCCGAAGGCCGTCACCATGTTCCACTTGCGCGCGAGGTAGCCGTCGAGGAAGTCGGAGAAGGCCGCGACGAGGAACATCGCAAACGCGATCCAGGCCAGCGTCGCGTCCACCTGGGCAACCGCGCCGCTTGCAGCCCCGCCGCTTGGAGCCCCGCCGCTCGATGCACTCACGAGGCCGACGGGCGCAAGCTGCAGGCACAAGAACACGACGACGGTCAGCAGCAACCGGGCCATCGTGATCGTGTTGGGGATGTTCATGCTATTCGGTGGTGGCGTCGACTCGCTCGGCTACCCACTCATAGTCGCCCGCAGACGTGATCTTCGCACGCACGAGATCGCCGACCTGGCCCGAATCCTTGGCGAGCAGCACACGTCCGTCGACCTCGGGAGCGTCGGCGTAGCTGCGTCCGACCAAAAACTCACCGCTCTCGTCAAAGCCGTCGAGCAGCACTTCGATCGTCTCGCCGACCTTCGACTCGTGGAACTCACGCATGACGCCAAGCTGCATTTGCATGAGCTGCTCGGCGCGCTCTTCGGCCAACTCCGTAGGCACCTGATCGGCCATATCGTGCGCCGGCGTGTCCTCTTCGCGCGAATACGGGAACACGCCGAGACGCTCGAAGCGGTAGCCGCCAACCAGCGCCTGCAGCTCGGCGAAGTCCTGTTCGGTCTCGCCCGGAAAGCCGGTGATCAGCGTCGAGCGAACCGCGATGCCGGGAACTTCGTCGCGCAAACGGTCGAGGATGCCGCGCACCTGCTCGGACTTCACGCCGCGCTTCATCGCGCGCAGCATGTTGGAGCTGATGTGCTGAATGGGGATATCGAGGTATTTGACGGCCTTCGGATGCTCGCGCAGGAAGGTCGTCAGCTCCGGCAACACCGTATGCGGATAGGCATACATCAGCCGGACCCACTCGATGCCGTCGACGTCGGCGAGCTTCTCGAGCAGCACGTGGATCAGGCGCTTACGCTCGCTGTCCATGCCGTAGTGCGTGCTGTCCTCGGCAACGACGACGAGCTCTTTGACGCCGCCCGCGGCCAAGGTCTCCGCCTCTTCCACCAGCACGTCGATCGGCTTGCTGCGGTTGCGGCCGCGCATCGAAGGGATCGCGCAAAACGTGCAGGTGTGGTCACAGCCTTCCGAGATGCGCAGATACGCGAAGCTGGTTGGCGTAAGCAGGCAGCGCTTGGTGTCGCTGCGTGGCCCCTTGGGCTTGCCACCATCTACGGTCGCCGCCCAGCGGCGCTCGCTGCCGTTGACGATCTTGCGCACAACGCTCGGCACACCCGAATAGTCGGACAGCCCAAAGACGCCATCGAGCTCAGGGATCTGCTCCGCGAGCTGCTCGCCGTAGCGCTGCGCCAGGCAGCCCACCGCGACCACTCCCTTGAGCTGCCCCTCTTCCTTGAGGCGCGCAACCGACAGGATGGTGTCGATCGATTCCTGCTTGGCGGTCTCGATGAAGCCGCACGTATTGACAACGACAACGTCGGCGTCTTCGGCTTCGGAGACGACCTGAAGGCCTTCTTCGACAACGTGGCCCAGCAGAACCTCGCTATCGACGAGGTTGCGGGCGCAGCCGAGGCTGACCATTGAGACGCGAATGGCTTCGTTCATGGCTGGCCTCGTGGCGCAACGGAGTGCGAGGGCACGAGCAGGCGAAACCTGCTCGCGTGCCCGGGCCTACTCTGGCTTTTGCTGGACGACCCAGACCTTGACGACTGCTTCGACGTCGGCGTGCAGGTGCACGGACACGTCGTAGACGCCAATTTCCTTGAGCGGGTTCTCCAGGCGAACCTGCTTGTCGTCGACCGGCACGTCCTTCTCACGCAGCGCCGTGGCGATCTGCGCAGCGGAGACCGAACCAAACAGGTGGCCCTCTTCGTTGGCCTTGCCTTCGATCGTGACCGATGCCTCGGTGAGCTTGCCGGCGAGTTCCTTGAGGGTCTCGACGCGGGCTTGCTCGTCGGCGTGCGCCTGCGCGCGGGCGCGCTGCACTTCGGCCATGTTGCCCTTCGTGACCATCACGGCGAGGCCGCGCGGCACGAGGTAGTTGCGGGCGTAGCCGGGCTTGACGTCGACGACGTCGCCGGTGCGGCCGAGATGCTCTACAGCTTGCTTTAGCAGTAGTTCCATTGCTTACATCCTCCCCACGAACGGGAGCAGGCCCATGATGCGGGCGCGCTTGATGGCGTTTGCCAGCTTGCGCTGGTTCTGGCCGGAGAAGCCGGAGCGCTTGCGCGACTGGATCCGGCCGTTGGCGGACAAGAACTTGCCGAGGTAGGCGACGTTCTTGTAGTCGAGCGGCTCTTCGGGCTCGACGACCTTGCGGCGCGAGCCGAAACGGCCGAAGCGGCTGCGGCGCGGAGCGCTGCCCGCGGGCGCGCTGCCGGTGGTGCTGCCGGGACCCGTATCCGTCGACGTGGTGCTTGCTGGTTCGCTGGTGCTCATTGCTTGGCCTCCTCAGATCCGCTCTCGGCCGACTCTTCGGGCTTGCCTTCCGCAGCCGTGCCTTCCGCAGCCGTGCCTTCTTCCGCCTTCGCAGCTTCGCCGCCTTCGGCAGCTTCGCCTTCGGGCTTGGCCTCTTCGGATTTGGCCTCTTCGGCCTTCTCTTCTTCCGGCTCTTCTTCCACGTCCGGCGCGTCATCCTCAGGGATCGCGTTGACGTCGAACTCTTCCTCCGGCTGGTGCGCCTCTTCTGGGACCTCGTCGCAGTCCAGGATCATGTAGCGCAGCATCGGCTCGTGAAACTCGAGCTCACGACGAAGGCCAGGCATCACCTGCGTGTCCGAGGTGAAGTAGACCAGCAGGTAGGTGCCACGGTTCTGCCCGTTGATCGGGTAGGCGAGGCGACGCTCTTCCCAGCGGCGGCTGCTGAGGACCTTGCAGTCATGCTTCGAGAACAGGCCGGCAACCGCTTCTTTCAGCGGCTCCCAACCCTTGCGTACCTCTCGGTTGTCGAGCAGGCACATGCACTCATAGGTGCGGGCGCGAGTAGTCAAATCGTATTCTCCCGGGCAGAGCCCGATGCGGCCGGCGCGTGCCGACCATCCGGTTAATTGTTGAAGGTTCCCATGAGGGATTGGAGATCCGCACCACCGAGCCACTGCTGAACGCAGTCGGCGGCACGCACCAAAACGCGACCGAGAACCTCCTGTTCCTCCGGGAGGAAGGGAGCCAGGACGAAGTCAGGCCAATCGCGGCCCCGAATGGGAGCTGCTTTGGGGGCTGGCTTCTTATGTCCCTCGGAACTGTCGCCCTCGCTCCCCGCCGAAGAATCCGCGGGGTCCGAAGACACAGATGGTCCGATACCGAGACGGAGACGGGGGTATGCGGCCGTCTGCAGCATCTGCTCGACGGATTTGAGGCCGTTATGGCCCCCTGCACTCCCCGACGGCCGGAGTCGCATCCGGCCCAGCGGTAGGTTCAGGTCATCTACGATTACAAAGAGCGAATCTGGCCCGCGCTTGGCCGCCCGCAGCAGCGGAGCGGCAACTTCGCCAGTCAGATTGACGTAGGTTTGCGGTTTGGCCAACAGGAACGCGCGTCCCTTGCTGCGGCCTTCACAAACCTGCGCTTTGACCTTGCCCGAAAAGAGCTTGGAGCCATCTGGCCCCTTGCGCTCCAGCCGTGCGAAGGACAGTCCCTGCTTCTCCGCAAGAAGGTCCAGCACCATGAACCCGACGTTGTGCCGGGTGGAGACGTATTCGTCACCGGGGTTGCCGATGCCGATTGCGATCCGATGCCAACCCATTGGGGAGTTGGAGGGGGAAACAGGCTAGCGAGCGGGCGGCACCGGAACAAGCCCAACGGCCAGCCCCTGCCGCCCGATCCCAGCTAGCTGTCGCCGTCCTCGTCTTCGTCGTCGGCGCTGGCCTTGCCGCCAGTCACGTGACAGATCATCATTTCGCCGTCGGTGACGAGCGAAACGCCCTCCGGCAGCTTTAGATCCTTGGCAGACAGCGAATCGCCGACGTTGAGGGCGCTGATGTTGAGCTCAAAGGCCTCCGGCAGAGCGACCGGAAGGGCGCTGATGCGGATCTTGAGGTTGTCCTTGGCCAGGGCACCGCCCTTCGACAGGCCGGCCGGGTGGCCGATCAGCGTGATCTCAAGCTCTGCCTCGAGCGGCTTGTTGAGGTCGATGCGAAGGAAGTCCGCGTGCAGCGGGCGGTCATTGACCGCCTTCCAGGCAACGTCCTGCAGGAACGCCGACTCGTGCTGGCCGTCGATCACGAGATCGTAAACCTTGTGGCGCGCGCCGATGTGCTGGTCCAGCTCCCACTCGGAGATCTGCAGCGACACGGGCTCTTTGCCTTCGCCGCCATACAAGACTGCGGGCATCCAACCTTCGACGCGCAACTTTTGGATCTGGTTGCGCCCGAGCGCGGTGCGACGCTCGGCCTTCATCTTGGCGACTTTCATGACGATATCTCTCTGCGAGTCTCTACTGCGAACGGATAGTGCGGGGTGCGATTGGGCTCAGCGTTCGCTCTCGAACAACTTGCTGACGCTCTCGCTGCGGTGGATACGGTCGATGGCGCGTGCGAGCAGCTGCGCCATCGAACAGACTTCGAGCCGCTGCAGTTTTTCGTCTGGCAGCGGAATGGTGTCGGCGAAGAGGATCTTCTCGACGGGAGCATTGTTGAGGCGCTCGACCGCGTTGCCGGCAAGCACGCCGTGCGTCGCGACCAAGAAGACCTTGTTGGCGCCCTTCTCTTTGACGATTCGGGCCGCGTCGACAATCGAGCCGCCGGTCGAAACCATGTCGTCGACGAGCAGCACGTCGTGGCCCTCGACCTCGCCGATCATGTTTTCGATGACCGTCTTCTCGCCGCTGATGCGGCGCTTGTCGATGATGGCCAGGTCGCAATCGAGATCCTTGGCGTAGGCGCGGGCAAGCTTGGTGCCGCCGATGTCCGGCGAGACGATCTTGATGTTCTTGGCGCCGAGCTGGCGCACGCGCTCGATCATCACCGGCCGCGCAAACAGGTGATCGACGGGAATGTCGAAGAAGCCCTGGATCTGCGCCGCGTGCAGGTCCACCGTGACCACGCGGTGATAGCCAGCAGTCGCCAGCAGGTTGGCGACGAGCTTGGCGTTGATCGGCACGCGCCCCTCGTCCTTGCGGTCCTTGCGGGCGTAGCCGAAGTAGGGAATCACCGCCGTGATGCGATCCGCCGACGCGCGTCGCAGGCAGTCGGCAAAGCTCAGCAGCTCAAACAGGTGGTCGTGCACCGGCGGGCACGTCGGCTGCACGACGAAAACGTCGGCCCCGCGCACATCGCACTCGAGCTTGAGGTTGATCTCGCCATCCGGGAACCGCGGCATCGACGCAGCGCCGAGCGGCACCCCCATGAACGAACAGATGTCCTGCGCCAGACGCGGGTGCGCCGTGCCGCTAAACACACGAAGGCGTTCGCCGCGCATCCTCATGATTTGACTCCACTGCGCTGCTGCAAGACGCGCTGCTTGACGTAGCGCGCCGGCACGCCGAGCCACAGCTCCGCGTTTTTGATGTGCGTGCCTGGCTTGACGATCGCGCCAGCCGCCGTCATCGCATCGTCGCCGACCTCGGCCGGCGCACACAGCACCGTGCCGCTGCCGATGAACGCGCGCTCGCCGATCTTGGTCAGGTGCTTATTTACGCCGTCGTAGTTGGCGGTGATCGTGCCGCAACCGATGTTGGCCTTGGCCCCCACTTCGGCATCGCCCAGGTAGGTGAGGTGCTTGGCTTTGGCACCCTTGCCGATGCGGCTCTTCTTGACCTCGACAAAGTTGCCGATCGCGGCACCGTCCTCGAGCACGGTGTTTTGCCGCAGATGGGCGAATGGACCGACTTCGCAGCCGCTGCCGATCTTGCAGCCCTTGCCGATCACGGTGCTCGGCAGGATCACCGTATCGCTGCCAATCTCGACGTCGTGGTCGATCCAGGTAGCTGCCGGATCGACAATACGCACGCCGTTGAGCAGGTGCTGCATCAGAATGCGCTCTTGGGTGATGGCCTGGACTTCGGCCAGGTCCACCAGCGAGTTGACGCCAAGCACTTCGGCGAGGTCGCCGGACTCGAGAGTCGGCAGGATGGCGCCCCCCTCGACGAAGTCGGCGATGACGTCCGTCAGGTAGAGTTCACCCTGGGCGTTGTTGGGCTTGAGGTTGGCCAATGCCGGCCGCAGCCGCTCGCTGTCAAAGCAGTAGAAGCCGCAGTTGACCTCATCGATCGCATCCTCTTCCGGCGAGCAGTCCTTCTGCTCACGGATGCCGACGAAGTGCCCTTCTTCGTTGCGCAGGATGCGGCCAAAGCCGTTGGCGTCACCTGGGTAGGCCGTCAGTGCCGAGCACGGCGCGTCGTCGCCTCCCACCTGTTGATCGCCCGCGCGCAGCTCGATCAGCTCGCGCAGCGTCTCGGTCGACATCAACGGCATGTCGCCGTAGATGACAACCACGTCGCCGACGAAGCCGTCCAGCGCGTCCATCGCGACCTGCACCGCATGGCCGGTGCCATTTGGCTTGCCCTGGTCGACAAACGCGAGGTGGGCAAAGTGCCCGCCAGGTTGCCCATCAGGCGACCCACCGAGCGACTTCTCAAGCGCGGCCTGAACCATCGCCATCTGGTTGTGCAGCACGACTACGGTGCGCTGCGGCTTCAGCTTGGCGGCAGCGAGCAGCGCCGACTCCGCCAGCGAGCGGCCACAAACCGGCAGCAACACCTTGGGCATACGCACTTTGGTGCGCTTGCCCATGCCGGCGGCGAGGCAGATTACGGCCAGCGGTCGGGTTGACATCAGCGAAGAGAAAGGGAGTGCAGAGGGCGCGGGATGTGAGCCAGCAGCCAGCCTCACGTGGGTCTCCCCGCGGCAGAGCGCCCGCGGGAATTGGGGCGAGGATTGTGCGGACCTGAGCCTTGAGGGTCAAGGGCGCGGCGGGCTGTTCTTGCAGCGGAGGCCTCGCAGCGACGCGCGGCGGTGCCGGCGAGCGCCTCCGCGAAGGCCCGCACAACAGCTTCCGCCGCCCGCGGAAGGCGAAAATGGTCTCACATCCTGCCCGCAAGCCCCACCCACATACGGTCCATCAGAATATGGGGCCCTGCCAGCCTCAGGCCAGCTCGAGTCGCCGAGTCCCTCCGCCCGATGCAGCCGGCATGAGAGCCAACACCGCCAGGAGCTCGTCTGCCGCCGCCATCGCCGCGAGCTCCCCGGCACAGTGCCCACCGGCACTCGAATGGACATCGCTGGCTCGCATACCGGGCGTGTAGAGCTTCGACAGCTTCGCAGGAGTCCGGGCCAGCACGCCCTGGGACCCCGACGGAGCAGACCGGTGCCAGCGAGCATCGCCGCCGCAGGCCGCTTCACCGTCGCCGGCAGCCAAGCCGTTGCCGACATCGCGGCCTGGCAGCCAGCGAACCAAACCTGGTCGCCGTTCTCGCGGCAGCCGGAATGCTACCGAGCAGCAACGTGCACGTTTTCGACGGCACCGATTGGCAGCCGCTGAGCGGCGGACCGGACGGCACCGTGAACACCCTGCTGGCACTTGCCAATGGCGACCTGATCGCCGGCGGCTCGTTCGCCACGATTGGCGGCGGCCCACCGGGCGGCAGCAGCAACGCCGCAAACATCGCGCGCTGGGATGGCCAAGCGTGGTCGAGCCTCGGCAGCGGTGCGCCCGGCCGCGTAGCCGCGATGCGAATCCTGCCCACCTTTACTTCGGCGGGGCTGCCCTCGGATGTCGGCGTGGCGCGCTGGGGTGGACCGCGACGCACACGAGCAACGGCATCGCCTGCCGCCTCGGCGCATACTAAGATGCTCGGACGCATCGTTCATGCCGGCCCGGTTCGCAACCGGGCCACCGAGCGTGTATCTCAGCAGGTGTGCCGCGCCTCCGAGCGCACACGGATGCCACCATGCTCGACAATCTGCTCTACGTACTGACCGCCCTGCTGCTGGTCGCAATCAACGGCTACTTCGTCGCGGTCGAGTTTGCGCTGATCAAGACGCGCGTCTCGCGGCTCGAGCAGATGGTCGCGGAGGAACGGCCGTTTGCGAAGCACACGCTGTGGCTGATGCAGCGCCTCGACGGCTCCCTCGCCGCCTGCCAGCTGGGCATCACGATGGCCTCGCTCGCGCTGGGCTGGGTTGGTGAGCCAGCTTTTGCACGCCTCGTCGAACCCGCCCTGGCGTGGCTCGGCGTCGAATCGCAGGCGCTGCTGCACGGCGTCGGCTTCGCGATTGCGTTTACGACCATCACGGCCCTACACCTCGTCGCCGGCGAGCAGGTGCCCAAGATCATGGCGATCCGCACCGCGGAGAAGGTCGCACTGCCGCTATCGCCACCGCTGCGCGCCTTCTACGTGATGACCTACCCGCTGCTCGCAGCACTGAGCGCGACGACCAGTTTTGTGCTGGCGCGCTTTGGCATCGAGGCCGGCTCGGGCCACGACGAAGATCACTCCGAGGATGAGATCCGCGCGATGATGCGGCAGGCTCGCGTGCGCGGCGTGCTCAGCCCCACGGAGGATCGACTGCTGCACGCGGTGTTTGAGTTTGATGACATGCTCTGTCGTCGCGTCATGCTGCCGCGCCGCGAGATCGTCTGGGTCGACGCCGACGCGACGCGCGCGCAGTGCCTGCAGCTCGTGCAGCGCACCAAGCACACGCGCTACCCGGTCTGCGAAGGCTCGTTGGACCGCATCGTTGGCGTCCTGCACATCAAGGACCTGGTCGCATCCGAAGGCCAAACGGGATCCGAAAGCCAGACCGCAAGCCCCGGCGACGTGCGCGGCCTGATGCGGCCGCCGCAAACCGTGTCCGAGTCGATGCCGATCAGCCGTCTCCTGCGGCACTTTCAGGCAAGCCACAACCACCTCGCGTTTGTCGTCGACGAGCACGGCACCATGACCGGCCTGGTCACGCTCGACAACGTCGTCGAACAAATCGTCGGCGCCGTCGACGACGAGTTCGACAATGTCGAAAAGACCATCGTGCCGCAGGAGAGCGGCGAGTTCTTGCTCGACGGCCGCGTCGCCATCGCCAAGGTCAACCAGCGCCTCAACCTCGATCTAAAGGGCGTCGATGTCGACACCATCTCGGGCCTGCTCACCGAGGCCCTCGAACGTGTGCCGGATGTCGGCGACAAGGTCACGCTGCCCGGCGCGACGGCGGAAGTTCTCGAAGTTGCCGGAGCGCGCGCGACCAAGATCAGGATGCAGCTGACGTCGGCTTCGAGTGAACCGGACGCTTCGAGCGAGAACAGCGCGCACTGATCGCGGCTCGGTGTCGCGGCGGCTCGGCCTCGCTGCCCACGCCACGATGGCCCCACAAAAAAACGGCGCCGGGCAATCACAGTTGCTCGGCGCCGCTTTTCACTCTGCTAAGGGCCCGCTCATCTCCGGCATGCCGCCACCCCAGCCCATGGTCGAGGTGAGCAGCCGCCAACGCGCGAGCGAACCGGCGATCTCGATCAGAACTGCTCGAGTTCGCAGTTGGTCCGGAACCAGCCCGTGACCGGGTCGAAGCCGATGGCTTGGAAGCTCATCAGCTGGCCCTGCACGAGGAAGTTTGGCACGTTCTGGTAGAGCCAGGTCTTGTTCGGCGTGCCGATGGCACCCGTTCCCGAGAACGACGCGCCACCGAAGCCGCCGGTGCCGTCTTCGAGCACCAGCGTCAGCGCGTAGCCCGGGTCGGTGCAGATGTCACCGATCGGCGACGGCAGCGTCGGCGAACCGGGGTAGGACATCAGCACCACGTAGGGGATCTGCGCCGGCTGGGCCGTGGTCGTGTTGGTCGCGGACAGCACGATCAGCGTCGTCGTTGGACCGGCGACCTTGACGGCGTTGAGGCGGCGGGCAAACAGGCCAAACGAGGCGGTGTTGGGCGAACCGGGCGTCGCCGCGGTTACCGTCAGCGCACCACCCGTTGTCGCACTCGCCGTCACGATGGTCTGCGCTTCGCCGTTGGCGTCGGCGATGACCGGGTTGGTCGTCGACAGCGTGCTGCCGCCGGTCACCGAGAAGTTGATCGTGCCGCCGGGGATCGCGACGCCGTTGCTGTCGAGCACGCGCGCGACAATCGGTTGAGCAAACACCTCGCCCGAGATGCCGACCTGGTCGTCGCCGCTGACGGCAACAACACTGTCGACCGGGCCGAGCTGACGCAGGCGCTCGAGGGTGCCGCCGCTCGACGGGCTCGTCGAGGTGTTCTGGCAGTAGTAGATCGCGCCGTCCGGCCCCTGACGCATCGACGTCACGCGCTGGAAGCCGGTGCCCCAGTTGAGGCCCGATTGGCCGGGAACGCTCGGCGCTGCCTGCCAGGTCGAGCCGACCAGCGTGATGCGACGCAGCTCGCCGCTAAAGAAGTCGAGGTAGAACGCGTCGCCCTCGTAGGACGAACCGAGGTCAAACTGGCCACCCTGATTGCGGTAGCGCATGCCACCCATGATCGAGTTCCAGTTGCCCGACGTCACCGCGGCGATCGGGTTGACCAGACCAGCGGGCTGGCCGCCGCCACAGTTGGACGGACCGCCGTTGAAGCCTTCGCGCCACGGCCAACCGAAGTTGACGAGCGTCAGCGCGCCGGGGTTGTAGACGTATTCGCTGTATTCTTCGGCCGTGCCGAGACCGACGTCGCCGATGTAGCAGTTGCCGGTGACCTGGTCGATCTCCATGCGGAACGGGTTGCGCAGGCCGTTGGCGATGACGAGCTGGTCAAAGCCGTTGCTGCTGCTGTTCGGGTTGTCGCCCGGATCGATCAGCGAATAGGAAGCCTCCGACGTGCTGGGTGCCGAGGTCAGAGCCGCGACGTTCATGCGCAGCAGACAGCCGCGCTTGGACGTCAGGCTCTGCGCCGAGCAGTTGATGGCGTCGTCGCCGATCGACAGGTAGAGCATGCCGTCCGGGCCAAAGCGAGCCGAGCCGCCGTTGTGGTTGAACTGGCTGTCCGGCAGCGTCGTCAGGATCGCGCGGCGCGAGGCCGACGAAAACGACAGGTTGGTGCTCGCTGGGTTGGCGAGATCGCCGGTGCACGTGTAGCGGTCCAGCTTGAGGAAGGTGTCCTGCGAGCTGGAGTAGTAGACGTAGATGTAGCCGTTGGTTGCGAAGTCGGGGTCGGCCTCAATGCTGAGCAGGCCGCGCTCGCCACCCGACTGCACCGAAGGCACGCTGCCGACGGTCGACGGCGAGGTGCCCGCGTAGACCGAGACGCTGCCGGCGCGGTTCGCGATTAGCGTGCGGCCGTCCGGCGTGAAGCAGAAGTCGATCGGCGCAGACAGGCCGGACGAGATCACCGTGTCGATCACGATGTTCGTCGGCACGTTCTGGGCCGAGACAGAAGTGGCGAATACGAGCGCAAGGCCCGCCGCTGCAGATGGGAAAAGTCGCGACATGATTCCGGGGTTCCGGCAGGCAAGTTGCCGCCTCTGCGAACGCAGAACGGGCGGCGATAGGGGCGGCCAAGTCTAGCAGACAATTGCGCAAACCAGCACCACCCTGGACGGGCATTCCCCACGCCGTTGCGGCCGGAAACGATCCGGAAACGCCCGACCCACCGAAGGCACAGCCCCCCCCCGACAGCTCGCTCGACCGTACGTCAAGGCCGGCCCGCGACCTGGTCGATCCAATAGGAGCGGCCATGACCCACATCGCACTCGCAGCTCCGGGCCTCGACCGCTTCCAGCTTCACTTCCGGCTGCGGCGCGAGCTGCTGCGCAAGGGCCACCGGATCACAATCATCTGCCTCGACGCCGCGGACGCGACGTTCTGGCGGCAGCAGGTCGACGAAAAAGAAGTGGCCGCTTTCTCCCACCTCGGCATCCACGCGGCGGCGACACGGTGGTGCGAACAAGATCTGCCCGACCTGCTCGTCCTGCACCGTGACCGGCGCCGTATCGCACGCGAGTTTGCCGCGACGGTTCGCTCCTTTGGCGCGCGCGTTCTTTGGACCGGCGACGGCCTGCTGCCGCACACGATGCAGTGCGACGAACGCGGTCTCGACGCCGACGCGGGCTGCCTGCAATTTGGCGCGGCGGACTACCGCTGCGTCGCGCCAGATCGCGACCTGATCGCCGCGAGCCTCGCGCACGCACTCGCGGCTCCCTGGCCCACGACGCTGCCAGCATCACCGATCACCAAGCCCGCGCTGCGACAGCGCCTCGTCGATGCTGCGCGAAGCCTGCTTACGGCGAACCCCAGGCGAGCGCTTCGCGACCTGAACGGCTGGCGAGAGGCAGAAGGTGGCGCATTGCCGATCGATGCGCAAACCAAGCGCCTGACCGCGGACGAACTGCCGCAGCCGTGCGTCGCGGTGCTCCTGCAGGCCCCGGAGGATCCCCGTCTCGCGCTCGACGGCAAACCCAGCTCCCGCGCCAAACCAGAATCCGCAACCGAACTCATGGCCGCAGCGTGCCGTCTAGCCGAAGCGATCGGCACACGCCTGGGCGTGACCTGCGGCGTTGTGGCCATTCCCGCTGCCGCCGCGCGCAACACGGCGACCGACGAAGCGAACGCGCTCCGCCGCCTCAAGGCGCAGCTCCGGCAACAGCGCCTGGCAGCCGTTCGCATCGTCGCGCGCCGACATGCGGCCCAGGTCGCCGCCACCGCCGCATGCGTCGTCACCGTCAACGACCCCGCCGCCGTCACGGCGCTGCTGGCCGGCACACCGATCGTGCACACCGGCCGCGCCCTTTTTGCCCTGCCGGGATTGACGACGCGGATCGCACGTGCGCGCGAGATCGCCGCAAGCGCCGAGTTCTGCCTGCAGCGCGATCGCCCCGCGCTGCGTCGCCGCTTCTTGACGTGGCTGTTTCGACACGGGCACGTCTGGTGCTCGCCCGACGCGCCGCACTACAACGGCATGCTCGGCCTCGTCGAGGCCATCGAACGACGCTTGGTGGCGCCGCCGGGCGAGCATCCGCTGCGCCCTGGCTACCTGCCGGGCCCCGCATGGCCGCTGGCGACGGCGCGTTCTGCGCGATAGCGACCGCGCGGCATAGATTCTCGCCGCGCCAGCGCCAGACTGGTCCGATGATCCATCTTGGAGAATGCCAAGAGCTCGCCACTCTGCGCCTCGTTCAGAGCGGCGCCATCCTCGGCGGTGGCGTCGAACACGGCGGCGGACGAATCGGCGGCGAAGACGAAGTGCTGCTGCCGCGCAGGCACTGTCCGCGAGACCTGGATGTAGGCGACTACGTGCGCGTTTTTGTCCACACCGATTCGGATGACCGCCTGGTCGCGACCACGCAAAGGCCGAGCGCCACCCTGGGCAACGTCGCGGTCATGGAGGCGGTCGACCGCACGAAGCACGGCACGTTCGTCGATTGGAACCTCGACAAGGACCTTTTTGTGCCCGAGATCGAACAGCACGACAGGATGCAGATCGGCTCACGCTACGTCGTCGAGGTGCGGCGCGATGCGCGCACGGACCGACTGATCGGCTCCTCCCGGCTCGGCAGGTTTTTCGACCTTGAGATCGGCCAGCTGCGCCCACGCCAAGCAGTCAACTTGCTGGTCTGGTCGTTCCACGACCTCGGCGCCCTGGTCGTCGTCGACGAGCGCTATTCGGGACTGGTCTACGCCAACCAAGTGCCGCGCGACCTGCGCATCGGCGACGCATTGCCGGGCTACATTGAACGGCTGCGCGAAGACGGCAAGCTCGACATCTCGCTGCGCAAGCTCGGGCGAGCCGCCGAGGTCGACGCCCAAACGGTCGTGCTCGAAGCGCTTCGCGACTGCGAAGACGGTTTTCTGCCGCTGCACGACAAGAGCTCGCCCGACGAGATCGCCGACCATTTCGATATGAGCAAGCGCGTCTTCAAGGCGGCGATTGGCGGTTTGTTCAAGCGCGAGCTGAT
The DNA here is from genome assembly GCA_045105235.1 of Planctomycetota bacterium. Lineage (GTDB taxonomy): Bacteria > Planctomycetota > UBA1135 > UBA1135 > UBA2386. The sequence continues at coordinate 12,350 of JBGCDH010000002.1, read as the reverse complement.
TGAGCTGCTGCGCGACGGCATCCGCCTGCGCGGGTAGGCCACGCCGCCCATGCGCGCGGCGAGGCGAGGCCACGCCGCCCATGCGCGCGGCGAGGCGAGGCCACGCCGCCAAAGCGCGGCGAGGCGAGGCGAGGCAACGCCGCCCAAGCGCGGCGAGGCGAGGCGAGGCCACGCCGCCAAAGCGCGGCGAGGCGAGGCGAGGCGCGAGCGCCGCGAAGCGAAGCCGTTTTTCCGCCGAACTTCGCGAGATCTTTGAACCCGAAACGGCCGTTGCGGCAGTCACTCTCGACACATGGACACGCCAACTGAGCCCGTCGCGGAACCGCCGGCCACAGCCTCCCGCGCCGAACCGCGAGAGCGCGCGCATGCGCCAAGGAGCGATCGCAACGATGCAGCTGGTAGCGAGGACAGCGGCCGCATCGCCGAGTGGATCCGCGCCACCGAGACGGCCACCCGCCGATACACTCGACTGCTCGGGTGCCCAGAACACCTGGCCGAGGACTTGATCCAAGAGGCCTACCTCGCGGCGCTTCAGAAGGCCGCACACCAGCTGCCCTTCCGCGCCAGCACAGCATGGCTGCGCACGGCGGTTCGCAACCTGTGGCAATACCATCATCGCAGCAACGGGCGCCGGCCGAGTTCGATCAGCCTCCACGAGGTCGACGAAATCTGGGCGCGCCACGAGCGCGGCGGCGGCGGCGATTCGTATGCCGACGCTCTCCGCCAATGCCTGAGCACCCTTGGCAGCAAAGAGCGACAGGCGATCGATCTTCGCTACGGACAAGACCTAGACCCGCTGACAGTAGGCCAGCGACTCGGGCTGCAGCCGGAAGGTTCGAAGTCCCTGCTTCGGAGGGCGCGGGCGCGGCTTCGGGCATGCATCAACCGGCGTAGCGCAGAACACCCTTCCGCCTGACCAGAACCGCCGCGGCCCGCGCGCGTTCGCCAGCCACATCACACAACGCCCACAAGGAACACATCGTGACCCGATCCGACGACTGGTATCTCGAATGCGCACTGCGCGAAACGCTTTCACGACGCGCTGCATCGCCCGATCTCGCGACAGCCGTTTTGGCACGCCGTGATGCGGCGCTGCAGGCAGCGTCGAGCGAGCCACACACCTCGCCTGACGATCTATGGGCTGGTGATCCACTGGCTGGCGATTCACTGGCTGGCGATGCGTGTGCTGCTGAGAGGTTTGCTCCAACGACAATGGCGCGGTCAAGGTTTGTCTACCTGGCGGCAGCCGTCCTGCTTGGTGTAGGCGTCGTATCGGCCGTCATGTTCGCGCGCCCGGAGCGTGCCGCGCAACGGCAGGCCCAAGACCCCATCCCGTCGAAGCCCTCGGCGATCGTCCTCGCCGACTACCAGGATTTCGCGCGGCGCATCCCATCACTAGAGAAGGTGCACACGACGGCACTGCTCGACGGCAACGGTGTCGCTCTGCCACCGCATACGGTAACCACCGGAGCCAAGAGCCGAGGATTTGATCAATCGCTCACCCATACGAAGCCCGGCGATCGCGCAGCAAGCGACATTCCCGTAGCCGCACGCGTAGCGCTGGTGTTTCGTACTGGCATCGTGCGGGCGCGCTTGGTTTCGCGAAGCGGCGCGGACACCGCCCTCGTCATCCCTAGCAAGGCCGGGCCGATCACGCTGCGCGATGCCGTCGCCAAGCAAGTGCGCGAACTCTTGGACAGTGCAAGCCGCACGGCACCGTGCAACCTCAAGACCATCCGAGCAACGTCCGCCACCGAGTTCGTCGCGGCACTGGGGTCCAACCGCACCATTGAGATTCCTGCGGGCACAGTCATCAAGCTGCCCGAAGCGGAGTTTGAGCCGACGCCAGCGGTGCACTACTCCACGGATGGCGAAGGCGCCGACACGTGGGATGAGATGCGTCAATACGTGACGGCCAACCTCAAGCCAGGCAACCCGGACAAGGGATCGCTGGTCATCCGGGGCCTGGAGAACCTGCGCATTGTCGCCGTTGGCGGCCAGGCGGAGATGGAATCCGATTTCTTTGAGAGCCGGCTGCTCGAATTCCGTAACTGCAGCGGCATCGCGCTCGACAACTTCACCATCGGGCACGCCAAGGACGGCAAGATGAAGCGGACCTGCGCCGGCGGCGTCCTCGCGTTCCACACGTGCCGCGACATCAGCCTCCACCGCATGGACCTATACGGCTGCGGCACAGAGGGAATCCTCGCGCACAAGGTCGAACGCCTGCACGCCGACACGCTGCGCATTCACCACTGCGCCTACGGCTTCATCTTTGCCGAAACCAGTCGCGACTGGACCATCCGCAACGGCATGTTTGAGGAAACCCACACCTGGATGGACAACGGCGCCATCGGCCTTGTGGACGCCAAGAACTTTCGCTTTGAGCACTGCACGATCCGCGGCCTGCAGGGCGCCCCCAATCTTCCAATCATGCAGGCCGTAACCTCAGAGGGCGTGCGGTTTGAGGGCGGTATCGAGAACATCACCGGGCTCAACGGCAAGACCCCGGGGTTTGAGGTGTCCCTACCAGCAGCAGCCAACCCAGCAGCCGCCACACCAGCAGCCGCCACACCAGCAGCCGCCGAAGCGTCCGCCGGCAAGCGGCGATAGGGAGCAAGGCCGCTTGCTCGGCAAGCGAGCCGCCGAGGCGGCAAGTCTCGCGGCGGCAGTTGGACAAAAGGCCAACGAGGACGGCGGTACGGCGAGCCACGCGAACTGCGCATCCACGTAGCAGCGCTATATGCCTCCGAGATAGCGACGGCTGCCCGTATGCCCATTGAGCTTCCTCGCGACGACGCTGCCTTGCAGGCTCACAGCGCCGGCCGGTCGCAGCCCCGCCACCCGTCGATGCTTCCTCCTCTCGACTCGCCCCCATCGCCATGAACTTTCATCCTGCTTGCCTTCGGGCGTGCGCTCTCTTTGCCGCAGCTGCTATGGCCATCGGCCACGCCACTGCCGGCCTGCTTCCCGCTCAGGACTGCCAGACGTTCCGCGTGCTGGTGTTTTCCAAGACATCGGGGTTTCGTCACAACAACCAGATCAACGCCGGCCAAACACTCATCCAGTCGCTCGGTGACGCCAACGATTTCGACGTGGACATGAGCGAGGACGCCACGCTGTTCACGGCGGCGAACCTCTCGCAGTACGCGGCGGTGATCTTTCTCAACACAACGGGAAACATCCTCGATGCGAGCCAAGAGACTGCGTTCGAAAACTACATCACAAATGGCGGCGGCTTCGTCGGCATCCACTCGGCCACCGACACCGAGTATGGCTGGCCGTTCTACGGTTCGCTGGTTGGCGCGTACTTCCAGAATCACCCATCGGTGCAAAGCGGCGAAGTCACGGTCGTCGATCCCAATCACCCGTCGACGTTTTCGCTGCCGACGGTCTTCACGCACACGGACGAGTGGTACAACTTTCAAAGCAACCCGGCAAACAACCCGCTGATCAAGGTCTTGATCACGCTCGACGAGAGCACCTACTCCGGCGGCAACATGGGCGCAGTGCATCCGATTGCGTGGTGCCAGGACGCCGTCGGCCAGGGTCGTTCGTGGTACACGGCATTCGGGCACCGGGTAAACACCTACACCGAACCGTTCTTTGTGGACCACCTGCTCGGCGGCATCCTGTTCGCAGCTGGCAGGGTCGACTCGTGGTCGCCGTTGGGCGGCGGGCTCTCCGCCCCGTGCGATGCGCTCATCGCGACGCCGACAGGTGACGTGATCGCGGGCGGCTCGTTTGCCTCCGCCGGCGGCGCCTCCGCCAACCACATTGCGCGCTGGGATGGCGCCACATGGTCGCCCCTGGGCACAGGGGTTGACGACGACGTTGCGGCCATCGCTTTGTTGCCCAACGGCGACCTCGCGGCCGGCGGCTCGTTTTCTATAGCGGGCGGCTCGCCCGCCAATCGCATCGCGCGCTGGGACGGCTCCAGCTGGTCGGCTCTAGGAGCGGGCATGAACGGCGCGGTGCAAGCACTGACGGCATTGCCAAACGGCGACCTCATCGCCGGCGGATCGTTCACGTCGGCCGGCGGCGGCGCGGCGGCTCGCATCGCGATTTGGAACGGCAGCAGCTGGTCCGCACTGGGATCGGGCATGGACGACGACGTCCACGCGCTCCTCACTCTGCCCAACGGCGACGTGGTTGCTGGCGGGCAGTTTTCTTCGGCGGGCGGCGTGGCCGCCAACCTCGTCGCGCGCTGGGACGGCAGCACCTGGTCGCCGATGGGCACGCTGCCGAACGGCCTCGTCGTGCAAGCACTCACAGCCATGCCCAGCGGCGATGTTGTCGCGGCGGGCGAGTTCGGACCTGCGGGCGGAAGCTCTGCCGGCGACGGCTACATCGCGCGGTGGGACGGCGCGAGTTGGGTGCAGCTTGGATCCGGTGCAAACGGCGGAGTCGCGGCTCTCACGTCGCTACCAAACGGTGACCTTGTCGGCGCGGGTTCGTTTACAGAAATGGACGGCGTGCGCGCGAATCACATCGCGCGCTGGGACAGCAGCGAATGGTCGCCACTGCGACTCGGCACGGCGCCGTCGATCCGCGCCCTGACGACCGCTCCAGACGGCGGCCTCATCGTCGGCGGAGCCTTCACGTCCGCGGGCGGCAACAGCGCAAGTCGCGTCGCTCGCTACGAGCCGTGCCTGTCGTTTCATAGCGCCTACGGCAGCGGCTGCTACTCGCCGGGCCTCACGCTGAGCGCCTCCCCCAACCCGGTCTCGACGGCGACAACCGGCACCATCGTGACCTACACCGTCGACAACGTCCCGGATGCAACAGGAGCCAGCGGCTCACACATCGGCGCCGTCATCGTCAGCTTTGGCAGCGACGTGCCCGGCACCGACCTGGGCTTTCTCGGGGCCCCCGGCTGCAACCTGCACATCGCTTCGCTCGACGTGCCAACCTCGTTTGCGAACGCAACGGGCAGCACCTCCAACACCACAACGCTGACGATTCCAGCCGCGGTGCCCGCCGGGTCGGCCATCTACGCGCAAGCTGTTGCGCTGACGGTGTCGGGCCTGCTCAACCAGGGTGGCTTGACGACGAGCAATGGGGTTCGGAGTTGGATCTACGAGAAGTGACGCCGGCGGCTCACCTCACTGCGGGCAAGCTGACCGAACGCAGTCGGGCGACTAGAAGCTCCGGAACGGGTGCAAGACGAGCCGTCTGCGGGTGCCGAGTATGGAGCCGTGAGGCGCACGCAGCGGCCGGCCGGGTTAGCATCCCCTCGTGATGCTGCTCGCCGCCCACGCCCTCACGGATGAACACGATTCGCTGCATGCCATTCCGGGCTTTGCCGATCCCGTAAGCAGCCTGACCCATCTGATCGCCGCAGGGATCTTCGCCTTTGCCTCGATCTCGCTGCTGCGTTCGGCACGCGGCCATCGCGGCCGCCTGATCGCGCTATCCATCTACGCGGGCTCGGTCGTGCTGCTGCTGGCGATGAGCGGCGTGTTTCACCTGCTCACACCCGAGACCGCCGGACGCACGGTGCTGCAGCGGCTCGATCACGCCTGCATCTTCGTGCTGATCGCCGGCACGTTTACGGCCGTGCACGGCATCGTATTCCACGGCTGGCTGCGCTGGGGCATCATCGCGTTTGTCTGGGTCGTCGCGGCGACGGCAATTCCACTCAAGACGATCTTCTTCGAAGACATGCCGGAGTGGCTTGGCCTGACGCTCTACCTGGCGTTTCCTTGGGTTGGCCTGCTGTCGGGCATCCTGCTCTGGCGGCGACACGGCGTGCGCTTCATCTCGCCGTTTTTGCTAGGCGGCGTTGCCTACACAATCGGCGCCGTGCTCGAGTTTGTCCGCTGGCCCAACCCATGGCCTGGCGTCATCCACGCACACGAACTGTTTCACCTATTTGTGATCGCGGGCGCGGGGTGGCATTGGCAGTTTTGCGCAACCATCGCGCAGCTGGCGCGCGCCGAAGAGCTTTCCGCTCGCCCCGTGGGACCCGAGTTCCAACCATCTCGCTCTGACTAGCATGCCGATCGCTACCGGCGCAATCGGTCGCGTCGCGCGCCCAGATCGGCAACAGCGGCCGCACTTCTCCTGTAGTGCATCTGGTAGACGGGGCGTGATCCCGGATGCGAGGGCGTCGCAAGGCGCTGCGACGAACGCATGTTCTCTACTTTCTGCCGAGAAGCTGCAACGCCGTGACGAGCGTCTTCGCGCCCGCAGAATACTCCCATATCAGAGGCACTACACTAGGACGTGACGAGTACGATCCCAGTGCTGAGCCTTCAGCCAGGCCAGTGCGTCTCGTCTTGCCTAAGGCGCTGTCGCTCGTGCCCTGATGCGCGATCCGCGATCGGCTGCTTGCCGCAAGGACCGCGCCTGAGCAGATCCCGTGAGGCCGGGCCGATGACAACATCATTGGATATTCCCTGGCCAAACTCGTGCCGATTGGCGCAGTTGCTTCTACGAGGCCCCTCAGGGGCTACTCGGTCGTGCAAATCAAGCACGGCCGCTCCGCGACTCCGACAAATACAGGCACGATGTCCACCACAAAGCGCACGAAGAAGACAGGCAAGCGTCACACCGAGAACGAGGCCGGTGACGAGCAAGCACTGCAGAATTTGCCCGGCGGCTTGAAGTCGCTGGAGACCATCCACGACCACAATGCGAAGCAGATCCTCGATCTTGCGCGCGACCTCGTTCGCAGCGCTCGCACCGAACTAGGGCCAGATTCTTCCAAGCCACGCATCGCTCGTGTGGAGCGGCTGTTTGAGAAATGCGCCGGCACGCCGCGTCGCGTCCCCGGGAATTTGGACGGCGAGCTGCGCCGCCCGGAATATGTCGAGACGATCGCGCAACTCGACCGCGAATGGGATCTCTCCTTCGCCACCGCGCGCAATGCCTTCGATCGCATCAGCGTTGCAAGCGGTAGCAAGATCCAAGACGCGGACGACAACTGGCTCCTCGCGGTGCGCATCTACGAGTCCGAGTCTCGTAGTGCCGGCGCCATCTTCAAAGCCGCTGTCGACAAGGCGCGCGCCAAGACGCCAACCCCGCACGCCGAGGAAGACATCGACGCACACGCCGAGGTGGCCTTCCACACGCGAGGATCGGACATCAGCAAGGCACTGCAAACCTACGAACAGGCCATGGCCGCGGCCACGGCGAGTTTGAGCACGGCGTTTGGCGCGCTGATCAAGGACCTATTCGACAGCATGACGGCAACGTGCGTCGGCGAAGCGGACCTCATTCAAGCGACGCAGGATGCCTCCTCCAAGTTTTGGACGGGCGTGCACAGCCAGTTGAGCAACAAGTCCTAACCACGAGAACTCGACGATGCCTACATCCACCATCCCGTACGATCCAAGTCTTGTGCTCGGCATGATTGTCGACCCCGAGAAGATCACGCAACTCGAACAGATCGCCGACCTGCAGCTGCCTGTTGACAGCGCACGCGACCAGTTCAACTCCTTGCTCCGGCAAAAAATGAGTTTGGACATGACGATGCGCGAGCTCGTCAGCCTAGGAGCGACTCCCGATCAGCTTGCGGATTTGAAGAAGCAGATCGAAACGGTCATGGGCAGCGTCGCGAGCGCCGCCGCGAAGCTCGGCGCCGCGGTGATCAAAGCCGAAGGTCAGATCGCCCAGACCAAGAACGCGCAGGGGCAAAAGCAAATCGGCACCCAGCTGCAAAGCCCGGTCGACTTTTCGGCCTCGTCGCTACAGGCCATGCCGTTGAGCTCGGACACGATGGACATGGACGTCCAGTACTTTCGGTACGAGGACAACGAACAGTCCTCGAGGTCGACAGCCAGTTCGATCTCGTCGTTTGTGGGCGCCAAGGTCAGCTCGTTCCTCGGATCAAGCTACGGCGCATCTGCTGGCGCATCCGCCCACAAGGCATCCACGTCGGCCGTGGACAACCACGGCGTGCTAGGAACCCTTGTCATTTGCGCCAACTGCACGAGCCGTGAAGCACAGGTCTTTTCGCCCCTCAAACTCGACCCCGACGCAGCGGCCGAGTCCTACGTGTTCTTCAAGGGCGGCGGCAAAAACGCGATGCCGGTTGAGAGCCCCGAGCAGATGAAGGCGCTCGCCGTCGCAGCGATCACAAAGGACGATCAAAAAACCGCAATGCCGGTGATCGTAGGTGCGACCTACGGATCTAGCTTCGTGGGCTTCGTGCACTTCGAGAAGGTAGAGCGCACAGTGGACACGCAATCGACACAGTCGAAAGCCGCGCAAGCTCGTGCCGAAGTACAGGCAGACCTCTTCCTCGAGAGCATTTCAGGCTCGTTTGGCATGGATGCACAGACGTCGAGCAGCGTCAAGGATCTGATGAGCACGTCGAGCATCCAATCACACTGCTCCGTAGTCGCCATGGGCCTGATCCCGAGCATCAAGTCCAATCAGGTGACCAGCGTTGTCAAAGAGCTGCAGAACGACCCAGCCGAAAACATGAAGGAGCTCGCAGCGATGCAAACTGCGAGCAACGACTCGGTCGCTTCCCTTGCTGCGGGTGGCGCGGCGGCCAAGAAGGGGAAGTCCATCGAGAAGATGAAATCGGACTACATCTCCTCGTCCGTCGCCGCCATTGGGAAGCTTGACAGCACCACCAATCAGGTCATTGATCTCAACTCACTGATGGTCGCTTTCGATGACTACGTCCAGAAGGCTGGCGATGCCAAGACCGGAGTGCCGATCAACTTCTACCTGAAATACGTCACCAAGCGTGACATCGCGCTCGAGTGGATGAGCAAGTACTACCCCGAAAAGCTGCACGAGAAGGAAGACGCCGAATAGCGGACATAGGTATGGGTTGAAGAAGGGGCCCCAACGGCAGAGCCAGACGCGAGCGCTGCGTCATCCGAGTGCGAAGCAGGGATTCGTAGTGATCCGGCACACGGCGTGCGGCTCACAGCGCGCGCCTCAGCAGCAAAGCCAACAACCCGTTTGCTTGACACGATCACATCCGTCGCGATCGCCCCGCTCCGCCATGAAAAGCAGATTCCGAATCCACACCGACACGTCGCCATTGTGCGACCTGAGGTCTACTGGCGTTCGCTGATCACTGCTTGAGCGCATCCGCCACGAAGGCCTCGCTACCGATCACGGCGCGAGGCCTTTTGGGTTTTGCGGCGTATTCATAATACTGCGGTCAGATGCACCGCTGGCAGATGCGCCTCTTCTGAATACAAGAGAAGGAGATCCTCACGAGCGTGACCCGAAGCACGAAGCTGCCGGCACCGCGTTGCGTCGACATGCCTGCGCATGGTCCGTGAGCGGACGGGGTCACTGCGTTGTGCGACGCCGGCGATGGCCTTCTTTGCACGCTCCAACCACTCCCGCCTCAACAGGAGGCCCCACCATGATCCGCACCTACATCAACCAGCACGAGATCGGCCTCGTGTTCCGTCGCGGCGACTTGACTACTGGACCCGCGTGCTTGAGCCCGGCCGGCATACCTTGCCGGAGCGACTGCTGCCCAACACGCGCATCGAAAAGCACTCGCCCCTCGCCCCCCGCTTTCGTCACAAGTCTCTCGATACCACCATCGAGAACGAGGAGTTGCGTTCGCGCCTCGAAATCGTCGATCTCAGCGAGAACGACCGCGCGATTGTAAGGCGCAACGGCTGCTTGTACGACTTCGTCGGCTCCGGTCGATTCGCACGAGCGGCTGCTCGTGCGGCGCGGCGGCAAGCTGGTCGGAATCTACGGCGGCGGGCGCCACGCGTTCTGGTCCCGAGGTGGATTGGTCACCTGGACGGATGTCGACATGCGCGAGCAGATCGCAGACGTCGCCGGACAGGAGATCATGACCGCGGACAAGGTCACGCTGCGACTCAACCTCGTCGCAACCTGGCGCATCAGCGATCCGGAGTTGAGCTGCAGCGTCGTCGACAACGCGGCCGGCGCCGTCTACCGGGAAGCGCAGCTTACATCCGAATTTTGGGTAGCGATCGCATCGATCGGTATCCGCGACATCGTGCTACCAGGCGAGATGAAGACCATCCTCAACCAGGTCATCGAGGCCGAGAAGAAGGCGGAAGCCAACCTGATCCGTCGCCGCGAGGAAACTGAGCGGCGCGCAGCCAGGCCAACACCGCCAAGCCCCTGGCCGCAAACCCCGTGCTCCTGCGCATGAAAGAACTCGAGTCGCTCGAAGCGATCCTGCGCGATTCGCGCACGAACTTCGTGTTCGGTCGGGTGACATTCCGCGACAGGTAAAGAGCCTGATTGCCGACGGCGATCAGAATTGACCGAGCCGCGCCGCCGCCGGCAGACACAGCGGCCGCACGCTTCTCATCTCGAATGCAGGCTTCTACGATTCTCACATGCTGACCTACGTGGACGTTCACGCCCACCTCACCCACGAAGCCTTCGCGGCCGACCGGGCGGAGGTCGCGCAGCGAGCAGCAGACGCGGGGCTCGAGGCCGTGATCGTCAACGGACTCGAGCCGACATCGAACCGCGAGGTTCTCCGTCTCGCGGAAACGTACCAGCACGTCCAAGCCGCCTGCGGCATCTACCCCGTCGACGCGATCGCGAGTCGAATCGACGATTCCAACTGGACCTACGACTTCGAGCCTCCCACGCCCTTCGACGTCGACGCCGAGATCGACTGGATCGACGCCAACGCCGACAAGCTCGTCGCGATCGGCGAGTGCGGACTCGATCAATACTGGATCACGGACCAGGCCGCAGAGCAGGAACGCGTTCTCGGCCGCCTCTGCGAAGTCGCGAAGAAGCACGACAAGCCGGTCATCCTGCACACCCGTAAGGCGGAGTTGCGCGCGTTCGAGATCCTGCAGGAGCTATCCGTGATCAAGGCCGACTTTCACTGCTACGGCGGCAAGCTCAAGCTCGCCAAACGAATCGCGGAAGCCGGCTACTACCTGAGCATCCCGCCAGTGGTCGAGCGCGCCGAGAGCTTCCAACAGATCGCGCGCACCCTGCCGCTCGACCGCCTGCTAACAGAAACCGACTGCCCCTACATGGGCCCCGACCGCGACGCACGCAACGAACCGGCCAACGTCACCCGTGGCATCGCGGCGATGGCCAAAGCGCGCGGCATCTCGGTCGAGGAGATGGCGAAGGCGGTGCGCGACAACTGCCGACGCCTGTTCGGAGTTTGAAGGCTGTGGATCACATGAGCGGAGCACGCCTACACTCGATCTGGATCGCGCCCGAACCCCGCGCCGCCATGCAGGCGGTCGAGACGGCCCGGGCCATACCAGGCGTGGGACTCGAAGGGGACCGCTATGCGCACGGCGTCGGCACCTTTAGCAGCCGACGAGGCAGAAACGTGCGAGAGCTATCGCTGATCGCGCACGAGAATGTGCAGCACCTCGCCAACGCCACCGACACCGAACTGCAGCCCGGCGCCGCACGCCGGAATCTTGTGACCGAGGAGATCGAGCTGCTACCGCTGGCCAACGCTCGCTTGCGCATCGGAGAGGTCGAGATCGAATGCACGAGCACCTGCCCACCCTGCGGCCACCTGAATCGCCTGCTCGGTGTCGATACCCGCATGCATCTGCGCAAGCGCGGCGGCCTGCGAGCGCGCATCGTCGTGGGCGGAATACTCGCAGCGGGCATGGCCATCGAGGTCCTACACGTTCCGCCGCCGCTGCCGTGACGAGCTTGCACACCTGCGCTCAGGATGGGAGCGGAGATGGGTGGTATTTCGTTGGGTGCGTCGGTGGCCCATGTTCGCCCTATCCGTGCCCGACCTGGATCGGGCCGCCCAGGCGCTGCGCGATGCCGAAGTAGAACTCCCTTGGGACATCGAGGAATCTGGCGTGCCAAAACCCAGCTCGCGCTACGTCATGTCCCGCGATCCGGCGGGGAATCTCAACGAGATCGTGCAGTGGCCCCTCATCGCCCCTCCCGAACGAAGCCGGCTCGACGCAATCCGGATCGTCGCTGCAGAGGACAGACAGCCAACGAGCCTAGAAAAGGCCCACCGTCGACGCGACGGCATTGGTCGCTGACACCCCGATCACGGTTAGCGCAGCGTCGACTTCGAGCGCTACCCACTGACTGTAGAGAACAGCGCCCACAATGCTCGGATCGTTGGGCAGCAGCAGCTGGCTCTCAGCGCTACCGCTTAGCGTCGCGATCAGCCCCAAGGATACCGGGTCGACGCCGAGGATGCACCCAGGTGCGGCCTGCGGCAGCAAGGTGGCAATCGGCAGGCTTGTAGGCGCAAAGCCTCGCACGGTGACGGCAAGGGTTGTCGGTGCCATCTGCGAGCCGCTCTCCAGAACATGACCGCCCACCCAGGCACTGCTGACGTGCAACTGCGGCGCCCCGGCGGCACCAACGCAGCCAACCGCCGCCGAACTCTGCGGCGCTGGACACGTCGCCGCCAACCT
>JBGCDH010000001.1:0-156102 GCA_045105235.1 Planctomycetota bacterium | reverse complement strand
CTTCGACATGTTGCTGTCGCAGTCGCACGCCCTCGCGCTCGATCCCGAAAGCGCAGACGTGCTGGTGCACATGACGACGGGCACGCACGTGGCGCAGATTTGCTTGTTCTTGCTGACCGAGACGCGGCACTTTCCCGCGCGTCTGCTGCAGACGGGGCCGCCGACCGCTCGCGATGGTGTTCGCGGCAGCAAGGTCGGCACATGGCAGATCATCGATCTCGACCTGTCGCGGTTTGACCGGCTTGCCCAGCGCTTTGCGCAAGAGCATGAGCAAGGTGAGTCGCTGCTCAAGTCCGGCATCCAGACGGAGAACGACGCGTTCAACCAATTGATCACGCAGGTCGAGCGCGTCGCGCCAGCATCGACGGCGCCGATGCTGCTGATGGGGCCGACGGGCGCCGGAAAGTCGCAGCTTGCCAAGCAGATCTATGAGCTCAAGAAACAGCGGCATCAGCTGCAGGGACCCTTTGTTGAGGTCAACTGTGCGACGATTCGCGGCGACGGTGCGCACTCGACGCTGTTTGGCCACAAGAAGGGTTCGTTCACCGGCGCCACCAGCGAGCGCCCCGGCCTGCTTCGCGCCGCGGATACGGGGCTGCTCTTTCTCGACGAGATCGGCGAGCTCGGCCTCGATGAGCAGGCGATGTTGCTGCGCGCGCTCGAGGACAAGCGCTTCCTGCCGCTCGGCAGCGACAAGGAGGCGCAGAGCGACTTCCAGCTGATCGCAGGCACCAACCGCGACCTCGGCCGCGACGTCGCTGCGGGTTCGTTTCGCGAGGACCTGCTGGCGCGCATCAATCTGTGGACGTATCGCTTGCCAGGTCTCAAGGACCGCATCGAAGACCTCGAGCCCAACGTCGACTACGAGCTGCAGCGCTACTCCGCGGAGGTTGGTCGGCGCGTGCACTTTGCTGCCGAAGCACGACGTCGCTACCTGGCGTTTGCGACGTCGCACGAAGGGCTGTGGCTCGGCAACTTTCGTGACCTCAACGCCAGCATGACGCGCATGTGCACGCTCGCCGACGGCGGCCGCATTACCGAGGAAGATGTCGCGGGCGAGATGGAGCGCTTGCGTCGCGACTGGCAGCGTGGGGACTCTGCGAGCGGCGGTTCGGCCGGCGGCTCGGGCTCGGGAGAACATGCCGATGATGAGCTGCTGGTTGGCCTGCTGGGCAAGGACGAGCTGGCTGCGCTGGACCGTTTCGACCGCGTGCAGCTTGCCGCCGTTGTGCGGGTATGCCGGCGGCACGCGACGCTGTCAGCCGCGGGGCGCGAGCTCTTTGCCGCGTCACGAATCCGCAAGAGCTCAAGCAATGATGCGGATCGGCTGCGCAAGTACCTAACTCGATTCGGGCTCGATCACGACGCTGTGGTGGGCTGATACGCCGCGCGGTAGTGGAGCATTCGCTGGCAGCGCATTTCCGTCCCGTGTGGCGATTCGCCCGTCTGGCGGCGTTGGAGCCCGGCAGGGGCTACGGCGCGCTACGTTCTGGGGCGAACAAAGCACGCGAGGCGTCCTCGCATGCTGCGCACGCGCGACGTATTCGAGAACCACGGCATGATCAGCTCTACCCTTCGGCTCGCGACTCTCGTCACTACTTCGCTCGTGTTCGCGTTGGCTCCGTCTCGCGGGGTTGCGCAGGATGCCGGTTCTGTCGGTGCGGGGCAGCCTAGCAACGCGTCCTTTGAAGAAGGGCTGGGTTCGAACGGCGCCCCCGCGGGCTGGCGGTTCGTGTCGGGTGCAGGAGCGAAGGTGTCGGTTGAGGCGGAGGGGGCGGTGGATGGTGAGCGATGCGCGCATATCGACGCGCGCGATCCGGTTGGCGATGCGCAGCGCTTTACCAACCTGATGCACGGTGTCGACGCCGAGCCATGGCGCGGCAAGCGCGTCCGCTATCGCGCCGCTGTTCACACGGCGGATCTGGGCGACGATTCGCGTGTGCAGCTGTGGATGCGTGTCGATCGGCCCGACGACGCCAACGGCAATCGGCAGATCGGCGCGTTTGACAACATGGGCGATCGTCCGATCCAGAGTGTGGAGTGGCAGACGTTCGACGTTGTGCTCGACGTTGCCGCTGACGCGTCGCGCATCGTGTTCGGGGCGTTCATCATCGGAACCGGCTCGGCTTGGGTGGATGGCGTCACGCTCGAAGAGGTGTCGGCGGTTTCTGTGCCGACGACGGGAGCGGCTGTGCCTGAGCCGGAGCTTGCTGCGGATGAGCCGGAAGAGAACGGCGGTCGCCCGGGCGGAGCTGGCTCGGGCAGAGTTGGTTCGGGCGACGCGGCTGTGGGCCAGGGCTCCACGCAGGCTGCGCCGGCAGGTTCTCCGGCCGCGGAAACTCCGGCAGCCAGATCGTCATCCGCCGCCTCGCCTTCCACTGCCTCGCCCTCTACTGGATCGCCTGCAAGTGGATCCCCTTCCGGGGCCGCGCAAGAGCCCGTGCCGGTTGTGCCCGACGACTTTCAGAACGGCGGTTTCGAAGAGGTCGACGGTGACGGCGGGTTTGTCGGTTGGCGGCACTCGTCGAGGTTCGGTGCGACTCTGCAGATTGTCGACGAGGGCGCATTCGAGGCCGATCGGTATGCGCAGGTCGATGCCAGCACGTCCGTGTCCGAGCGCCCCGGCGGCATGCTCGCCAACCTGAGTCAGTCGCTGGACGCGGCGCGTTGGCGCGGTCAGCGCGTTCGCTTTGCCGCAGCAGTCAAGACGGCTGACGTGGCGCGCGGCGCTCCGGTGCGGCTGTGGATGCGGGTCGACCGACCCAAGGACGCCAACGGCAATCGGCAGCGAGGCGCGTTTGACAACATGGGCGACCGCCCAATCCGCAGCGACGACTGGCAGGAGCACGAAATCGTGCTCGATGTTGCAGAGGATGCAACGCGCATCACGGTCGGCATGCTGGTCATGGCGCCGTGCGTTGCGTCCTTAGACGGTGCCAGTCTCGCTGCTGTCGATGCGAACACGGCGACCACGCTCTCGCTGATCGATCGCGCCAAGCTGGACGCGGTCAACGCGCCACAGCAGGCCTTTTGGACGCCGTGGCTGGTGCTGCCTGCCCTCGCCATGCTGCTGTTTGTGCTGGGCATGCGGGCGGTGCGCGTGCGTGGCCCGGTTCCAGACTTGGACGAAGGCCTCGACGTCGAGGCCGCGCGCGTGCCGCTGCGCGTTGGCGTTGTCGGCTCGTTCGCCTTTCGCTTCACGGCGATCTACTGGTTGCTCTACTGCGCTCCGATGCTGCTGACCAGCGTCCTCAGCTTCTTCGCGCATGAACGCTTGGGGGCGTTTGGCCAAGGGTGTGGCGCCGCTGCTGGCGTGATTGCCCGGACAGTTGCTGCGTGGAAGGCGGACCTGGCCCACTGGATTGGCAGCACCTTCGTCGGCATCGAGGGCCCCCTCGTGCCGTCTGCGGGAAACGGCAGCGGCGATACGACCGAGAGCTACCTGGTGGTGCTCGGCTTCTTTGGGGTCGCGCTCGCCGTTTCCTTGGTGTTGACGCCGCTGATGCTGCGCCATCGCGCGCGCCCGCAGGCCGCCGGTTTGGACCTGATGCGCAGCTACTTGCGCTATGTGCTCGCATTCATCCTGCTCGGCTACGGGCTGGCGAAGATCAACATCGTCGGCAACCAGTTCGGATCGATGTCCGAAGGTCGATTGGACCGCACCTGGGGCGAGTCTTCTCCGATGGGTGTTTTGTGGTCGTTTATGGCCTCTTCGCATGCCTACACCGTTTTCGCGGGGCTGGGCGAAATGGTGGCGACGCTGCTTCTGGTCTGGCGCCGGACGGCGACGTTGGGCGCTTTGGTTGCGGTTGGCGTCATGGTCAACGTTGCCATGCTCAACTACTGCTATGACGTGCCGGTCAAGCTGTATTCGACCCACCTCATGGTGATGGGGATGCTGGTGTTGATTCCCGATGCGGGGCGGCTGCTGGCTCTGTTCGTGACGAACCGTTCGATCGAGAGGTTTGAGACCGTCAGCATCTGGAACATGCGCAGCATGTGGTGGTTGGGGTTGCTGCTTAAGGTGTTGGTGCTGGTGTCATGCTTCGGCGTCTCGCTCTACTACTACGGCGAGCGTTTGCATCGAGACTGGACGCGCGCACCGGAGCGCGCGGCGGCGCAAGAAGTGCCCGATCGCCTGCTCATCAAGCGCGGCTTCCGTTGGATCAACGAAGTTCCGTTCGGCAGGTAGTGGATCGCTGAAGTTGCCCTCGGCGAACGTCCGATAGGGCTAGCGATGAGGTTCGCCAGACAGCGCTATGGCTTCGCGGTGACTCTCTTTTTGTCGGCTGGCTGCGCATTCCATTCGACGGCCACCCATTGGCATGGCCATGTCGGGCCCGATGGACAGCCGGTGTTTGTCCAGCAGTCGACCTATGTCGGCTGCCATTTGGGCATCCTGTTTCCCCTGTTCGGCAGCACGACGATCGACAACATGGTCTCCGACGCAACTGCCAGGATCGATCGCCGTGACGGTACGCATCTCCGCTTGGTCGAAACCGAGACCAACAATTTCTGGTACGGAGTGCCGCCGCTCTCGCTGTTTGTGACGCCGGTTGTTGCCAGCATCAGCATCGAATACCGGCCCTCGCGGCAGGCTCTCGCGCGAGCCGGCGTCGTCGATGTCGAAAGCGCTGGCAATCCAGAGACCAGGGAGCGCCGTGATGACGTCGCTGCGGTGCCAGCGAAGTAGAGGTGGGTAAGGCTGTGCGAAAATTTGTGACGGAAGCTAGTCCAGAGGCCGGCGCTGCTCGGCGCCCGATGACTCGTCGACCGATTGGACACCGGATGCGCGTCTTCAGGTCGATTCTCGCCGCCGTATCCGCGTGCTTCTTCGGAATCGCGGGCGTTGTCGCCTACAGCGAGATGCAGCGAGAGAGTGCTCCCACGGAGCCGGGTGGTGGGCTTGTGGAGTCGGAGGAGGTGATCTCGGGGGGGGAGCGCTTTGAGCTGCTCGCGCATGTTCCGCCGATTGGCTGGACGGCTGTGCTGTTCACGCACGACGTTGATGAAGTTCCAGAATACGACGACGCCTTCGGCGACGTAGAGGGCGACGCGTACGAAGGCGATGATGGGGACGGCGAGGAAGAAGAGCGTGCGTTGAGCCCGGCGCGCCGCGAGCGCGAGCTGCGCTTGCAGCTCGAGACCATCGCCGCGATTCGCCACGATGTGTTTTTGCGCACGGTGCTGGCGCACGATCTGCGGTCGCCGGCTGTAGTGCAATACGGAGTCCGCGAGTTGCCAACGATCTGGCTCTTTCACGACGGCCGCGGCGTTTCGCGCAACCTCGACGACGCGATGCTGACTCTTCGCAGCCTGCGCTGAGCCGTCAGATGTCGTAGCCGAATCGCCAGGGCTTCGCATCCATTGGTAAGTCGTTGAGATCGAGCTGACGGAGGCCGTCAAAGCGCGGCCGCATTTCGTCGACTGAGTCGCCGCCGAGTTTTTCGCAAAGCGCGTCAGCGAGCACGACCGCCATCATCGCTTCCGCGATGGGTACGGCGCGGGGCACTTGGCAGAAGTCGCTGCGCTCATAGCGAGTCGCGGACGGTTGTCCGGTGGCGAGATCGACGGACTGCAGGGAGGCGATTGTCGTTGCGATGGGCTTGAACGCCGTGCGCATCACGATCGGGCTGCCGTTGCTGATGCCGCCCTCAATGCCTCCGGCCCGATTGGTGTCGCGCACGATGCGGCTCGCGCGAGAGTCGTTGGAAGTCGCCGCGGCGAGGCGCAGCTCATCTTGCGCTTGCGTGCCGCGACGCTTGGTCGTCTCAAAGCCGACCCCTACTTCCACGCCCTTGGTCGCGTGGATGCTCATCAGCGCTCCGGATAGGCGCGCATCGAGTCGGCGATCGTAGTGCACATGGCTGCCGAGCCCGACGGGCACGCCAAGCGCAAAGGTCTCGACGACGCCGCCGAGTGTGTCCTTGGCTTCGATGGCTGCCTCGATCTCTTGATGCATACTGGCGTAGCTCTGCGCATCGGGGCATCGCACGTCGTTGGTCTCGGCGGCCGCGCCACGTGCGCGCAGACGCTGCTCGTCGGCAAGCGCCGTTTCGTCAAAGCAGTCGATGCTGCCAATGCGCGTGACGTAGCCGCCCATCTCGACGCCGAATTCCGCCAGCATGGCGCGACAGGCTGCGCCGATCGCAACGCGCATGGCGGTTTCTCGTGCGGATGCCCGTTCGAGCGACAGTCGAAGTTCGCGAAATCCGTATTTCGCGGCGCCCGTTAGGTCTGCATGGCCCGGTCGCGGCACGGTCATCGCTTTGATGTCCTTGTCGCGCCAGTTCTTGAAATCCGCGTTGTCGATAACAAAAGCGATGGGGCCGCCGGTCGTGCGTCCCGCGACAACGCCAGCCGTGAGCTTGGCTGCGTCCGTTTCGATTTTCATGCGCCCGCCGGAGCCCAGCCCGCGCTGGCGCCGTTCCAGTTCGACGCGGATGGCATCCGTGCTCAACGCAACGCCTGCGGGCATGCCTTCCAAGATGCCGGTCAACGAAGGGCCGTGGGATTCGCCGGCCGTCAACAGCCTGAGTCGGGTCGTGAACATCGAGTCACGAACCTAACGGTTACAAGAGAGATTGTCTTTTCTAGCTTACGTCTGGAGCCAACACGTCTCCCGGGAAGCTTGCGCCGTTATGCGCTCCCGGGATGTGCCCCTCGGCGTGCCTCCGATTGGCTGATTCGTCTTTTTGTCCAGATGAAAGCATTCTCTCCTTTGTGCACTCGTTTCCCTCTTGCGGCTTTTGTCGCTTCCGTAGCAGCGGTTCCTGCAATCTCCCAATGCCAGCTGTCTTGGCAAGAAGGTCCAAAGCCCGGCGGTGTTGCCGGGACGGGCTACACCCTGACCTCGCTCGCCAGCGGTGACCTGCTCGTTTGCGGTGGCTTCGAAGTTGCCGGCGACGTGATTGCGAACGGCGTAGCGCGTTTCGACGGCTCGAGCTTTTCGGCGCTTGGCAGTGGCGTGCAAGGAACGGTCTTTGCCGCGACCACTCTCCCCAACGGCGACGTCATCGTTGCCGGCTCCTTCGGCGCTGCGGGCGGCATCAACGCCAGCAACATCGCGCGTTGGGATGGTGTCTCGTGGACGTCGCTCGGGTCTGGCACCAACGGTGGCGTCCGGTCGCTTGCGGTCTTACCTAGCGGTGCGCTGGTGGCAGCCGGAAGCTTCGTCTTTGCCGGAGGGGTTGCGTGCAACGGAATCGCTCGATGGGACGGAACGAGTTGGTCCGAGCTTGGTGGCGGCCCCTCGATGATCCGTGTCGACACGGTTGCCGTTGACGCGTCCGGCTTGCTCTATGCAGGCGGCGTGGATCCGCAGGGGCAACACGTACAGCGCTGGGATGGGGTGGCATGGTCCAGCCTGCCGGGCGTCGCGCCGCTGGACTTCGAGCCACCGAGCACGATGCTGTTTCGCGCCAACGGCGATCTGGTATTGCTCGGCAACAACGCGTCAACCCTGGGGCAGATTTGGAATGCCGGCGGCGTGAGCTCTTTGCAGCTTCCTGAGCCGGGCCTTGGCTCGCTGGCCGAGGCTCCAAACGGCGACCTGCTCGTGGGCAAAGCCGCGCTCTCGCCGGCCTCCTCTGCCCTGCTTCAATTCGATGGAACCACGTGGACGTCGATCGGCGGCTTCCTCGGCAGCCTGAACGCGTTTGCCGCGGATGGATCCGGGCGGCTCTTTGCTGCTGGCCGTCACTTCGGGGGCTTCGGTGGGGTGTATGAAATCGTCGGTGGCACCAGCATTCAGCCGCTGGCTTCGGTGGTGCCGGTAGTCGACGCGCGCGTTGTGCAGGCTTTGCCAAGCGGCGATGTCGTTGTGGCCGGCAGCTTCGGCGAAATCGAAGGCGTCGCAGCGAACAACATCGCTCTTTGGGACGGTGCCAGCTACCAGCCACTCGGCCAGGGCGTCGACGGCAGGGTCACGGCCATGACGCTCGATGCTGCGGGCGACCTGCTTGTTGGCGGGGAGTTCTTGAACGCGGGTGGTATCGCGGCAACGCGCATTGCGCGCTGGGACGGCAGCAGCTGGAGCGCGATCGGTGGCGGCGTCAACGGCATCCCCATGCATCTTGCCGCCAACCGTTTCGGCGAGATCCTCGAGGTGCAGTCCAACCCAACCGGCAACTTCTTGCGCTACTACGATGGCCAAGTGTGGCAAGCGGTGACGCTCGGGACGGGCATGGTCCGCGACGTGCAGGCGCTGCCTGATGGCGACTTCATCATTGGCGGCATGTTTCTGCCGGCTACGTTCAGCGGCGGCTACCGCTTCTCGGCGGGCGTGGTGACGCCGCTTTCGTCGCCTGGATTCCGCGTCATTGAAGCCATGGATCTGGCGCCAAACGGGGATCTTCTCATCGCACAGACGGGGATCACTTCGGGCGTCGTTCGCGAGACGGCCAATGGGCCCGCCTTGATAGCTCCATTCAGCGTTTCGCGCGACGTCAGCGATCTCGAGATGCTTCCGGACGGCAGCCTGGTGATCGTCTCCGACGGCGTCGAGCGCCTTGTCGGATCCAGCTGGGTTCCCATCGACGGTGGCATCGGCGCCAACGCGGTCCGCGACGTCGCCTTTGGCGCGCGCGGCGAGCTATTCGCCGTTGGCCGTTTCCAAGTCGCCGGAACCAGCGTCGCTGCCGGCGTCACGCGCGCAACCACCGGTTGCCCGGCATCGGTGCAGTCGAGCGGTGCGGTATGCGTCGGTAGTGCCGGACCGGTTGTCCTGAGCACGTCGGACCGTCCGTGGCTGTTCAGCACGTTGGAAGCGTCGGCGACAGGCATGACCGCCACGTCTCTCGCGGCGCAGGTGCTCGGCTTGCAGCCGACAAGCTTGCCGCTGCCGCTAGGCGCTGCAGGCTGCGCTTTGCTGGTGGACCCGGCCGTCGTGAGTTTGCTGCTGCCAGAAGCGGGCGTCGCGAGCGTCGCGCTCAACGTTCCGTCCGGCGCGGGAACGCTTGGTCAAAGCCTGCTGCTGCAGGTCGTAGGCCTCGAGCTTGGGCCCCAGTCGGGCCTGCAGCAAACGACGAGCAGCAATGCGCTCAGCCTGACGATCGGCGCGTTCTGATCGTTGGCGCTCCGCTCGGCCCGCGCTCCTACCAGCGTAGGTCGAACGCGGCGGTAAGCCGCGCGAAGCAGGAACCGTTTGGCTGCACGACGAGTCCCTGCATCGCGATGGCACCCGGCGGCAGCGCCGCCGGGATGACGAGACTGCTGCTCGCCGTGCCCTGAGCATCGAGCAGCAGCGGCGCGGCCGACACGAACGTGCCGGAGATGTCCTGGAGGCCGAGGCAGCCAAGCGATGCGACCGACGGTGCCAGCACGTTGGCTCCGTACATCACGGCCAGGCCGCCGGCTGGCCCACGCCACGCGAGCGCGAGCGTGTCGCCGGCTTGGGCGCAGACCGGAAACGGTCCCGGCCGCGGCTCTTCACCCGACGCGCCGATGCGTAGATCCGCCTGCAGGCTGTTGTCCTGGCCGGAAGCGGTGATGTTCTCGTAGTAGCGCAGCGGCTTGCGGTAGCCATCGATGGCGACGATGTCTGGGTCGCCATCGCCATCCTGGTCCACGATGCCGCCGTGGTAGCAACCGCGCGCGGCAATCAAGTCCTCGGTCCAGTCCGGCACGGCGCCGCCACGGTTGTAGAACGCGCGCAGTCCACCGGTGTTGGTGCGGAACGAACCCACCAGCACGTCGCAGTCGCCATCGCCATCGAGGTCGCCCGTTTGGACGTGATGCATTTGTCCGACGTCGACTTTGATGATGTGCTCGATCCAGTCCGCGGGCGTTGATGCGAGTGGGTCGGTTGTGCATTCGAGCCACGACAAATCTCCGTCGCCGTTCTCGGCCTTGACGACGAGGATGTCCATCGCGCCATCGCCGTTGACGTCATCGGCCCACAGCTTCGTGCGTTCTTGGTACCAGCGATTGGAGGTGCTCCAGTCGATGCGGTTGGCTGCTCCGTCGGTCCAAGGAGCCGAAGTGTTGGTTGCATGCAGAAACCAGCCATCGCCGATGATCTCGGGCGTGTCGTCGCCGTTGAGGTCTTCAACGTGCACGCCTTCGGGGCCGACGCTGCTGTAGGTGGTCGCGAACACGTGTGTGCTCCACGACGCGAGGCTGCTGCCCTGTAGCGAGACAATGATGCGGTTTGTGCCGGAGCGGCTGCGGGCGACCACGTCGAGTTTGCCGTCGCCGTCCATGTCGCGGACGCGGATGTCGTTGATGTGGTTGGCGCTTGATAGCGCGAAGACCGTCGTGTCGGGCCATGGCGCAGTGCGTGCGGCTGCGGCGCCGGGGTTGGCGAAGATGCGCAGTTCGCCGGCAGAGCCGTTGGCGTAGCCGTCGCTCGGGATCGCCAGATCGAGATCGCCGTCACCGTCGAAGTCCGCGGCCTGCATGTCGCCGACCCAGTCGAGTCCGATGGTCGTGATCGGCAACGTCGCAAACGTGCCGTTCGTTTCAGCGAATGCGATGTGTGGCACATCCGGGCCGTCGTCGATGCCGGCGAAGTCCGTGAGACCGTCGCCGTCGAAATCCCCGATGCCAACGGCCTGCTGCGCGCCCAGCGACGGATAGACGCTGACGGGCGCCGCGTAGAACTGCTGCCTGCCAAAGCACGGCGTCTGCGGCAACGGCGTCTGCTGTGCTGCTAGGTCGGCTGCGGTTGCGAGGCAGGCCGCAAGTGAGGCGGCCAAGAAGAGCGGTGGTGTGCAGCAAATCTCCGGTGCTGTAAAGAGACGGTCGGCGGGCGGCAGCATGCGTGCCCTACGCCCTGTGGCGTCGAGCCGGTTGGCCATTCTCGCGGCTGGGGCGACACCGATGCCTACGGGGTTCGATGCAGCAGCGCGTCGACGGCATCGGCGGTGCTGGTCGCAGCGTCGAGCAAGACTGTGCGGTGTGCCGTGTCTTGATACAGCGGCAGGCGGCGGCGCCAGACGTCGGGCAGCTCTTCGAGTGCGCTGCGGCCTGTCAGCGACGGGCGATGTGCGGACGCATCCGCAGCGAGGCGTTGCTGCAGGATGTCGAGCGGCGCATGCAGGAAGACGCAGTGCGAGGTCTCGTGCAGCAGCTTGCGCGTCGCCGCGCTTTCGATGGCGCCACCGCCCGTTGCGACAATGGTGCCCGGCTGCAGCGCCGCGGCGACAAGCTGCTCTTCGTGCGTGCGAAATGCCGGCCAGCCGTGTTTCTGCACGAACTCTGCAATGGGGCCATGCATCGCGACAAACTGGGCGTCGGTGTCTACCCATGCAGAACCCGTGCGGGCTGCCAGCGCATCGGCAAGCGTGGTCTTGCCGGCGGCTCGCATGCCGACGAGGGTCACCGCGCGATGCTGGCGTCGAACGGCCTGCACGTCCTGCCAAAACGCTGGGTAGCTCTTGGCGACGCATTCTGGCTGATGCACGGTGATGTGGCCGCGAAGCAGCCCCAGCAGTGCAAAGGCCATGGCGACGCGGTGGTCCGCCTCCGGGTCGATCGTCGCGGTGCGAATCGCGGCGCTGCCGTGCACCGTCAGTCCATCGTCGTGCTCTTGCAGAACGATGCCGCACTTGCGTAGCTCGCGGGCCATCACGGCGACGCGGTCACATTCTTTGACGCGGACGTTGGCCGCACCGACCAGTCGCGTCGTGCCCGGCACGGTGGCCGCAAAGGCCGCAAGGTTTAGAAACTGATCGGGAATCGGCTCGACGTCGATGGTGCGCTCCAGACTGTCGAATGCGCGCAGAGCCGTCGCGAGCTGCTCGTCGCTCTGGCCGGACGCCGTTGCCAGGTTGGGCGCTGTGACCTTGGATTTCGTGCTGTGGTTGAGGCAGGTCCAGGCGCCCATGCCGCTCCAGTCGCCGCCGACGACGGCGCGCGGCGGTGCGTCGCCGTAGCCTGGCGCAACCCGCGCAAAATTGGCACCTAGCTCGCCCGTGACACCAAAGCGCGCCAGCATGCGCAGCGTCAGTGCCGCATAGCCACGCGAGGCGAGCGGTCCGTCAAAGTCGATGCGCAGTCCTGCGGGCATGCGGGCAGCGACCAGCATCAGCGAAGACAAGAACTGGCTCGAAACGCTGGCGTCGAGCTGGACGTGATCGGCGAGCGTTTGCGGGGTGCCAGCGGCGCCGCGGAGACGCACCGGCGGGCAGCCGTTGGTCGCTTCGATGTCCAGGCCCAGGGCGCGCCACGCATCTACGAGTGGCTGGATGGGGCGGCGCTGCATGTGCTCGTCACCCGTGATTACCCACTCGCCCGGCGTGATGGCCGCTACCGAGATGAGGAAACGCAGCGCGGTGCCCGCATTGCCGCAGAACAACGTGCCGCCGGCAGCGGCCTGGCTTGCGTCCTGTCGCGGGCCGACGACTACTGTGCCGTTGGACGAGTCGGCAAAGCGGGCCGCATAGCCCAAGGTCGCGAGTCCGTTTACCAAATGGCATACGTCGTCACTTGCGGACGCACCCGTGATGGTGACGGTCTTGCCGCTGAGCGCTGCAGCCACCAGGAGTCGATTTGCTTCGCTCTTGCTGCCGGGAACACGCAGGACCGCGTCGCTGGGGAAATGCAGCGGTTCGACGCGGATGGGTCGTCCGAGGCTCGAGGAATGGCTCACGACACGGCTCGGTGCAGCATGGGCTCCGTGAGTTCTGCGATTTCGCCCTCGCCCAATCGCCGCGGGACAAACATCGGCACGCTGCCGCGCATCGCTTTCTTGTCGCGCTGCGCGAGTTGCCACAGCTCCGCGCCGTTGCGCAGGTTCTCGGGGATGTCTGTGGCGACGCCGATCGCAGCCAGCAACGCGCCAATGCGCTCGGCAATCTCGGTGTCGACGCTGGCTGCACGGCACTCGGCCAGCAGCCCCATGGCGACCGCGTGCCCGTGGCGCAGCGAGCCTGCGGCGCTGGATTCGATCGCGTGACCGATCGTATGTCCGGCGTTGAGTGCGCGACGTCGATCGCCCTCGCGTTGGTCGTCGACGACGACGGCCATCTTCATTTCGATCGCCATTTCGATTGTGCGGCGAGTCGCTTCCGCGTCGCGCTTCATCAGTTTGGGGGCGAGTGCTTCTAGTTCGGCAAAGCGTTCGGAGTCGAGCACCGCTGCCTTCTTGACGACCTCGACGAGGCCTTCGCGATACATGTCCTCAGGAAGGGTTGCGAGCCAGTTGGTGTCCATGACGATGGCGTCTGGCTGCCGGATCGTGCCTAGGCGGTTTTTTAGGCCGCAGTGGTCGATGCCGTTTTTGCCGCCGAGCGCTGCGTCGCACATGGCCAACGTTGTCGTCGGACAGGAAACGAACGGGATGCCACGCAGAAAGATCGACGCGGCGAAGCCGCACAGGTCGGTGATCGCACCGCCGCCGATAGCGAGCAAGACGCTGGCTCGCGTGGCGCCCGCGCGGTGGAGGTGCTCGGCTAGGTTGCCGACGATTTCGAGCCGCTTCGCCGAATCTCCGCCAGGCACGGCGACGGTGTGCCGCGGCGATAGCGTGGCCTGGATCCGGTCTGCTGCGGCGACGACCGCTTCGTCGTAGACGACGAAAAGACCGTCCGGTTTCAGGCTGGCGACGACTTCTGGCAACTGCGCTTCGGCGCCGGCGGCGACCAGCACGGACGAGGAGCGCTGTTCGGTGAAGGTGTAGCTGCGCTCCATGCCAGCTTGTTTACCCGGCGGCCCATCAGACTGCGAGTCGCGCTTGCGATGGCGTATGGTCGCGGACATGCCCTCGCCCGATTCCGTAGCTGAAGTGCACAGCCGCCATTGGCGTCGAACCGTGCGCCTCACGCTTGTTCTACTGTTCTTCTGGGCCTTCGTCGGGCTAGGCTGCGGCATCCTGTTTGCCGACGTGCTGTCTGAGTACACGTTCTTGGGCTTCCCGCTTGGTTTCTGGTTTGCGCAGCAGGGATCGATCGTCGTGTTTGTGGTGCTCGTGCTCGTCTACGCATTGGCGATGGCGCGCTTCGATCGTCAGCTAAGGCAAGAGCTGGCGTCACTGCCGGGTTCTGCCAGCAGTTCGACCGAAAACGGTGAGGTGAAGCCATGACCGTGCAGTCGTGGACGTTTGCGTTCGTCGGCTTGACGTTCGCGTTCTACCTGTTCGTTGCCTGGCGGGCTCGTGTGCGCGACACGCAGGGCTTTTTCGTGGCGGGTCGCGGTGTGCCCGCGATCGCCAACGGCATGGCGACGGCCGCAGACTGGATGTCGGCCGCCTCGTTTTTGTCGATGGCCGGCACCATCTCGCTGCTCGGCTATGCGGGCGGTGTCTATCTAATGGGGTGGACCGGCGGCTTTGTGTTGCTGGCGATCTTGTTGGCGCCGTATCTGCGTAGGTTTGGTCATTTCACGGTTCCGGACTTCGTCGGGGATCGGTTCGAGTCCAATACCGCGCGTTTGGTCGCGCTGCTCTGCGCGCTGTTCGTCAGCTTTACGTACGTCGCGGGTCAAATGCGCGGCGTCGGGATTGTGTTCGCTCGCTTCCTAGAAGTAGACGTAACGGTTGGTGTCGTGATCGGTATGGCGATCGTCTTCACCTATGCCACGCTCGGCGGCATGAAGGGAATCACCTGGACGCAGGTGGCGCAGTACTGGGTTCTCATCACGGCGTTTTTGATCCCGGTCATTGCGATCGCGATGCGGTTGACTGGGACGGCCGTGCCGCAGCTCGGCATGGGCAGCGAGGTGGCCGACACCGGCAAGACGCTGCTTGAAACGCTAGATGAAGTGCACGCCGAGCTCGGATTTGCGAGCTATACCGAGCCGTTTGCCGACGGCAGTCCGTGGGACAAGGTCAACGTGTTTTGCACGGCCCTGGCGCTGATGGTTGGCACGGCTGGGTTGCCGCACGTCATCGTGCGCTTCTACACCGTCAAAAACGTGCAGGCTGCGCGCTGGTCGGGCTTCTGGGCGTTGCTCTTCATCGCGCTTCTCTACCTGACGGCGCCGGCGACGGCAGCTTTCGCGCGCTACTACGTCATCAACAGTCTCGATAACAAGACCGAGGCGGAGCTTCCTACCTGGTACGAAACGTGGTCGCGCACGGGCTTGATCGTCTGGCTTGACGACGGCGATGGCCGCGTTGCCTACCGAGGAGCCGAGCGTGCCGAAGAGAATGAGCTGTTCCGTATCGGTTCTCTGCCGGCGGCCGAGTTCGCCAGCGTGCGCGACGACCACGAGCGCTGGCTTGCAACATCAGGCGCCGAAGGAGTGGATGGCCGTGCTGTGCTCTCGGACAAGCGGCTTGCCGGACCGGACGCCGACATCCTCGTATTGGCGATGCCGGAAATGGCGGAGCTTGCAGCATGGATCATCGCGCTGGTTGCGGCCGGCGGACTGGCCGCGGCACTGTCGACGGCTTCGGGCCTGCTGCTTGTCATCAGCAGCAGCATCGCACACGACCTGTACTATCGATTGCTGCGGCCAGAGGCGAGCGATGCCCAGCGACTGCGCGTCTCGCGCGCCGCCATTGGTTTCGCCGTGGTGATCGCAGGCATCGTCGGGATCTATCCGCCGGGATTCGTTGCCGAGGTCGTGGCCTTTGCCTTCGGGTTGGCCGCGTCGTCGTTCTTCCCGGTGCTGGTGCTGGGCATCTTCTCGCTGCGAGTCGGCACGGTGCCGGCAGTGGTCGGGATGGTGTCGGGCCTCGGCTTTACCGCCAGCTACATCTTGGGCACGGTCTACTTTGGCGTCGATCGCTGGTGCTTCGGCATCGGCCCACAGGGCATCGGCACCATTGGCATGTGCGTCAATTTTGCGGTCACTGGCTTGCTGACCCCGTTCTGTCGTGGACCGTCTCAGGCGGCGCAGGACATGGTTCGGCGCATTCGAGTGCCCGAGACCGAATAGCGCGGGACGTTCGAGCCTTCTACCGCTGCAGGCGAGGAGTGTGGCGAGCGAGCGAGAGCTGTCGATATAGAAATTGCGCAGGCAGCTGAAACGCTGACGGCAGGTGCGACGGCACTCGGGGTCCTTACCTCTTACTCCAAGGACCCAATGCAAAAGCAACGTCTTTCCCTCGGCCTCGTCGCCGTTTCTAGCTGTCTCGCACTCACCGCGTCGCTGTCGGCGCAATCCGTTCATCGCATCGCCAACGGCCAGGCGATCCAGCCGGTTATCGACAGCGCTTCGCCCGGCGACATCTTGGTCGTTTCGCCGGGTACCTATCCCGAAGCCATCGACATCAGCAAGAGTCTGGTGCTCGTCAGCGAACTCGACATCCTCGGCCTTGAGACGAACCTGATTGCGCCGGGCTGCGATCCATCGTCGTTCGACTGCAACCTTGTGAACGTCGACAGCGTGACGGTTCACGACACGCCGCAAGACGGCCGCGTCATCTTGAAGGGCGTGCGCGTATTCCGTGACCGCGCGACAAGCCAAGGGTTTGTGCTGGACTCGAATCAGTCGGTTGTCTGGATCGAAGGCTGCAGGGTCGATGCTCCGAACGCCAATGCGATCATCGAACCAGATGTTTCGATCGCGAATGCCCCGGCGTCGATCGAGATGCTCGACAACGACGAAGTGCACATGCTTAAGTGCAGTTTTCGGGGGCATCCCCGCGTTGTCTTCGGCAATACGTACGAGGCCACGGCGGCCATGAACTGGATCTCTGCGTCGGAACTTGGTGATGCCGGCAACTACTTGACAGTATATGGCACTCAGTTTTTCGGCGGCAGCGGCGCAGGCTCACAGTTCCCTGGATCCGGTGCGGACGCCGTCACGTTTGCGACGAGCCCGCTTGCGGGTACGGTTGCATTTTACTTCGGTGGGGTAGACATGTTCGGTGGTGCTGGCGTGTCGGTGGGTGATTCCTACTCCGGTACCGGCAGCCTGACGATGTTCCAGAAAAGCGTCACGGAAACGCCGACGGTCGTCACCTTGCCGAATGTCGACATCAAGACGCTGCCCGGTATTGCCGGCGGCTTCATCGCCGACACTTCGTTCACGGAAGGGCAGACGCGCAATCTGGTCTTTGGTCATAGCTATGACGTCCCCACGAGCAGCCCGGTTGAGCTCTTTGGCATGGCGTGGAGCCTTGAGTCGGCGTCCGGTGCTGAGGTCGCGATGGCGAACAACACGTGCACCGGAAGTTGCCCGCTCAATCTTCCGGGGACGCTGTGCCTCAATTTTGGCGCCCCGAGTGGCGTGCAGAACTTTGGCATGCTGCCAATCGTAAACGGCATTGGCGGGGCGATTGAGCCGTTCACGCCGAACGTGGTCAACGTGCCACTCGTGCTGTTCGGCCAGGGTTACTTCGTCCGCACCGACAACCTGGCGGAGACGTGGGGAAGTGCTTCGGCCTTGATCCTACTGCCGGCGCCATAGCACCGACGTCCGCTGCGGGATTGCAAGCGAGCTTCGACGCCAAACCTCCGCTCGTTGTTTTGCGATGAACCACCACCGCCGGATAGGCTTTGCCCGTAAGAGTCTGGTGCGTAGGCTCCTCCGACTGATGGGCGGCGATGCGAGTGAAACCCCGTTTGAGCAGGATGTTCAGCTCGCTCGGGATGCGGCTGCGCAGAAGCCGGGCGCGATCGATAAGCTGACGGATCGTCTGGCTTGTGTGCCCACGATGATCCGCGCGATCGCCCGGCGCTCATCGATTTCCTTCCACGCTGGGGAGGTCGACGACATGGCTCAGAATACGTTGATCGCGGTTTGGCAGCGGCTGGACTCGTTCGAAGGCCGGGCGCCACTAGAACAGTGGGTGCTTGGTTTCGCTCGCTTCGAGATTCGCAACGGACTGCGGCGACGAGATCGCGATCGGCGATTGCAGACGGAAGAGGTTACCGAAGCTCCGCAGGAGCAGCCTTCGGGGATGTCTTCGGACGCCTACGTGCTCTTGCTCGAGAAGGTGGAAGAGCTGACGCCGCCGGCCCC
The DNA here is from genome assembly GCA_045105235.1 of Planctomycetota bacterium. Lineage (GTDB taxonomy): Bacteria > Planctomycetota > UBA1135 > UBA1135 > UBA2386. The sequence continues at coordinate 138,249 of JBGCDH010000001.1, read as the reverse complement.
CGAGATCGTTCGTCTCTATGCACTCGATGGCGTCAAATTTGATGTCATCGGGAGGCGCCTCGGTATGCCTGGAAACACCGCAAAAACAATCTATCACCGCAGCCTGTCGCGCCTGCGGGCCAAGCTGCCCGCTGATTTCTGGGAGGAACTCGCATGAGTCTCGACGAGCGAGAGCAGTTCCTGCAGGACCTCATGGATGGTCGCCTGGACGCGCATTCCGACGAGGCCCAAGCGCGGTTTGAGAAGGATCATGAACTCGCGAGAGAGTGGCGAGAGCTGGTGCAGATCACGCAATCGTTGTCGGCTGGGAGACAGTTCGAACGCGACGTTCTGGCGGAAGCTCTTGCCTCGCGCGCTGCTGCAGACAGTGCGAGCGGCAAGCGGGATCGTGAGCTTGTCGCCGAGGCTTTTACCAAGGCCGCCCGCAGCGCGTTGGGCGCAAGCGAAGTTCCTCGCGCTGGCCGCAATGCTGGCGGAGTCCGTGGCCGGCGTGCATGGCTTGCGTCGTCGGCTGCAGCGGCATGTCTCGTTGTGCTAGCCGCAAGCTGGGCACTCGGGGCGTTTGATAGGCCGCCACCGGAAGACCTTGGAGCGTTAGGCGAGCTGTCGCCGAGTGGTGTCGCTGAGAGCTTCGAGCTGTTCCGCTGGACGATCGACAGCAGTGCGACCGCTTCGTTCACGATTGAAGTGCGCGCGACTGTCGCGGTCGGCGAAGGCGAGGTTTTGGCCGTCGAGAGTGGTCTGCCCGATACCGAATGGAGACCGGCTCCGACGTATGATTCGAGCACATGGCCAGATTCGATTTCGTGGAGCGTGACTGCCTACGACGCAACGGGCGGAATGATCGATACGGATGCCGCAGTTTGCCGTCGCCGCGGGCGGTAGGCGCTCGTGCAGCGCTCGCTCTGGGCTGGTTCGGGCTGACTTGCGCAGCGCTTGTGGCCCAGGATCGATCTAGCGAAGCGGACGCACGCCGCCGTATCGGCGAGCTGATAGAGATTGCGCGAAACGCACCGCGCGGCGCCGCGAAACTCGACGAGGCGCAGTTCGCAGAGTTGGACCGGCTCCATCCGCGTCTGACCAACCGCGAGTCTTGGGAGTCCGGCAGCGGTGCCGCACTGCTGGCGCAATGGCTCAAGAGCAAGCCGGGGGCGGTCGACCGGCGGCTGCAATATCTCCGCGTGGCGCGCCGCTCGTTCTTGTCGTTTGGGCAAGGATACGGCGACGTTGCGGGTCGCCAGGCTCTGGAAGAATACGAGCTGCTCTTTTCGCGCGGTGAGTATGCCGAAGCAGACAAGGTCCTGCGGGGGGTGCTCGAGAGCCTGTCGGGCGACGGGACCTGCCGTCCCGCTGTGCTTACCTCGCTCGCAAGTCTGTCGCCATTTGTTGGCTCCGAGGATGTTGGGGCGCTGCTGCGCGATGCGCTGGATTGCACCGGCATCAACGCCAAGACCAAGATCCAAGCGATGCTCGGGCAGAGTGCGTGGTTCTTGCGCCAGGGTCTCCCGGACCTCGCCGCTACGGTCGCTCAGCGGGTGGCGAGGGAATTGGACGAACTGGAACGTGGTGGCGGTTCGGCGCCTTGGAGTCGGACATGTCTCGAATGTTCGCGCGCGGAGCTTGCGTTGGTCGCGCAGTTCCATGGTCGTGCCCGAAGCCTTTCGGAGCAGTTCCTGGCGCGCGCGGATGCACGCGCTGGCCTCAATGCCGTCGCCGCCAGACGCATGGAAGTGATCCGCGCGCTGTCGCTCGCCTTTGATCCAGACAGCCGTGACCTAGAGGCCGCGCGCGAGATCTTGGCGCGTCTCTACGCAAGCAGCGCTCACCACGGCCAGCGCCTCGAAATGGCGTCGCAGCTTGCCGCGGTCGCGGAGTTGGCGGGTGACGAAGAAGGCGTTTCCCATTGGCTACAGACGCTGGCGAACGGCCGCGTTGCCGCTCGACCAGGTTCTCCGGCGGCCGCCGGTCTCCCGGTGTTGCGCTTGCCGCTCTCGGTGCGTCAGCGCGCTGCCACGCTTCGGTGTCGGCAGTTGCTGCGAGTGAGCCCGCTGAACCGTGCCGAGCTGGCAGAGGTTGGGCAATCGCTGTCCGTCACGCTGGTAGAGATGGTGAAGCAATGGCACGCTGAACCCCCGCCCATGACCGGCCGCGGACTTCTAGAGTTCCGCACGCCGATGGATGCTCTGCACGCGCTCTGCTCTGCTGAACTCGCTCTGCACGGTGAAAAGGTCGGCAGTGAGCGCGCTCTGGCGCACGTCTTCCGAGCGCAAACCGCGAGCACACTGCTCGGGCGGCTTGGTGGTCCATGCGGCGACCTGGCGTCGTTTCGGCGCGAGGTTCTGGGAGACGGATGGCGTCCCGATGGGCTGCGGCGCGGCGCGGTGATCCTGCTGCCCGGAAGCCAGTCGTCGCTGCTGTTTGCGTTGGATGACCGCCGGGTAGTGGCGCGTGAGACGGTCGGGCGCAGCGAGTTGGCGCAGTTGGGTCGAGCCATGCTGCAGCGCGTGGTCGAACGGTCCAGTCGCGGCCGCGGCGCTGCCCGGAATGCTGCGATCGAACGGCTCGGCGGGCAGTTGCGCGAGGCGCTGGTCACACCTGTTGCATCGCTGCTGAACGGCTGGCGAGGTTTCTATTGGATCGGTGGCGAGCACGTCGGCGGACTGGGGTTAGAGCTCTTAGCCGATGAGAGTGGACGCCCGCTTGGGGTGACGAAGGCCGCCAATTCGCTGTATTCCATGCCGTTCGCCAACGCGCTACTGGCGCGGCACAACGAGAGCGAAGTCCCTACCGCCGGCATGTTCTTGTTGGCGTCGCCCGACCATGCCCCGACGGAACGCTACGAACCTCTGCGGTTGGACGATGGCGCCATTGCGGCGCTCGCCGGTCGCGTGATCGACGTGGATGCCGTCAGCCGCGGGGACGCCAGCCGTGCGGCCTTCGAGGGCATGGGGGAGCGACCGTATTCCGTTGGCAGCATCCTCAGCCACGGCATCTATGACGGCGACCGCGAACAGCCTGCGGGCTTCTTGTTGTCAGCAGGTTTTGCCGCGCCGCCGGTCGCGATCTTTGCCGAGGATGTGCGCAGCGTGGTGTGCCCGCCATTCGTGTTTCTGGGTGTCTGCGGCGCGGCCCGCGGCCCTGTTCGTCGTGGCGATGCAGGTGCGTCCGATTTGCCCGGTGCCTTCTTTGAGTCGGGCGCTGTGGCCGTCGTCGGTGCTGCGACGGCGGTGCCGGCGGCACAGACGGGAGCACTGATGGCTGCGTTTCACGACGAGGTGTTTGCGGGCGTGGCGCCCGACGAAGCCGTTCGGCGGGCGCGTCAGAAGCTGTTTGACGCCGGGGAGAAGGACCTTCGGGCGACGTGCTTGATGGGCTTGCGCGGACTCGGAAGCGTGCGGCTGCCGCCGGAGGGACTCGCGCCTGAGCCTCGGCGAGACTGGCTGTGGCTAGGGTGGTTCGCCGGTGCGCTCGTCCTCGCCGCGGCAGCGGGGATGGCTGTGCGGCTCAGGCGGCGCGAGTAGCGCAAGCAGCGTCTAGCCGCCGTTTCCGTTGGAGTCCGATGCGGGCGGCTTCGGCGGAATCTCGTCCGGGTGGTTGCCGGTGCATTCGACCGGCAGGCCACCGCCTGGCGGCTCGGCGTTGCCAAGCACGAAGAAGGCGCCGGTCGCGCTGGCCGGCACGAGCCGCAGGGTCTCGCCACCCTGAATGCCGAACGCAGCGAGGAACGCTGCGACCGGGGAGGCCGGTGTGTAGATGCCGACAGCGTAGTTCTTCGCGGGCCAAACCTCGACAACGTCACCGGTCGTGTCCTTTTGGATCATGCGTTGGCTCCACATCCAGATCTGTTGGCTGGTTGCGGGATCGACAGGGCCGAGCGACACCGGAATAGAATATGCGTTGCTGCCATTGCTCGTCGCTAGCTCGGTATGCGCTTTGAAAAAGACGTCACCATCGAGGTCGCTGGCCGGGTCGGCCTTGCGCCAGACGGTCGTTTCGATGTGCGTGGCGCCGACGTTGTTGTTGGCTTCGAGAGGTAGCGTCATCACGTATTCCGCACCCTCGTAGAGCGGTAGGTCGATTGTGCTGCCGCCCGATGGATTCTGCAGGTGCACCTGATTCGGGGTCGCGTCCACGAGGTTGTTGCGCCAGACGTAGATGTTCTTGCCGGTCTCGGGTCGGTTGTTCTCGAAGCTATCGTCGTGGGCCATGACAACGTCTTCGTCGCCATCGTTGTCGACGTCAGTGATGGCGGGTCTTGCACCATTGGCAGGGTTGGCATGCGCCGGGTCGTTCGACAGGTAGGGGATGCCGTGGATCTCGAGCGTTTGCGTGGGCTGAAACGAAGGCGCGGTGGCGGATCCGAGGTTGGGCACGAACGCGAGTTCAAACGTGTCTGGCAGATTGAGCACGAGGTCGTCGAGGTCATCAGCATTCAGATCGCCCGCGACCATCGAAGTAGCTTCGATAGCAGCCGGCAGCGTGTGCTTTTGGCTGCCGGTTGGCGCAAGCAGGTGCAGTTCCTGGAGCCCGGTGGTGGTGTTGGTGCACAGCCAGGTGAGCCAACCGATGGCCCCGCCGTGATCGACAATGCACATGCTGTTGGCAGCCAGGTCGGTTTGCACGGTGGCAAAAACCTCATCGCCCAGCTGGTCGATTACGCGGATGCCGGTTGCGGTCATCGCGGCGATCCGCGAGTTGGCGCCGTCGGGCGAATACACTTCGAAATCGAGAACGGTATCGCCATTGCCGCTGCCGATCGGCAGGAGCATCCAGCCGTTGCTGGCGTTGGCGATCAGCGCGACGAAGGTGTCGGTGTTGGCGTCATAGGCAACGAGGTCTTCGAGGCCGTCACCCGTCACGTCGCGAACGCGGACGAGGCTGTTTTGGTTTTGGGGAGCGGTGAGGATCGTGGTCTGCACAAACTTCTGCGCCCCGACAACCGCGCTCTGCGGGTCGGGCGCGATGTGGATGAGGTGCAGGCCGCTGGGGTCGGCAGCGACGATTTGCGCAGGATGAATCGGCGTCGCTGCGCGGACGTCGAAGTCGATGCAGCCGGCGATGGCAAGCGACTTGGCGACCAGCCGACCGGGCTCAAAGTGCACCCACAGGTTTTGCTGTGCGATCTGGACCAAGTCGGGCAGCTTGCTGTCGTCGAGGTCGACGATCGCCGAGCGTCGAAAGTGCGCCTGTGGGCCGAGGGCCTGGTCGGTGGTTTGAGCGAAGCCGTTGCCGGAGAAGGTCTGCGCGAGTAGCCCCGTGGATGCGGCCAGGGCGGCGGTGCCCAGGGCGAGCGAGTGGATGTGGTTCATGACTGTTTTCGGCGGATGTTGAAACGTCCACCGACACAGCGGTCTCAGCTCGCTCGGGTGTTTCAGGAATCTCGCCGAAACGTCGCGATGTCCTCCAGGGCGCGCCTTCCTCTGCGGCGCATGGCCCTATCGCGCCTGGTTGGCCCGCTTCAGCGGTGCGCCCACTGGCCGAAGCGACGCATCAGCGTCGGCATCACCACGTAGGTCATCAGCGGTATGACGATGGCGGTCACGATCAGCGTGATGACCGGCAACGAGCAGTATTGCATCAAGGTCGGCAGCAGCAGCCACAGCGTGAGCGTGATGGTTGGGTAGATGCCGAGCCATGTCAGCAGCATCATCTTGTGAGGTTTGGGGCCGGGTGCGGCTTGTGGGTTGGGCATGGGAGGAGGCTAGTATGCGCGCGATGAAGCGATGTGCAGCCCTGTTGATCGTGCTCTTTTTCGCTACGTGCACGGCGAAGCCTAAGCCGGCCGCTCTGGGACTGCCGGGACTGCCGGGACTGCCGGGACTACCGGGGCCATTGGGGCGATCAGGTGCTTCGGGCGTGTCGTGGGAATCGTGGACCACGGAGCTGCGCGTGCTGACCTACAACGTCAAGCACGGCCGCGGCAACGACGGCGTGATCGACATTGCGCGCGCGGGTGAGTGGATCCGGCGCACGGGCGCAGATCTCGTCGTGCTGCAGGAGATCGACCGCGAGGCGAAGCGTTCGGGGCAGCAGGATCAGATGGCTTTGCTCGCGGCGCAGACGGGCCTCGAGATGCGGTTTGGTGCCTTTATGCCCTACCAAGGCGGCGAATACGGCATGGGGCTGCTGTCGCGCTTTCCCATCCTTGCGTCGGCAAACCACCGTCTTCCGGAAGGGGCGGAGCCGCGAACGGCACTCGATGCGCGCGTGCGTTTGCCGAATGGGGACGAGCTGCTGTTGTGCGGCGTGCACCTTTACCGCACGGAGGAGGAGCGGCTGGCGCAGGCGCGCGAACTGATCCGGATCTACGACAAGGTGGAGCTGCCGGTGCTGCTGGCGGGCGATTTCAACTCGGAGCCCGGCAGCCTCGTAATGAACGAAGTCGAACGCCATTGGAGCCGAGTCAACAAAGGGCCGGATCACTTGACCTGTCCGTCTGACGCCCCGGAAGCCGAGATCGACTTCGTCCTGTTCCGCCCCTGGAATCGCTTCAAAGTGGTCTCGGTGGAGGTGCTCGATGAGCCCGTGGTGTCCGACCACCGACCCGTGCTGATGGTTGTGCACCTGGTGCCAGGAGCCCTCGCGCTTCCGGCTCAGCGATGAGTTTGCTGCTCTTGCCGCCGTGGCGCGTCACCTTGCGGCGGTTGCCGCAGGTCGTCTTTGGGCTGTGGCTGTTCGGCACCGGCATCGCCATGATGGTCGCCGCGGATCTCGGGCTGCCGCCGTGGGACGTGTTCCATCAAGGCGTTGCCGCAACGGCTGGCGTCAGCCTCGGCACCGTGATCATCGTCACGGGGCTTGTGCTGCTGGTCGCGTTTGTGCCGCTGCGCGAGCGACTCGGGCCGGGCACCATCCTCAACGCCGTGCTGATCGGGATTGCCGTCGATACCACGCTCGGCTGGCTGCAGCGGCCGGATGCGCTGTGGGTGCGCGTGGCGCTCTGTGTTGCCGGGCCGGCGGTTGTGGGGCTCGCGTCGGGTCTCTACATCGGCGGCGGCCTCGGCCCCGGTCCGCGCGATGGCATCATGACCGGGCTCGGCCGCCGCGGCTTCCGCATCTGGAAGGTGCGCACCGCGCTCGAGCTGTCGGTGCTGCTGATCGGCGTCGCGCTCGGCGGCCCGATCGGAATCGGGACCGCTTGGTTTGCTCTGAGCATCGGCCCGTGGGTGCAGCTGTTCCTGCCGTGGTTCGAGCGGTCGCCCGCGAGCGATCCTGCCGGCGACTAGCGGTGCACGAACTCGGCTTTGCTGCGCGGGCCGTTCTTGATGAAGTTGTCGACGCCGATGCGCATGTCTTCGGTGCCACAGACTTCGCCAAAGCACTTCGCTTCAAATGGAACGGCTTCGCGGAGCGGCAGCTTGGCGGCGCCGAGGATCGACTTCTGCAGGATCTCGTCGACCTTCTTGCTCTTGTGGCCGATGTCGACATCCGGCAGCGACGCCGGCACGTTGTCCATTGGACCCTCGGCCATGCGCGAGCGCTCGGCCTTGCCGTCCGCCATGTCGCGGCACAGCGCAACGGCGCGGCCGACGAGGTCGCCTTCGACCTCTTCCTTGATCAGGCCAAACGCCAGCGCCTGCTCGCCGCTGATCGGGCGGCACGTGCGCAGCATCTGGTTCGCGTTTTCAAAGCCGACGAGGCGGGGCAGGCGCACGGTGCCGCCCGCGCCCGGGATGATGCCGAGGTTGGCCTCGGGCTGTCCGGCCAGCACGCGGAGGCCCTTCTTGGCGATGCGCGCCTCGCACGCCATGGCCGTCTCGATGCCGCCGCCAAAGGCCAGGCCGTTGAGGGCTGCGACGGTCGGCTTCTTGACCGCCTGCACCGCATCGACGCACTTCTGGGAGGTGCGCGACGTCTCTTCGCCCATGGCGACGCTGTCGATCTTGGCCAAGAAGTTGACGTCGGCGCCGCTGACAAATGCCTTCTTGCCAAAGCCCGTCAGGACGACGCCCTTGACGGCGCTGTCGGCGTCGCACTCTTCGAAGCGACGCTGAATCTCAGCGAACACGCCCTGGTCGAGCGCGTTGAGCACCTTTGGCCGGCGGATCGTCAGCACCGCGATGCCGTCGTGGTCTTCGCGCAGCACGACGGGGATGTCGAACGGCGTGTTGTCCTTACCGTGCTGCTCGATGCACTTCGGCACCGGGAAGTTCGGATAGTCCTTCGCGTAGGCCTGCACCAGCTCGAGCGCCTTCTTGGTGCCTACTTCGTTCATGAACGAAAACGCCGGCTTCATGTCGAGGCCGACGTCGAGGCCCATGTTGAAGTCCGCGACCGAAACCAGGCCGGCGTCGACGATCTCGCCGCAGAGGCCAAAGTAGGCGCCCATCAGCGCGTCGCGCACGCTGTTGGCAACGTCGTCGGGGACGTCGACCTTTTCGCCGCGCGCCGGCACATCCCACGGCTCCTTCTTCTCGACCTTCTCTTTGAGCGAGTCGGGCGTCTTGAAGTAGGGGCCGATCTTGGTCGTGTAGTTGTCGAGGCCCACCGCGGTGATCGGGTTGCCGCCCGTCAGGTTCATCGCGGTAAACGAGCCGACGCCCATCTTGAAGGTGCGCTTGCAGACCACGTCGATCTGCTTGGTCGTGCCGACGCCCTTCTCGGCGAGCAGCGCGCAGGCGTAGAAGAGCCCTTCAAAGACCGGGTCGAGCGCGTAGCCGTAGCGCGACTGCACCTCGATCGGGACCTTGCCGATGCCTTCGTAGAACGACATCAGCCACTGCGTCGTGGCGCTGGCGGTGTCCTTGCCGGGGACGACCTCGACGAGCAGGTTGCGCTCGGCAGGGAAGAAGTAGTGCACAACGGCCGTGCGGCCCTTGCTCTTGCTGTTGGCGAAGATGACCTCCGGCTCGAGGTGCGAGCTGTTGCTGCACAGGATCGCGTCGTCGGCAACGAGGCCTTCGACCATGCCGAAGATCTTGCCCTTGAGCTCCTTGTTTTCGGTCGCAGCTTCGACGACGAGGTCGGCCCCCTTGATGTCGTCGTAGTTGGTCGTCCACGCGACGCTGCCGACCATTTTGGTCTGCTGCTCCGCCGTGAACGCGCCGCTCTCGACGCCCTTGCTGACCTTCTTCTCGAGCTTCTTGCGGCCGCCGGCAAGAGCGTCTTCGCTGACGTCGACCACAACGGTCTCGACGCCGTATGGGCTCAGGACTTTGGAGAAGTAGAGGGCGATGTCCGGGCCGATCTGGCCCGAACCGATGACGGCGACCTTGCGGATCTCGCGGCCTTGATGGGTGAAGCTCATGGATTCCTCGTTTCGGGGGGAAACACGTTAGCGATGCACCCGGCCATTCGGAAGGGTGCTTGCGCTTCCGGCGAGCCGTTTGGTGGCGACTGCGTCGGAAGGGCGCAGGGACACAGACGTTTAGGCGCCCGGCAGTCCCGAGCGGCCGGCTGCGAGCGCGAGCGCAAAGCCGGCGGTCGCGGCGACGAAGAGCGTGGTGCGCAAGGTGTTCCAGCGCCCCCACCGGCGGCGGTAGTCGTGCCAGGCTCGGGCGCCCTCGTCCGAGTCGGGGGCGATGCGGTCGAGGGCTTCGTTGAGCGGCACGTTGCGGCCGCCGGTCACGAGCACGGCGCCGATGGCGTAGAGCGCGGCCGCTACGGCGGCGATGGTGGTCGCTTCGGCCAGGATGGCGGCGGCGATGCCGAGCAACACGGTTGCGAACCAGACGACGATCGCACCGGAACGCAAGATCGTCGCGTTGATCGATTGCATGGTACGGATCGCCGCCGCGCTGCCGAGTCGGTCGAACGCCGTCAGCAAGAACGATGAGAAGGCAAAGCACACGCCAGCGGTCAGCCCCGCTCCGAGCGCCGAAGCCAGCAGCAAGATTTGGCTCGCAGTGGTCATCTCGCCAGCTCCACGTTCGTCGCGACGCGGGTCGCGGCCTGGCGCTTGCCGCGCAGCAGCGCCACGGCGAACAGTGCGCCGAGGCCGAGTTCGAGCACGGTGGCCACAACGATGCCTTGGTTCGGCACGCCATCGAGGCCAACGCCGACGAGACGCGCGACGCCGTACGAAGAGAACACCGCCGCGCCGACTGCGGCCGCCGTGGCAGCGAACCGGCGCACGAGCGCGCCGGCCAACATCGTAGCTCCGGCCAGCAGCAGTGCGCCGCCGGGTGCCCGCAGTTCGCTGAGCAGGCTTGCGTCGGCGCGCAGCTGGATGCCGTTTTGGGCGTGAAATGCGATCGGCGCAAACAGCAGTCCGGCGCCGATCGCGGTTGCCAGCAGTCCGCTCAGCAAGAGCAGGAAACGTAGCTTCTTGGTGGTTGGCACGTCGTTGTCCTTGGGTTCGTTCTGGGATGTTGTGGGAATGGGTCGGGCTCAGGCGCCCTGCGTGCTGGGGCTCCAGGCGCCGCGCGCGGCCGCCGCCTTGGCGTAGTCGCGGAAGTCGCGCGCCGGCCGCCCGAGTGCGCGCTGCACGCCGTCGGCGATGTAGGCGTTGCGGCCGTCCAGCACCGTGGTGAACAGGTAGTCGAGCAGTTCGACCTGCGCCGCTGGCAGTCCTGCTTGGGCGAGGCCGGTGCAGAAGGCTTCGCGCGGGATGCTCTGGTAGCGAACGTCGTGGCCCGTCGCCGCGGCGATGTCGGCGACCGCGTCGGCAAAGGTCATCAAGCGCGGCCCGGTGACTTCGTAGACTTCACCTTCGTGGCCGTCTTCGGTCAGCGCGCGCACTACGATTTCGGCGATGTCGTCGACGTCGACGAACGGCTCGCGCACGTCACTGGCCGGCAGAGCGACTTCGCCGCTGAGCACCGACTCGACGAACGCGCCTTCGTCGAAGTTTTGGGCAAACCAGCTCGCGCGCACGATGGTGCACGCGACGCCGGAGCGCTGCACGATGCCTTCGCAGCGCTGTGCCTCTTCTTCGCCGCGTCCCGACAGCAGCACCAGGCGGCGCACGTTGAGTTCGCGGCACAGGGCAGCGAAGGCGGTGATGGCGTCGGGCGCTGCGGGTACGGCCAGGTCCGGGCTGTAGACCACGTAGGCGGACTCGACGCCGGCGATCGCGGCGCGCCAGGTGCTGCGGTCGTCCCAGTCGAAGGTCGTCGCGCCCGAGCGCGAGGCCCGGCGCACGCTCCGGCCGAGGGATTCGAGACGGTCGGCGACGCGGCGGCCGGTCTTGCCGTTGGCAGCGATGACGAGGATGGGCTGTTGGTTCTTCATGATCGGATGGGGGTTGGGATTGGTGGCTGGTGGTTTCCTGGGGCGATCTCCTGATCGCGATGAGGACACCATCGTCCGTTTCACCTGGACGCGCCATGCCATCGCGTCTCGATGAATGTGCAGATCGTCCACTGTTCTGGACGAAAAGGGTGCCAGCGACGATGCTGTTGGCATGCAGCATCCGACTGAGATTCCGCCAGCCGCCGATCCGCTCGGGGAGGCCCTGCACCTGCTGCGCCTGACCGGCTGCGTCTACGCCCGCTCCGAACTGACCGCGCCGTGGGCCTTCGACCTGCCGCCGTTGCCGGGCCACATGATGTTCCACATCGTGACGGCGGGGCGTTGCTGGCTCGAGATTGATGGCAGTGAGCCGATGTTGCTCGAGCGCGGCGGTCTCGCGATGGTGCCGCACGGCCTTGGCCACGCCCTCGCCGACGATCGCGGCAACAGCGACCGCGTGCCGTTCTTCGATCTGCCGATCGAGCGCGTGACCGAACGCTACGAGCGTCTGCGGTATGGCGGAGGCGGGGAGGTCTGCCGCCTGATCTGCGTCGTGGTTCGGTTTGACGAAGCGATGGCCGAACAGCTCGTCGATGCGCTGCCGCCCGTGCTGTATCTCGATGCCTGGGACGGTGGCGATGACCGTTGGTTGAGCGACACGCTGCGCTTCATCGCACGCGAAGCAGAGTCCCTGCGTCCCGGCGGCGAGACCGTCATCACGCGGCTCGCCGACATCCTCGTGATCCAGATGATTCGTCACTGGATCGAACGCGAACACGATGCGGACACCGGCTGGCTTGCGGCGTTGCGCGACGACAAGCTCGGTCGCGCGCTGGCCGCGATCCATCGCGAGCCCGGTGCCGACTGGACGCTCGAGTCGCTGGCGCGCAGCGCGGCGATGTCGCGTTCGGCGTTTGCGGCGCGCTTTGCCGACGTCGTTGGGGAGCCGGCCATGCGGTATTTGACCCGCTGGCGCCTGAAGGTGGCCCGCGCCGAGCTCAAGGAGAGCAGCGAGCCGGTGGGGATTGTCGGAGAGCGCTTCGGCTACCGCTCCGAGGCCGCATTCTGTCGCGCCTTCAAGCGCGAGTTTGGGGTCTCGCCGGGAAGTGATCGGCGTTCCAAGAGTGCTCTGCCGGCAATCGCGTGAAGTGACACCTGCGGTGGGCGAGTCGGGCAAACCTCCGGTACTGATCCGTACGCTGAGAAGAAGTCGGAGGCGGCTTCGATTTCTGCGAGATGTTTCCTAGACGCAGTGTGGCTGGGCGGACCCGTTCGCTTTTGGCAATCGACGTGCTGGGGGCTGCACGGCGTGTCACAATGTGCCCGCGACATGGCTTCCGAAATTTATGTGAGCACCGACGTTGAGGCGGATGGCCCGATTCCGGGGCCGCACTCGATGCTTAGCTTTGCCTCCGTGGCGATGCTGCCCGACAAGACCGTGATTGCCGAGTTTGAGGCCAACCTGCAGCCGCTGCCGGGGGCCACGGAGCATCCTCGGACGATGCTGTGGTGGGCGGGGTTTCCGGACGCCCTGCGGCAGGCGCGGCAGGATCCTGAGGATCCAGCCGAGGTGATGCCGCGCTACGCCAAGTGGTTGCGTTCGCTGCCCAAGCGGGTGGTGTTTGTTGGCCAGCCGGTCGCTTTCGACTTCATGTGGATCTACTGGTACCTCAACCGATTTGGGGGCGACGTGCCATTTGGCCATTCGGCACTCGACGTCAAGACCTACGCGATGGCGATGCTGAAGCGCCCCTATCGCGACTGCGTCAAGGAGGCGTTGCCCACGGACTGGAGCGACGCGCTGCCGCATACACATGTCGCAATCGACGATGCGCGCGAGCAGGGTGCTATGTTCTGCAACATGCTGCGTGCAAATGGGGTCGTGGAATGACGGGTTGCTGCCTGGTTTTGTGGGGCGTGCCGGCGGCGGTCTCGGCGCTGTTCTTGGCAGCGGCGGCGGCGGGCGCAACGGCGCTGTCCGCGCAAGGTCCATCCGCAGGACCAGATGCTGTCGCGACGCGGCAGGTCGAAGGTGGCCGCATGCAGGTGCGCTGGCGCCAAGCCAAAGAGCAGCTCAGCGTGGACTTTCCGTTTGGCGCTGCCGGCAAACCGCGTTCGCTGGCATTTGCCGCGGGCAAGGGCGATCTGGTTCGCGTGGCCGCGCACGCGGCGGGATCGCCACCGGAGTTGCCCGAACGAGGCGGATTCGGCGAAGAGCTGCGCACCGTCGAGCTCACCACACGGGCGCTTGGCGACGTGCATGCCGAAGTCGCCGCGAAGCTCCGCGACGACTCTCCGGCAGTGGACACTCCGGCAGACGACACTCCGGCAGACTACCGGGTCTCGATCCGGGTCACCGCCGGCAACGGCTGTGAGCGCTACGGCCTGGTGGCGCGCTATCGCGAGGGTCAGGGCTGCTACTTCTTTTCGGTTGAGCCGGCGACTGGCTTGGTGCGCATCGAGCGATGGCACGGCGCCGACCACTTCGTTGTGCGGCAGCTCCAGGTCGATGCGCTGATGCGCGGCAGCGGCAAGGCCCGCGAGCACACCCTGTCGTTTGAAGTGCTCGGCTTCCGGCTGCAGGCGTTTGTCGATGACCGTCCGGTGCTCCAGGTGCTCGACGGTGGCCTGCCGGTCGGCGCACCGGGGCGCGCGTGGGTCGGAGCCCGTCCGGAGTTTGGCGACGTTGCGATCGCGCCGCCGTCGGAGCCGCTGCCGAGCGCGGCGATCGTTCGATCCGCGGGTGCGCAGAAGGCATCCAGGGCCACGCTCTACGCGGCGGCAACGGCCTCTCCGGGCAGCGTCTACGTGATCGAGCTGGCGCTTGACCGGCCGCACCCATGGGTGCCGCGCTCGGTCTCAGGCTTTGAACCGTGGATTTGCCAACGGCCCGCAGCGCCCACCGTGCTCTGGGCGGAGCCGCGCGGTTCACTCGGGAATCGTTGCCTTGGTGAGCTGGGTTACGAAGGCCTGATCGCTGCCGATATCCGCTGGCCGGATGCTTCCAAGTGCTCTGCACTACGTGGTTTGTGCGCTCTGGTCCGAGTTCAGATCGCGACCGCTGGCGGCGAGCGCCTGATCGAGCAGACGCCCGCCGTTTCCTTGACGTTTTGAGCTCGGCTTGGCTCTGACGAGGCAGGCCGCGCTCGCTGTTCGCCCCGATCGAAGCGACGAACTGAGCGTTACCGCACAACTCTGGCCGGCTAGCACTCCGTTGGGCCAGCGATTGGCCCACTGCTCACCATGACGTATTCCACCCGCACCGTTCTCGCAGCTTTGCTGCTGGTCTCGAGCCTGATGGCTCACGGTGGTCGCTACCGAGGGCCGTCCGGACCAGGTGGTGGGCCTAGCGCCGGCACACCCGGAGCTCCGGCAAAGCTGCCGACACCGGTAACAGGTCGGGCCGCGCCTGCTCCAGGACCGCCCACGCCTCGCGCAGCTCCGAGAGCGCCCGGGGTGGCGTCTTCGTCCGGTGCGCGTACCCCCGCGAGCGGTTTGGCGCCCGACACGCTCCGTTGGCAGACGTGGTGGGAGTTCAACAAGGAGCCGTATCTGCTGCCGCGCGTTGCCAAGGTGCGCGGACCGCAAACCGGCTCGGATGACTTCTATCTGGGCGCGCGTCGGCGCAGCCAGCCCGTCGAGGTGCCGCGCGCGACGACGCCAGATCGTCGCGACCGCATCCTGCCTGCGCTCGTCAAGCTGATGCAGCAAGAGCGCAACCGCGACGTGCAGAGCGCCTGCCTGGTCGCGATGGGCAAGATCGGCCTCGACGCGGGCCGTCGCCCGCTGGTGCGTGTGCTGGCCGAACGCATCCAGCGCGATGACCAGGAAGTGCGCGAGACCGCGGTGCTGGCGCTCGGTATCTCGGGACAGCGGGCGGCGTTCGACATGCTGCTGGCCCTTGCCGGGGACGATGAGAAAGGCCGTAAGCTCGCCCGGCGCGAGCACGTTCGCGGCCGCACGCGCGCCTTTGCGGCCTACGGCCTCGGGCTGCTCGCGCGCAGCCTGGGCGAACCAGAGCTGTCGCAGCGGGCGCACGATCTGCTGCTCAAGATCCTTCTCGACGAAGAACTGCGCAACGATCGGGATCTGCGCACGGCGGCCGTCAATGCACTCGGCGCGCTGCGCGCGGACGCGAAGCGATCTGCCGACAAGCGTCTCGCCTGGCAGACCAGCGAAGAGCTGCTGCGGTGGTTCGAGCGCGACCTTGGCCGGGGCGATGAGGCCATCCAGGCGCACGCACCGATTGCCATTGCGCGGCTGCTAGGACGCGGCACCTCGCCCGTTCACCGTCGCTGCAAGCAGGTGCTAGCCGCCGCACTCGAAAAGAAGTCGCGCCGCGGTCCGCTGATTGTTCAGTCCAGCGCCGTGGCTCTTGGCATGCTCGCAGTGGCCGCGGAAGAGCACCCTGCCGACAAGGCGATCTCTGCGGCACTCCAGCACTACTGGCGCAAGGGGCGCGACCAGCAGGCCCGTCGCTTCGCCGTGATCGCACTGGCGCGGATCGGCGGCGCTGGCAATCGCGAGTGGTTGGGCAAGGCCTATGCAAAGGCGAGCAAGGCGCTGGAGCAGCCGTGGGTCGCAATCGCACTGGGCGTACTGTGCGAGTCGGCTGGCGCAGCGGGCAAGCCCGACAGGGCGATTGCCGAGATGCTGCTGTCCGACCTCTACGATGCGCCAAACGATGATCGCCGGTCGGCACTTGCTGTCGCGCTCGGACTGACCGGCTACCGCGATGCGGCGCCGCATCTGCAGCGCCTGCTCCGCGACCACGAGAGCGATGCGCGATCTGCTGGCTACCTTGCCGTGGGGCTCGGCCTGCTGCGCGATCGCACGTCGACGTTGATGCTGACGCAGGTCATGCAGCGCTCGGCGCGGCGGCCGTTTTTGCTGCAGCAGTGCGCAGTGGCGCTCGGCTGCCTTGGCGATCCTGGTGCCAGCAAGGTGCTGATCGAAATGATGGGCAAGGCCGAGAGCATCGCCGTGCTCGCGGCTATCTCGTCGGCGATCGGGCGCATTGGCGATCGCGGCACCATCCGCGTGCTGGTGGGGCTGAGCGGCAACAGGGCCATCGGCAAGCTCGGTCGCGCGTTTGTGGCAGCTGCTCTCGGCGGTGTCGGCGACAAGGTACGCCTGCCTTGGAACGTGCCGTTGAGCATCGATTGCAACTACGCCACCAACATCGACACGCTTAGCAACGGTCGCTCCGGCGTGCTCGACATTCTGTAGAAGGCGTCGCGATGACGCCGCGGCGCCCAGTTTCGACAAGCCCAGTTTCGACGAGCCCAGTTTCGACAAGCCCAGTTTTGACGAGCCCGGTCTAGACGAGCTCGAGCCGCGTGATCAGTTCGACGTGATCCGTATGCGGAAACAGGTCGCTGAGCCGCAGGTCGGTGACGCGGTAGCCTTCCCGGGTCAGCGCCGCGAGGTCGTCGCGCAGCGATTCCAGCGAACAGGCGATGTGCACGATTGCCTTGGGGGACGCAGCAACCACGCGCTGCACGCCGGTCCGCTGGAGCCCGCTGCGCGGCGGGTCGACGACCATTAGGTCGATGCCGTCGGGCAGTTTGGCGTTGGCAAACGGGGCGCGCTGCACGCTTACGTTGCTTAGCTCATTGGCGCGGGCGTTGTGCTCGGCGTCGCGGCACGACGAGGCGCTGTCTTCGACGATGGTGACGTCGGCCGCGCCGGCGCGCGCGAGTCGCAGTCCAAAGCCGCCGACGCCGCCGTAGCCGTCGACGACCCGCAGGCCCCGAACGTCGCCGCAAAGCTGCATCGCGGGGCGATAGAGCAAGTCGTAGGCACCGGCGTGGATCTGGTAGAAGCTGCCGGCGCTGATCCGAAACGACAGATTGTCGCGCTGGTCGACGATGTGGTCGCGACCGCGTAGCGGCACGTGTCGATCGCCGAGCAAGAAGTCGTCTTCGCGTTCGCGGATCGAGTGCATGACGCCAACCAGTCGCCGCGGGCGACCGCCGGGCTGCTTGATCTCTTCGGCCGCCGCAGCGATCGCGGCGGCAAACGCAGGGCCGTCTTCGAAGACGCCGGGGCCGGTCACCAGTCCGGCGAGCACTTCGCCGGTGCCACTCGCTAGCCGCGCCCAAAAGGCCTTGGCGATGCCGCGTCGCCGATTTGGGTGGAACGCTTCGATGCGCAGGTCGCGCAGAATTCCCTGCACGCGGGTGCCGAGGGCCGTTAGCCACGCGTCCTGCGTCTGGCACTCCTCGATCTGCACGACGTGCTGGCTCTGAAACTCAAAGATGCCGAGGATCGGCTCGCGGTCGCGGTCGCGGCGCACTGGATAGAGCAGGCGCGTCCGGTAGTGGCGCTGCGGCCGCTGCGGCAGCTCATACTGGAGTTCGACGCCGCCGAGAAACTCGCCGAGCAGCTCCTTGCAGCGCTCGGTCTTGTCGTGCAGCTGCCAGGCAATCGGCTGGTCGAGCAGCGCGCAGCCGCCGCAGACGCCAAAGTGGCGACACGTAAAGGTCTGCTCGGATGGCGGCTCTGCAGAGCGAGCGCGGGAAGAACGGTCGCTTCGCGGACGGCGTGACACCTGCGTGATGCTAGGCCCAAGCCAGTATGGTGTCGCTATGCTGTTCGCGACGTTGGCCTTCCTCGCCTCGCAAACCCCGGATTTGCCACCTTCCTCGCCACCGCCATCTGCTGCTTGGCCAGCGCGACAGGGTGCACCGCGCGACCTGCAAGCGCTGCTGCAGGCCGATCCACGCTGCGCACCGATCGTTGCCAAGGCCAATGCGCACCGCCTGCAGGTTTTGCTGGCGGAGCCGGTGGTGTCGGCCGATGGGCGCGTCACGCTGGTGCGGAGCGCGTTCGGCGAGGCCGGTCGCTATTTCTACCCAGCCAGTTCGATCAAGCTGTGCGGTGCAATTGCTGCGCTGCTGGCGATCAACCAGCTCAACGGCAGCGAGGGCGCATCGCTCGGCCTCGACAGCAAGCTGGTGATCGAGCCACGTTTTGACGGCGACAAGCTGGTGCAGCGTGACGCCAGCAATCGTGGTGGCGTTGACGGCGGCGGTGAAGGCGACGGCCTTGGCGATCTTGGCGGCCGCGGCCACGCGGGCCTGCTCACCGTGCGCCACGCGCTGCGCAAGCTGTTCTTGGTCAGCGACAACCAGGCCTACAACCACTGCCTGGAAATCACCGGCCAAGACGGCGTCAACGAAGCGATGTGGCGGGCGGGCTGTCGCTCGGCGCGGCTTTGGCACCGACTGAGCGAGGCGCATCCACTCGCCGAGAACCAGGTGACGCGGCCGGTGCGCATCGACGATGTGCGGCTGCCCGGTCGGTCGGCGGCCGCCAAGCTCGACAACAGCTTCTTGCGCGATCGCAGGATCGGCACCGGCTACTGGGCCGGTGGCCGCCTTGTCGAAGGGCCGATGTCGTTCGATCAAAAGAACGCGATCCTGCTGCGCGATTTGCAAAACGTGCTGGTCGAGGTGCTGCGGCCGGAGGTGGAGACGGACGGCGCCGGTTTCCCGGGGCTGACGATGGCGCAGCGCCGCTTTTTGACCGCGGTGCTCGGCGAGCTGCCGCGTGAGTCGCGCAATCCGGTCTACGACGCCGGAAAGACGCCCGACCACGCCTGCAAATTTGTGCTGCCGGGCGTGCGCCGCGTGGTGCCGGCCGAACACCTGCGCGTCTACGACAAGATTGGCCGGGCCTACGGCTTCTCGACCGAAAACGCCTACATCGAGGACGAGCGCACGGGGCGCGGTTTCTTCCTTGCGATCGTGCTCTACACCAATCCCAACGGCGTGCTGAACGACGATCGCTACGCCTACGAGGAGCTGGCCGATCCGTTTTTGGCGGCCGTTGGCGAGCTGGTCGCGCGCGCTGTTTTCGGCGATTGAGCCAAATGGTGCCGGCGTGTTGGCCGTCGATCGCGCTGGGTGAGGCCACCTAGCGGCTATCATTCTCGCCGCATGATTCCCCGTGTTCCTACCTTGTTTGCCGTGGCCTCGGTTGCTCTCTGCACGTTCGAAGCGGAATGGCGTTCGGAGCCATGGATCGCGCAGTTGTCGTCGCCGTCGCCGTCGGTGGCCTCGGCTGGGGCTGGGGCTGGGCCTGATGCGAGCGCGGTGCCGAACCCGCATGCAAGCGGCCTGCCCATCGAGCACTTCATGACGGCGGCGGAGTGCGCGGTTTGCCACATCGCAGCGCCGGGTGCTTCGGCCATGAAGGATGGTGACGACAACGACGTGTCGCCCTACTTCACGTGGCAGGCGTCGCTGATGGCCAATGCGTTCCGCGATCCGTACTTTCGCGCGCAGCTCGAAAAGGAGAGCGCGGCGGCCGGGGAGGCCGCGCAGGAGCTCTGCTTGCGCTGCCACACCCCGCTGGTGCACCACGAAGCCAAGCGCGATGGGCGGCCGTTGCCGCGGTTGGCAACCGCTGTCGAAGAGATGGCCGCGGACGACGGCGTCTCATGCACGGCCTGTCACATGATGTCGCCCGACAAGCTCGGCGAGCCGGAGAGCTATTCGGGCCTGCAGAGCTACACCGACGAACGCGTCATCTACGGGCCCTTTGACGACGTCCTGGCGCAGCCGATGCAGTCGCTCGTGGCCTACACGCCCAAGAAAGGTGAGCACATTCGTTCGTCGGCGATGTGCGCGACCTGCCACACGCTGCATACCGAGCATCACGGCGCCAAGTTCGCGGAGCAGACGCCTTACTACGAGTGGCGCAACAGCGAGTTCAACGACGAGCGCGAGGGGCACGATCCCGACAAGACGCGTTCTTGCCAGGAGTGCCACATGCCCGAGGTGGGCACGATGCGCATCGCGCGCAGCCCGATGGGGTTTGATTTCCGCGGCACCAAGCCGCGCGAAGGCGTTCGTTCGCATGCATTCATCGGCGGCAACGCGCTGATGCTCGATCTGCTGCGCGAGCACGGTGACGAGCTCTACGTTGAGGCCGAGCCCGAGCAGTTCGAAGCGCTTGCTGCAGCAACGCGGCACCAGCTTCGTCATGACACCGCCACGGTTGCGGTGTCCGAGCTTGCGCGGGTCAACGGGCGACTCGACTTTTCGATCGACGTCCAAAACCTGACGGGCCACAAGTTCCCGACCGGCTATCCCTCGCGGCGCGCGTGGCTGCACATCGAAGTGATGGTCGGCAGCGAAGTCGTTTTTGTCAGCGGTGCGCACGATGCCTCGGGGCGGCTTCGCGGTGTCGACGACGCCCTCGCGATTCCGCACGTCCAACGCATCGAGAAGCCAGCCGACGTGCAGGTCTACGAGATGGTCGCGGTCGATGCCGAAAGCAAGGCGACGACGCATCTGACCAAGATGGTCGCGCGCCAGAAGGACAACCGGCTGCTGCCGCGCGGCTACGAGTCGCTGGGGCCGCACGTCGAGGACATCGCGCCCAAGGGGGCGGATGGCGATGGCGACTTTGTCGGCGGCGGCGACCGCGTTGCATGCAGCATCCCGCTGCCCGCCGACGCTCCCGCCGGGGCCTGTCGCGTCGTTGTCCGGATGCTCTACCAGCCGGTTCCACCGCGCTGGGTTGACGCGCTGCGCGATGTCGACGGCGAGGCTGCCCGCCGGTTTGTCGGCTACTACGATGCCAAGCCGCGCGCTCCCGAGCTGGTTGCCGAGGCCGAACGCGTTGAATAGGCGGCGACCGCCTGTCGCGGATTCGTCCCGTCTGGATGTCGTTGGCCGCGCGTGGACGCCGATTGGGCGGCGACCCCCACCGCCCAAGCCCCATGCGTTGGGGCTGCCGGCCGTCCAGCGCGATGAGGACTGTGTTCTTCTCGACCGCAAGATGGGCGGTCGGCTGGCGAGAGGCATTGAGAGGCTTCGCCGGCTCGGTATCGTATGAACGCCCTCGATCAGGGTCTTCACGGAGCGGCTTGCTACGTGTTCTCCCGGATCGCAGCGACGTTTTCGTCGCGCCCGCTTCGTTGCCAACTTTGCCCATGCGCAGATTGTTCCCAGTTGTTCTAGCCACCTGTGCGCTTGCTCTGACGAGCCAGGCGCAGCAGTACCAGGTTGGCTTTGCGTCCGTGCAGTGGTCCAACTTTTCGGGCAGCGGCTCGCCTACGCTGGATGCGGATGTGCACTATCCGGCTTTGCAGGCTGGCGGGCCGGTCGTCGCGACGGCCGCTGGACTTCCGGTAGTCGTCTTTCTGCACGGCTATGGCTTGCTCGGATCCGACTATGCCGCCATCGGCGACCATCTCGCGTCCTACGGCTACGTGAGCGTGATGCTCAACACCGCGCAGTTTAGCTACCTCGACGAAGTCGCGGACGCTCGCGCGATGTTTGACGCGCTGACCCTTGCCAACGGCACGATCGGTGGCCCCTTCGAAGGCCGCCTCGATATGAGCCGGATCGGGCTGATGGGTCACTCGATGGGGGGCGCCGTCGTTGCCTACGTTGTCCGCGACCAGCTGGGTTCGGCCGCGAACAACCCGGGGTATCGCTGCGCTCTTGCGCTCGCGCCCGTGGATCCGCAGATCGCCGCCAACGGCATCGAGATTCGCGTGCCGGTGGGCATCGTCTCCGGCGCAGGCGATCTGGTGACCCCGCCGCCGCAGCACGCCTCGCTGTTTTACGCGCAGGTTGCGCCGGATGAGGGGCTCAAGTTTCACTACGAGATGGATGCGGCTTGCGGCCACATGAACCTCGTTGGGCTCGACCCAAACAGCCCCGAAGTCTTCGTGCGCATGCGGCGCATCGCCGTTGGGTTTTTCGATCAGTTCCTCGACGTCGGCGTGACTGGCCTCGAGTCGATTCTCGGCACGGATGGAGCCAGTGATCCGCGGTTGATGCAGATCCACCGCAGCACGGTTGTGCCGCAGATGTGGATCGACGGGCCGGGGCTGCAGCTCGGCGACACGACCGGTGTTCGCATTGCCACGGAGCCGGGCTTTGTCGGGCTGGCGGCATCGGACGCACTCGGTGTGCCGCTGCCCAGTCCCTACGGCACGATCTTGGTCGACCCGGCGACGTCGTTTTTGGTGGGCGCCGGCTTTGTCGGAGCCGACCCTTTCAAGCTGTCGCTGACGGTGCCGAACAACATGGCCCTTGTGGGGGTCGGTTTGGCTCTGCAGTGTGCTGGTGCGACGATCAATGAGCCGCTGCTGTTTGGCTCGGCGTTCGAGTTGACCGTCGGGCTCTGAGTCGAAGCCGAGGGCGCGCCGGCCCGTCTAGCCGCAAGAGCCGTCTAGCCGCAAGAGGCCTGAGGCCGGCGTCAGTCGATGCGCACGACGTTTGCTTCAAACATCGCTGCGCGGTCGCTCAGTCCGCGCCAGCCTTCGCGCAGCACGCAGTGTCCCACGGGAGCGCGCAGCGAGCTGCCGGGTCCAGCGCAGAGCAACACATCCGGCTGGAACTCGCGCATGGCGGTGCGCACACAGGCAGAGAAGTCGAAGGTCTCGACCACCTGCTCGTGCAGCGTGTAGCGCAGCAATTCGCGCGGATTGCACGACCACGGAGAGTGCACGTTGCCAAAGCCGTCGAGCAAATGGCAGTCGGGTTCGCGCACCGGCAGGTCGTGCAGCATCTGCTGGGCCTGCTCGGACGTCTTGTGGCAAAGAGCCGTATGGAAAGGGCCGTGGCCGGCGAGCTGGAACGGGAACGAACGTTCGCCGACCTGCACTTTGGGCAGCGTCTTGAGCAGCTCGCGCACAGCGGCATCGGTGCCGGCGAGCACCATGTGGCCGCCAAGCCGGATGCTTTCGGCGCAGAAGTGGTCTTCGCCGCGCTTGTTGAGCTCGCGGATCGCCAGCGTCGCGGCATCGTGAAGCTCGCGCGAATCCTGCCACTGCTCGTCGACGGCGGTCGTGAGCACCTGTCCTCCGGCGACCTGTTTTTGCAGCGAAGCCATGGTCGCGACAAGCCGCCATCCGGCGGTCGGGTCGAGGGCGCCACTGGCGGGCAGGGCGGTGTACCAGCCAAGAGAATTGCCGGCGACGGCCACGATGTCGTAGCGCTCGCGCAGCGCTTCGGCGTGTGCCAAGGTCCCGAAGTAGATCAGTTCGGCGGCGTTTTCACCGTCGAGATGGAGGCTCGGACGGAACCGCTCGGCGCCGTCGACTTCGGTCAGCGTCGGGCGACCCTGTTCGCGCCGGGCGCGGTCGCTTTGCGCCAGTGCATCGGCCACGGGGCCGCCGCGCACCGTGCGGCCGACGAACCCGAGCTCTTCTTTGGTGTAGGAACCGCGGCCGGGGCAAAGCAGCACGGCGGTTGGTTTGGCAGCGCTCATTGGACGACCTCCTGGGCACACAGCTCGATGGCCGCTTGTTCGATGTCGGGTTCTTGCACCAGCACCAGGTTGGCCGCCGCGGCGAGCGGCACGTAGCTGTCGTCCCCGGTGACGCGGCGAAGCGCTGCGCCCCGCAGTTCGGGACGCTGGCAGAGCTCGGCCATCAGCAGTCCGCTCGGTCCCGCGTTGCTGCGCCGGCACTCGTCGACGACCAGGCATCGGCCGGTTGCGGCAACGTGCTTGGCGACTTGTTCGACGGGCAGCGGCAGCAGCCAGCGCAGGTCGAGAACGCGCACCTTCAGGCCGCGCGCCCGCAGTCGCTTGGCGACGCGCAGGCTCATCCACAGGCCGTTGCCGTAGGTTGCGATGGTCAGTTCGTCGTCTTTGCCCTCGTCGTAGACGCGCGGCTCGCCAAACGGCATGTGCTCCTCGGGCTGGGGGTAGCCGAACTGCCACTCCCCGTCGTTGGCTTCGTGCAGGTCCTTTTGCATGTAGAGCGCGATGGGCTCCAAGAAGATACAGACCTTGCCGTGTTGCTTGGCGGCGGCCGCCATCGTGCGGAGCATCGTCACGGCGTCATCTGCGCGGGTCGGGATGCCGAGCAGGATGCCGGGGATCTCAAGCAAGGCGCCGAGCGAGTTGTCGTTGTGGAAGTGGCCGCCAAAGCCCTTCTGGTAGCCGAGTCCGGCGATCCGCACGACCATCGGGTTGGCAAAGCCGATGCGCTGCTCGTCGTCGCGGTCGCCCTGCAGGCCGGCACTGAAGAACTGCAGCGAGGCTGCTTCGCCCCGGATCTGGTCGATCGCGTTGTGCAGGTAGGCGAGGTACTGGATCTCGGGGAACGGCAGGCAGCCAGCCTGGGCCATGCCCTGTGCCAGGCCGAGGATGGTCGTTTCGTCGAGGATCGTGTTGAAGACGCGCCCGCCGCCAAACGTCTGATGCATGCCTTTGGTGGCGTGGTAGACGCCGCCCTTCTTGGCCACGTCTTCGCCGAACAGCAGGGCTTCTGGACACGCGGCGAAGATGTCTTTGAGCGCCTGGGGGATGCGGTAGGCCATGTGGCGGGGCCGCTCTGCCTCCGGCAGCTTGCCGCCAAACACCTCGCTGCGGCGGATTGCGGAGGCCGGCGTCAGCCGAGCGTCTGCGACCCCCTTGTGCTCGAGCGGCCAGCGCACCGCCTCGCGCGTGACGAGCTTCGGGCGTCGCGCGGCTTCGTCGGCGCAGCCGCGCAGGCGGCGGTCGGTATCCGCGTAGAGCGAAAGGATGCCGTCACGCGTGATGGCGCCGGTCGACAGCAGCAGGTCTGCGAAGGCCAGCAGCGGATCGCGCGACTCGTTGGCTTCGATGTGCTCGGGCTTGAGGTAGTTGGTCTCTACGTCCGAGCCGGCGTGGCCCATCAGCCGCACGGTCTTGGTGTGCAAGAACGCCGGGCGGCGCTGCGTGCGCACGTATTCGATCGCGCGCTGGGCTGTTGCCCAGACCGATGGGAAATCCTGGCTGTCGCACGCGAAGTAGCGAATGCCGGGGCGCTCACGCATGACCTGTTCGACGTAGTCGTCGGGCGTGCGCACGGAGATGCCGAGGCCGTTGTCTTCGCAGGCGAACAGGATCGGGCACGGCTGCTTGTGCAGCACGGCGGCGCCTGCCCCGTGCAGGCCGGCTTGCGCGGTCGCGTGGTTGAGCGACGCGTCGCCAAAGCTGCAGTAGACGATGGCGTCGTAGGGCACCCCGTTGTGTGGCGGCAGCTCGTGGCGCTCGAGCCGCTGCAGCGCCATCGCGTAGCCGAGCGCCTTGGGCAGGTGGCTCGCGATCGTGCTCGTCTGCGGCGGAATGTGCATGCGCTTGCTGCCGAGCACCTTGTGGCGGCCGCCGCTGACGGGGTCTTCGGCCGACGCGCAGAACGACAGCATGGCGTCGAAGAACGGCGTCTCGCCGCGGCCCTTGCGCAATCGGGCGGCCACAAACGCACCGCTGCGATAGTGCAAAAACGCCGGGTCCGTCGGCTGCAGCAGCTCGCCGGCGATGGCGTTGGCTTCGTGGCCGGCGCTGCCGATGGTGTAGTAGCTGAGCCCCTTGTCCTTGAGCTCGCGCGACAGCAAGTCTTGCAGGCGGGACTGGATGGCCGACTCGAAGACCGCGACGGCCTGGCGTCGCGACATCGGGGCGTGGGGAGCGATCGGTGCATCCAGGTGACCGGCGCGTGCCGGGTCCGGGCCAGGATGCTCGCGCAGCAGGCGCAGGAGACGATCGGTAACGGGGCCTTCGCGGCGAATCGACATGAGTGGGCGGGCGATCTTACGCCGGCCACACGCAGGCACCAGTCGGCAGCGTGCCGAAGTCGTTTCCGGCGAAGCCGATCCGAGGGTTTGTCGCGGTAGATTTGTCGATCAGGCGCTTAGGCCGTAGCGCTCGCGGAGCACGTTGGCGTGGTGCCGGTCGTGGCCGAGCACGATCCACGGCAGGGCTCGGACCGCGATCGGCGTGCCGTTCGCGCGCCCGATACGCTGCCAAGCATCTTCCGGGAAGCCGCCGAAGAGCGTGCAGGTTGCGACGCGCACCGATGCGTATTCTTCGGTGATGGATGCCAGCGTGCGCCCTTTGCTGCCGTCGCGCTCGGCGTAGATGTCCTGGTCAAAGTCGGGCAGGTTTTGGCTATCTCCACGGGCCACGCACATGGCGCGATAGCAGAACATGCGTTCGCCGTCGGTGATGTGCTGCATGAGCCGCTTGATCGACCATTTGCCTTCGGCGTAGCAGTAGTCGCCGTCCTTGGCGCTGGCGAGCATCTGCTGGGTCGTCGCAGCTTGCTTTGCGAGTTCGGCCAGCACGTCTTCGCCTTGCGCGAGATCGACGTAGCCCTGAAAGTAGTCGGAGTATTCGCCGACGGTCGGTCGCGGGATCATGCCAGCAGCATCGCGGTCGCGGCCGCTGGCGCAAGCGCGCTGTCGCGAGCGCACGGCCGCGAAGAAGCGGCCGCGAAGAATCTGCCGCAAGGAAGCGGCCGCGAAGAACCGCCCCCGAAGCCGACCGCCAGCAAGCGCGCCCTAGACACCCTGGTTGAGTCTGGCGGACCAGGCTCAACCAGGGTGTCTAGCGCAGATTCGCCACCACGGT
Source organism: Planctomycetota bacterium (assembly GCA_045105235.1). Classification (GTDB taxonomy): domain Bacteria; phylum Planctomycetota; class UBA1135; order UBA1135; family UBA2386. Next base: position 111,726 of record JBGCDH010000001.1, on the reverse strand, counting down.
CCGCGCCGTCGCAATCTGGTCGAGGCGCACGCCGACTTCGGGCCCGGGGACGAACGCGACTTCCTGCGGCCACAGGCGGCGCAGCGTCAGTGCGGCAGCGTCGGCTCGCGTCGCTTGTGCCAGCTCGTGCAGGTTGCCGTCAAGGATGACGTGGCAGCTGTCGGCTACCGGCTGCAGATCGGCGAGCAGCGGCTCGAGCGCTGCGAGCAGCGCCGTCACGAACGCGGGGCGAGCCGGTGTATCCGCTTTGGGCAGACGCACCAGCTGCGGCTCGGTCAGCAGGATCTTGGCGAGACGCTGGGCCACACCGGTGTGTTGGATTTGTGCGGCGATCGCGTTCCAGCCGTCGGCACCACCGTGCTCGGCCAGCACCCGAAGGGTCTCACGCACGTCGTCGCGCGGGGCGATTTCGAGCGGCAGGTTGGGCAGATCGAAAGCAGCGAGGCTCTCGATCAGAGTCGTGCGAACGCCCTTTTGGCCGCGTTCGAGAAGCTCCTGGGCCAGCTTCGAGATCGACGCTCCTTCACTTGCGGATTGGCCCAGCACGCGAATCGCTGCTTGCTGCACGTCGTCGCGGCTGCCGAGCTCTGGGTGGCGCAGCATGGCGTAGAGCGTGTGCGCGTTGGCGTGCGGCAGCAGCACATCCAGTTGCTCGGGCCAACGGCATGCGAAGCTCTCGACGAGCAAGCTCTGTTCGAGCCAACTCTGTTCGAGCAAACTCTGTTCGAGCATCTGCTCAGCTTGTTCCGCGCCTGCCGTGATCGACTCCTGCAGCAGCTCCTTGAGCCCCTGCTCCTCGACGCGCTTGAGCCACGCGCGCCAGGCTCGCAGGCATGCGGCGTTGAGGTCTTGATGGGCCTCGGTGGTGGTCGGAGTCGGCGTGTTGGTCGGCGCGGTAGGGCCTGCTAGCAGGCGCAGGGCGCGGTCTGCTTGCTCGCCACAGGTTCGCAGCACAAAGGCACCGCCGAAGCGGTGGTAGTAGCCGACGGTGCGTGTTGCTCCAGGGTCGTTGAGGAGAGCCACGAGTTCGCGTGCGCACGCAAGCGGCTGCTCGTTGAGCATGCGCGTCAGCGGTCGGTCGGCGTCAGCAGGCTTGTTGCCTGGCGGCGTCGGGTGATCGGTGTCGTCGAGGCCGATGGTTCCGTAGAGCCAGGCGTCGGCGAGCAGCGCGCGCAGCAGCGGCGACGACTCGTCGCTGGCCATGCGTGTGGCCATTGCGGCCAGCGCATCTCGCTGCGGGCGCAGAATCTCTTCGAGTGACGACGGAGCAAACGACGTCAGCCACTGGTCGTGCAGCGCGACCAGCTCGTTGAGTGGGCGATGGGTGTCGCCAACAGCGAGCGTGATGTGGTGCGCGATGGCGCGACGCAAGTGCGCGAGCTGGTGTTCGCTGCGCGACAGCAGCTGTGCCGATGCTGCGACCTCCCCGCGCTGCAGCAAGGCGCGCGCGAGCACGATGGCCTGCGCCTCGGGATGCATCGGCGCGTCGGGCGATGCGTGGAAGAAGCGTCGCTCATCGAGGTCGTCGCTGCTGATCGCGAACCTCTTCAAGTAGGCGACAAACGCTTCTACTGAGGTCTCTTCGAGTGCGTGGTGCTCGTCGATCGTGAAGCTGCGTTCGCGCAGGTCGAGCGTGCGGATGGTGCAGTGCTGTGCTTCTTGCTTGAGCAAGAAGCCGTAATACTCATCCAGGTAACCTTGCTCGACCCGGATGACGCGCACAAACGATGTCGCGCGAGCATCGAGCTGGTCGAATGGGGCAATCGCTTGCAGCAGCGGATGAGCTGCTACGTCGGCGGCCGACGGCGTGGGCACTTGCGCCTGTGGCGCGCTGGCTGCCGGCGCGTGCGCGACCGCGACATCCTGCGATGCACAGAAGCCACTGCCGGCGGCGGCAAGGGCTGTGATCAGCTGCAACAGGTGCGGACGCGTTGTCATGTCGGATGTCGGAGATGAGCAGGTGCCGTATTCCGGCACCTACGATGCGCATGAGTCTAGCCGAGCTTTCCGCTCGCGGGGTCCTGACAGTAGTAGTCGCGCAGGCATTCGTAGAGTTCGGGGTGCTTTTCGCGGAGCTTCCTGGCCTTCTCGAAAAAGCACTCGGTGGCAACGGCGAAGAATTCGGCGGGGTTCGTTGCACCGTAGGTGTCGAGTACGGCGGGGCGCCGCGTTTCGCTGGCGGCTTTCTTAAGCCGGTCAAATTCGCGCGTCATCGTCTGGATCCACTGCTGCCACTGCTCGTGCGTGCCGAGTGGCGGCGTGCCGTCGGCGCGGCCGTCCAGCATGTCGAGCTTGTGCGCAAACTCGTGCAGGACAAGGTTGTGGCCATCTTTGGGGTCGAGCGCGCCGCCTTTGGCGGCATCCCAAGACAGCACTACGGGGCCGCGCCGCCAGGCTTCGCCGAGGTTGGCCTGGCCCTCGCGGACGACCCCCATGGCGTCGGTTTGCGGCGCCGTGCGGTAGGCGCTCGGGTAGATGAGGATGGTGTCGACGTGCTTGTAGTACTCGTGCTCAAGGTTGAGTAGCAGCAGGCTGGCCTGTGCCGCGACTGTCACGCGAACTTCATCTGTAAGTTCGAAGCCGCCGCAGCCCTGCCATTCTTTTTCGGCCATCAGCACACGCAGGTCGTCGCAGATGCGCTCCTGGCCGCGTTCGTCGAGTGCCAGATAGAACGGCAGCTTGGCGAGCAGGGCGCGCCAAGCGTCGGGAAAGGGCTCCGCGAGCAGGGCTTTGCGCCGGGCGTGCCGGCTCGGACGAAACAGCCAGTCAAACAGCATGCGGAGAGCGTAGCGGTGTTCGTGCGCCTGCAGGTAGACCTCTAGCTCGAGGTGGCGGCGGCGGCGGCGGCGGCGGCGGGTGCTGCGCTTTGCCGGATGAGAAGTGTGGCCGAGCTTCGGCGTTTGGCGCGGGCCAGCTACACTGAGGGCGTGCACCTCAGATATGTGAGTTGGCGGCTACAGCAAGAACTCCGCGCGGCGATTGCCGCCGCGGTTGTGCTGACGGCGACGGCCGCGGTCGCGTCCGACAGCGCTCGGGCACAGACCCAGGCCGCACGGACCCCGGCCGCACGGACCCAGGCCGCACGGACCCCGGTCGCACCGACCCCGGCCGCACAGGCCCAGGTGCCGGCCGCGCTGCAGCGACACTGCGCAGAGTGTCATTCGGGCTGGGACGCAGAGGGGGATTTCGATCTCGACAAGCTGTTCCGCGGCACCTCCGGCGGCGAAGGGATGGCGGCTGAGCAGCAGCTGCTGCCAAAGCTAGAGCTGGCGGCGCGTCGCGTGCGCGGCCGCACGATGCCGCCTCCCGCCGACGTCGAACCGCTTGCGGACGACGAGCGGCGCGAACTGTTGATGGCCTTGTCCAAGCATGCACCGCGGGTGCCGCAAGCTCGTGTCGCGACGGTGCGCAGGCTGACGCGGCACCACTACGAACGTTCGGTTCAGGACCTGTTTGGCGTCGAGTGGCGCGCGCAGGGCATGCTTCCGGACGACGCCAGCGCGCACGGCTTCGAGGGTATTGGCGACGTGCAAAACGTCTCGCCGCTGATGTTCGAGAAGTATCTAGGCGCGGCCCGATCGGTGGCCGTGGCCGTGCTGGCGGACGATGCGGCCAGCCAGACGCTTTTCGTCGAGGGCGCGCCACTTGCCGATGTGCTGCCCAAGCTGCTGGCGCGCGCGTACCGGCGTCCGCCTTTGCAGGTAGAGATCGCGGACCTTGCGTCGGATTACGCGATCCTGCAGCGGCGGGGCCTCGATGTCGAAGCGGTGCGACGCGCGCTGCTGCAGTCGGTGCTCGCGTCGCCGAGCTTTCTCTACCGCGCGGAGCACGGTCGGTCGACGAAGCCTTGGCAGCTGACGGCGCACGAACTGGCGGTTCGGCTGTCGTTTTTGATTGCGTCTGGCCCGCCCGACGCCGCACTGCGCGCTGCGGCCGAAGACGGGTCTCTTCTGGCAAGCGAAACGCTCGCCGACCATGCGCTGCGCTTGGCGCGGTCGCGCAACGGCTTTGGCCTCGCCGAGGATTTCGCCACGCAGTGGCTTGGGCTGCGCGACGTTCTGCGCACGACGGCGGACTTTCGGCGCTTTCCGGCCATCTGGAACAAGCGGCTGCGTCCGGCTCTGAGCGAAGAGCTGGTGCATGCGTTTGCGTTCGTCGTGCGCGAGGATCGCAGCGTGCTCGAGTTGATCGACGCCGACTATGCCTTTGTCGACCGCGTGCTGGCCAAGCACTACGGCTTGCCCAGGCCCAAAAAGCGCGGCTTCCAGCGCGTTGCGCTGTCCGACCGCCGCCGCGGCGGCGTGCTCGGAGCAGGTGCGATGCTGATGGCGACGTCGATGCCGCTGCGCACCAGCCCGGTCAAGCGCGGCCAGTGGATCCTGAGCAAGCTGCTCGATGCACCGCCGCCCCCGCCGCCGGAAGACTCCGGCGTGCTGCCGCGCGACGACAAAAACAAGAAGGGTCTGACCCTCAAGCAGCAGATGGAGCGTCACCGACGCCAGCCAAGCTGTGCGAGCTGCCACGCCGAAATGGATGCGCTCGGCTTTGCTCTCGAAAACTACGATCCGCTCGGCCGCTGGCGTGACAGCGTGCACGAGCAGCCGGTCGATACGGCGGCGGAGCTCGCCGACGGCACGCAGCTCGATGGCCCCCTCGCACTCAAAAATGAGCTGCTTCGGCGCGCCGACGACTTTGTGCGTGCGTTCGCCAAGAACCTGCTCGTGCAGGGCATTGGCCGCGACCTGCAGCTTGCCGATGAGCCCGAGCTGCTGACGATTGTCGCGGCGTGTCGCGACGGTGGCTATCGTTTCTCCGCGCTGCTGACGGCGGTTGTCGCGTCGCCTTTGTTTCGCCTGCGCGATCCGGACCATGAATAGATGCCCATGAGTCGCGTGCCAACAAACGCTCGCCGTGCCTTCTTGCGCGGTGCAGGTGTCACATTTGCGCTGCCGTGGCTCGAGTCGCTCGCGCATCGGCTACCCGTTGGCGAACGCGCAGCGTGGCAGCAGCCGCCGCGCCGTCTGTGCGTCATGGTCACGCCCAACGGCATGCTGCCGTCGGCTTGGCATCGGACCAAGGGAGAGCCTGACGCCGGCAGCGAGTCTGCCAAGCAGCAGCCGGCATGGCTGCCGTCCTACACGCTTGCATCGCTGGCACCGCATGCGCAGAGAGTCGGTGTCTTCACCGGCTTGGCCAACCGCCAGAGTTTTCGCGGCGACGGCCACTACGCCAAGGTCGCGCCGCTTTTGACCGGCCAAAAGATCCGCCGCACCGGTGGCCGCGATCTTTGGAACGGTCTATCGCTCGATCAGCTTGCCGCGCAGCAGCTCGGTCAGCGCACCCTGCTGCCGTCGCTCGAACTCGGCTGCGATCCGATCTATCCGGTCGAGGACATGGGCTACTCGACGGTCTACGGCGGCCACATTTCGTGGAGCGCGCCCGATCGGCCGGTGCTCAAGGAGATCGTGCCGCGGCGGGCGTTTGATCGCATGTTCCGCAGTCGGGAGCTTGCGCGCGATGAGACCCGCGACAGCGTTTTGGACGCCGTGAGGCGGGACAGCTTGCGTCTGCGGGCGCGGCTGTCGGCGCGCGATCGCCGCAAGCTCGAAGAATACGAAGAAGCGGTGCGCGCGCTGGAGCTGCGCATCGACGCGGCTTCGGTTGCTGCGGCAAGGGGCGACGGTGGGGTGGCGCGCTCGACGGCACTCTGGAAGGCACCGACGCCAGCGGCCGGCAAACCCAGCGACTATCCGACCCACGTCGAGCTGATGCTCGACCTCGTCGCGCTCGCCTTCCAAAGCGACACGACGCGTATCGTCACGTTCTTGACGGCCAACGAAGTGTCCAGCCGCAACTTCTCGTGGATCGACGGTTGCGCAGGCAACTTCCACAGTTTCTCGCACCACGAGAACAAGCCGGAGAAGCTCGAGCCCTACCGCAAGATCAACCGCTGGCACGTGGAGCGCTACGCCGGTTTGCTTGATCGGCTCGCGGCCGTCGAGGAAGGCGATGGCACGCTGCTGGACAACTGTTCGGTGGTGCTGGCCGCCGCCATGAGTGACGGCAACCGCCATTCGCCGCACAATTTGCCGATCGTGGTTGCCGGCGGCGGCACGCCGACCGGTCGCATCGTGTCGCCGAAAGACACGCCGCTGTGCCGTCTGTGGCTGTCGCTGCTGCGCGGCTTCGGCGTCGAGGTCGAGCGATTTGGCGATGCCGAAAAGCCGCTGTTCTAGTTTTATGACGCGGCCCTGAGCTATGACCGAAACGCAACGTTCGCGGCGCCCCGAAGCGGATCACCCGCCGGAGGGCTTTGAACCGCTCGTGCGCGACTTCGATGCCTTTGGCACGCCGTCGCTGCGCGGCGAACTCGAGGCCGACGGCGGCCACCGAGTCGCCACCTACACCAACGAGTTTTGGACCGCCAAGCAGCGCGAGGGCCACAGCCTGCACGAGGTCAGCTACCGCGCGTGCTTCAAGCCGTCGCTGCCGGCGTTCTTTATCGAGCGCCTCAGCAAGCCCGGCGATCGCGTCTTTGACCCGTTTATGGGGCGCGGCACGACGCCGCTCGAAGCGTGCTTGCGCGGTCGGGTTCCGTGCGGCAACGACGTCAACCCGCTGTCGCGCATGCTGGTACGGCCGCGCCTGTCGCCGCCAACGCTGCCGGCCGTCGCTGCGCGGCTTGAGCAGCTGCGCGGCCAGCTGGCGTTTTCCGGCGAACTCGACGACGACCTGCTGGTGTTCTTTCACCCGGAGACGCTGGCGCACATCGAAGCCTTGCGCGCGTACTTTTTGCAGCGCGAAGCCGACGACGAGCTCGACGGCGTCGACGACTGGTTGCGCATGGTCGCCGTCAATCGTCTGACCGGCCACTCTTCCGGCTTCTTCTCGGTCTACACGCTGCCGCCCAACCAGGCGACGACGGTCAGTGGCCAGCGCAAGATCAACGCAAAGCGCGATCAGGTGCCGCCGCCGCGCGACGTCTTTGCGATCCTGCTCAAGAAGTCCCGCACGCTGCTCGCAGACACGGAAGGCCTGTGGCGCGCCGAGAGCCAGCAGCTTGCCGGCGATGCCGCACTGACCGTTGGGCCGGCGCACGATGTGCCGGAGCTCTCGTCGGGCAGCGTGCAGCTCGTGGTGACGTCGCCGCCGTTTTTGGACGTTGTGCAATACGCCGCCGACAACTGGCTGCGCTGCTGGTTTTGCGGCATCGACGCCAAGAGCGTGCCGATCACGATGGCGCGCAACGTCGAGGCCTGGCGAGAAGCCATGGGCGGCGTGTTTGAGGAGCTGCACCGCATCGTGCGTCCCAACGGCTACGTCGCGTTCGAAGTCGGTGAAGTGCGCTCCGGCAAGGTGCGCCTCGAAGAGCACGTCGTGCCGGTCGCCGCGGCCGCCGGCTTTGAGCCGCAGCTCGTCATGGTGCACGCCCAGGACTTCACCAAGACCGCCAACTGCTGGGGCATCGACAACAACCGCCGCGGCACCAACACCAACCGCATCGTCGTGTTGCGGCGGTAGGTGCCCGGATCGTCCAGGCTGTCCAGACCAATCAGAGCGTGTCGGCGCGCTCGGCAAGCAGCAGCCATTGCTTGCGCTTGATGTTGTCGCGCTAGCCGCGCAGCGCCCGCTTCTGGATCTTGCCGGAGCCGGTGCGGGGCAGCGAGGAGCGGACTTCGAGCTGTTTTGGCGTCTTGTAGCCGGCGAGTCGCTCGCGCACGAAGGCGGTCAGTTCGGCCGTGTCTACGGCGGCCTCGTCGATGGCCTCGGGGCGCAGCACGACGGCGGCGCAGACGCGCTCGCCCCAGGTCTCGTCCGGGCGGCCAAAGACGGCGCATTCGAGCACGGCCGGGTGCTCGTAGAGCACGTTTTCGACCTCGACCGAGTAGACCGTTTCGGCGCCCGTTTTGATGACGTCCTTGAGGCGGTCGACGATGTCGACGAAGCCGTGATGGTCGATGTTTGCGAGGTCGCCGGTGTGCAGAAAGCCCTGCTCATCAAACGCTTCGCGCGTGGCCGCTGCGTTGTGCCAGTAGCCGGGGGTCACGGTGGCGCCGCGCACGCGGATCTCGCCGACCGTTTGGCCGTCCGCCGGAACGTCGCGCCCATCGCTGCCGACGACGCGCAGCTCGACGCCCTGAAAGGCGCGGCCGGTTTTGCAGCGCAGCCGCAGCTGCTCGGGTTCGGGCAGCTGTCGCAGTTTGTCCGACAGCAGGCTCATCGTCAGGTAGGGGCTGGTTTCGGTCATCCCGTAGGTCTGCACATACTCGCAGGCAAACGTCGCGATGATGCGCCGCACGACGTCCGGTGCGATCGGCGCGCCGCCGCTCAGCATGACGCGCAGCGCGTAGTCGCGGTCGGCCGCGTCCGGCTGCTTGACCATCAGGTTGAGCATCGTCGGCACCAGGTTGGTGATGGTGACGCGTTCTTGCTGCAGCAGATCGAGAGCCGTGTCGGGTGCAAACACCGGCAAGAACACGTGCCGCCCGCCAACGGCCGTGATCGCAAATGTCGCCCATGCATCGGCGAGGTGAAACATCGGCGCGATGTGGGCCCAGGTGTCGCGCTGGCTGAGCTGCAGCTCGGCGATGGCGGCGTGCGCGTGCCGGCAGACGTTGGCATGCGTCAACACGACGCCCTTGGGCGAACCGGTGGTGCCGCTGGTGTAGTAGAGCTGTGCGGGGTCATCGGCGGCCGCGAGCGTGGGCTGGCGAAGTGGCGTGCGTTGGCCCTCTGCTCGCTGGTCCTCTGCGCGCTGGCCTTCTGCAGCCGCCGCGTGCGCCGCAACGCCCGCGATGTCGAGCTCTTCGCTGCGCTGCGCGTGCGCCTCGTCGTGCAGCAGCAGCTTGGCACCGGCGTGCTGCAGGATGTGCTGCTGCTCACTCGCGACAAGGCGCGTGTTGAGCGAGACCAGCACGGCGCCGGCTGCGGCGATGCCAAAGTAGGCCAGCAGGTGCTCGGGCGTGTTGTGCATCAAGCAGCCAACGCGGTCGCCGGGCTGTACGCCGCGTGCCGCGAGCCCGCCGGCCATCGCCAGGGCGCGCTCGCGCAGGTCGCGGTAGTCGACGCTGTGGCCATCGGCGACGAGCGCGGTCTGGTCACCGAACTGGCTGGCGGCGTCTTCAAGCAGGTTCCATACGTTCACGCGGGGGAGTATGGCTGGATTGCTCCTGCGACGCGAACGAGGTTGTTCGCGCTGGCGCCAGCCGTTCTGATGCGTGGCCCGATGTCCGGTGACCAACCCAACCAGCCTGTCGATCCTGCCGAGGGCGACGATTCTGTAGAGGCGACGCCCGCGACGCCACGCGACGCAGGCGCGGCAGGGGGCGTCCCAGCGGGCGTCCCAGCTGACGAACTAGCTCCTGAAGGGCCAGCCGAAGGGCCAGCAGAAGAGCCCGCCCCCGAGGTCCGCATCCTGCACCTCGACGACGACTTTGTCGCGGTCAGCAAGCCGAGCGGCCTGCTCGTGCATCGCGACGAGCACCACCCCGACGCGCCGGCGGCGCTGCAGCTCGTGCGCGACCTCGTGGGCCGCTACGTCTATCCGTTTCACCGGCTCGACCGGGCCACGTCCGGTATCCTGCTGTTTGGCTTTTCGTCGGACGCCGCGGCCAAGCTGCAAAAGAGCCTGTCCAGTCCCGACGCGCACAAGGAATACGCGGCGCTGATGCGCTTTCCGGGCAGCAACCGCGAACTGGGTGAGAAGTGGACCTGCGATCGTCCACTGGCCGACGACAAGGGCATTGCGCGCGACAGCCGCACCGACTTTGAGCTGCTCGAAGCGTTTGATCGCTGCGCTTTGGTGCAGTGCCGGATCTATACCGGTCGATACCACCAGATTCGTAGACATGCGAACCACAGCGGCAGGCACATCCTCGGGGACACGACCCATGGCAAGGGGCGCATCAATGCGCTGTGCCGGGAGCGCTTTGGCCTGCACCGGCTGTTTTTGCACCTCGGGCGCGTCCAGATGTCGCACCCCATCAGCGGTGAGCGGCTGCTCGTCGAGGATCCCATGCCGCAAGAGCTGCTAGACGTGCTCGATAGCCTGCGCCAGCAGCCGCCGAAGTCGCCGCCCTCGGACCCCACCTCGGACCCCATCGCACAGCCGTGACCAAGATCGCACTCGTATCGCTGGTCAACGACGACGCGCAGTTTGCGTCGTGCCAGGCGTCGCTGCGCCGGCTCGCGGATCCGTTCCCTGAGTGGCTCAAGGTCGAGCCCAACAAGCACGGCTGGAACGCGGCCCAGGGTCTCAACTCCGGTCTCGAACAGCTCGACGCCGAATGGGTCGTCTGCCTGCATCAGGACATCCTCTTCCCGGACGGTTTCTGGCAGCAGCTGACGTCGGCGCTCGACGCCTGCGACGAGCAAACGGCGCTCGCGGGCCTGGTCGGATGTGAGCATTCGGGCCGCTTCCGTGGCCACATCTATGACCCCAACGGGCACTGCTGCTGGCCGTCGCTGCCGTCCCGGGTGCTGGCGCTCGACGAAGTCCTGATGGCCGTGCGCAAGTCGTCCGGGCTGCGCTTCGACGAGCAGGTGCCGGGCTTTCACTGCTACGGCGCGGACCTCTGCTTCGAAGCGGATCGCCGTGGCCTGCAGGCCGTTGCGATCGATGCGCCGGTCGTGCACCTGTCGACCGGCAAGCTCGATGAGCACTATGACCGCGCTTCGCAGTGGCTGATGGACAAGTGGGGCGCGCGCTACCGCCACGTGCTGCCGATGCCGGCGGTGTTGCTGCGCGACGATTCGCGCGCGCCGCTGCTGCACCGGACGCTGCACCGGTGGCGCCGCCGTGGCGATCGACTGTCGCGCAATCGCAACGACTGTGGCCCGGCGGGCAGCGCCGTGCGGGCTCTGGGCCGGGAGGCGCTGCCGAATGCGCCAGGATCGACGGACGCACCATCACGTTGAAGAGATCATGACCGACAAGTCCGTCCTGATGTGCAGCTACTACTTCCCGCCGTTTGCGCGGTCGGGGGGCATGCGTTCGATGCAGTTCGGCAAGCGCCTCGCCGAGCTTGGCTGGGACGTGACGATTCTCGCTGCCGACCCGGCGCTCTACTCGTCGTCGGTGGATCCGTCGTCGACGGCGGCCGGCTACGAGTCGTTGCCGTGGGCGAACGTGCACCGCATCGGCTTGCCGGCAGACCAGGCCCATGAGGGTGCGGGCAAAGCGGGCCGCTTCCTGTCGATGCTGCGCGATCCGTGGCTGCTCGAAGGCTCACGCATGCGGCACTGGGTGGCTGCGGCCATCGAAGCCGCGGTTCCGCTTGTGCAGCAAAAGCCGGAGACCGTGCTTTTGTGCGGCATGCAGCCGTATGCGGCGGGGCTCGTTGGGCTCGAGCTGCAGCGGCGTTGCGGCACGCCTTGGGTGGCGGACCTGGCGGATCCGTGGACGCTCGACGAGGTCAACTCGTACAGCAGCTTGCTGCACTTCAAGCGTCAGGAGGCGTGCTTTCGCAAGGTGCTGCGCAAGGCGTCGGCGGTGCTCGCCAACACGCCGGACAGCGCCGCCGCGATGGCCGAGTTTGAGCCGAGTGTGAGCGAGCGCATGGACATCGTGACCTATGGCTTCGACCGCAGCAACTTGCCCGCGCCTGCGCCGGCGCCGCCGCGCGACAGCGAGACATTTACACTATTGCACCTCGGCGCGATCGAGGTGACCGGTGCCAGCGATCGCCAGCGCAATCCGCTTCGCTACAAGCCCTACACCACGGACATCGCCGCCCGCGGCACGCACTACCTGCTGCAGGCGCTCGAGCAGCTGCGCGAACGCCGCCCCGAGCTGTTTGCGCGACTGCGGCTGCGCGTCGTGTCGTCGCGCACGGACAACGAATTTGCTGCCGTGCGCGATCGGGGCATGGCGGAGCAGTTTGAATGGACCGGCATGCTCGCCAATGAGCGCGCGCTGGCCGAAGTGCAGCGGGCCCACGGCGCGCTGCTGCTGCAGCAGGGGGCGCCCGCGGGCCACCGTTTGCGCACGGTGCGGGCCAAGTCCTACGAATACATGGCGCTCGGCAAGCCGGTCGTGGCATGCGTGCCCGGCGGCGACGGCACCGACTTTATTGCGCGCTACGGGCGCGGCATTCCGTGTGATCCCTGCGATCCGGACCGCATCCGTGCGGCGATCGAGCGGCTATATGACGACTATGACCAGATCGTCTCGGCGCCGGTGGACGAGGCGTTTGTTGGCGAGTTTGAGTGGGGAAGTTTGACGCGTCGTTTGGACAGCGTGTTGACCAAGCTCGCCCCGGCCGTGGCTACGAACTAACAGTTTGCCAAGGTTCTGAGCAGGGCGATTGGTGGCGCTTGCCGGGTCCTTCACGGCCTCGGTGTCTGCCGCGAAGCAGGGGTCGCGTCAAGCAGTCCGATGGGAAATCGCTTGACTGCTGCGGGATACCCCCCAAGATGCCATGGCCTGGATGTCATTTTTACGGCTAGACCGTATCCCTGATACGGCGCCCCGAGCCAACGCATCTAAGGTAAGCCTCTGCTACCAAACACATTGCCATGGCTGCCGCGAAGAAGAAAACTTCGGCCAAGCGTACGAAGAAGGTGAAGGGGGTGGCGTCGCGTAGTGCTGGTGCACGCGCCGCGACCGCACATCTACCGAAAAAACTGGCCTTGGCCGGTGGTGGGTATTGCCTCTACGCCCCCCGCTTTCCGCGCTTTATGGATCGACCCGGGTTCTGCGACGAGACCAACGTCTCGAGCGCGCTCGTCCCGTCGATCTTCTTCCTGGGTTTCCTCGATGACGGCTTGCCGATCGAGACCCACTGCACGTCGTTTGCAATGGAGGACGGCAAGGCCGTTCTGACGCACACGACCGAGGCGGGCATCACCATCACGGAGCATCGCTTTGTGACGACGGATGACCGCTTTGTTTGCGAGCTCGAGATCAGCAACGAGACCAAGAACGAGCGCGAGTTCACGGTGGTGCTGTGGACGACGACCGATCCCGAGGGGGAGCCGGTGTCGCTCGAGGGCGATAGCTTCCGCATCCGGCGTGGCCTGGGTGGTGAGGGCGAGCCGCCGGTGCCGACCGAGATCGTCTACTCGAGCCCGGACAGCAAGGGCGCGCGCTGCCTGCAGGCGTTTTTCTGTGAGGGCGGCAGTGATCTGCCGAGCTACGAAGAGACGCCTTGGTTTGACATGCGTGCCCTGCCGACGCCGCGCGCCAAGCGCCCGGTCGAAAAGCCGAGCCCGATCATTGCGGGCTCCCGCGTCTACGCAGGCCTCTTCCGCACGATCACGCTGAAGGCCGCCGGCAAGGCGGAGCACCGCTTTGAGGCCAACGTGGTCTTCAAGGGCAAGGGCGTCAACTTCCGTGCGCGCCGCCCGGATCCAAAGGACGAAAACGGCTACCGCTCGTTCTGGTCCCAGGTGCCGACATTCGAGTGCGAAGACAAGGCGCTTGAGCGCGTCGTCAACCACCGCTTCGACCTGCTCTTCCTGCTGCGCCAGCCGCACGGTGCCGGTCTGTATAGCTCGCCGGCCGTTTGTGAGGGCAACGGCCCGTTCCACATTCCGACGAGCTTCAGCGCGCCCGCCGTCATGCGGGAGGCCCGCTGGCTGCAGGATCCGAGCTACGCGCGCGGCTGCATGAAGCTGTTCTTCGACAACCTGCTGCACAACGGCCAAGCGCCGGGCAGGGTCTACATGAACGGCACCAACTCGGACGACTTCTACCACGCCGACTGGGGTGGTGGCTTTGAGTCGCTCGATGCGATGCACAACGACAAGGCGACCAAGAAGGCCGTCTTGATGTCGATGCAGCGCTACGTGAAGTGGCTCGGCAACAACCGCGACCCGGAAGGCAGCGGCCTGACGGACATCGTCAACCACTTTGAGGCGGGCCAGGAGTTCTCGCGCCGCTACACGGTGATCGACAACAAGGCCGACCGTGCCGTCGAGTTCACCGAGCAATTCCGGCTAAAGGGCATCGACGCGTCGGTGTTCCGCTACCGCCTCGTCAAGTGGCTCTACCAGGTCGCTGAAGAGATCCAGGAAAAGGCGATGGCCAATCGCTTCCAGGCCGAGATCGAGGTCATCCTCGAGACCGTGCGCCAGAAGATGTGGGACGAGAAGTCCGGCATGTTCATGGACCTGGATCCGAAGAGTCGCCGCAAGACCAACGTCAAGGCGGCCGTCGGCTTCTACCCGCTGGCGACCGACATCCCCAACCAGGCGCAGGTCGACAGCATGGTCGACCTGTTGGCGAGCCGCGACGAGTTCTGGGCCAAGTACCCGGTGCCTTCGATCGCGATGAGCGACTCGACCTTCGACGGCTCCGGCCGCTGGAAGGGCACGCGCAAGGGCTCGCCGTGGAACGGCCGCACCTGGCCGGTCGTCAACTCGCACATCCTGGAAGGTCTGACCTACTGGGCCGAGCGCGGCCACAAGAAGGCGGCGCGCCTCGCCACCCAGCTGCTCGAGCGCACCGTCACGATGATGAGCGGTTCGCTGGACGGCACCGACCGCGCCAACTCGTTTGAGCACTACCACCCTGAGTTTGGTGTTGGCTCCGCCTACCGCGGCGTCGACCTCAACCTCAACTCGTTCATGCTCGACAACATCTTCCGCATCGCCTGCGGCATCGCCGTGCGCTATGGCGAGGTCCAGGACGACCCCATCGGCGACGCCGTCGACTTCAAGCTCAAGGGCATGCCACTCGGCAACAAGCTCTTCGACGTCGACCGCCGCAACGGCAAGCTGCGCGTTCAGGCGCAGTAGGCCGCTTCCGTATTGCTAGCCGCCTTGCGCTACTTGCGACCGCGCGGCTTGCGGTCCCAGGGCAGCGCACCCCGCGGCGTGTAGCGCGGGCGCGCATCCTCGCTCGGCATCTCGTCGACGATCTTGCGCATGGACGTCAGCGCGGCCTCTGCGCCATCGGTGAGCGGCTCCGCAGGCTGTCCGGTTCGCGAGCCGAGCAGGTTGTTGCTCTCGAAGGGGTCCTGCTGCAGGTCATACAGCGCGGTGATCCTGCGCGACGCGTTGACCCATGCCTTGTAGCGCTTGCCGCGGATGACGCGCGGCGTGTAGGGCACGGTGCCGACGACGCCTTGGTCGTCGAGTCGCGCGGGGCCGTGGCCCAATGCCATGATCCAGTCCCTGGCGCCGTCCTGCGCCTTGCCGAGCAGGACCGGGGCAAACGAGGTGCCGTCGAGCACGTGGTCTTTGGGAAGCGCTGCGCCGCCGAGTTCTGCAAAGGTCGGCAGCAGGTCGGTGAAGTCGACCAGGCAGTCGGTCGTCTTGCCGGCTTCTACCATGCCGGGCGCGTTGACGAAGAACGGCTCGCACACGCCGGTCTCCCACTTGGTCGCTTTGCCGCCGCGCAGCTTTTGGCCGCCGATGGTGCCCAGCAGTCCCGGGGTTGTGCCGTTGTCGGTAGAGAAGATCAGGATCGTGCGTTTGCGGATGCCCAGCTCGTCGATGGACGTCACGAGGCGGCCAATGAGGTGGTCGATGTACTCGACCATGGCGACGTGCTTCTCCCGCTTGGTCTTCGCCTGCATCGCCTTGGGCGTGTGCACGAGCGGGAAGTGCGGCAGCGCCATGGGGTAGTAGAGAAACATCGGTTCGTCCCGGTGCTCCTTCATGAAGTCGATCAAGAAGTCGCAGTAGACGTCCGGTCCAAACTGGCCCTCGTAGGTGCGGCTGCCGTCACGCGTATGGATGTAGGGATCCCAGTAGCGCTTGCTGCTCGGTCGGTTCTGGGTCTCGTAGCCCGTCCAAACGCACCAGTCCTCAAAGCCGTGCTTCTCGAGCGCCTTGGGCTCGACGCGGAAATCGTTGATCTGCCACTTGCCGGCGATGGCGGTCTGGTAGCCAGCGCTACGCAGCGTGCGCGCGACGCTTGGATACTTGCGCCAGTCAAAGTAGCCGTGGCCCCATCGCGGCACGTCCCAGTGGTTGACCCAGCCGTTGCGCCAGGGGTACTGGCCCGTCAGCAGAGCCACGCGCGTCGGCGTGCACTGCGGCATCGACCAGGCGTTGGTGAATCGCAGCCCGCCGGCGGCGAGCTTGTCGATTTCTGGTGTCTTGGCTTCGTCGGCACCACAGGCGCCGATCCAGTCCTTGCCGAGGTCGTCGAGCATGACGAACACGATGTTGGGCTTCTCCTGTGCGGCCGTCAGCGGCACCAGGAGAGCGCACGAGAGCGTGAGTCGTAGGAGTCTGCGGTTCATATCGTGTGCTGTGCGGCGCAGCCGCTGGGAGGATGGCTGCGTCGTGCCTTCGCTGCGCGTGTCTCGTATTGTCGCAGGCCATGCGACGGAGCCTAGTAAATGTCCTATCCGGGCTGTTGCCCATCGCGCCGTTGGCTTGCCAGACGGCGGAGCCCGATGGCGCGGATGCTCGTTGGCGCACGGCTTCCGCCGAGCAATGGGCGAGCAACGTCGACTCCGCAACCGCCATGAAGTTTGACGGCGGCATGGCCGAGCCGACGGCGCGCACCGCGACCGTTCGCAGCGTGGTGCGGCGATTTGCCGAGAAGCGTTCGGCTTCCGAGCTCGTGGTCGAGCAGTCGCCGGTCTGGCAAAACTGGGACGCGGTTCCAAATCTGGGCCCCGCCAATCTCGGCGACGCGCCGGTGATGCTGAGTCTGGGGCCCAACAACTACTGGATGTTCGGTCGGTATGGCGGTCGGCCGCGCGACGCCAAGCGAGCCAAGGGCGCGAAGGCGAAGGCGCAGCAGGCGAAGGCGACGTTCGAGCCCAAGCCGGCCAGGATCGAGGGCTTCGACATGGAGCTGACGACGACGCGCTTTGCGCGCCAGTTTGATGGTCCCGGCGGGCGCGACAACTACGGCCCCGGCTACCACGCGTGGCAGAGTCGCGACATGGTGCACTGGGTGCACCACGGCCGCGTGACGGCGGAGCACGCCAAGTGGACGACCTCAGCGGAGTTCGCCGACGGCAAGCTCTACATCTACTACGACTTCCCCAACGATCAGGACCCGCACGTCTACGTCGACGACGACCTCTTCGATGGCCAGCCCGGCAAAGACATGGGCATGGCGTTTGACGATCCTTCGCACGGTTCTGACTGCGGAGTGATCCGCGATCTCGACGGGCGCTTCCACATCATCTACGAAAACTGGGACCCCATCAGCGCCAACAAGCGGTCGTGGGATTCGCCGCTGGCTGGGCACACGGTCAGCGACGACGGGCTGACGTTTGCCGAGATCCTGGCGCCGGCCGTCGACTCGCGAACCGAGCCGACCGGCGAGATCGGCACGTACAAGCACCCGCACTGGGTTCGCGAAGACCCCGCGCGCTTCAAGACCAACATCGCCGAATACAAGATCCACAGCCCCGAGCAGGAGGCCTACGGCGACTGGGCAGCGATCAGCGTCGGCGGCCGCTACTACCTGTTTGGCGACTTCGACCCGGTTGGCGGTCACGCGATGTCGGTGGGTTGGTTTACGTCGGCGAGTCTCGACGAGCCGTTTGCGTGGTGCGACAGCATCGGCAAAGGTCATCCCGATCCCGATATCTGCTTTGCCGAGGGGCGCTTCTACTTGGCGACGCAGCTCCGCACGGACTACACGAGCCCGGGACCATGGGTGGAGACGGTCGAGGCGCGAGTCGGCGTCGATACCGACAACGACGGTGCGATGGATCAGTGGACGGATTGGCAAGCCGTCAAAGAGAGCTACGACTACACGCCGGGCTTTGCCAAGCAGGTGCGCAAGACTCCGGCCAAGCTCAATCTGTCCAGGCTGCCGGCGGGCTACGGGTTTCAATGGGAGCTGCGCACGACCGACACGACCGAGAACAAGTCGAAGCCGATCCTCGATGCGGTGACGCTGGCCTTCTGAGACCGCTATGGTCGATTCTTGTGGTAACCATCGACGACGTCCGCGCTGCTGCCAAACGCATCCGCGACCACGTGCACCGCACTCCGGTGATGACTTCGGCGACGCTCGACCGCGAGCTTGGCGCGCGCGTCGCGTTCAAGTGTGAGAACCTGCAAAAGGTCGGCGCGTTCAAGGCGCGCGGCGCCTGCAACGCGGTCTTCGCGCTCGATGACGAGGCGGCAGCGCGCGGCGTAATCACCCACAGCAGCGGCAACCATGCCGCGGCGTTGGCGTATGCGGCGGCGACGCGCGGGGTGTCTGCGTATGTCGTCATGCCCGACACCGCACCGCAGATCAAAGTCGACGCCGTGCGCAGCTACGGCGCGGACGTGCGCTTTTGCGACCCGGCGGAGCGGGCGCAGGCGTGCGAAGCGTGGCGGCTGGAAACGCAGGCGACGCTGGTGCACCCGTATGAGAATGCCCACGTCATCGCCGGACAGGGCACGGCGGCGCTGGAGCTGCTCGAAGACGTTCCCGATCTCGACGTGGTGATCGTGCCTGTCGGCGGCGGCGGGCTGTGCGCTGGCTCGGCGGTCACGGTGCGCGCGCTGCAGCCGGACACGTGGATGCTGGCAGCCGAGCCCAAGGCCGTGGACGACGCGGCGCGCTCGATGGCGACTGGCGTGCACCAGCCCCGAGTCGACAACGCCAAGACGTGGGGCGACGGCCTGATGACCGCGCTCGGCGAGCCCAACTTCGCCCTGCTGCAAGAGCATCGCGTCTGCATCGTCACGGTCGAAGAAGACGCCATGGTCGACGCGTCCCGCTTCTTTCTGCAGTGCATGAAGCTCGTGGTAGAGCCCAGCGGCGCCACGGTGCTCGCCGCGCTGCGCGCCATTGCCGACCAGCTGCCCGGCAAGCGCATCGGCGCCATTCTGAGCGGCGGCAACACCGACTTCGGCTGGCTGGCGCGCTGATTCGTTGGGGGCCCGTTCGCTGGCCCGTCGCTGGCGTCTCCGCTCTTGGGATGATCGACGCCGCTCGTAGCTCTGCGCAGCTCGACCGCGATGTGCTTTTCCCAACGTCCCGTCCCAACCGTTCTATGAAACCAGCCATGACCGTCGAACGCATCCTCACCCAGCACCCGTCCGGCAAGGATGGCGTCAACATCGACCGCGCCAAATACGAGGCCATGAAGCAGTCGCTGCTCGCCGTCATTCCACCTGAGGCGCCGGGCGTGGCGTTCAAGGATCTCGCGATGCTGGTCGAGCCGCATCTGCAGGGCACGGCCATGGCGCCGGACGACTCGGTCATGTGGTATGTGACCACGGTCAAACTCGACCTCGAAGCGCGCGGTCTCGTTGCGCGCCTTCCCGGCAGCCCGCAGCGGTTGGTGCGGGGCTGAGTCCTCTCCGACGCGAGGCCGTCCGGCGCTAGAAGCGGACCTGCGTCGCGAGTGCGATCATCGCGAGGGCGATCGCGGGCACGATCAGCACGCGCAGCAGGCCGCCTAGCGAAACCGGCTGCCATGCGCCGTTGTGGACTTCCGGTTTGCTCGGCAGCAGTTCGACGATGCAGCTGATGCCTTCGCGCCGGCCGACGCTGTCGCCATACAGCACGTGCCGCGCGATGTCTTCGCGGCCGTATTCCTCGTGGTGTGAGCGGTCGGTTGCGGTTGCGCGGTCGCCGTTGGCATCGACAAACGCAAACGTCAGGCGCTGCACGACCTGGTTGTTGATGCGGGTGTTGGTTGGGCTTGTGCTCGTCAACAGTCCCCATGCAGAGTGGCCGTGTTCCATCAGCCAGACGCGGCGGCGGCCCTTGCGCCAGCCAAACCAAATGAGGCCGATGCTGATCAGCGTGAACAGCAGGGGGAACGCCGCCCAAACCGGCAGCGGCGCACTGTTGAAGCCCGGGATGCGTGCGGCATCCGGGTTGCGGACGGCGTATTCGATCTGGATGGCTTCATCTTTTGCCGGCATCGCGCCGCGTCCGTAGCTCGTCGCCAGCCGGTCGCGGCCGAGCGCTCGGTAGGAAAACGTGATCGCCTGCACATACTCTTCGTTGACGCGAACGTTGGCATTGTCGACGGCGACCACCCGGCCTTCGGTCAGCGCCAGCTCGCCGCGGAAGCGCCACCAGGAGGAGAGCTCGGAGTTTGCGGCGAACACGACGCCGAGGAATCCGCCAACCGCGAGCGTCGCAAAGCCAATCGTCGGCAGCGCGCCACCGAGCAGAATCCGCCAGCGTAGCGATGCGGGAAGCGTGCGCGGCGGCGGTGGCAGGGGCGGTTGCGTGGCGTCGATCTCCATTCCGCAAAAGATACTGCGGGGGGCTGCAACGGCGGAGGCTCGAGCGGGTTGTATGTCTTATGCCTGCGAACGTTGCCGCTTTTGCCGATCTTGCCCGAATGCTCGTTGTGCGGGCTTTCACCGCCGACTTCCAGCGGGAGAGGGCTTCCGGGCCCGAGCGGGCCGAGATGCTCAGCAGCGCAGCTCCGGTGCAAAACGAGCTCGCGCAGGACTATGTAGCGTGGCGGCGGGCCGCCCTTTGGGTTGCTGCGGTGATGCTCACTCTGGGGGCTGTGCTGGCACTCTTCGACTTTGAGTCGGCCGCGTCGGCGATGGCCTCGGGCGCGATGGAAGGTCAGGGAGAGATGACGCGCGCCCAGGCGGCCGCCGCCGTCGAGCAGGTGGAGCGGACCTTCGGGAACAGCAACCTGTCGCTGCTCGATGGCCTGCAGGGCTTTTTGCTGTTCATCAAGGTCGCTGTCGCGGGCCTCGCCATCGCCGCCGCCTGGCAGTGGCTGCGCGTCGGCCGTTCGCGCCTGCTGACCCGCGCCGCGTGGCTGGTGGCGCTCGCCGTGCCGCTGCTGGTTTCGGCCTGGCCGTGGGCTCAGTCGCTCGACTTCTCACACGTCGATGCCGGCGGGGGCCTGTTTGGCCGCGGCGGCGGCGGCCAGGGCGCGATGCTCAAGCAGCAGGTCTCGGTCGCGATCGGCGCCATGCTGATGGTGACCGTTGCCCCCAAGCTGATCGCGCTCTTCCCAGGCATCATGCGCAGCTCGCTGGCCCTCAAGACGCTGCTGCCGCAGGCCGCAGCACCGGGATGGCTGGCCGTCGTCTTTGCGCCGTTCTTGGTCGGCTTTCTGCTGCTGGTGCTGAGTTTTCTGAGCCAGGTCGAAGGCAGCTGGATCCTGATCGCCGCAGTCACCTGTCTCGCCATCGGCCCGGGCATCTACGTGCGGCGCGCCAAGGATCTGGTGCGGCCGCACCACGACGGCGAAGTTGGCGAAGTGCTCGGCGGCATCCGTCGCCAAGCGCTCGGCTTCCACGTCGCCGGCGGCGCGCTGCTGTTCTTCTACCTGGTCGACATCGATTCGATGTCCTGGCTGTCCGTGCTGCACCTGATGCTCGAGGCCGGCGGCGGCATCCTGCTGACGATGGTCGCGATCAGCGACGTGACGCTGGCGCTGCTCGACTACGGCCATCGCCAGTCGGCAAGCTTCCACGGCTCGGAGCTGCTCGAGGCGCATGAGCAGCGCCTCGCAGCGCTAGCGCATGCGGGACTGACCGATATCGACGAGGCGTTTTCCCTGCCGGGCCGGCGCGCGAATGGCGCCGCCGCCGCCGCCACGATGCCTGGGGACGCGGCGCGCACGCTGATCCAATCGCGCCCCCGCCCGGGCGGGTCGTAGTGCGCATTGCGACGCGGCCACCGTGTGCGATGCTCGGTGGCACAAGGAGTAAGCAATGCCCGGCATCCTGTTGACGACCGATCTGTCTGAAGAATCGCGGCGCGCGTTTGATCCTGTTCGCACGCTCGCCGCCAAGCTCGAGCTCGACATCACGCTGTTCGCCGTGCTCGAAAACCTGCCGCTCGAGCCCGTTGCCGGCGCGATGATGGCGGTCTACCCGGACCGCACGGAGCTACGCGCCGACTGGGAAGCTCGACTGGGCGAACTCGCCGAAGAGCTGGGGCCGCGCTGCCGCGGTTTCGAATTGGTGGATGCGGCCGACGTGTGCAATGCCGTCGTGACCTTCGCCGAGAAGGAGGCGTTCGACTACATCGCGATGGCGACGCACGGCCGTTCGGGTCTGCGGCGGTTGCTGCTCGGGTCGGTTGCCGAAGTGGTCGTGCGGCATTCGCACGTGCCGGTGCTGCTGTATCCACCGGCGACGGATCCCGCGGGCTGATTCGCTGGCGGGCTGTGTCCCTGGCTGGGGCGGGGAGTTCGTCGGTCGGGAGTTCGTCTTGACGCGAACCGAACGGGTCGGATAGCACGCCTGGATGCGAACCTTCGCTTCGTGCCGCGTGACGTCTTTGGCTGTCGCGCTGGCGATTGCGTGCAGCTGTGCTGCGCCTGAATCGGCAGGCCATTCATCGTCCGCGGTCACGGGCGGATCCGCCGCCGCCGCGGATGCCGCCGCCGATGCTGCCGCCGAGAAGCCGCTCCGCATCGAACAGGTGCTGTCGCGCAGCTCGCTGGTGGGCGTCTCGCCGTCGAGCCCCGCCTGGTCGCCAAACAGCCAGCACCTCGCCTTTCGTTGGCAAGACGTCGGCGGGAAGCGGCGCGAACTCTGGCTTGTCGCAGCAGACGGCGCCAAGCGCCGCCAGCTGACGAGTCACGAACAGCCCGGCGGTAGCGTCGGCGAGTTTGTCTGGATGCCGGATGGCGCTTCGCTGCTCTACCGGCGAGGCCGAAGCCTGTGGCAGACCGGTTTGGACGGTGCGTCGCGTGAGGTCGCCAAACTTGGCGGTGGCGCGTCGCGCCTCGCGGTGTCGCCGGACGGGCGCTACGCGTCGTTCTTGAAGGGCGGCGATCTCTGGCTTGTGGACTTGGCGGCCGGCGGCGGCAAAGTGCGGCAGCTCACGAGTGTCGGCGTCGACTCGATTTCGAAGGTTCCGATGGGGCGCTACCGTCGACGCGAGGTCGAGATCGGCACCTATGTTTGGGGTGGGCCGAGCTACGCGTGGGCGCCGGATAGCCGCACCCTCGCCGTGCACTACGTCGACCGGCGCGGCGTGCGCACCGTGCCGTTCCCCTCCTACATCGGCGAGGAAATCGATCCCAACCTCGTGCGCCGCAGCTACCCCGGAGACGCCAACGAAAAGCGCATGGTCGCACTGCTCGCGGTCGATGGCGGCGAGCTCGAGCCGCTCGATTTGCCAGACCCCGAAGCGGTGCGCATCGCCGACTTTTCTTGGTCGCGCGATGGCCGGCTGCTGATCGATCGCGAGTCGGATACGGCTGTCGATCGCTGGCTGCACGTCTATGACCCGTCGGCGGCTCCTGACGACCGGCTGCGCGAGCTGTGGCATGACCACCGCGAAACGCGTGTCTACACAACCGTGGGTTCGGCGTGGCACCCGAGTGGCGAGCACGTGCTGGTGCTAGCAGATCTCGACGATCGCTACGGGCTCTATGCCCTGCCGGCCGCGGGCGGCGGCACGCCGACAAGGCTGTCGGATCCGGCTAGCGATGTGACCGGCGGCCCCGTGGTTGCTGCGGATAGCGGCGACGTCTTCTACCCGTGCAATGCGCGCAGTCCCTACGAGCGTCAGGTGTTTCGCGTCGCGCTTGGGCAGGGCGCTGCGGTCGATGTCGGAAGCGACTTCGAAGAACTCGCGGGGGAGCTGCGCCCGTACCCTTCTCCGGATGGCAGCAGCGTGGCGCTCCTGCACAGCGGCGATGCGCAGCCGACCGAGCTCTACATCACGTCCGGCCGTGGTAGCGATGCGAAGCTGCGGCGCATCACGCGCTCGACACCGCCTGCGTTTGACGAGCGGCCGTGGGCCGACGTGCGCTACGCGACGTTTGCCGCGGCGGACGGTGCCACGCTGCATGCGCGCATCCTCGAGCCGCGCGGGCTCGATCGCAGCGCACGCCATCCCGTGCTGTTTGGCCCGGTCTACTCCAACACCGTTCGCAACCGCTGGGGCGGCTTCTACGGCATGTTCCAGCAGCTGCTGGTTGAGCGTGGCTACATCGTGGTCCAGGTCGATGTGCGCGGCAGCACCGGCTACGGGCGCGCGTTTCGCGAGCAGTTCTTGGGGGACTTTGCCGGCCGCGATCTCGAGGACCTTGCGAGCGCTGTGGCCTACATGGAGTCGCTGTCGTTTGTCGATCCGGATCGCATCGGCGTTTGGGGCAGCAGCTATGGCGGCACGCTGACGGCCTACGCGCTGCTGAAGAAGCCCGGGCTTTTTGACGCCGGTGTCGCCTGCGCGGCGGCCGTCGATCCGCGCTTCTTTGGCAGCGATGACGTCGCCATCGTGCGTCGACCGGATACGCATCCGGACGTGTTCTTGCGCGGTGCCGCGCAGTACGCCGCCAACCTGCAGGATCCGCTGCTGCTGATCCACGGTATGCAGGACCAGATTGTGCCGTTCAAGACGGTCGTGGATCTCGCCGAAGCGCTGATGCGGCAAGGCAAGGACTTTGACTTTGCGTTTGCGCCGGGTGCGACGCATGGCTGGACGGGGCGGCCGCATCATGCGCGCTATCTACTGGGCAAGCTGCTGGCGCATTTTGAGCGCCACCTAGCAGTGCCGGAGTAGTCGTGGCTACCGTCGCGGCATGGGCGGCGGGCTGCTGCTGCTTCTTCCGCTGGCGTTTCTATTGGCGCTTCCGCCGGCGACGGCGCCGCGAGGACTTTGCCAGTCGTGGTAGCGGTGCACCATCACCGCGGTCGCGAGGATCGGTGCCACCAGGTTGACGACGGGCACGGTCAGCAGCAGCGTGATGGCGATGCCGGTGAGCAAGCATTCGGCTGCGCGCCGCCGCCGCAGCGCATCAGCGTCGGGCGTGCTCAGCCGCCGCATGGCAACCAGTTCGAAGTATTCGCGGCCGACGAGGCAGCCGTTGGTGACGAGCCAGCCAAACGGGTAGGCGACGGGCATGACGACGAGCAGGCCGAGCAGCAGCGCATTGGCAGCGACCAGCGTCGCGAGAAAGCGCACCGTAGCGGCGACGGATTCGGCCATCGTCAGGCCTTCGGCTTTCGGCAGGTGCGGGTAGTGGCGGCGTTCGACGAGCTTGGCGACGTGGTCCAAGAACAGGCCGACAAACGCCATGGCGAGCACCGGGAACAAGAACCACGACAGCACCAGCGTCAGCGCGCCGCCGAGCCAGGACAGCCACGTGCTCCGGTCGGTGAGTTCGCCCAGCCAGCGATCCAGCAGCAGGTCCAGGCCAAACCACAGGCCGGCGAGGCAGCCGAGGCTCAGCAGCGTGCACAGGCCGAGCAAGCCGAGGATCGACGGCGTCAGCAGCTGGCCAAGCGCGAGAGCGAAGGCGCGCAGCACGTCAGCGCGCGCTGCCGATCAGGGCTTCGAGCGCGAGGCGCTCCTTTGGCACTTCGGCGCTGAGAACTTCGGGCGCCGCCTTGGTGCAGACGACGTCGTCTTCGATGCGGATGCCGCCGAAGCCGCGGCCGCTGTTCATCGTCAAAAACTTGTCGATGCGGCCAAAGTCGATCTGGCCGCGGAAGCGCTGGCGCATCTCCTTGTCCTGGATCAAGCCCGGCACAAAGTAGATGCCGGGTTCGATCGTGACGGCCATGCCCGGCTGCAGGTCGATGTCGAGACGCAAGAACTGCAGGCCGAACTGCTTGCTGCGCGTGCGTCCGTCGGTGTAGGCGATGCGGTCGCCAAAGCCCTCCATGTCGTGCACGTCGATGCCGAGCAGGTGGCCGACGCCGTGCGGGAAGAACATCGCGGTCGCGCCGGTGTCGACGAGCTCGTCGACCGAGCCGCTCATCAGTCCGAGCTGCTGCATGCCGTCGGCGATGACGCGCGCCGACGCCAGGTGCACGTCGCGGTAGCGCTGGCCGGGCCGAACCATGTCGACCGAGGTCTTTTCCGCCGCGAGCACGATGTCGTAGATGTCGCGCTGCGCCGGCGAAAACTTGCCGCTCACCGGCCACGTGCGCGTCACGTCGGCGCAGTAGCCGCTGGCGAGTTCGGCGCCGGCATCGAGCAGCACCAAGTCTCCCTTCTTCATCAGGTTGTTGTGCGCGTGGTTGTGCAGCACTTCGCCGCGCACGCTCAGGATCGTGCCGTAGGCCGGCACGCAGCCGCCGTGGATAAAGGTGCCTTCGACGTGGCCGACAAGCTCCTGCTCGAAGACGCCCGGACGCGTATTGGCCATCGCGCGCTTGTGCGCATCCCGCGTGATCGAGGCCGCGCGGCGCATTTCGCCGAGCTCTTCTTTGTTCTTGTAGTTGCGCAGCGCGGCGATCGCGTCGATCAGCTCCGGGCTGCCGATCTTCTTGGTGTCGAAGAACTCGACCTTGTCGCCGGTGATTTTGCGCGCCTCGGCGGTCGCGCGCGGATCGGCGATCGCCAGCGTGCGCGCCTTGCGGCTGCCGATCTTCTTCTTGACGAAGCTGGCCAGGTCGCTGCGCTTCTCGATGGCGGTCACACCCGTGAGCCGCTTGATGTCGGCGAAGCTCGGCGACGGCCCGTGCCACAGCGCGTCGGCGTTGGTGCGCTCGTCGAGGAACAGCGTCACCGACTTGTCCTTCGGATCAAACAGGGCCGCTGCGTTGGCTTCCGGTTCGGGGAAGAAGAACAAGAACGTGCTGTCGGCCCGGAACGGCCCCGCGTTCGCCGGGTAGTTACGGGGGATCCACCCACCTGCCATCAGCAGCACGGGGGAGTCGATGGCGGCGAGGAACTGCTTGCGGCGGTTCTTGAAGTTGGCGGCGGTCAGCATGACCCAGGCAAGGTAGCGCGCGGCGCGGCGTGGCCAACCGATCGCGCGGGAGTTTCGGGGCGTGCACTACCGTAGTAGTCGGAACCACTGCCCCTGGCGCGTGGGCAGGCTCACTCACACGGTGTCGTTGCATGCCGGAGCTCGCTTTTGTCGCGCCTTGCCGATTCGCTCATGAAGCCCCAAGCCGTTGTATTCGTTGCCCTTCTGGCCATTCTTGGTGTCGTCTCCTGGCTTGTAGCGGCCCGCACCGAGGTCGATCGGCCCGGTGATGCGGCAAGCAGGACATCGAGTTCGGCAGAGGCCAGCGACGGTTCCGAAGCTGCGCAAGCGGCCCACGTCGTCGAGGCGCTAGGCGCGAGGGCCGCAGATGGGGAGCAAGGCGATGCGATCGAGCGCACCGAGGCGGCTCGGACAGCGAACGTCGCGGCGGACGCCGCGGGCGACGCGAAGGTCGAACTGCGCGGACGCGTCGTCGATGAAGCTGGGGCTGGAAAGCCAGACCTGGCCGTGGGCGTGCGCATCCGGCGAGGCTTCGAAGGCCTGGCGGGGATTCCCGGCGGGGCCGCGGAGAATCTCGAGGTGACGACCGATCGGGAGGGCCGTTTTGCATTTCGGTTGCCGCGTCACGGGTCTGCCGAGCTGCGCTTGCTGGACCAAGAACAGGTGTTCGCCGCCCAGGCTTCGTTTGAGGGGCACAGTGCCAACCATGACGTCGGCGATCTCGTCGCGATCGCTGCAGGCTCGATCGCGGGCGTCGTGAAGGACGCGGCGGGTGCACCTGTAGCGGACATCGAAGTTCGACGTGGTGCCGCCGTATCGTTCTTTGCGACGTCGGAGTCGGGCGTGCGCACCGATGCAGAGGGGCGCTTTTCGATCGCAGGTCTGCGGCCCGGCAAGCACGTGCTCACGACGGCATCGAGTCGTTTCGTGCCCAAGACCGTGACGATCGAGCTGGCACCTGGCGAACGCCTCGTGGACTACGTCCTGACCCTCGAAGAAGGACACGCCGTCGCCGGGCGCGTTCTCGATGAGCGTGGCGTTGGCGTTGCGGGGGCAAAGGTCGCGAGCCTTCGGCGCGAGAGCCGCGGCGCCATGGAGATTGAGCGCTACAGCGATGAGGAGGCGGTCACCACCGATGCGCAGGGTCGCTTTCGGCTTGCGGGTCTGGCGGATGACAAGGTCACGCTGCGCGCCTCGGCAAAAGGTCATTCCGAAGCGAAGCTGGTCGATGCTTCGACGGGCTCGGTCGGCCTTGAGCTGCGTCTGCAGCGCCTTGGTGGCGTGTCGGGTGTTTTGGTTGCGCGCGATGGCACCCCCATCGCGGGCAGTCGGGTATGGACGCGGTCGAGTCGCAACGGCGGCTTCCGGCTCTTTGATGCCTTCGGCGGTACAGGACTTGGCCAAGGTGCTGTGAAGACCGGACCGGATGGCCGCTTCGAACTTTCGAATGTGAAGCCCGGTGTCGTCTCGGTTCTTGCCAGCGGCAATGGCCACCTGCCCGCTGAGCGGAAAGGCGTGCGGGTCTCCGCTGCGCAAACTGTCGATGACGTGCGGCTCATTGCCGATGCTGGCGCGATGGCGCACGTTCGCGTTGTCGATGATGAAGGCCATCCCGTTGCGAACGCGCGCGTCGAGATATCCAGCGTGCCGCAGTTTCGGTCGGCTTGGAAGGGCGGCGGCGATTTTCAGGTCCGCACGGCCTTTGCCGACGATGCTACCGGCGTGGTGCAGTCCCGCGGCGAGCGGGTGCTGGGCACGGGGGAGACGGACAGTGACGGCATGGTCTCGATGGGTGGGCTGCCGGCTGGCAACGCGGTTGCCGTTGCGAAGCATGACCGGTTCGCCCCGTCTACCAAGACACGGCTGACGCTGCCGGAGGCGGGGGCCACGGAGGTGCAGCTTGTCGTCGCCAAGCCGAGCTACGTCGATGTCGCCGTAACGCAGTCTGATGGAGTGGCGGAGCCGCAGCGCAAAGTCCTTCTGCAGCAGGATGGCGAGGGTCGGGCGACAACTGTCGAATCGGGCAAGACCGATGCCGCGGGGCAGCTTCGCTTCGGGCCGCTTCGGTCTGGCCGCTATACCGCGGTGCTCGCGCACACCTCAAAGCCGCGCGAGATGGGAAACATGGCGCTTGTGTTGAGCACCGGCGATGTCGAGATCGCGTCCAGCGCCAAGGTCGTCGACTTGGTGGCGGGGAAGACCGTCGCGGTTGCGCTGCGTATGCCGGTCCTGGCCAAGCTGACAGGGCAGTTGTTTGGAGCCGATGGTCCGGTCGCTGGCGGAACGGTCGAGTTGCACAAGGACGATGACGACCAGCCCGTCATCGCCGGCTTGAGTGGCGAGAAGAAGACTACGCGCGCGGACGGCTCGTACACCTTTGAAGGGCTTGAGGCCGGCGCCTACACGCTGCGATTTGGCAAGCCCGAGCAGCGCGTGCTTGCCGAGTCATCGATCATCATTCCGGCCAACACGGCAGCCGTTGCTCGCGACCTCCGGCTTGTGTGCGGAACGGTGCGCGTGCAGGCACTGTCGAAAGACGAGGCGGAGCCGGTCGAAGACGCCGAGGTCTCGCTCACGCGCATGGACGAGCGGGCGCCTGGCGCCGCGGGCGACGGCGAAGAGAAGCCGCGCGAGCGCCGGGCCGTGATGGTCGGCATCACGATGGACGGCGACTCCGGCGGCACGACCTCGATGACTTTCGGGGAGCAGACCGTGCGCACAGACGAAGAAGGCAAGGCAGTCTTTGAGGACGTGCCGGTCGGCACCTACAAATTGAAGGTCAAAGGCCGCAGCTACGCACCGTTCTCCAAGTCCGATGTCGTGGTTGTTCGCGATCGGCTCACGGACGTTGGCCTTGCCGAGCTTGTCGGCGCGGGCCAGATCCGCGGACGCGTGCTGGATGCCGATGGCGGCCCAGCGTTGGGCTTCGTCAGCAAGCGCTTGGTCGGTGCCGAGGACTGGGGCGCGCCGGGAATTGCGACGCGGGGCAGCTACCGGATCGAAGGCGTGGCGGCTGGCCGCTACGAGGTGCGGTGCCGGAGCTTTGCGAACAGCTCAGGCGAGTGGTCTGAGATTGTTGTTGTCGACGTCGAGGCGGGCCGGACCACGGTGCAGGATTTGACGATCGAGAAGTAAATTCGCAGATTCGCAGGTTCGCAAACGTGCAGTCTCGCAGGCCCCGCAATCGCAGGCTAGCGACGCGCGGCCGATACGGCCCGAGCCCGTGCTTCATGCAGTGCCGCACGAAAGGCGTCGAGGTCGCTGCCGTGCTGCTCGCGAAGGGCGCCGGCGTCGACGCTGCTGCAGGCTTCGCGCAGCATGGCAAGGTTCTTTTTCACGCTGCTGAGCACCGCTTCGCCGTGGTGCTGCAGACCCAGTCGGCCGGCGGAATCGGCGGCGACCGCCAGCGCGAACGGCTCGAGCGGGTAGTCCTTGGCGCGAAAATACTCGTCGTAGATGCGAGCGAGCGTGCCCGAGCGCAGCTCTTCAAAGCGGCGCACTTCGAGATGCAGTGCGCTGACGTGCTTGCAGAGCGTTGTGGTGCGTTGGTCCATCAGGCCCGGCCAGCGCGCCGCGAGCCGCTCGATGTGCGGCAGGCCGGCGGCCTCGTGCCCCTTGTGATGTGGCCACGCATCAGGCTTTGTGTCGCCCTTGCCGAGATCGTGGCACAACACCGCAAAGAGAGTCGCGGTGCGGTCGCGCTCCTCCATGTCTTGAGTTGCCTGCACCGCCCACTCCATCGCAAGGATCATGTGCAGTCCCTGCGATACCTCTGGATGCCACCTTTGCGGCCCGGCCGGCCGACCGTCAAACTGCCGCATCAGTTCGGGTGACAGCGTCTCCAGCAGGCCGACCTCGTGCAGGTCGAGCAGGCAGCGGCCCGGCGAGGGGCATTTGCTGATCATGGCGCGCAGCTCGAGTGCGATCGCTTCTTTCGGCAGCTCCAGCAGGATGGTCGGCGACAGTTCGCGGCGAAGGCGGCGGATGTTGCCGTCGACCAAGAAGCCAAACTCATGCGCCTTGCGGAAGTACCGCAGCCAGCGAATCGGATGCTCGCGCACGCGCTGTGCGGGGTCGCCTACCGCAGCGATGCGACGCTCTTGGAAGTGCTTGAGGCCTTCGAGTGGGTCGTGCACGCGGCCGGTTGCGCATTCGACCGCGATGGCGCCGATCGTCATGTCGCGCTCGGCCAGGTCGGCTTTGATGCGCTTGTGGATCGAAGCATCGGCGGGGCCGGCGCGGAACGTTGTGATCTCGATGCGCGTGCTGCCGAGCTTGAGGGCGAGCGTGCCGCGCTCCTGGCTGCCGCTCGTTGTCGGGACGAGAGCGCCGTGTTGCTCGAGAAGCGCCGCCCCGGCTTCGGGGGCGAGCGACCACGACAGGTCGAGATCGCTCGGACTCGGTCCCTCAAGGCCCTTTTCACGACAGGCGTGCGCGAGTGCCTGCGAGCCGACCACGCACACGCCGAGTTCGGGTTCGAGCAGCCACGGCGCCTGCTGCTGAATGAATGCAACGGCGTCCATCAAGCGGGGGGCGGCGTTTGCGAGAGCACCATGAACGCTGTGAAGCCGACGTAGCCGGCGAACAGCAGCAGGCCGACCGGTCGCGGCACGCCGTGGAGGCGGCGCAGGATGAGTGCAAGCAGCAGTGCAGAGCCGACGGTGACCAGGACCGTCGGCTGCAGCTCTTGGGCGTCGAAGGCAAACGGGTTGAGCAAGCCCGCACCGCCGAGCACGGCTCCGACGTTGAAGATGTTGCTGCCGATGACGTTGCCGATGCAGATCTCGGATTGGCCGCGCAGGGCGGCGACAGCAGAGGTTGCAAGCTCCGGCAAGCTGGTGCCGATCGCGACGACTGTCAGGCCGACGGTGCCTTCGCTCATGCCAAAGTCGGCGGCGAGCTTGACGGCGCCTTCGACAAGCCATTCTGCGCCATAGGCGAGCGTGGCGAACCCGGCGGCCAGCATGATGCAGTGCCAGAACCAGCCGGGGAGGGTCGTCGTCGGCGGTGCTTCGTCCTTCATCAGGCGCTTGCCGGCGCGCTCACGGACCAGCAGCTGCCCCAAAAACACAAACAAGACCGCGAGCATGATGGCCGAAAGCCAGCGCTCGAGTCGTTGGTTGAGCAAGAACGGCACGCACGCCAGCGCCGTCATCAGCAGCATGTAGAAGATCTCGAGCCATTGGGTCTTGAGCCGGATGGCGCGGATCGACGCGGTCACGCCGACGATCAGCAGGACGTTGGCGATGTTGCTGCCGAGCACGTTCGAAATGGCGAGCTCCGGGTGGCCGTCGGCGGCCGTCAGCGTCACCAGCAGCTCCGGCAGCGAGGTGCCGATCGAGACGAGCGTCAAGCCAACGGCCATGCGTGACATGCCGACCGCGAGTGCGATCCACACGGCGCCGCGCACGAGCAGCTCGGCTCCGATCACGAGCATGACGAGGCCCGTGATCACGGCCCAGACCGGCAATTCGGAGGCCCAGGTCAGCTTATCGACGAACAACAGCATCGAGGCATCCTACGTGGCTCGTCGTGAGACGCTCGTGTTTTGCGTGTGCTTGCCGCACGCGCGCTGCCTGCCGATTCGGCTCCAGATCTTCGGTCGCATCGGCCGATCGCTCCCCTATGCCCGGTCTCAAGACGTTGCTGCTCGCATGCAGCCTGTTCCTGACTGGCTGTTTGGAATTTGAACAGACGGTCACCCTCAACGCGGACGGTAGCGGTAGCCAATCGGTGCGCATGAAGGTGCGCGAGCGACTGCTCGCGGAGCTTGCGCAGCAGCAGCTGGCGGCGCAGACCGGGGCCGCGTCGGATCTGAGTGCGGTCTTTGACGAAGAAAAGGTTCGGCGCGAATTGGCCGGCGCGGGGATGGAGCTTGCCGCGCATGGTGTGGAGCGCGGGAACGGCGCGCGGAGCGTTGACCTCACCGCTTCGTTCGCCGACTTCGCGACGCTGCAGCGCAGCCCTTTGAGCGGCAGCAGCGCCGAGTGGGAGCTGGCCGCCGGTCCAAAGCCGGGGCTGGCCAAGATGAGCTTCTATCCGCAGGGGAAAGCAGCGTGGCTCGAGGCGCGTAAGCGCGCGGCTGCGATGCGCGATAAGGAGGACCCTCTCGTGACGCAGTTTTTTGAGCGGCAGCGCCGACGCCTTGCCGGCCTCGATCTGCGCTTTCGGTTGCGGCTGCCTGGCAAGGTCTACCTGTGGACCCGCAATATGAAAAAGACGGGTGAGCAAGAGGTTGAAGCGGTCGTGACGGCTGGGCAGATCCAGACCCCCGAAGATCTGGTGCGCCGCCTCGCGCCGCGGTTTCAGGTCGTCTTTGCCGCGGATGCTGCCAAGCTCTTGGCGCCGAGCGAGAGCTCCGCCAAGTCGTCTGCCAGGCCCTTCCCCAGACGCGCGGCTGAGACCGTTGGCAAGCCGGCCGCGATGCCGCGGGCGCAGCGCGGCAAGTAGCGGCTCGTGCACGGTTGAAAAAGCGCCGTTCGGGCTACTTGTTTCGGAATAGAAACATGGAATCGTCCGTCCTCTTGGGAACCCATGCGGAGGCGCGGCGTTCGGCTCACGTCCGCCGCGGCACGGATTGTGCGGTGCGCGCCGAGACGAATCATGATGACGACCATTCGCCGTGTAGTCCCCCTTCTCGC
The DNA here is from genome assembly GCA_045105235.1 of Planctomycetota bacterium. GTDB lineage: Bacteria > Planctomycetota > UBA1135 > UBA1135 > UBA2386. Next base: position 78,560 of record JBGCDH010000001.1, on the reverse strand, counting down.
GATGCTTTGCACGGCGTCGCTTTCGGCTCAGGGCCTCTTGATCGGCCCGGATCCAGCTTCGGCGCAGACGGCTGGCGGCAGCGATAGCGACAGCGGCGACCGGGGGGCGGCCACGGCGCCGCGGCCGACCCGCGCCGGCGTGCACATCGTCAAGACCGGCGTCAAGGCGCGCATCGTCGATGGCGTTGCGACGACCACGATTGAGCAGACGATCGCCAATACAACGTCACGCATCCAGGAGGCGACGTGGTTTATGCCGCTGCCGGCGGGCGCCGTCGCCGACGCATTCACCATGACCGTCGGCGGCAAGGAGATCGCTGGCGAGGTGCTCGACAGCGGCAAGGCTCGCCAAATTTACGAGTCGATCGTGCGGCGTCGTCGCGATCCGGGACTGCTCGAATACGCCGGCGAAGGCATGTTGCGCGCGCGCATCTTTCCCATCCCGGCGCAGGGCGAGATCGGCATCATGGTTCGAATGCGGCAGGTGATGGAGCCGAAGGCGGGCATGTATGAGTGGAACTGGCCGGTTCGCGTCGCGCGCCTCGGCGATGCAGCGGCCGGCATGCTGTCGCTCGATCTTGCGATCGAGTCGAAAACGCCGATCGCGACCGTTGTTTCGCCACATGGCGATGCCGAGATCCGGCGCATCGGCCAGAATAAGGCGCGTGTGTCGCTCGAAGGTGCCAACGGCGACTTTGACGATCTGCGCGTTCTCTATGGCTTGACCAAAAAGGAGTTTGGGCTCAACGCGCTGACGTGGCGCAAGGCGGGTGAGCCGGGCTACTTCACGCTGCTGGTCTCGCCACCGCGCGAGCTTGCCGAGGGCAAGCTGCCGCCGCGGCTCGTGCAGTTCGTGATCGACACGTCAGGGTCGATGAAGGGCGCCAAGATCAACCAGGCGAAAGCCTCTGTGCACGCTTTCCTAGGCAGTTTGCGCGATAGCGACTACTTCCAGGTGCACACGTTCGCCTCGACGGTGACCTCATTCTTTGACGAGCCGCAGCGCGCGACCGTTGCCAATCTCGCCGAGGCTCGACGCCGGATCTACGACGTTGTGGCGATGGGGGGGACCAACATCGGAGAAGCGCTGCGGGAGGCGTTGACGGCCAACGTGCCGGAGGGCAACGAGGGGCTCTTGCCACAGATCGTGTTCGTGACCGACGGTCAGCCCAGCGTCGGCCTTACGGATGCGAACAAGATCCTCGCGCTGCTGCGAGAAACGGAAAATCGGGTGGGCCGTGGCGTCAAGCCGCGCCTGTTCGCTCTTGGTGTCGGGGACCGCGTCGACGCACGGTTGATCGACGATCTGGTCGAGCAGCATCGCGGGGCGCGCGACTTCGTCGGCGATAACGAAAAGATCGAAGTCAAGGTCGACGCGCTGTGCCAAAAGCTATCGCGGCCGGCGCTCGCGGATGTTGTGGTTTCGTGCGACGGCCTGGATGCCTTTCACGTGCACCCAAACAAGACGCGCGACCTCTTTTGTGGCGACATGATGCAGGTGGTCGGCCGCTACCGAAACCACGGCAAGCACACGGTTCGCGTGCGCGGCAAACAGGCGGGCGTCGAAAAGGACTACTCGTTCGAAGTCGCGTTTCCGGAGACGGCGTCGGACCACGAGTTTGCGCAGACGCTGTGGGCCAAGCAGCACGTTGCGAGCCTGCTCGTCGCGATCCGTCGCAACGGCGTGCAGGCAGAGCTTGTCGATGAAGTGCGGCAGCTTGCGACGCGCTACGGCATCGTCACGCCCTACACCTCGCAGCTGATCGTCGAAGAGGGCATGCGGCTGGCGTTCCCGACGGGCACGAGCAGCAACCGGCCGGTTCGCTACCGAGGCCCGGGCAGCGTTGTGCCGCCGATCCCGGGGCGCGACCAGGGCGGCTGGGGCGGCGGCACGGGGCGACCCAGGGGGCCTGCAGCCAGCGGTCCTGCTTCTGCAGGAGCCACAGGCCCAACAGGCCCGGCAACGAGCGGCGGCGGGAGCCTGTTCGAGCGACTCGGCCAAGCGCGCACCGGTCCGGGCGCCGTTGCCGAGAGCAAAAGTCTCTCCGGGCCTGTGACGGGCTCGGACGACTTCTACCTCGGCGCGACGCGCAACCCGCGGACATCAAGGCGGTCAGGTTCGATCGCACTGCCCGAGCTGCGCCGCGCCAATGGCCGAGTCTTCCTGGTCACCCGCCACGTGGTCGTCGAGCAAGGGCTGCCAACCGACTGGCGCAAGCAGGCGGTGGTCGTTGTGGCCTACTCCGACGAGTATTTCGCTCTGCTGCGGCAGCAGCCGAAGCTACGCGCGATCTTTGCCCTCGGCGACCGTGTTGCCTTCCGCGATGGCAAGCGCATCGTGCGGATCACAACGCGCGCACCGGCCCGCAAGCCGGTGCGGCCGACGGCGCCCGCGGCGAAGCAGCCTGGGGTCGCGCCATCCAAAAGCGCTCCGCAAGCAGGCTCGGCGGGCAAGTAGCGCGGCGGCTGCGGCGGCACCTGGCCGGTGCCGCTTAGACGTCGCGGAACTTGCCGCCGTTTTCCTTCGCCATGCGCTTCATCAGCTCCTTGGGCGACAGGCTCATCTCGCCCTGGCGTGCCGCGACTTGCCGCGGCGTTTGCGAGCTGATGAAGACGGTGTTGATGCGCACTTCCTTGAAGCGATTGATCTCCTGCACGAGGCGCAGGATCTCGACCGGGTCGACAACTTCGCCGACCGAGGGAGCGCCATCGGACAGCAGGAAGATCTCGTCGACGGTCGTCTCGTAGTGGTTGCCGTACTCAAGCGTCTTGATGTCGAGCGCCTTTTCGATGCCGCTCCACAGGTTGGTGCCACCGAGCGGCCGTAGCTTCTCGACAAACTTGGCGAAGCGCTTTTTGTTGCGGTCGTTGGCGAGCACGAGCTTCTTGTTCCACGCTTCGGCGCTGTCGTCGCCGTTGAACGTCACCAGGTTGAAGCGCGCGTTGGGCGCGAGACCGTCAATGGCCTTGAGCAGCTCGCGCTTGGCGTAGTCGAGGCGCCGCACCTTGCGGTTGCGGTCGGTGTCGTCCATCGGCCAGTCCATGCTGCCCGACAGGTCGAGGATGAACACGACGCGCGTGCCTTCGATCGGAATGCCAACGAAGCCACCTGCCGAGGTGCCGCCTGATTTTTTGGACTCGGCTTCGGCCTTGCTCACGACGGCGATCTTGGCTTTGTCGCGCTCCCAGAGATCGCGCCACTTCTGCGCGTCGCTTGCCGGGAACACCGCGCCCGTCATGCCGACGAGCAGCTCGTGCACCCGCACCTGCAGCAGCCCAGATAGGCGGCCAGACTCGACTTCTTCTGGATGGTCGCGGAACCGCTCGAGCACGCTGATCAGCGCTGGGATGGCCTCGGCCGAGCGGAAGTCGTCGAGCAGCCGCACCAGCACCATGTCGGCGCGCCACGTCGTGCGGCCAAGCGCCTTGACCGCGGCACGAACTGCGAGGCGTGCCGTCGCCGGCTGTGGCGGGCTGCTCTTGCCGCTTTCCCCATCCTTGTCGCCTTCGGCCTTGCCGTCGTCGCCGTCCTTGCCGCGCTTGACCCGCTGTCGGTCGCGCGTGGTTTCTTGCTCGCGCGCGAACTTGCCGTAGATCTCGCGCAGCGCCTTGGCGGCGGTGACGAGAACGGCGTCGTCGTTTTCGCGTTCGACGATTCCGATCAGGTGTTTGGTCGCTTCTTCGCCGCCCATGTTCTTGAGGGCGTCGACGGTTTGGATGCGGATGACGGGATCGCCATCGGACAGTGCCGACTGCAGGATCGGCATGTGGGCGGGATCGCCGATGCGTCCGAGCGCCTGGATGGCCGCTGAGCGCAGCGCGTTGGATCGCTTGCGCGTTTTCCAGTCGCCGCGCGCGCCGGTGGCGAGCTCTTCCTTGGCGGCGGCGCTGCTCATCTCGGCGAGTGCGTCGAGCGCCACCTTGCGCACCTGGTAGGGTGCTTGGGCGTAGCTGTATTTGCCGCTGTCGAGGCCGACGGATGCAACGTCGGCGATGGCGCGCGCCGCTTCGGCGTCGTTGCGCTTGGCGAGCGCCTTGCAAATCACCCGCAGGTCGCCGGCCCAGGTTGCGTTGCCGAGTTCGCCCTTGCTGCGCAGCTTGTATTTGACCGCAACCGAGTCCTTGGTCACGGCTTCCTTGCTGCGGAAGTCGATCTTGCCGCGGCGGTAAAGCTTCATCCATGCGGACAGGGCCTTGAGCGGCTTGGGGTCCTGCTTGGCGGCGGCGGCCCCAAGTGAGTCGAGTGCGCCAAACGCCTCGGACGCATGGCGCGCCTCGGAGGCGGCGCCGGCCGCCACGGTATCGATCGTGATTCGATCGATGTGTTCATCGGATGGCGCGTGGTGTGACGCCGCCGGCAGCGATGCGCAGAGAGCGATGGACAGAAACTTGCGAAGCATCTTAGGGGTGCGGGCCCGGGCAGGGTCGCGCGTGGGCAGGTAGAGGGGTGGGCGGACGCGCCCAGTCTAGCAGCCCCTCGAACAACTTGTTCCCCCTCCTGGGGACGGGCCTTGCCAGGCCCAGAACCCCCTGCGAATCGTGCCAGCTCAGCTACTTGGCGCCCTGCGGCTCGGCGAAGTTCTGCTCGATGTGGATCTCGATCCTGTCGCCAAACATGCGCAGAAGCGAGTTTCTCCGGACTTCGCTGCGCGGTGCGACCCAGCTCGGTCCGCAGGCACCGTGGAAAGAGAACGCGATGCCTGGATTGACCAGCGACAGCTCTTCGACCACGCCCGTGGGATCGCCGAACACGACGAACAGTTTGGAGACGACGCCGGGCCGGGTGCGGTTGAGGCGCATCAGGTCCTGCACCTCCTGCAGGTGGTCGCGCGTTGGCGCCACCAGGATCGAGCGCGACAGCTGGGCGAGGCGCTCCTTGCGCAGTGTCGGCACGACGAAGCGTTCGACCAGTTGGCCGTTGTTGCCGGCCGATTCCGGCTCGGAAGCCAGGATCTGCGTCACCTGGTCGAGCATCTCGACGGCGAACGTCAGGTCAGCGTCGACGCGGATATCGTTGAAGCGGACCCGCTCGCGTTCGCGCAGATCGAGCAGCAGTTCACCAAACTCGTGCATCTCGCGGGCGCTGCGCAGAACCTTGGCCGTTGCCCGGTCGCGATCGTGCCGGGGGTCGTGCAGCATGCGCACGGCCACCGAGGCATCCGCATAGCTGTGTTCGAGCTGGCGCGCCGTCTCAAGGGCGAGCACGTTGAAGGTCAGTGGCTTGGGCGACACCATCGTGTTGCCGTAGCCACTCGGGCCGCCATAGCTCGCCAGATAGGGGGCAGGCTGGGCCGTGTGCTGGCGTGGCTGCAGCTGGTTGTTGCTCGGCCGTACTTCTGAGCGATCTGCTGAGCGATCTGCTGCGTTCGCGGCGCCGGCTGGACTCTTGCCGCTTGCAGTCCTCTCAGCCAAAGTCCCGTTCGCAGACGTGCCGCTCCCAGAAGTTACAGCGCCCGGTGCGTTGAGGCTTGCGGTGGTGGCGATGCTGCCGCGATCCAGCGTCGCGTCGCCGCCATTGCCGGTGCCGCCGCGCACGAAGGTCAACCCGAGCAGCAGCACGGCAGCCGCTGCTGCGCCGGTGGCTGCGTAGCGAAGCTTGGTGCCGACCGAGACCGACTCCTCAAGCACGGCTGTTGGAGTTCCTTCGCCCGCGCGGATGCGGTCCCAAAGGCCTTCGCGGAAGTCGCTGCTGACTTCGATCTGGCGCAGCGACAGCGTCAGGTCCTGGGCGGCCTGTAGTTCGCGCCAGAAGGAGCCGCACTCGCTGCAGGTTTCCGCATGCTGTAGCACCACTGTGCGCCGGCCAGATGGCAGGCGGCCGTCGAGGCACTGGGACAGTTCGTGGCGACAGGTAGAGCAGTTCATGGGTGTTGGTTTCGCGTTCGTCATTCGTCCGAGTCCTCAGACTTTGATCAGTCGACTGACGAGAGAAGTGAAGCGTTGGCGCGCGCGGAAGAGCCGGGTCGAGACCGTCTTGACGGGGCAGCCCATGACGGCGGCCGCGTCCTCGTAGCTCATGCCTTCGACTTCGCAGAGCAGGAAGGCCTCCCGGAACTTTGGCGGTAGTTCTTGGATTGCTTGCTCAATGGCCTCTTTGGCTTCGCGCGTTTCGGCGATCGCATCGGGCTGGGTCGAGTTGCCATCCTGCGGCGTGAAGGGCTGGTCGTCGTCCTTCTCGATATCCCGGAACAAGCTGAGCTTGAACTTGCGTCGACGCAGCTGGTCTAGGCAGAGGTTGCGGGCGACGCGGAACAGCCAAGGTCGAAACGCCGCTGCCGGCACCTGGTTGAGGTGGCGATAGAGCGCAAGGAACGAATCTTGGGCAACGTCTTCCGCCGACGTCGGGTCGCCGAGCAGGCGTGCCGCATAGGCCTTCAGGCTGTCGGCATGTTCGGCTAGGGCCCGATGGTAGGCCACCATGGTGACCGGGTCGGGCTGGTAGTCCTGGTTGGGCTTTGCCATGGGACGGGAGTTCGCGGTTGCGCGCGGGCGTTCGAATCGCCGATCAAAGAGGCGGCGGTTCGGCGCAAAACGATTTGGCCGGCCGCAACGATTGCCTCCAGGAGAGAATCGGGTCTTTCCCGACGCTCACCAAAGGACGAAACTCCGCTTCCGCGAAAAACGCACGTTTCGCCCAGAAGCCTCCATCCTACTGCCATGAATAGCCCTACGTCCTCCCATCCGACCCGATCCGGCGGCCGCTGGCGCGCCTTGATCGCCGGGATTTTGGTCGCCCTGCCGCTCGCGGGCTGCGCCCACCGCTCGACGGCTACGGTGGCGGGTTCGCTCGCCATACCTGCCGATGTGTTCCGAGTTCGCATCGAGGTCAGCAATGGGACCATCGATATCGGCGCGCAGGACGAAGCAAACCCTTCAGACGACATCGTTTACAAGGGCGGTGTGCGGCGGGATGCTGGCTCCGCGGAGGAGTTGACGCAGCTCAATGCGGTCCCGATCGAGCTGACCGCCGAACTCGACCCAGAAGCGAAGGACACCCTCGTGATCCGCGGCCCGCGTGCTCCGGCCGGTGTCACCGGAATGATTGCGCTCGAGGCCGGCATTCGGATCCCGGCGGGTCTCGAGCTCGAGGTCGTCGTGACGGGCAACGGCCACGTCACCATGGTGGGGCGACGTGCCCGTAGCAAGGTCGAGACGCGGCGCGGGGACCTCCGCTTCGAGGATTGCCGCGGCGGGATCGAAGCGCACACCGGGCAAGGCGTGCTGATTGCCTTTGAGCACCGCGGCGATCTCGACGTGCGCACCGACAACGGCGACATGCAGGCGTTTGTGGAGGAGCCGGGCGAGGTCCTGACGCTGGCTACCGGCAAGGGAACCGTGCAGTGCCACATTCCGGAGGACCTCGAGTTTGAGGTCGATGCCCGGGCGGAGATGGGCCGGATCGGCAACGACTTCCGCGTGCCGGTTCGCAAGATCGGCGACTACAGCGCCGCGATGACCGGCAAGATTGGCGCCGGCGACACCAAGATCATCCTGCGCACGGCTGCCGGCCAGATCGACCTGCGCGTCCGCGACGCCTAGTTGATCGCTGATCGCTGGCCGCTGGCCGCTGGCCGCGCCGAGATGCGCCGCGGGCATGAGGGCGCCCGCGTTGCGTTCCTGGCCAATCCTCGGCTGACAGGGTCGACGGTCGCGGGGTCGTAGCGACTGGCTACTTGCGGCGACTGGATTGTGAAGACGTGAAGGCGGGCGAGCGATGCCGCCCACTGCCGAAACTGTTCGTCATTCTGGAAATGTCGGCAGGAACCTCGCGTCTTCGCCCACCTCGCGTAGCAACGGGCTCGCCCCGAGCGACTTGTGATTTCCATAGACCCCTGACCCCTTCAGCCGACCGCGTCTGTGCCGGTGCTCTCACCGCCTGCACCATCCGATGACACGGGACAAGAGGATCCCTCATGACTCTCGGCAAACGCCTGCTTGTTTACTCTCAAAGCGACCCAACGTCGCACAACCTGACCAAACTCACCGCCGAATGGGGCTGCATGGTTTCTGCCTGCACCTCGCTCGACGAACTTCGAGGTCGACTCGAAGGCGCCGAGTACGATTTCGTGCTGGTTGAGTCGTCGGCGAACCTTCAGCAATTGATGGGCGAGAGCGATCTCGACCAAAAGCTGCAGATGCCGCTAGCGGAGGTCGAGAAGCGCCACATCATGCGCGTGCTCTCGTCCACCGGTGGCAACAAGACGCGCGCCGCGCGCGTGCTCGGCATCGACACGAAGACGCTCTACAACAAACTTAAGGCCTACAAGTCTTCGGAGGAGCTCGCGCGCAAGCGCAGCGGTGCGGGTGCGCCTGGTAGCGGCCCGTCGGGCTACCCGTCGCGCGAGGCTCCGGGCGGCGGCGGCGGCCATCCACTGGGCAGCCAGGCCGCGGGGTCGATGGCCATCTAGCCCCGTTCTCCCGAAATCGTGCGTTTCGCCGAGTCGTTGCCATCGGCGGCTCGGACCGGAGCGCCGCCCTTCGATGTGGCTGACCGCAAGTCCTGATCAGGCTTGTGGTAGGCTGAATTGGCACGCCGAGTCCCCGGCCGCCAAGGAAAGCCGCAATGGACCGCGTCGACACTCTGATCCAAGAACTCTCCGCCCGTCATCAAAACACCGACGAGAAGTTTCTCGTCGCGGTTCGGCCAATGGTGGAGCGCATCCTGGCCCCAGATCTTCCTGAGGAGTCGCGCATTCCTCTGTTCGAACTGCTCGCCGAGACCTTCGAGCGAGATGTGCGCGTGCGCACCGATCTCGCGGAGGCCCGTCAGAAGTGGCAGAGCTTCTTCGACGACCTCCAAGCTCAGATTCGCGAGCTTCATGCTCGCGCTGAGGGCGGCAAAGGCGAGGCCTGATCGTCGCGAGCCGCCCGTAGCTGTGCTGCATGCGCCGACGCATCGGAATGCCACAGCGTCGCGGATTCGATGAGGCCTCGGTCTCAGTTGGAGAGTCTGCGTGAAGAAGCTTCGGCGTCCGTCGGCGCGGCAACGCCCGATAAGACCGTGGGCGCCCCGCCCGCGCGCGCCGAATGCGCTCATCGGCGCCCCCGACAAGTGCTCAGGCGACGCCATGAGCTGGCCGAGAATGCTCCTGTCGAGAATCCGCGACAACCGTACATCGGGACCCGCGACAGGCCATGATTCGCCGACTTCGATCCTTTGCCTGCAGTGCCTGTCGCGGGTTCTACTTTTCCTGACACTGGACTCGCGGTGCGTCGCACGCTTTCATCGCTGCCCAAATGGGTCTGCAAGAGCACCGTGATGTTCTGAAGGCGGCCGAAGAGCGACTCCAATCGCTCAAGGTGTCTCTTTGACTACGTTCGTCGTCATAGAGAGTTAGCCGACATCGAGAACAATATGTCCCAGCCGGGTTTCTGGGACGAGCCGGAGCGTGCCCAGAAAGTCGTTCTGAGCAAGAAGCTGTGCGCCAACATCGTCGAGCCAATCGACCGCTTGGCGCAGGTGATCGAGGACGGCACCGTGCTCCTCGAGCTCGGCGAAGACGATCCCTCGGGCGTTCAAAAGGACCTGGCCGCTGCCGGTGAGCAGCTGCGGGATGGCCTCGGCGCGCTCGAGTTTCAGCTGATGCTCGGCGGAGAGCACGACGCTTCGAATGCGATCGTGACGATCCAGCCGGGAGCGGGCGGCGTCGACGCCAGCGACTTCGCCGAGATGATGCTTCGCATGTATGTGAAGTGGTCGGGCAAGCACGACTACGACGTCGAGGAGATGGACTTCCAAAAGGCGGAAGAGGCGGGCATCAAGAACGCCACCATCATCATCAAGGGGCCCTACTCCTACGGCCGGATGAAGGCCGAGCAGGGCGTGCACCGGCTCGTGCGGATCTCGCCGTTCGATGGCCAGGCGCGTCGGCAAACGTCGTTTGCGTCGGTCGAAGTCGTGCCTGAGCTCGAGGACGACCTTGCCGTCGAGATCCGCAAGGAAGACCTGCGCGTCGACACGTTTCGTGCGTCGGGTGCGGGTGGCCAGCACGTCAACAAAACCGAGTCTGCGATCCGCATCACGCACATGCCGAGCGGCATCGTGGTTTCGTGCCAGGCGGAGCGTAGCCAGCACAAGAACCGCGATTCGGCAATGAAGACGCTGCGGTCCAAGCTCTGGCAGCTCGAGCAGGCCAAGCGCGAAGAGGAGCTGGCCAAGTTCTACGGCGATCGCGGATCGATCAGCTGGGGCAACCAGATCCGCAGCTACGTGCTGCAGCCCTATCAGATGTGCAAGGATCTGCGCACCGAGGTCGAGACGTCGGATGTCGACGGCGTGCTCAACGGCGCACTCGACCCGTTTATCGAAGGCTACTTGAAGAAGCGAAAGGACAACGAGAAGTGACCAAGACGGGTTCGGGGACGAGGCGCGCGCTGCTCTCCGTGACGGACAAAGAAGGCCTCGCCGACTTTGCCCGAGGGCTGGTGGATGCAGGCTTTGCCCTGCTTTCGACTGGCGGCACCTACCGAGCGATTGCCGAAGCCTCAGTGCCGGTGCAAGAGGTCGCGGACTACACCGGCTTTCCGGAGATGATGGACGGCCGCGTCAAGACGCTGCACCCCAAGGTGCACGGCGGTCTGCTGGCGCGCCGCGACGACGAGGCGCACGTGGCTGCGATGCAGGAGCACGGCATCGATTCGATCGACCTGCTCTGCGTCAATCTCTATCGCTTCCGTGAGACGGCGAGCCGGCCGGGCATCGCGCGTGATGACGTTGTCGAAAACATCGACATCGGCGGGCCCGCGATGATCCGCAGCGCCGCCAAGAACCACGCTTCGGTGGCGGTTGTTGTCGACCCCGGTGACTACGGCGAAGTGGTTCGGCTGCTGCGCGAGCACGATAGCCAGCTGCCGCAGGACTTCTTGCGGCGACTCGCGGCCAAGGCGTTTGCCCACACCGCTGGCTACGACGCGGCGATCGCCCAGTGGTTTGACAGCGAGCGACGCGCGATGTCGGCCGAGCCGTTCTTTGCGCGGCACGTTGCGTTTGCCGGCGACAAGGTGCGCGACCTGCGCTACGGCGAGAACCCGCACCAAAAGGCCGGCTTCTACAGCGTTGGTGGCGGTGCCGGCACGCTGGCTTCATGCAAGCAGCTCGGTGGCAAGGAGCTGAGCTACAACAACATCCTCGACGCGGACGCCGCGCTGCACCTGGCGTTTGAGTTTGATGCCGTCAGCTGCGTGCTGGTCAAGCACAACAACCCGTGCGGCACGGCCGTCGCCGATAGCCTGCCGCGTGCGTTCGAGCTGGCCTTGTCTGGCGATCCGGTGTCGGCGTTCGGCGGCATCTTTGCCACCAACCGTCCCTTCGATGCCGAGACGGCGCGTGCGATCGTTGCGAGCGGCACGTTCCTCGAAGTGATCGTCGCGCCCGAAGTCGATCCCGCTGCGCTGCGCGAACTGGAGGCGGCGCGCTGGGGGAGCAACGTGCGCGTGCTCGATCTCGGCGGAGCTCCTGACGAGGTGGCCAACGGCCGCTTCCGTGCCCGGCAGGTGAGCGGTGGCTTCTTGATGCAGACGGCCGATGTGCCGCCAGCGCCGCCGGCGCGCGACGTTGCGACCAAGCGCGCGCCGACCGACGCCGAGAGCAAGGCGCTCGATTTCGCGTGGTTGGTCTGCAAGCACGTCAAATCCAACGCGATCGTGCTGGCGCGCACGGCCGACGATGGTGCGTGCTACACGATCGGCATCGGTGCCGGCCAGATGAGCCGCGTCGATTCCGCCAAGATCGCGGTCGACAAGGCCGACGGCCGCGACAAGACCGAAGGCTGCGTCGTCGCCAGCGATGCGTTCTTTCCGTTCGCGGACGGCCTGCTGGTATGTGCCGAAGCGGGTGCTTCTGCTGCGGTGCAGCCTGGCGGCAGCAAGCGCGACGCCGAAGTCGTCGCTGCGGCCAACAAGCACGGCATGGCTATGACGATGACGGGGCAGCGCCACTTCCGGCACTGAGTTCGCGGCGAGTCCACATTATGGCGACCATCAAACAACTTCTGCGCGGTGCCGAAGACGTGCTTCTCGGCGCGTCCATGCGCCAGGTCGGCGAAGAGTTCCGCGAGAAGATGATCGAGGACGCCGGCTTTCGCGCAGAAGAAGTGACGCCGAACCTGTTCCGCGCCGAGACCGCGACCTACCTGCGCGCGCTCGCCCGCCATCTTGGCGATCGCCATAAGGGCGACGTGCGCGTTGGCGAAGCGCTCGAGACGTGGGTGCGGTTTACCGATCACTACGAAGCCTGGGACGCGCTGCTCAGTGGCTTTGAGCCCGAGGGCAAGGATGCTCTCGTCGAGCGGGGTCGCGTGCTTTTTCCGGGGCCGCTAACGCGCCACTGGACGGAGGAGTAGCAGCGGATGGCGGCTACGGCGGGCGATGATGTCGGCGACTTTTCCCGCCGCCTTGCGGCGGTGCGCGACCGCATCGCCGAGGCGTGTGGGAAGGTCGGTCGCGCCGCCGAGGACGTGGCCGTGCTCGCGGTCAGCAAGCGGCATCCGGTCGGCAAGATCGAGGCAGCGTTCGCCTGCGGCCAGTTCGCGTTTGGTGAGAACCGCGTGCAGGAACTGGTCGCAAAGGCCGAACACTTTGCCGCGGACCCGCCTGCTGCCGTCGGGTCGTCCGGCCTCGCGAAGCCGATCGAGTGGCACCTCATCGGCTCGCTGCAGACCAACAAGGTCAAAGACGTCGTCGGCGTTGCGGGGCTGACGCTGCTGCACAGCATGGACCGCCGCAAGCTCGCCGACGAGCTGCAGCGTTCGCTGCTTGCTACCGACCAGCGCATGCACGTCTTGCTGCAGGTCAACGCCAGCGGTGAAGAGCAAAAGCATGGCTGTCCCGTCGACGCGGCCGCGCAGCTGCTCGAGCACGTGCAGACCCACTGCGGGCAACTTGAGGTCGACGGCCTGATGGCAATGGGGCCGCTGGACGGCGATCCCGCGCCGGTATTCGCCCGGGTGGCGGACCTGCACGACAAGCTGCGCCAAGCGTCCGGGCTCAAGCTTCCGACGCGGAGCCTCGGCATGTCCGGCGACCTGGAGCAGGCGATCGCCGCTGGCTCCACCATGGTTCGCATCGGCACGGCGCTGTTTGGCGCCCGGCCGCCGATGGCGTGATCGTCACCTCTGATTGATAGCCGACTGCGCGGTTGACCCCGCTCTTGCGCCGCTGGATCGTGGTCGCTGTGCCGACAAAGTCGAAGCGTGTCTGGCGGCTGCGGCAGGTCGCGCGGTGCGCATGCCTGTTGACGGTAGCGTTCGCATTGGCGCTGCTCGCGCCGTTGCGCGCCCAGGACACGATCCGTGTCGGCGCCAAGAACTTCACCGAGTCGGCCGTGCTTGCCGAGCTGATGGCGCAGGCGATCGAGGCGGAGATTGCGGCGGCGGGCGGTGCCGGTCTGGATCTTCGCGTTGAGCGCCGCACAGGGCTTGGCGGCACGATGATCTGCTGGACGGCGCTGACCGAGGGCGAGATCGACCTCTATGCGGAATACACGGGGACGGGCTGGGCGACGATCCTCGGCGAGCAGCGCACAAGCACGGATTCGTTGCGCACGTTCTTTGCCGTGCAGCGTCGCTGCCTCGCCGAGCACGACGTGCAGTGGCTCGATCCGTTCGGCTTTGAAAACACCTACGCGCTGTCGCTGCGGCCCGAGGTCGCCGACGAGCTGGGCATCCGCCGCCTGTCCGATCTCGTTGCGCACCAGGATCAGATTCGGGTGGGCTTTGACCCGGAGTTTGCGCGCCGTGCCGATGGCTACCTCGGTCTGTCGGAGGCCTACGGCTTTGAGTTTCCGCAGCTGCGTCGCTTGGAGCATGGCTTGGCCTATGAGGCCATCCAAAGCAACGTCATCGACTTGATGAACGCCTACTCGACCGACGGCAAGCTGCTGCGCTTTGGCCTTCGGGTGTTGGAGGACGATCGCCGCTTCTTCCCCCCGTATCATGCGGCGCCGGTGGTGCGGCGGGCGACGCTGGCCAAGTATCCCGTTGTCGAAGCGGCGCTCACGAAGCTCTCGTTTTCGCTGACGGCGCGCGATGCCCAGGCGATGAACTATCTGGTCGAAGCCGAAGGGCAGACGCCGGCGGCGGTTGCGGGGGCACTTCTGGCGGATCTGGGGATCGCTGCCGGTCGTGGCGAGACGGTCTCGGAGCTGCGCACCACGCTCGCACAACTCCGCCGAGACGGGGTCGACCCAAGCGAGCGGGCCGCGGTGGTGCGGCCGGGCTTCTTTGCGCTGCTTGCGGAGCAAAGCGGGCGCGTGCTGCGCCTGCTGCTGCAGCATCTCGGGCTCACTTTGCTCGCCATTGCGCTGGCCATCGCGGTTGCGGTGCCGCTTGGGATCGCCGTGCGCCGCCGCGAAGGACTCAAGCGCGCGTTGCTGTCGCTCGCCGGCGTCGTGCAGACGATTCCGAGCCTGGCGCTGCTGATGTTCATGATCCCGGTGTTTGGGCTCGATGGGCGCTCGGCGGTCGCCGCACTGTTTCTCTACGCGCTGCTGCCAATCCTGCGCAACACCTGCACGGGCCTGGACGGCGTGCCTGCGGACCTGGTCGACGCCGCGCGCGGCATGGGCATGCGCCCCGGTGAGACGCTGCGCTACGTGCAGCTGCCGCTGGCCATGCCGACGATCTTGGCGGGCATCCGCACGGCGACGGTCATCAGCATCGGCGTTGCCACGCTCGTTGCGTTTATCGGTGCGGGCGGCTTGGGGGAACTGATCGTCGAAGGCCTGTCGCTCAACTACCTGGCGATGATCCTGCTCGGTGCCGTGCCGGCGGCTTTGCTTGCAGTGCTGGTCGATCTACTGCTTGGCCTCGTCGAGAAGCGCCTGCGGCCGGTTGGCTACGGGTCTGTCAGCTGATGGGTCTGGCAGCTGACGGGGCTGACGGCTGCGGATCTGACGGCTGCGAATCTGGCAGCTGACGGGTTCGCCAAGCCGGCCGCACTACCAGCGTAGCAACAGAAGCTCGCTGCAGAAGCCGGGCCCCATCGCCAGCATCACGCCGAGGTCGTTCGCCGAACCGGGGCGTTGCCGCAAGGTCTCGGCAAGAATCATCAGCACCGATGCGCTCGAGAGGTTGCCGGCTCGTGCGAGGCTTTGCCAGCTGATGGCGAGGTCTTCGCGCTGCAGCTGTAGCCCTTCCTGCAGTCCTTGTAGCACCTTGGGGCCGCCTGGGTGCGCGATCCAGCGCGCGATGTCACCGCGCGTCAACTCATGCGCCGCGAGAAACGCGTCGACGTCCTGCGGCACGCGTTCGCGCGCGACGTCGGGGACCTCGGCGGACAGCACGATGCGGAAGCCGTGGCTGCCGATGTTCCAGCCCATGACGTCTTCGGTGTCCGGATAGAAGACCGAGCGCGTCGCCTCGATCGCCGGCCCGTTCGCATCGCGTTCGGAGCCGACGATGACGGCGGCCGCGGCGCCGTCGCCAAATAGCCCGACGCTGATCAGGTTGGCGACGGAGTGGTCTTGGGTCTGCAGCGTGAGCGAGCACAGCTCGACGGTCAGCGCGAGCACGACGGCGGTCGGATCGTTGCGCACAAAGTCCGCGGCGCGTGCGACGGTTGCCGCACCCGCTACGCAGCCGAGGCCGAACATCGGGACGCGCTTGACGTCGTGGCGCAGGCCGAGCCGCTGCACGAGCCGAGCGTCTACCGACGGGCTGGCCAGGCCGGTCACGGTCGAAAAGAAGATGGCGTCCACTTCGTCCGGTCGCACGCCGGCGGCTGCGAGGGCGCTCGTGCAGCTGCGTTCGCCGAGGTCGATCGCGCCCTTCAGCCAGGCGCGGTTGGCGCCGGTGAAGCCGCCGAGGTTGGCGTAGTCTTCGAGCGGCAGGATCAGGTGGCGGCCGTCGATGCCGGCGTTGCCGTGTAGCGCCCGCAGGCGATCGGCGCGGCTTTTGTGGCCGGCGAGTCCGAGCAGTTCGATGAGTTGTTCCGTCAGCTGGTCCTGTGGATACCAGCGTTCGGGGAAGGCAGTTTCGACGGCTGCGAGTTTCACGTCGCTGGCCTCCAGCTGCCCGGATTCGAATGCGCGTGTCGCGATGTGGGCACCATGCTCGGCATGCTACGAGCTTACGACGCAGAGGCGGCTGGGTTCGCTCCGTTCTGTTTCTCAAACAGCGCGCCGTAGCCGACGGCAGTGCTGCGGCTTTCGCGCAGTTCGATCGACCAGCGTCGAACGGTCGCGGCGAGTCGCGGAGCCTCGCCCGTGCGGCGCACGAGTCGCAGGCCAGCGGCGTCGGCCATCTTGTCCAGCTCGGCGGGCCGGATGAACTTGCGCCATTCGTGCGTCTTTCGCGGCACTAGGCCGAGGCCTTCGGCGAGCCAGATTGCGAGCACGCGAGAGCGAAGAGTGCGGTCGATGGTGTTGACGAAAAGTTGTCCGCCGGGACGCAGCAGACGCGCGCCCTCGGCAACGGCGCGTGCCGGCTCGGCAACGTGTTCGAGCACGTCTGCGAGCAGTACGACGTCGGCGCAGCCGGATCGAAGCGGCACTTCTTGCATCGATGCGGCGGCTGGCCAATACGACCCGATCGTCTGTTCTGCCTCGTCGCGAATGCGATGGCTCTGGATGCGGCCGGCGCGCAGCGCCGCAGTTGCGATGTCGATGCCGACAACGTGTGCACCCGCCGCCGCCAGCGGAACGCCGAGCAGTCCACCGCCGCAGCCGAGGTCGACGATGGTCTTGCCGCATACGTCTTCGAGCCAGCGCGACAGCAGGGCCGAGCGAAAGTCGCTGACGCGCCGCAGGGAGGCAAACTCGCGGCAGTCCGGATCCCACCACCCGCCGCGGTCAAACAGTTCGGACTGGTCCGTGGCGGCGGCGCCCACGGCTAGCGCCAGTTGCGGCGACGGCGCAGAACGATCATCCCATTGGGCGCAGTGATGCGCAGGTGCTCGTCTGCTTGTTCGAGCGAAACGGGCTCACCGTCGTCGAGGATGAGGCCGTTGACGCTGTCGCGATCGTTTTCCCACGTGCCCGACAGCGTCTGGAACGCATATTCGTCGCCTTCGATCAGTGCGGCGGCGGTGTATGTGCCGTCGGCGTCGAACAAGTACCAAACCTTGCGGAGCGAGGTCGCCGCTTCGCCGGTGATGTCGATGGTCTCGTAGAGACCGTCGAGTTGGAAGCCGGGCGCTTGCCGCCATGCGAGCGCGGTGCCGTTTGCCGGATCGCCGTCCGCGAGCCCGTCGATGGCCGTGCCGACCATGCGCTGTTCGGGGGCGACGACGTTGGACGCAATGCACGAGGTGAGTGCCAGGACCAGCGCGAAGCTGGCGATGGCGCGTGAAGCGCGCGCCCTCGCAAGAACTCCGGCGATCACTTGGTGGCCGCCTTTGCGCGGGCGCGCAGTGCGATCCAGACCAGGACCTCGTCCTCCATCTTGACGACACCAAGCTGGTTGGGAACCGGCACGCCGTAGTCGGAGAGCTTGAGGATGGTTTGGCCTTTGACGACCAGGCGCCGCTGCGGGTCGACCTGCACTTCGATCGGCATGCTCAGCTCGTTGGTCTTGCCGCGGATCGTCATGCGCCCATCGATCGTGCCGCGCGCCGATTTCTCGACGGCGTCGAAACCGTCTGCTGCCGGCCGAAAGGACGTCATCTCGAAGCGGATGTTGCCGTGCTGTTTGACGTCGAGATGCTCATGCATGTTGGCGTCGCGTCCTTCGACGCCGGTGTCGAGCGTTGCCGCCTCCGCCTCGATGATTCCGGCGATGGTGTCGGCTTTGTCGAACGCAAGCGCGAAGCGTCCGCGGACGCTCGACGTTACGCCGGTAAAGTCGTGCAGCGTGCTCTTGCCATCAAAGCCGACGCGGCACAGGCGTGGCAGAAGTTCGAACGCCGTAACTTCGTTGAGCGCGAGCTTGGTGTCCGGCAGCTGGAAGGACAAGAAGCCTTTGCTGCGCGCGCCCGCAGGCTTGTCTTTCGAGACGCCGTTGGCGGAAGCGGCGGACTCTGTGGAGTTGGCCGGCACCTGCGCGCCCGAAGCGATGGGGACCTGTTCGGTTTGGGATGGCTCGGAAGCGCTGGCGACAGCACGCGGGTCTGCGGGGGCAAGTTGTGCCGCTAGGCGCGCCAGAATCTCTTCGTGCCGTGCGGCGGCGGCACCTTCGAGGCCTTCGGCAAGCTGCGCGAAGTTGGTTGCCAGCGCTTCCTGCAGAGCGTCGATCCGACCCTGCAGGACTTGCACATCGTCGCGCAGCAGTTCAACCGGCTCAGGGCCGGCATCTGCTGCGTCGCTTTGCACAATCAGCCGCACGCGATCCTTCAGCACGAAGAAGCCGCCGAGGATGATCGCGAGAGATCCGAGGATCGCGAGCACTCCGAGGGTCTGTAGGAGCTTGCTGCTCATCGATACCAGCCTAGCCGTCTCTCGCGTCGGGCGCGATTGCCTCGCGTGCGACCCGTTGCGCAGCAGCCTATCGCATGCGAACAAAGCGCACGGCGTCCACAATGACGTGGCCGTCGGCTGCGTGATTGGTGATGTCGATGGTAGTGGGGCCAGCGAGCAGCAGCGTGTCGAGCGTATGGAAGCCAGCGTGTCCGGTGGGCGGCTGCCGCTGATTTATCACGAAGCTGTAGCGCTTACGGCCCGCGACGACGCCGACAGAAACGTTGGTCGCGCGATTGGCGTGTTCGGTATAGGCGATTTGCACCTCGTACGACCCTGCCTCCAGGTCGGCCGAAAACGAGGCCTTGCAGGTGCCGTCGCCGATGCCATCGTCGTGTTGGTAGCCGCGGTGGATTCCAGCGGCGCGCGTCGACTGCTTCCAGCTGCCGGTGAGGGCAGCTTGGGTATCGTCGATGACGATTCCCTCGAGGCCGGCGAGATCCGTGTATTTGCTGGAGGCGTTGTGCAGCACCTGGCCGTCGGCTTGCAGTCGTTCTGCGAGGACGTCATAGCCAAGGTCCTGAACAGCGATGTCGCTCTCGATGCTGAGGACCGCGGCGGTCGCTGCCGACTGCCCAAGAATCATGAACACGGGCTCCATTCGGATCGAGCCGTAGGCGATGTGCGAGGAAGACAGGCAGACCGGGACGAGCAGGTTTTCGCATTCGCTGCGCTTGGGCACGATCGTCCCATAGTCGATCGGATACGGGCCGCCAGGGCTGATCTCGACGTCGCCTTCGTTGCGCGCGTGGCCGTTGGCGTCGACGTAGCGCTGCACGTGGTGGCTATCCATGTTGTAGGAGCCCATGCCAATCGGCCGCGGTGTCGTCGTTTGACCGCGAAGGTGCCGTTCGGTCTGCACCCAGTCCGAGACCATGCGGCGGGCTTCGCGCACGTAGAGCTGGTGCGGCCAGTTGTCATTGTCGACAAATTCGTCGGCGGCTAGACCCCATCGCTGCATCTCTGTGCGCACGTCGTCCGGTACGCGCAGGTCATTGGCGAGGAACCACAGCAGGCCCTTCTGGTAGGTCTCGTGCTCGGCGATGATCGTGCGCCGCTCTTCGTAGCTGGCCTCCGGATAGCGATCACTGCCGCCAATGTTGTCAAACGAGAACGCGCCGTGGTTGTTGGTGTCGGTCTTGCGGTTGGGGATCGGATCGAACTTGCCAAAGACGCCCCGGCCGCCGGCCTGCAGGTAGCGCAGGAGCAGTTCGTATTGGCCGGCGTCGTAGTTGGCGGGCTTCTGCCAAGGCGCGCGGTTGTCCGGGTGATCGGTCATGCACGTGCGATAGCAGTAGGCCTGCACGCGGCGGTCGCCGCTGCCTTCGACGCCGGGAGGTCCGGCGTGGATCCGAGGCAGCAAGCCCGAGGACGGATCGCCAGCAACCTTGTACGGGTCGACCGGTCGCTCAAACTGGTGGTAGCGGTCGTTCGCCGTTTGCACGCCGTTGAGTGTCTCGTTGTAGCGGCTGTTCGATTCCCTTCCGATCGCGTAGCCGACACCGGCCGCCGCCATCAGATCGCCTTCGTAGGTTGCGTCGACGAACATCTTGCCGGCAAAGGATCGCCCCGAGAGCATCGTGATCGCGCGGATGCGGCCGTCATGCTTGTCGACGCCGCCGTTGCGGTCGAGCCATTCGTCGCGATGAACGGCAATGCCGTGCTCGTGCACCCAGTCCTCGAAGACGCGTTCTGCTATGTGTGGTTCGAAAATCCACATAGTGCGCGCATCGCCGTCGATGGCCGGCGCACCCTGGCCGCGGTTGCCATAGTCGGCACGTGGTTGCCACGGCCATGCGTCGTCGCTGGCGTATTGTGTGAATATGCGTTGGTAGAATGCGCGTGCGAGCCCGCCAATGACGGCCTTATCGCCGGAGTCGGTCCAACCGAGTCCGCTAGACGAAAGACCGCCAAGGTGCGTGTCGGGGCCGACGACTACAACGGACTTGCCCATGCGCTTGGCCTGCACGGCTGCGGCGATGCCAGCCGATGTGCAGCCGTAGATGACAATGTCGTGCTCGACGCGGGGCGAGCGGCTGGGCCGTGTGGAACTGCAGGACGCGGCGGCGAAGGTCAGCCCCAAGAGCAGCAGCGAGACGGGGCGGAGAGGGCACGCCGCGACGGATGCGAACCGGAGCCGCGCGATCGCTCGGGGTCGCCCCGCAGTTCGAGATTTGGCTGCAGCGGCAGGCCATGCAGATGCTCGGTTTGGGGGACACCGCGTCGCTTTCGTCGTCACGCGGCGATGATAGCGACATCGCCTGGTATTGCCCTGGTCTTGCGCACGCGCGCTGCAGAGGGCACGCTCGCTTGGGTCTGCCGATGGCAAGTCCCGTTCTCGCACGATTTGGTTGGTGCACGTTCGTCGCGTTGACCGTGACGGCGCTGCTTGGCCTGTTGTCGCAAGCTGTGGATCCGGAGAATCGCGCGCTGAAGCTGCCTGATGGTCCAGAGGCGCTGCGTCTTGTCGAACTCGGAAAGGTCGTGCATGGCGATCCGGTTGTTTTGGTGGGCTGCTTGCCGTCGTCCTCGGGGGCCATTGGCGAAGAGCAACGCGCCGCCATCCAAACGCTCGCGAGGCGCTTGGCCGCCGTGCCTGGCGTTGGCGAGGTAGACACTGTCGAGCCGCCGGATTCCGGCGTTGTGCTGCTACCCGTCTCCCTTGCGGCGGATGCCGCAGACGTCGACCGCACTCCCTACGCCATCGCGCAGCGCGTCGCCGATGTCGCAAACGAACAGGCAATCGCAGGCGTCGATGTCGCGACGACGGGTTTGCCGCTCATCGAAGGCACGATCGCGCAGCTGGTCGCCGGCGAGCGCAGCACCATCGTGCCGTTGCTGCTGGGCGTTCTGCTCTGCGCCGCGTGGATTGGCTACCGTCGATTGGCGCTCGCGATCGGCGTGCTCCTACCGGCGGTCCTGGCGATTGCGTGGACGGGGGGCAGCATCGCGTGGCTTGGCCACGAGCTGGATCCCGTGGCGGCTTTGCTCGACCCGGTGCTCTTGACGATTGGTGTTGCCGCCAGCGTGCACTTCGTCGAAGCGTTCCGGCGGCATCGAGCCGCAGCGCGCGGCAACAGCGTGGCGGAGGCGGTGGAGGCGGCGCGTGAGCACCTGCGGCGGCCGGCGTTTTGGGCGACGACGACGACGATGCTTGGGCTGTGGTCGCTGACGGTCAACGAGACTCCGGCGGTCGTCGACTTTGGCGTTCGAGCCGCGCTGGGCGTTGCGTTGACGCACCTCTTTACGTTTGTGGTTTTGCCGGCGTGGCTGCGCTGGCGGGTGCCGGACGTGCCGATGCCGACTGCGACTGCGACTGCGACTGCGACTGCGACTGCGATTACGATGCCCAATGCGGTTCGCGCACCAGGCCGAGTCGGCGCGGCCTGGGTTGCCTGTCTTCTGCGCATGCGTTTTGTGACCCTTGGCGTCGCGATTGCTGCGGCGGGAATCGCTGGTGCAGGGCTTCGCGAGCTGCAGACGGAAAACGATCCGCTGACGATGCTCGCGCCGGAGAATCCGGCGCGCCGCGCACATGATCGTCTGGCCGAGCGTCTCGGCGGCGTCGAGCTCTTCCATCTGCTGATCGAATCAGGCAGCCCCGCGGCCGACGCCAGCCGCCTGCTGCCGTTCGTAGCGGCCGCTGCCGCGGCCGACGAGATCGCCGGTCCCGGCGGTCCTGTCTTGCGCGGCATCGAAGGACAGCTCGCGGTTCCGATGCTTCTGCGCCCTGGCGGCAGCACTGCCCGCGCGAAGCAGTTTGATGCGATCGACGAACGTGCCGCCGCATTGGGGCTGAGCGGGGTTGCCTGCGCCGGGCCTTCGGTGCAGATCGCACGCGATTCGGTCACCCTGATGCACGGGCTGCTCGGCAGCCTGCTGCTGTCCCTACTGGTTCTTAGTGTCGTGATGGCAATCGGTCTGGGCTCGGTTCGGCTGGCGTTGGCCGCCATGCTGCCCAACCTCATGCCGTCGCTCTGGCTCTACGGCGGCTTGGGGCTGTTTGGGCGACCGCTATCCGTTGCTACGGCGATGATCGGTTGCGTCATGCTTGGCTTGATCGTCGACAACACCCTGCACCTGCTGCACCACTACCGCGAGGCTCGCCGTGTGCTGCCGGCACGCGCGGCGATGGAGTCCGCGCTGCAGCGTTGCGGGCGCGCGATTTCGCTTTCGACTACGATGCTGATGCTCGGTTTCGCAACGGCGGCAACGAGCAGTCTTTCGACAACGGTCGAGTTTGGCGTGTTGGCAACAGCGACCATTGCGATGGCCTGGTTTGGCACCGCCGTGCTGCTGCCGACCCTGCTGCTGACAATGGCTTCTCTTCGCGGAACGGATTTGGGCAAAGCGGCTACGAGCGGGACGCATGCAGGCGAGGTCTCTCATGCGGACTGATGTGTTGGCGACGGATGTGCTGGTGGTCGGTGCGGGGCCCGCGGGGAGCGCACTGGCTTTGCAGCTACGTCGTGATGGCTACGATGTGGTTCTTGCGGACAAGAAGGCGTTCCCGCGCGACAAGCCGTGCGGTGAGTTTCTCAGCCCGCAGTGTCAGCCGCTTCTCGAAGAGATGGGGCTCGGCTCCGTGATGTCGGATCTGGGCGCGCACGAAGTGTTGGGCATGCGGCTGCATCATCGCGAACGACGTGCGAGCGGCGGTTTTCGGCAGGTTGCGGACGCAGATGCGACGCCGCGTGGCTTTGGCATACGGCGTTCGGTGTTTGACCACGCGCTGTTTCGAGAGGCCGTCCGCAGCGGCGTCCATGCGCACACCCGGCACGCTTTCGATTCTCTGCTTCGGGATTCCCATGGGCGGGTTGTCGGAGCGCGATTGCGGCCCGCAAACGCCAGCGCGGACGCGCCGCCTGTTGAGGTGCGTGCGAGGTTTGTCGTTGGTGCCGATGGTGTGCACTCGAGAGTGGCCCATGCGCTGCGGCTGCAGAAGCCGATTCGCTGGCTGCAGCAGTTTGCCCTGGTGGCCCACTTCCAAGGCGTCGCCCCGCGAGAACAAGCCGAAGTGCACCTGCTACGCGGCGGCTTTTTTGCGGCCACGACCGTCGATGCGCAGCAGTTTGGCGTCAACCTCGTGCTGCCGCGCGCGCAGCTGGCGACGCGGCCGCCCGGCGCAAGCTGGGACGCGTTCGTGGCGAGCTACTTGGCGCAAGCGCCAGCGTTCGCGGAACGGCTTGAGGGAGCGCAGCGGCTCAACGCTTGGCATGGCAGCGGGCCGTTCGCGTATCGGACGACGCGTCAGAGTGTTCCCGGCGCCGCGCTGGTGGGAGACGCAGCGGGCTACGTGGATCCGCTGACGGGCGAGGGCATCTACTTTGCGTTGTTCACGGCGCAGGCGTTGGCCAAGGCCGTACACCGCTCACTGCAGAAGCCGGGCGACGAGGGTGCCGCGATGGCGGCATACGCACGTGCGCGTCAGCACGAGCTCGGCCCGCGGCTGCGCGCTGCAATGTTGCTGCAGCGAGGCCTGCGCTCGCCTTGGGTGACGCGGCGGTTCGTCGGCGCAATGGGGCGCTGGTCCGGCTTTGCGGATCTTGTCGTCACCATGAGCGGGGACACCGTGCATCCGCGGCAGCTTTGGCGGCCATCGTTTTGGCGGTCGTTCCGGAGGGCTGGCGCGTGAGCGAGCTAGATCGCACCGCCCATACGCAAGAGCGTCCGCCGTCCCGTCGTGTGGATTGGCGAGTTTGGTTGCCGGCGATCGTTGCGCTTGGCTGTCTTGTGCCGCGGGCGCTGCCGCGGTTTCGCTCGACCACGGGCGCCGATGCGCGAGCTGTGGCGCTGCCAGAAATGCGCAGCTTCCCGGTGCGGGCCAAACTCCGTCACTACGAGCTGCAGTCTGACTCTTCGCATGTTTCCGTGTCGTTGGGGGAGAGTGCCGGAGCGACGGCAACTGGCACCATGCGAACGGGGCCGGGGGCGAGGGAAGGTGTGTGCGAGGTCGAAGTAGCCGTGTCCAACATGCCGGTTCTTCGGCTGCTCTTGCGGCGAATCGAGGTGCAGCCTGTCGCAATCCCAGGCTGCCGGCGCGAGGTGTGGGCGCTGGCGGCGGCGCCAGATACCGCTGTTTTGTGCGAGGCAATCCTTTGGCACTGCCAGCTTCCGGGTCAGCGCCTGCGCACGCAGAGCGCCATCCATCTAACGGCCGAAACAGCCGCTGCGATGGGGCTGGAGGGGCGTTGGGCCGAGGGGCTCGACCTCGGGCTCGACCTGTCCTGGCGACCGGTGCGACCCCGCTGACTGGGCGGGCGATGTCAAAAATCCCCGCTCTTCTTGCAACACTTACTTACGAGTAAGTATAGATGCTTCGTGAGCACAGATCCCCAATCGTTCGCCGGTCGGCGACTTCTCGTTCTCGGTGGTACAAGCGGCATTGGCCTCGCGATCGCACGGCGTGCGATGCAAGGCGGCGCCAGCGTTGTGCTTGTCGGCAAGCGCCAAGAAAAGGCCGAGGCTGCGGCAGCCGAGCTACAAGGCCTGGGGAGTGTGCGAGCGATCGCGCACCCGCTCGACGATCGCAAGCGGCTCCCGGAACTCATGCAGCAGCTAGCAGAGCCGTTTGACCTGCTCGTCAATGCAGCCGGGGTATTCTCGCCCAAGCCGTTTGTCGACCACGATGAGGCGGACTACGACGCCTACCACGAACTCAACCGCGCCACGTTCTTGCTGACGCAGCACGTTGTTCAGGGCATGCAAAAGGCTGGCAAGGGAGGTGCCATCGTCAACATCGGGTCGATGTGGGCGAAGCAAGCGGTCGCGGCGACGCCGTCGTCGGCCTACTCGATGGCCAAGGCGGGCCTGCACGCGCTGACGCAGCACCTCGCGATGGAGCTCGCAGGCGCAAAGATCCGGGTCAACGCGGTCTCGCCGGCGGTCGTGGCGACACCGGTCTACGAGTCGTTTATCCCCAAGGATCGCGTCGCCGAGGCACTCAAGGGCTTTGATGCATTCCACCCGATCGGACGTATCGGCACGGCGGACGAGGTTGCGAACGTGGCCGCGTTCTTGCTGTCGGACGAGGCGCAATGGGTGACGGGTGCGATCTGGGACGTCGATGGCGGCGTCATGGCCGGCCGCAACTAGTGTCGTGCATCGGACATTAGGGGCTCCTCGGCAGGAAGCTTCTCTGCAGGGAGTAGGGAACATGCATTCGTCGCCGCGCCTTGGGACAAACGCCCTCGCATCCCGGATCACGTCCCGTCTACCAGATGCGTGACACTCGCGCGCTCTCGCTCCCTGGATCCCGCGCTCCAGCCACTTCAGCTGGGCCGTGGTGCCCGCAAGTGGTAGACCTGCACCCATGGCCAGTTCGAAGCCAACGCCGAAGCCGCGCGCCAGCCGCCGTGGCGATACGCGAGAGCGTGCGCTGCAGGTTGCTGTGCGCCTGATGCAAACGCGTGGCTATCACGGATTCACGTTTCAAGACGTGGCGCAAGAGCTCGGTGTCAGCCACGTTGCCGTGCACCATCACTACCGAACCAAGGCCGACCTGGTTGCGGCGGCGATGCGCGTCTACACCGATGGCTTCGATGGCTTGCTCGAAGAGATCGCATCAAGCGAGACAGAGCCGCGCCGCATGCTAAAGCGCTACGCCGGATTGTTCGAAGCGACGGCAGCGGATTCGGAAACGATCTGTTTGTGCGGAGCGCTGGCGGCGGATTTCGCCACGCTGCCCGAAGCCGTGCAGCCGGAAATCGTACGCTTTTACGAGCACAACGAGCGTTGGCTGCAGAAGGTGATTGCGAGCGCTCTGGGCACACGATCCGGAGCGGCAAAGACGCGGCGTATGGCGCGCGGTCTCGTCGATGCTCTCGAAGGTGCGATGGTCAGCGCCCGTGCCTTCGGGGACCCAAGCAGGGTGTCGAGCCTGGTGCGCCTTTTGCTTGAGAGCTGGTTTGCCGCGTGAGTGAGCCGCGCCCCGTCACGATTGTCTGGGCCTACCGGCGAACCGGTAAGTTCGCCCTGCACGTTTTGACCGGTTCGTTGGAGGCATGGCTGGCGGACGACTCGGGTAGTGCCGCTCTGGACGTCTGCATGGAGTTTGCCAACGGCGTTGAGCCGCTGGTTTCGGCGGTGCAGCGGGCGCTGGCAGCGGGGCGGCGCGTGCTTGTTGGCTGGTCGTTCTACTCGCCGGATTTTGCGATCGCGTCCCGAGAGCTGGCCGAGGTTCGATCGCTCTCGCCAAATGGCGGCGATGTGCTGCACGTCGCGGGTGGCGTGCATGCGAGCGCCGAACCGCTGGCGACTCTGCGCGCGGGGTTCGACCTGGTCGCGGTTGGCGAAGGAGAGCTGCTGATCCGCGATCTCATCGCCGCCTATGCGGCCGGCGGCGACGTGGCTGCGGTGTCGGGGATCGCCTCCCTTCGCGATGGCCAGCTCCAGCGAAACGGCCGCAGCGATCGCGTGGTGCTGGACGAGCATGCGCCCTTTGGCACGAAGCACGGCAAGTTTGGCCCGATCGAGATCACGCGCGGCTGCGTCTACGCCTGCCGTTTTTGCCAGACGCCCTACTTTGCCGGCGCGGCGTTCCGGCATCGATCGGTCGACAACATCAGGCACTGGGTGCGCGTCTTGGTGGCGCGCGGGTTTCGAGACTTCCGTTTCTTGACGCCCACTTCGATGTCGTACGGCGCGCATGGCCCGGATCCGGATCTGGCCGCAATCGAAGAGCTGCTCGCGGGTGTGCGCGAAGACATCGGCACCGAACGCAAGCTGTGGTACGGCACGTTTCCGAGCGAGGTGCGACCCGAACATGTGACGCCGACGGCGCTGGCGCTGCTCACGCGCTACGTCACCAACCGAACCCTGATCATCGGCGGCCAGTCCGGCAGCGATGCCGTGCTCAAGGGCAGCAAGCGCGGGCACGACAGCGAGACCGTCGAGCGGGCCGTCGCACTTTGCATCGAGGGCGGATTTGTGCCGCACGTCGACTTCTTGTTTGGCATGCCGGGCGAAGGTGCTGCGGACGTCGAGGCGACGCTACGGCAGATGGACCGCTTGGTGGCGCAAGGAGCGCGTGTCCATGGGCATACCTTCATGCCTCTGCCGGGTACGCCGTTTCGCAAGGCGGCGCCGGGGGCGATTGCCGACGACGTCCGGCTGCGGCTCAAGAAGCTTGTGACCCGCGGCGCGCTCTACGGCAATTGGGAGCAGCAGGAGCTCACCGCGCGCGAAATCGCTTCGGCGCGCGCCGGTGGCTAGTGTTAGTAGCACTAGAGCGTCTGCAGCCATTCCGGTGCGAGCAGGATCGCGAGCATGCCGCCGCCGAGCAGCACCGTGACCACAGCGATCGTGACCAGGAGATAGCAGATGCGTTCGAGCGTCGAATGGATCGAGTCCGTGCCCGCCGCGCTTGCTGGCGCGAACGTGGAGTTTTGCTGGCGTTGATGCGTGGCCCACCATTCTGGCAGGAACGCGAACGGTACCGTTGCGCACAGAGCAGTGATCCAGGGCAGCTGGTCCGCGTCGGCGACAGCCGCGAGGCATGCCGCCAGCAAGATGAGCACAACGATCGCGTACACGCTGGCGAACTTGAGGTAGTCCCCAAGTGACTGTAGCTGCGGCGATCGAATGCGTTGTGTGGCCATGCCCGAAGCGTTGAGCATCGCGTGGCCAGATCACGCGCACAAGTAGCAGCGGACGCTCGCGAGCATCGCGCGGGTGGGGGTCGACCTAGCGTCGCGACACTGCGAGTATGAAGTCATGATGAGGCGAGTGGTTCGACGAGGCGGGGCCTGGGCAGCATGCAAGGGCTCGCACATTGCGCGTGTTTCTGCAGCAATGTTGGTTCTGGCGTCGGCGGGCGTTGTGGCGCAAGCGTCGCCTGCGCCTTCGGACGCCGCGGACGCCAAGGCCCTCAAGGAGCAGGTCCTCGCCAAGAGCGATCGCGCGCTGCTGCCTGCAATCGAGCGCCGGCTGCAGAGCCACTTGGCGTCTGAGGTTGCTTGGGGTGGCTACTTGGCGCAGCGCTATCAGCTTGGCACTGCGACCAAGATGCTGTCGTCAGCCATTCGCCGCTGGCAAGAACGCGAAGGCATCGAGTCGCGGCTCGTGTGCATGCACCTCGTCGACGGCTTGCTAGGTGTGCACGCCAAGGTTCCATCCGACGTGCTGCTAGGCCTGCTGGACGATCCGCTGACGCGCGAAGGGGCGACGGCTCTGATGCTGCGCGACCCGGCGGCCCATCGCGAAGCTCTGCTGCAGACGGCGCTCCAGCCGGCTGCTATCTACGATTGCGCGCGCTACGCGGCGGCCGTTGCCCTGATACAAAAGCAGATGCGCGAGCCGAAGTTGGCGCGAGGGCTCCTCAACAGCGTGCCGACCCAACTCAAGCTGCGTGTGGTGGACGCGAAGCCCAAGCAGCGACCGGTGGCTACGAGCTGTCTGTTTACGGATCAGCATGGGGACCCCGCGATTGTTCAGAAGCCCAATTTCCCACCGCTGGTGCTGATGCGCCTGAGTCGTAGAAACGTTCCTCACGGCACCGTCGAGATCCTCTGCTCGGACATCGGCGATGGTGCGCCCATCTCATTCCTGCGCATCGAGTCTGCAAACTACCAGCCCTCCATTGACGCGGGTGGGCCGTCCTATCCAAAGCTGTTCCCGGCCGACAGCGTGCGCCTTCTAAAGGCTCTGACGGGTGTGGAAGTGGATCTCTACGTGGCTCGTGAGCATCGCTACGTCGATGCCAAGACGCTGCTCGAGGAGTTTGGTGCCATGCAGCAAGAGCATTGCGCAAAGCTAGATGGCGTTGTTGCCGGCCTGCGTCGCAGGGGCTGGCTTTCGAAGCAGGAGATGCCTGGCTACCGGATCGTCGTGGAGCAGTCGATTGTGGACGACCGGGGTGACACGTCCGAGGCGCTGCCACCAACGCCCGAGCTGCCGGCGGTCGGCAAGCGATAGCGGCGCGGCGCCAGGCGGCGATATGCTGGGTGCATGCGAACCCCTCTCGCCGCACTTGCCGTAAGCCTGCCTTCGCTCATGCCGGCGCAGAATGCCGAGGACTACCTGGATTCGCTCTTGCTGCCGGCTGTCCGCGCGAAGCTGCAGAGCGAGAATGCTGGGTTGGCTTCGTGGGGCGGTGCGCTAGCGGGCAAGTATCGGCTGTCGCAGCTCGGTCGTGAGCTCGCGCAGGCGCTTGCGCATTGGAATACTTCGGAGGACCCGGCGGCGCGCGTTGTGCGCCTGCACCTGCTCGATGGCATGATCCGCGCCGAAGTGGATGTGCCCGGTGACTTGTTGGAGGTGTCGCTGCAGGATCGGCTCACGCGAGGTGCTGCCACGGTTGTCCTGTTCCGAAACCTGAAGGCCAACCTGCAGCAGATCGAAGCGCTCGCGACCGATCCGGCACTGCCTGGCTGCTACGCGCGTGCCGCTGCCGCGCAGCTGCTGGTTGTGCATGGGATGCGGTCGCCAAAGCTGGCAAAGATCCTGCTCGCGCACGTGGAGCCGACGTTTTCGGTGACGGTCGGCGGTGAGGGCTCCCGCATGCGGCGGCGCACCGGCGGTGTCCCGAGTCAGGTGCGACCCGTCGCCCTCACGACCGAGGCGGGATTTCCTCCCTTGGTACGCCTGCGGGTTTCGGACGTGGCATCTGTTCGCGTAACGACGGGCTTGCTTGTTGGTCGGCGCGTCGGCTCGACGCAGTACTACTTCAGCCGACAGGAGGGGGTTGAATACGAGGCGTGGGAGCTGGAGCGATGTGTGTTGGTAGACCATCTGAGCCGGCGCAACTCCAGGCGCTTGATCTCGTCAATCGGGCGCGGCGCGATGGAAGATGTGCAGCTTGTGCTGGACGGGTCGGACGCTGCGGTCCTCAAGCGAGAGGTGGAGGAGCGCTATCGGGCGCTGCGCGGTGAGCTCGACGAGATCGTGAGCCGCCTGCGAAAGGGCCGTTGGCTGTTGGAGGAGGATCTGCCCGGCTTCCGGATTCCGATCAAGTTTGAGATCGAGGACAAGCGCGGCGAGGGCGACAAGTCGCCGCTGCCAGAGTTCGAACTCGAAGCGAAGCGTTGAAGCTCCGCCCGACACAGTTGCTCAGCAGTGCCGTCGTTGGCGCTGTCACGATTGCCTTTGCGGCACAGGTTGCGCTGCCGATCGGAGCGGTGCCGATCACGCTGCAGACGCTGGCGCTGTTTGTCGTCGCGATGTTGGGCGGTGCGCGCATCGGTCTGCTGGCTGCGCTGCTGTATCTGCTGGCGGCCTGGCTAGGCGTGCCGGTGCTGAGCGGCTGGCGTAGCCTGCAGCCCGACGGCATTCTGGGCGCAAAGACGGCCGGCTTTGTGGTCGGGTTTGTGCCGGCGGCCTGGTGGCTCGCGCGTGTTGCAGGTCCGGCGTTGCGTCGCCCGACGTTGCTGCACACGCTCTTGCATCGCACTCTGATGGCTCTTGCGGCGCACGCCGTCGTTCTTGCCGTCGGCGGTGCCTGGCTGGCCTTCTACATCGGCGTGGGCGCTGCTTGGCAGCACGGCGTGCAGCCGTTCTTGCTGCCGGCGGTCGCGAAGAGCGCCCTTGCGGCGCTCTTCGTTTCGCTTGCACGTGGCGCCAAGCGTGTCGGCTGACTGTCTGCGCGCCTGCGTGGCCGCCGGTTAGACGTTGAAGCGGAACAGCAGCACGTCGCCATCCTGCACGACGTACTCCTTGCCTTCGATGCGGTAGACGCCCTTTTCGCGCGCCGCAGCCACGCTGCCGCACTCGATCAGGTCGTCATATGCGACCGTCTCGGCTTTGATGAAGCCGCGTTCGAAGTCTCCGTGGATGACGCCTGCGGCCTTGGGCGCGGTGTCGCCTGCGCGGATCGTCCACGCGCGCACCTCTTGCTCGCCCGCCGTGAAGTACGTGCGCAGACCAAGCAGGTGGTAGGTCGCGCGGATCAGAGCCCCCGTGCCGCTCTCGGCAACGCCGAGTTCGTCGAGGAACGCCTTGGCATCTTCTTCGGACAGGTCCACCAGGTCGCTCTCGATCTGCGCCGAGATCACGATCGCCTCGCAGTTGAGCGTCTTGGCGGTGTAGTCCCGGACCTGCTTCACAAACGGGTTGTTGTCCGCTTCGGCCAGCTCATCGTCCTTGACGTTGCAGGCGAAGATCACCGGCTTCATCGTCAGCAGCTGGAAGTGGTGCGCAATCTTCTGCTCGTCCGTCGTCATCTCGCAGAGATACGCGGGCTTGCCTTCGTTGAGCATCGGAGCGAGCCGCTCGAGGATCGGAAGCTCTTTCTCCGCCTCCTTATCGCCGCGCTTTTTCTGCTTGGTCTGGCGATCGAGGCGCTTTTGCACCGATTCGAGATCGGCCAGCACCAGCTCGGTGTTGATGACCTCGATGTCGCGCACGGGATCGACGCTGCCGGAGACGTGGTGCACGTCCTCATCTTCGAAGCAGCGCACGACCTGCACGATCGCATCGACTTCGCGGATGTGGCTCAAGAACTTGTTGCCAAGCCCTTCGCCCGACGCGGCGCCCGCCACCAGGCCGGCGATGTCGACAAACTCGATGGCCGCGGGGATCACGACGTTGGTCTTCGAGATCTCGCGCAGCGGCTCGAGCCGCTTGTCCGGCACCGTGACGACGCCGACGTTGGGGTCGATCGTGCAGAACGGATAGTTCGCCGCCTGCGCGTTTTGCGTGCGCGTGATCGCGTTGAACAGAGTCGACTTGCCGACGTTTGGCAAGCCGACGATTCCTGCCTGCAGAGCCATTAGCGGCTCGCGACCACTTCCTGGATCGCCTTGGTCAGCGCCGGGACGACTTCGAGAGCGTCGCCGACAATGCCGAAGTCGGCGACCTTGAAGATCGGCGCATCGGGGTCCTTGTTGATGGCGACGATCGTGCGCGCCGTGCGCATGCCCGCGAGGTGCTGGATAGCACCGCTGATGCCGATAGCAAAGTAGAGCGGCGGTGCCACGACCTTGCCCGTCTGGCCGACCTGCTCGCTGTGGGGACGCCAGCCGGCGTCGACCACTGCGCGCGAAGCGCCCACGGCGGCGACCCCCGGGCCAAACGCCGCGGCGAGCTCTTCGATGATCTTGAAGTTCTCTGGCTCTTTGAGGCCGCGGCCGCCAGAGACGACAACCTTGGCTTCGGAGAGCGGCGTCTTGTCGCCGCCGGCGGCGACGATCTCCTTGACGACCGACAGCAGGTCGCCGCCGGCAGGGGCGTCGACCTTGGCGACTTCGCCGCTGCCGCCGCTAGCCGCCTCGAAGTTGTTCGGGCGGATGGTTGCGCAGAACGGCGCCTTGTTGGCCTTGACGTTGAGGAACGCCTTGCCCGCGAACGCCGGCTTCTTGGCGGTGAACGCCGAGCCATCGTGGCCGACCGCGATGACGTCGGTGATGATGCCGGTGTCGAGCAGGCCGGAGACGCGCGGCAGCAGGTCCTTGCCCATGGCGGTGTGCGCCATCAACACGGCTGCGCCGTCGTTTGCCTTGACCTGCTCAGCGATCGCCGTGGCCCAGGCGTCGCCCGAGTACTGCTCGAACGATGCGCCATCGATGGCGATGACCTTGTTCGCGCCATTGGCGGCGAGTTCGCCGGCAGCGGCGTCGATGCCGCTGCCGCAGGCGATGGCGATGACCTGGCCGCCGCTGCTCTTGGCGAGTTCCTGGGCGGCGGTCACGGCTTCGAGAGACGGGCGCTTCAGCGAGCCGCTGCGCACCTCGGCGAGTACGATGATGTTGCTCATAGTTTGCTAGCTCCCTCGGTTAGATGGCCTTCGCTTCGTTCTTTAGTGCGTCGATCAGCGCCGGGATCGCGTCGACCCCTTCGCCGATGATGCGGCCTTCGGCGCGCGCCGGCGGCAGCTCCATCGAGATGATCTCCATTGCGGCAGCAGGCAGATCCGCGGCGCTCTCTTCGAGCGACTTCTTCTTGGCTGCCATGATGCCCTTCAGATTGGCGTAGCGCGGCTCGTTGAGGCCCTTGTTGCAGCTGATGACGGCGGGCGTCTTGCAGGTCACAACTTCGCGTGCGCCTTCGATGTCGCGCTCGGCGGTGAAGGTGCCTTCGGCGAGCTCCAGCTTGGTGACCTCGGTCACGCAGGCAAAGCCGAGGCGTGCGGCGAGATTGGCCGGCAGCTGGTTGTTGTCCGAGTCGACCGCTTGCTTGCCGCAAAGAACGATCTGCGCGGGGTTGGCCTTGAGCCAGGTCGCGAGCGCCTGCGCCGTCGCGGCGCCGTCGCAAACCCACTGGTCCGTGGTCAGCAGCACGGCCTTGTCGGCGCCGCGGGCGAGCGCGTCGCGCATCTCCTTTTGGGCGTCCTTGGGGCCGATCGTGATCGCGGTCACCGTGCCGGCGCCGAGCTGCTCCTTGATGCGGAGCGCTTGCTCGAGCGCAAACTCGTCGTAGGCGTTCATTTCGAACGACACGCCGCTTGGATCGATTGACTTACCGTCGGCGGCGATCTTGATCGCCGTGTCGGTCGCGGGAACTCGCTTGATGCAGACTACGATGTCCATGGCTCGCTACTGGGGTCTGGCTACTGGGATCTGTGCGCTTCAGAAGGCGGGCGGGGGTGACCGCCCGGAAATGCGGGCAAAGAGTGTATCGAGGGCAATCGCGGGATCGATGGGAAATTGCGGCCAGTGTGGGCGGGTTGACCCAGGTTGTTCGCGGGCAATAGGTTCGACCAATGCTGCAGCGCGTAGGAGAGCGTCTCGCCGTTGCGCTCCGGCGTGGCGGGCCCGGCCCCGCGACGGTCCTCGGCCTCCGTTCCGGGCTCGAGTTGCTCGAATCGCATGAATACCCCACGGCCATCCCGGGCGAGAAGACCTTAGATGGGCTCCGCCACGCTATGGACCATGTCTCGACCTTCGAGAGCGAACGTATCGCCGTCCGTTGCGGACGAGCGATGGATGCACCAGCAGGTGCGCGGTCTCTGGCGGTTTCTGCGGCTGTTGGGGTGCTCGCCGGACGAGGCGGATGACCTGACGCAGGAGGCGTTCTTGGTGGCGCTGCGCAAGGGCACGGGGGATCGCGACGAGCACGAAGTCGCGGCGTTCCTGAGAGCGACGGCGCGGCACCTCTTCTTGCGCAGCCGCCGGCTGCATGGGCGACGCGCCGAGCGGCACGCGGCGCTTGTGGAAGATGTCTTCGCGCGCACCTGTGGCGGCGACGGCGATGGCGGCGACGCGCGGCTCGATGCCCTGCGCGCGTGTGTCGAGCAGTTGGCCGGCCGAAGCCGTTCGTTGATTCGGCTTTTCTACGGCGAGCAGCGTTCGCGCGCCGAGGTCGCGGCGGCGCTGGGGATCCGCGAAACCGGTGTCAAGACGGCGCTGCAGCGAGTGCGGCACAGTCTGCGGGAATGCCTGCAAAGGAGCATGCGATGAACACAAAGACGAAACGAAGCGAACTCGAAGATCGACTTTTGGACACCATGCTCCACGAGGTGGAAGGGCGGCAGCCCGCGGCGGATCTGGTCGCGCGCACGCTGGCGCGGATCGAGGAGCCCGCGTTGCCGATTGGGCCGGAGAGGCGTCAGCCGAGCTCGCTGCTGTGGATCGCTGCGGCACTGGCGGTCTGCGTGGTCACGACGCTCGCCGTATGGGTGCCGTCCAGGTCGGTTGCCGTTGCGTTCGGTTCAAGCGCCGCAGATGAATCAGCAGGGGCAACCATCGATTCGGACGCCAGCGAGGCCGCACGCGCCGTTCGAGGCACGCGCAAGCAAGACCCCGTGGCTGTGGACTACGTCAAACGAATCGCGGCCCTTGCGGATCCAGCAAAGCGACGCACCGCCGTGCGCACGCTGGCGCGCGGCGGCAAGCCGGCGTTGGCTGCGATGATTGCGGCGCTCGCCGACGAGAAGGCTCCTCGTCAGCACGTGCTAGAAGCGCTGCACGCGATGCATGCGGGCGCAGCCTCGGCGCTGCCGGTCGTGATCGAGATCCTCAACGATACGCCTGTTCATGACGTCCTGATGGAGTCGCTGTTTCGAACGGTGGCAACGCTCGCCCCGTTCGGCACCGACGAGCAGCGCGAAGAAGTGCGCCGCGCTGTGCTCCTCAAGGAGTTCGTTCGCGATGCGCGAGCGGTTGGCCCCGGCGTGAAGCCCAGGCAGAAGTTTCGTTCTCGCGACATCGCACGCCTATTGCATCGACTCGAGATTCCGCGTGACGCGACCAAGAGCGATTTGCTCGGATTCCTGGGCGCGGAGAGCCCCTACACGCGCGAGCTAGCCGCCTACCATCTGCGCAACCACTCTTCGCCGGATGTGTGCCAAGCGCTCTACGCAGCCATCGTTGGCAAGCATCCCTCGCGCATCGAAGTCGCATGGGCTCTCAAAGAGGGGGTCTCGGGGTCGTTTCAATATAGCGAAGAACACGACCTCATCATCCGCATCATCGCAGCGCGCTCGCTGGTGCAGATCGCAGGCAGCGACCCGGTTTCGGCGCGGGCCCATGCCATCCTGCTGGATTCGGCTGGGCTCGCCGAACAGCGACGTGCTGCGTCGGCTTTGGCCCGCATTGCGATTGAGGTGCGCGATCTCGAAGCCGTGCGCAAGTCTCTCAAGGTGGGTTTGACGGGCGACGATTCCTTGCTGCTCCGCGAGCTGACGGTCGTTGCCGGCCACCTTCCCGATTTGTCCTCGGAGCTTCGGGCGGCATTGGTGCGCTTGTCCAAGCACGAAGACCGGCAGGTGGCGGCCGGAGCGGTCGCGGCCTTGCGCGTGCATCGCTAGACGGAATCGAGCCCGTCGATCCAGCCGTTCGCGTCGAGCCGTTCGGCGCCCGCGGCGCTCCCTGCGACACTGTTCCCGTCAATTCTTGCCGGGCGGATCATCGGTCCCGGCAAGGCAAGGCGCTCGACCACGTGCGCGCCGAGTCGCTCCTCCAGCGTTGGGCGATAGGGCGGCAGGAGCAGCGCGGAGTCGACCAGGTCGGCGACGTGCATCGCATGCGGAAGCAGCAGCGCGAGATCCTCATCTGTGCCGCCGACTTCGTGCCAATGGCCTTGCAGGTCGGCGCCCTTGCCCGTGCAGGCATACGCCACGATGGCGCCGCCGCGTTCGAGCACGACAGTATGCATGCCCGGCGTCGTCAGGAGTGCCGACATGCTGAGAGCGTCCCGTTCGATGCGTCGCGGCTTTTGTTGGTGGAGTGCGCGTAGAGCTTCGTGATCGGGGATCTCCGCCAGACGGACTCCGGCCATCGGGGCTACGGGCCGGCGAGCGAGAAGCAGGCATGTATCGTTGTCCGTCGCCGCGAAGCCGAGCCGGGCATAGAGGTCTGGCCGCTCCGCCCACAGCATGAATGCGTCCGCGCTGTCTTGGTGTGCCTCGATAGCCGCTTGGAGGACCGCTTGGGCGAGGCCTTGGCCGCGTTGCTCGGGATCGGTTGCAACGGAGCCAACGAGACAGATGCGCTTGGTCGCCGTAGGCGCGCGAAGGGTGACGACGCGGCACGCGCAATGGCTGAGGAGTCGTGACCCGTCGGTGATCACGAAGAACGCGCCGTGTCCGTCGTTGCGGTAGAGCTGCGGCCACGTGTGGTGCACACCGTAGAACGATCCAGGCAAGAGCCACTCGTCGAGCAGCGGCAGCCAGGCCTGCACTTTGTCGCGGTCGACGCGGCGAACGGGGCTGCCGACTTTGCGGACGTCTACCGCGCTGCTAGCGATTCGGCTCGTGCTCATTGCATGTGCCGCCGAAACGCCTCTTCGAGCTTTTGGCGAAGGTCCATCGCGGCGACGTAGCCATCGTCCGCCGTTCGCAGGGCTTGCTTGAGGCCCTCGGGCCCTTGGACCTCGTCCGGTTTGGACTGCTCCGCAGCAAGCCGCTGCAGTCGTTCGAGGAGTTCGGAAAATCGCGGGCTTTCGCTCGCTGGAGGTGCTCCAGCTGGCGCCGCGGGCGCGGGTCCGTTGGCGCCCGGGACGCTTGGCGCTTCGAGGGATTGGGTGCGGTCGAGGTCGTTCATGCGATTACCTCAAAAAGCCCTGCAGGGTGGTTTGCACCACGCGCGCGCTGACCTGCAGTGCGGCTTGGTAGGCGATGTCCTGACGCTGCAGCTCTAGAATGGATTCTGCAATGTCGGTGTCCTGAACGAGCGATAGCGAATCTGTGCGCGAGATACGCAGTCCTTCGACGCGATTCTTGAGCACGTCCATACTCGACGATCGGAAGCCGAGTTCACGCAGGCCATCCAGGATCGCGTCCTGTGACGTGTCGATTTCGTCGAGCAGGTCTGCGACTCGGCCGCGGCTCTCTTCCGGCGAAGCGTCGTCCGTATTGCGCAGTACGTCGCGGAGCGTGGATAGGGTGGTGAAAACGTCAAACGTGCCGTTGAAGCGCACGTCCTCGGTTCCCGTGCGCGAGAGTTCGCGCGGGTCGACATAGAGAACGGAGCCGTCGTCTTCGCTGTAGATGGCGACGTTGTCGTCGCTGAAGTCGGCAACGTTGGTTGTGGTCTGTCCGTTGTCTGTCGACAGGTTGGCGCTCGACGTAAACGTGCCGTTGGTTGTTGCCGGCACGCCGGTGACCGTTAGTGAGATCGTTCGACCGTCGGAGGTTGTAAACGTCTCATCGACCGCTGGGATCGGGATGCTTGGGCCGCCGCCGATGCTGAGCGTGTCCGGCGCGCTGGCAAACGAATACGTAATTTCGCCGAGCGCGTTGGTCGCACCGCCGCCGGCGCTCACGGTAGCGGGGGCATCGGGCGTCAGACCGCCGAACGTGACCTGTAGTGATCCAAAGCCCGTGCCGGTGTCGCCGACGCCTACCGGCTGCGCACCGGTGCCACCGGTCCCGCCAACGTCGGAGATGCCGTAGAACGTCGTCGCCTCACGGTCGCGCTGCAAAAAGATGGCGTCACCCGGAACGTTGAGGCCCGTTGTGACGCCGGGAGCGACGTCAACTTCGAGGTTCTCGCGGTTGCCCGTGTAGACCGCGAGGGTGCGTTCGCCGGTTTCGTTGAGGTCGAACGGCGCCGATCCGGTCTCGGTGCCGCCGAATAGAAACCTGTCGCCGCGGCGGCTGTTCGCCAGCCCGAGCATCTGGTTGAGCAGCTGGTCGAGTTCTGCGCCGATGCTGTTGCGGTCTCGCTGGCTGAGGGTGCCGTTGGCGGCCTGGGTCGCCAGTTCGCGAACGCGCGTCATGACGGATGAAGCGTCTTCGAGAGCCGCCGTGCTGGTGTCGAGAGTCTCGCGAGCGATCGAGACGTTTTCTGAAAGCTGCTCTAGATCCGCGATGTCGTTGCGAAGCGGCAGAATGCGCAGCGCCGCGGCTGGATCGTCCGAGGGGCGGTTGACGCGCCGGCCGGTGGCCACTTCTTGCTGCAGCTGTGAGAAGCGAAACAGCCCGCTCTGGATGTCTCCCAGCGCGCGGGAGTAGAGCATGGATTGTGTGATGCGAATGGGCATCGTTACCTCCCCAGGTTGATCAGGACGTCGGTCATTTCCTGCGCGACACTGATCATGCGCGCAGCGGCTTCGTACGATTGCTGGTAGCGCAGCATGTCGACCATCTCTTCGTCGATGTTGACGCCAGAGATGGACTGCCGGTCGGCTTCCAGTTGGCTGAGTAGCTGGTCTTGTGCTTCGAGCGTGCCGCGCGCAGCGGCGGTCTCGAAGCCGATGTCGCCGACGAGGTCGGCGTAGTAGTCCTCGATCGAATTGGTGTCGAGTTTGCCGAGGTCCTGGTCGCGCAGCGCGACCAAGCGCGCAAGGTTGCCGTCGTCGCCGCTGGCCAGGCCGATGCCGGCAGCCAGCCGGTCAGGAGTGCTCAGCAGCTCTTCGTTGACCTCGATATCGCTTGCCGATGAGCCGAGGAAGAACGGGTTCATGCCGGTCGCCACCAGGATGTCGCTGGTGTCGCTGTTGCTGATCGCGTCGAGCGCGAAGACCTGGCCATCGGTCGCGGAGATCTCGCCTGCGCCAAAAGACACCTGGATGCCGTTGCCGAGTGCGATGGGCTCGCCCGGCTCGTAGCCTCGGCCGACGTTGATGGTCGTGACCAGCTCCCCGTTTTGATCGAGGACCTGCATGCGAAGGTCTTCGGACTGCCCAATGGTGCCATCGCTAGCCGGCGCGAACGTGAACTGTGCATTGCCGGGACCGTCGAAGGAGCCTTCGACCGCAACTTCAATCGGTCGTTCGCGCCCCGCAGCGCTGGCTGTCGAAAGCCCCATGTCGGCAAGGGCGGTTCCGGCCCCGACGTTGCTGAGCGTCAGTTGCGACGATCTCCCGCCGAGGCTGCCCTGGATCACCAGCCGGTCGCCCACCGAGCTGGCACGGCCGGCGTTGCCTAGATCAGCATTGATGGCATCGGCGAGCTCTGCTGCGGTTGCGGCCCCGGCGTTGCCAAAGTCGGTTGCCTCCAGCGTCACTGTGGTCGTCACCGGTGCCGAAG
Source organism: Planctomycetota bacterium (assembly GCA_045105235.1). Lineage (GTDB taxonomy): Bacteria > Planctomycetota > UBA1135 > UBA1135 > UBA2386. Next base: position 38,829 of record JBGCDH010000001.1, on the reverse strand, counting down.
CTGTGCCCGTCGTCACATCGAAGCTGACGGGAAACGTCTGACCCGACAAGTCGAACGGACCCGCCTGTTGGCTGCCGATGGTTGGATTGATCCCGCCCAACGTGCCCTCGTCGGGGTTTGGGTCGAGTCGCGGGGAAAAGTCGAAGCCGTAGCCGCTGTCCGAGCTGACGCGCAGGCGGCCAGTTGGATCGACCGTCGCGGATAGATGTTCGATGGCGGAGAGTTCGTCGGCGAACTCGTTGAGCGTCATCGCGCCAGGGTCGATGTCAATCCGCGAGCGCTGCATCGCGCCGGTCTCGGCGTTGGTGACGCTGACGTAGAGCGAGCCGGTCTGGACTCCGAACTCAAAGCCCGCCTGCGCGAGGAGCTCGTCGCCGACTTCGCCATCGCCGTCGCCATCGATCGCGCCATTGCTGCTGGTCAGCGATTGAAACGGTCCAGACGCCGGCATGCCGGTCGTATGGAGCCGGTTGAACTCGAGGATCATGTTGCGCGCGAGTTCATTGAGGCGCGTCAGGTATGCCGGCAAGTCTCCTTGCTCTTGCTCGATAAGCGCCGCAATGCGGCCTTGGCGGATGGTCGCGGGACTCTCGCTGTTGCCGATCGTGACGAGCGTGTTGCCGCTCGCACCGGTGCCCACGCGCATGTCCGTCGATCGTCCGCCGGCCACGACCTGCGTGCCGCCAACGAGCAGGTCGACGCTGCCGGAGGCGCGTTCGATCGCGCGGAGGTCAATCAGCTCGCCCAGTTCGCGAACGTGCTGTGCGCGCGTGTCGCGCAAGTCGTTGGCGTCGGCGCCGCTGGCTTCTGCGGCGATGATCTGGTTGTTGAGCTGGGCGACGGCTCGGGTGCGTTCGTTGGCCTGGCGAATGAGGCCTCGAACTTCTTCGAACGTGCTGCCGCCGAGGTCGTTGAGGCGCTCCGAAATGAGGCGGAACTGTTGCCCGATGGTGTTGCCAGACTGCACGAAGCCACCGCGCAGCGCTCGGTCGGCCGGGTCGGTCCGCAGCTGATCGACGGCGCCGAACAGATCCTTGTAGCTGGTCGACAAGCCCTGGTCGGGCTCGCCAAAGATGTTCTCGATCTCGGTGTAGCGGCTCTGATGGAGTACCGCCGCGCCGACGAGGCCAAGCTGCGACTGAAGTCGTCTTTCCAGCCCTTCATCGACGAGCCGGTCAATGCCGTCGACGGACACGCCGGTGCCAATCTGGAGGTTGGTCCTGGCGCCAAATGGCAGCGCCGAGCTGAGCAGGACACGCTGGCGCGAGTAGCCCGGTGTATTGGCGTTGGCAACGTTGTTGCTCGCCGTTCGCATGCCGATCTGCGCCGCATTCAGAGCGCGCAGGCCCGCTCCCATTCCAAAGCCGTAGGTCATTGCGTCAGTCCTCCTTTAGATGCGTCCATCGAGGATTTGGCCGGCGTGATCGTTGCGAATCACGTTGCGCGCGGCGCGGTCATAGGCGTTGGTTGGTGCCTGCGACGTGTCGCTGCCGGTTGTTTGCGCGAGCTGCGGCTGTGCGCTTTGGGCAAAGCGCAGCAAGCGCTGCCCGAGCGTGGTTTCGGTGCGTACGGCGTTCGCCATAGCGGTTGTGCGGTCGGCGGCCTCGCGCAGGCTGCGTGCCGAGTGTGCCGGTAGGGCCGCTGCGATGCGCGTGATGTTGAGGTGGAGCTGGTGAGACTCGGCCCCGCGCGGCGTCGGTAGGGCATCCCGAATGCGGGCGAGAATGCCGGTTCGGAGCTGTTCTTCTCGCACGAGCTGTTGCGACAGCGATTCGATTTCGGCGGTTGGCGCCAGCACGTCTGCCCGCACCGATACCCACGCGCCGCGGCGCTGGAGCATGCGTTCGTGCAGCTGCTCGAGCAGGCTGTGGGTCGACACGAGCGACTGTTCGAGCTTGGCGACATCTTCAGAGAACGACATCAAACCCTCCCTTGCCGGAGGCGCCCAGAGAGCGAGCAGCGCCTAGAGGACGCTGTTCCGCTAGCTCACGCACCTTGCTGGCAACGAGATCGGTGCGATCCGCAGCGATCTCGCCGTTTTGTTCCATGTCGCGGAGCAGGACGTCGGCGATGCCGATGCCGCCCGCTTCGCGCAGCTGCCCGGCGATCCGTTCGTCGAACCAATCGGCATAGGTGTCGGCGCCGGGGCCACTGCCAAACATGCCGCCTTCTTCGCCGAAGCTCGCAGTCTCCCGCAAGCTCTTGACGAGGGTGCGGATGAAGACGTCTTCAAACTGACCCGCTGTCTTCTCCGCCTTCTGACGAGCCTGACTGTCCTGGCTTGCTGGCTTGAGCGAGAGCGTTTCGAGTGCGAGTGCATCCATTATTGGACCTCCAGATCGGCGTGCAGAAAGCCGCCTTGGTCGAGTGCCTCGAAGACCGACACCAGCTGTGCTGGGGTCAGGCCGAGTGTCTTCAGGTTTTGCAGCAGGTCGGAGACCGTCGCGCCGCCGCCGCCGATCGGCTGCAGATCGGTGCTGTTGGTCTCGGCTTCGACGCGCGTGCGGCCCACGGGGCTTGTCTGGCCGTTGGCGAAGGGCAGCGGCTGCGAGATGAAGTCTTCTTCGACGATCGCGATGGTCAGCTCGCTGATGCCGACAACGCATGGACTGATCAACACCCCTTCACCCGCCAGCACGGTGCCGCTCACCTGATTGACGACGACTTTCGCCGGGTTTTGGACCGGCACGCGCACGTTGCCGATCATGCCCAGCAGGCGTTGCGCGTTTTCATTGGTGCGCTGTGACGCCGGCAGCAGGATGCGCACCATCGCCGGGTCTACCGACTCGACCTTGGCCGCGACACCTGCCAGTGCGGTGTTGATGCCGTTGGCGATCGACAGCGAGTTGTAGGGGCTCGGGTTGAGCAGGGTCAGTTCGAGTGCGCCAGATTCGCTGTAGAACGACGTGTTCTCTTCGCGCACGACGAGGCCGCCATTGAGGAGATTGGCGTTGGCGTTCGGATTCTTTTGCACCGAGGCGTTCTGGCCGGAGGCGCTGAAGCCGGCGACCGTGAGTTTGCCGGCGGCCACGACGTAGACCTGGCCGTCGACGCCCTGCAGCTCGGCGGTCTCTAGCGTGCCGCCGCGCAAGGATGTGGCGTCGGTCATCACCTTGACCCGCACGTCGAGTGCCATGCCCTCCTTCGCAAAGGGTGGCAGCTCGCAGCTCAGGGACACCAGGGCTGTCGTTCCGGACGTGATGTCCGTGATGGGCGTGTTGAGCCCGAGGCGTTGGATGTAGTTGACGATGGCCTGGCGCGTGGCGCGATCGCTGGAGCCTGTTTGCGCAAGGCCGGTGACGAGCCCGATGCCGCTCAGGTAGTGCGGCATGCTGTTCGCCAGCTTCGTGATGTTGCGGATGCGCGGGGACAACACCGTTTGGCCGCCGCTGTCAAAACGAACGGGTGCCGGCGAAGCCACCGCGTTGCGGCCTGGCAGCGTTGGCGTGTTGATCATCGGCGCGGGCGCCTGCGCGGTGGCGGCGGCGGGCTGGGGACCAGCGGTCGTCGGCACCGGCGCGTTGGCGGGCGGCGAGTTTTGCGGCGGCGCGGCTGGAGCCTGACTCGCTGCGCCGGTTGCCAGGAGGATGCCGACGGCGGCGAGGAACGCGCCGTTCTTGATCGTGTCGGAAATGGGGGTGTTCATCGTGCTGGGGGTGAGTGGCTGGCGTGACCGGCGAGCATTCGTGTTGGGGGGCGAAGTCGCGGACGGGACGGCTAGAACGGCCAGGCCGCCCACATCAGGGTGTCGAACAGCTTGCCGATCGGGCCGCGCGTGACCTGCCGCGTGTTGCCGCCTTCACCCATGATGGAGATGCGTGCGTCGGCGACTTGGCCACTCGTTACCGAGTTGACCTGCGAGACATCGAGCGATCGCACGAGGCCGCTGACGCGAAGCGTTCGGGTTTCGTCGTTGACCTGCACGCTGCGCATACCGGCGACCACCAGGTTGCCATTCGGCTGCACGTCGACCACAACGACCGCGATGCTGGCGCGCACGTCGGAGCTGGTGTTTTGGCGCGCCTGGCCGTTGAAGTCCTGTTCTTTGCGGATGTCGATGCGCGGCAGGACGTTGTCGTTGAACGTCTTGTCGCTGAGCGAGAACGCCTCTAGGCGCGCCGCCAAGCTAGTATCGTTGCTGCGTTCGACGACTTCTTCGTTGCGCACCTGCGTCGTCTCTTGGATCACGACGGTCAGGATGTCGCCGATGTGTCGCGCGCGCTGGTCGGCAATGGCGCTGATGCGCGCGTTGGAACGCACATAGGGATTCTGCGCAGCGGCGCGAGCCGCCAGGCTCGTGGCGCCGACGGTGAGCAAGCAGAGGATTTGTAGCGTTTTGTTCATGGTGGCTCTCAGTTGGCGACAACGACGAGTCCAGGGGCATGCACGACGCCGGTGATCTGGGAACGCGAGGTCATGTTCGTTAGGCGAATGCGTGCGCCGAGCGGGGCGCTGTGGTTGGCCAACGCTTTGGCGGTCACCTTGACGCGACCGCGGGTCAATACGACCGTGACGACGTCGCCCTTCTGGATCACGGCTGGCGGCTCGATGTCGCCGAGAGTCAGCAGCTGGTTGGTGCGGAGGCGGCGGGCGGCGATTCGGCCGACGACCTGCTTCATCTCCGTGAGATACATGCCGCTGAGCTGCGCGGTGGGTTCTCGAACCAGCGCGACGTTCTCGGGGCCGAGCGGGGTGTTTTCAGGGATGGCGCCGACGGTCTTCAGGACACGGTGGAACCGCGTCAGGCGAAAGCGCAGCGGCACCTTCTTGAACAGCTCGCCGTCCACCAGGATCTCGACGTCGACGACGGCCGACGAAGAATTGGTGTTGGTGTTGCGGACGCGCGCGCGAAGGTCTTGGCTGATGCGGCCCGGTGGTGCCTTGACCCTACGGAAGCCGTTGGGGGCCTCAAACTCGACGTCTCCGCCTTCGACCGCGAGCTGCGCCTGCAGCGCTGCGGTAGCGGCGTCGAGCATGTCGGCTTGCGGCACGTCGCGCGCCAGGCCCTGCACGACGACTTCGTCGACGCCGGCGATGCGAACCGTTGTTAGCGGTACGCCGCCGGCGGCCAGCGCCTGCACCAGGTCGGTGCGCGATACAGTTCGCGAAAAGCCGTTGCTGGGCGCCGGCCCAAAGCGCATTTGCGCAATGGCTTGGGTGCTCGCGTTCAGCGGCGTGATCACGCAAAGGTCGCCGACCTTGACGTCCAAGCCGCGCACCATCACGGCGGACTTGATGCGTAGCTCTGTCGTCGCGGCCTCTGCTTGTTGTGGCATCGGCGCGACGGCGAGCAGTAGTGCTGCAAGTGCGTTTATCATGGGGGTTCCTAGTGGGCTGGCGCTATCGCGAGAGGTTGGTGGCAGTGGACAACATCTGGTCACTTGCCTGGATGGCGCGGCTGTTCACGTCGTAGGCGCGCTGGGCAACGATGAGGTTGACGAGCTCGTTGACGATCTGGACGTTGGATCGCTCGATGAAGCCCTGCTTCAGCGTGCCGAGGCCGACGAGGCCGGGCGTGCTGGTCGTGGGCTGACCAGAGGCCTCCGTCGGGCGCAGGATGTTGGCGCCGACGGCGAGCATGCCGCTCGGATTGATGAAGCGGTGGATCTGCAGCTGCCCGAACAGCGTCGAGGTGTCGGGCGAGCCTGCGGTGCTGCCGCTGACCCGGCCTTCGGCGTCAATCGAGATCTCCAACAGGTCGTTGGGGAGCGTGATCTCGGGCGTCAAGGTGTTGCCGGCACCGGTGACGAGTTTGCCTTCGGCGTTGACGTGAAACGAACCGTCCCGCGTATAGCCCGTCGAGCCGTCGGGCAGGATGACAGAGAAGAAGCCGTTGCCGTCAATCGCGACGTCGAAGGCGCGGTCGGTGATCTCGAGGGTGCCGGTCGTAAAGACCTTGGTCGTGCCGTTCATCCGCGTGCCGGAGCCGATTTGGGTGCCGATCGGGACCGCGCCGCCACCGCCACCACGGGCGAGGCCCGGCGACTGCAGCGTGACATAGAACAGGTCTTCGAACGAAGCCTGAGACTTCTTGAAGCCGGCCGTATTCACGTTCGCGATGTTGTTCGCGATCATGTCGACCATGGTCTGCTGGGCCTTCATGCCCGTCGCAGTTGTGTAGAGACTCTTTAGCATCGTTCGCTCACCTGAGGATGTTGGTGATCATGTTTTCTTGCAGACGGTTGATGCCGGTCAGCGCGCTTTGCGTCGCTGAGAACGTGCGTTCAACCGTGATCATCGCGACCAGCTCTTGCAGGCTGTCGACGTTGCTGCCTTCGAGGAAGCCCTGGCGAACCGAGCCGCCGGATTGCGTGCCGGCTTGGTTGCTCGGGTCGGTGTAGAGACCCTGACCGATGGGAACCATGGCCTCGGGGTTGTCGAGGTCGAGCAGGGCTAGCGTGCCGTATCCCTGCCCCGTGAACGGGTTGGAGATCGCGCCATTCGGCGAGATCTGCAGGTCTGACGGCGCTTCAGCGCCGGTGCCGATCTGGATCGGATTGCCGTCCTGGTTGAGCACGCGGTCGCCGGCGTTGGTGACGAGGAAGCCGTCGCTGCCGATCTGTAGGCGTCCGTTCCGCGTGTAGTATTGGTCTTCGCCGCGCTGCACCCGCATCCAGGCATCGCCGTCGACCGCGACGTCGAAGCGATTGCCGGTTTCGCGCAGCACGCCGCGCTCCATGTCGGACTTTTCGACGTAGTCGACGGAGCGCAGGTTGCGGTCCAGAAGCGTGTGAAACTTCGGACCGGTGTCCTGCGCAATCGCCGCGCGCCGCTTGAACGCGGTCGTGTCGACGTTGGCGAGGTTGTTCGAAATCGAGGCCTGCTTTTCCGCGAGGAAGCTCAGGCTCTTGACCAGTGCCGTTTCTCCGTAGCCAGCCATAGTTACCTCACGATGTTGATGAGTTCGGCCAGGATCTCGTCGGTCGTCGTGATGACCCGAGAGTTGGCTTGGAAACCGCGCTGCGCCTCAATCAAGTTGACGAACTCGCGCGCGATGTCGACGTTGCTGTTTTCAAGCTGGCCCGCACGGATGGAACCGGCACCGGCACCGTTGGCCGTTGTGGCGATGGCATCGCCGGAGTTGGGAGACTCGACAAACATGGTGTCACCCTGCCGGACGAGGCCGGCTTCGTTGCTAAACATGCTGATGCGCAACGTGTCGAGCGTTTCGTTCTGGCCGTTGCTGTAGAACGCGACCAGCTCGCCATTGTTGTTGATGCCGATGTCGAGCAGCTGGCCGGCCCCGAATCCGTCCTGGTCGACGGCTGCAACGGTTGTCGAGTTGCCGAGCATGGCGACCCCGTCAAACTGGCCAGAGGTGCCGAGGTTGATGGTGACGTTCTGTGCGGCCGCGATGCCATCCCAGGAGAACGACAGCGTGTTCGTGCCGCCGCCGATGACGTTGAAGGAGCCGTCGTCGTTGAAGCGGATTTGGCCAATCGAGTCCTGCCCGATGGTGCCCGAGTCGTCGCCAAGCTCGGCATTCAGGTCCCAGATGGTCGCGTCGTTGGCGCTCCGCGTGAACGTCAGCGTCACGGGGTGCGTGCGGCCTTGGCTATCGATGACGTCGATGGACGTGACGGCCTGGTCGGGCCCGGTGCCCTGTTGCGCGACTTCGAAGCTCGGCCAGGCAGCCGCGCCGGCGTTGTTGACGCCGTCGCCGATGAACAGGCTCAGCTCGGCGTCTTCTTTTTCCGTGGCTGATAGCTGGATGTTGCCGTCTTCCGTCAGCGTTGCGGTCGCCTGGTCGGCGTCGATCGTATCGTTGATGAAGATCAGGAAGTCTTCGAGGCTGACGCCGTTCTGGCCGTTGGCGGTATCCGTGCCGTAGACGAACGTGTCGGAGAAGGCCGTGCCGTCGGGGTTGGTGCCGCTGATCGTAATTTCATCGGTCGGCTCGTAAGGGATACTGCGCGACGTCAGTTCGTTGAGATCCGTGCCGGGGACCGCGGTGGATTCGCTACCGGCAATCAGCGTGGTGTCGAGGCCGAGCGCGGACAGCAGTGTCGAGCCCGAGTTGTCAAACTTGATCGTCGCGGTGGAGCCGAGCCGCACCGTGTCGACTTCGATCGCGCCGGTGGCGTCGTCGCCGGTGGCGTTGATGCCGCTGAGGTTTGCGTTGAGCCAGTCTGCGACTTCCGAAGCGGCGACCGTGCCCGAATTGAACGGTGCCGTGTTTGGCACGGTGATCGTCTGCTGCGCGCCGCCGTTGACCGAGACCAGCATGGACTGGCCGACAAACGCCTGCAGATCAAACTGCGGGAAGGAGGCGCCGGCGGGCGCTGTCGCGGTCTTGCTCGCAGCAAGGCCCGCGTTCAGCGGCACGTCGGATGCGATGATCTCCTCGAGCGGGCCGCCAACTTCGGCCGGCAGGTTGCCCTGAAACGTGATCTCGTTGGTTGGCTGTGCCGGCAGCGTGTCGGCGGTCGGGATGGTGATGTCCGCGCCGGTCGCGTTGACGACCTTCAGGCCCGTGCGCACGTCGACCAGGTTGCGATCTGCGTCGACGCCAAACGAGCCAACCCGCGTGTAGAACGACTGGGTGCCGTTGGTCAGAGTAATGAACCCGCGTCCCTGCAGCGCGACGTCCAGCGAGCGGCCGGTGTCCTGCAGCGTGCCCTGGCTGGTGTCCATGTCGACCGATGCCATGACGGCGCCGGTGCCGATTTGCAGCGGGTTCTGGCCGCCGAAGTTGCCGTTTGGGCCGGATCCGGCTCGCACGGTGAAGCTCAGAATGTCGCTGAACGTGGCGCGGGAGCCACGGAAGCCCGGGGTGCTGACATTGGCAAGGTTGTTGCCGATGACGTCGATGTAGGACTGGTGGACGCGCAGTCCTGAGAGTCCGGTGTAGAGGGCGGTGCTGACCATGGTTGTTTGGGCTTCGGTTCTCGGGCTTCGGTGGCTTGCTTGCTGGCTTTGAGGTTCGTCTAGGCGGTTGTGCGAAGGCCCGGTGCCGTCGTTTGCGTTGTCGTGCCGCCGCCGGAACCACTGCCGCTCGAACCACTACCGCTAGAACCACCGCCCGGATCGCTCGTGTTGGACCCGCCGCTGGTCGGGTTCGGCTCACCGCCGGAACTGCTGCCAGATCCGCCGGCTTCTTGGGTGATGCCGAGCACGCTGCGGAGATCGATCTCCTCGCCGTTTTGCAGGCGTAGGCGTACGTCGCCCGTCTCGGCGACGAACACCGAAGCCACTTGGGCGGCACCGGCCGTGCCGTCTTCCTGGACATACTCGACGGTCTTGCCGAGCAGCGTGCTGCCTTGGCTCAAGCCTTGCGAGCGCGCGAGCAGGCCCTGGTAGTCGAGCAGCTTCAGCATGTTCGAGTTGAGTTCGCGCTGCTCCTCCATGTTGGAGTAGCTCGCGAGCTGCGTGTTGAAGCTCTCGCTGTCGACGGGCTCGAACGGCGTCTGGTTGCGCAGCTGTTGGGTCAACAGCTGCAGGAATTGATTGTCGCCGTAGCTGGCTGCGTCAGCTCCGAGCACGGCGTTGCCGCCGGTGCTGTTGATGCGATCGATATTGAAGGCGCTGTCCATTGTCTTTTGGGTCTTGGAGGTGGAGTTGGGAGTTGGGCTATGCGTGACAGGCGGTAGGGATGGCGCGGTTCACGCCCAGAAGTCCAGCCCGTCGGCGGTGACGTAGCCGGCTGAGGCGGCATGGCGTGCGGCGTCCTTTGCCGTTTCGCTGCCGTCTTGTGATGTTTGGCCCTCGTCGCCGCCGTGCGATGGGTTCGATGCCTGCTGATCTCGCCGCGCAAACTCCTCGCGCGTTTGGATCTCCGCTCCCTGCACATCGAGGCCGTTGGCTTGTAGGGATTGCTTGAGCTCGTCGAGGTTGCGCTGCAGCACCTGGCTGAGGTCGGATCGCTCGGCGGCGATCATCAGCGTCAGCCGGTTGCCGCCATCTACTGTTAGACGCACGTCGAGCTCGCCGAGCTCGGGCGGCTGCAGCGTCATGCGTAGATCGCCGCCGCCGTCGTTGTTGAGCTTCATCAGGATCTGCTTGAAGACGGAGTCCCGCGACTGATCGAGCATTTGCAGCGTTGCGGCGCTGCGCGCGCCGTAGCCGGCCTGCGCGCTCTTGGTGCGCAGGCCGCTGCCGGTTTCGAGAGCGCCGCTAGCCACTGCGCCGCGCACGGCTGCTGCGTTGGTCTCGCTGCCGCGTGCATTGGCGGCGGATGCGGCGTTCCAGCTGCCGCCCGCAAGGCCCGTAGCGGTGTCGCCTAGGTCTTGGGGCTGCACCGAGGCCGGGAGCGGCGCTGCCTCGTGAGGTGCAGTAGAAGTGCGAGGAGAGCCGGTTCCTTTGCCTGCAGTTTCTTCCGACTGCACCGCCTCTCCTCGACGATTGTTTTCTGTCAGCGTGACGCCTTGCTGCGCGTCGAGAGCGCGTTCTGCGTCCGCATGCATGTCGCCGTCCGTCTCGTTGTCGAGGGATGGGCGTTCGCTGCGCTCTGGCGCTTCTGGCGGCGCGGCGGATTCTTCGGAAGCGACAGGAGTCTCGTCATTGCGGTCCTCGCGGCCCTTGGCGTCGAGCTCTGGCTCGGCGTGCTCATGGGACGCATCGCGCAATGCGAGTTCAAAGCCGCTTGGCTCACTGCCCGCGGTGTTCATGCTGGCTGCCGTCGGAATCCTCAGAGGATCCGATTGCACCCGACCTGGTTGGATGTTCGGTATTGCCACAGCGCTCTCCTTCGCCGTTGCCGGTCGTCATCGACCGTGCCAACCAGGGAGCACATTGCGTGCCAACCTCCGTGCAGAAACGGGCGAGGCCGATGCCATCGCGACTTTGTGATTTGGCGCGGGTGGGCCGGCTGGCGAGTCGGCAGAAGCTGCCGGCACAGCCGTCGGCAACAAGTGCCGCAACCGGCAGGCTTTGCCAGTCGGTTCGCGACGAGGTTGAGACTACGGTCGGAGCGGAGCGACGCGCCGTTCGACACTTTTTGGGAACCACCTCTCAAGTGGCTGCAATGGCTGCCGATGATGACTGCAGATCCGGTCTTCGAGAGGTGACCCCATGCAAATCCGAAACGTAGGTAACCAAGGCAACGTCGATCGCACTGGCGATCTGAGCGAGCGCTCCAAGCGAGCAGAACGCAGGGAGTCGTCAAGCGTCTCCCCTGCGGCCGCCAACGACGCCACGACGATTAGTAGTGCCGGGCGTGAGATTGCGGCACGCGTCGACGAGTTGTCCGACCGCGCCCGCGGCGAAGATGGAGATCGCGATGCGATCGTCGAAGCCGCGCGGCAAAAGCTCGAGAGCGGTGGGCTGGATAGCGCCGAGTCGTTTGCGGAGACGGCGAACCAGCTGATCGATCGCGGGTTCCTCAGCGCCTAGTGAAGAGCCTCTGATTTCGGGGGCATTCTGCGGGCACGAAGACGCCCGTGACGGCGTTGCAGCTTCTCGGCAGGAAGGCTCCTCTGCACTGCACTAACGCCGCCGCGCGTAACAAACGCCGTACGGGCTTCGCCCTGTGTCGAAACGGTCGACGACGGCGTGCGTCGCGAGGTCGATGACGAGGATCATCTCGCCGACCGAGCAGCTGACGTAGGCAAAGGCTGCCTCCGGGTCGCAGGCGACATCGAGCGGCCGATAGCCTTGCTCGCTGCGGTCGCCGTGTAGGGCGATTGCGCAGCGCAGCGTGCGCGGTTGCGCATCGATGACAAGCAGTTCGCCGCTGTCGCTGCACACGACCAGCGCCAGCGAACCGTCTCGAGAAAAGGTCAAGCGGTTCGGCTGCGCGCTCGTTGCGATCGTGCCGAGGTGCTGACCCGCGGCTCCCCGAATCGAAACATGGGGTTTGGTTGCGTGGCAGACCCAGAGTTCGTGGGACGCGGAGCCGTTCGCGCGCGGCCGCCAGGAGCGCGGGCCAAGCCGCGGTGTGGCGGGCGGCTGCCTCAAGTGCCAGAGGAAGCTGGCCCGAGGTGTCGCTGTCGGGGCTTTCCGAACGAAGCCTCGCACGATGTCGACTTCAAGAATGCGGCGAGGTGACGTGCAGGTGACAAGGGCCCGTCCGGAATCGCAAAATGCGACGTGGTCTGGCCGCGTGGATGGTATCGCGTCGACGGTATGCTGCCGGTCACGACTCCCGAGTTCGATCGTGCGCATGACCTCGGCGGCCATGATGTCGAGCACCGTCAGCGTGTAGCCGGTTTCGGCTGGGCCGCGATTGGCGACCAAGGCGATCCGGCCGTCCGCTGATACCGCGCATTCTCGTGGGCCCGGCCCGGTGGGCACGCGCGCGATTTCTCGGCGGTGGGCAACGGCAATAATCGAGACGGACGCGTCGGCCCGATTGCACACGAGCAGGCGATCGTCCGCATCGGTGCCTGCCTTTCGCGTGCCTGCCTTCAGAGCAGCTGGCTTCCGAGTGGCCGGCGTCGAAACAGCTGCGTTGCGGCCGGCTGCGTCTTGCGCGAGCACGGCTGCGGCGAGCAGCGCGGTAGCCAGCAGTCCGTTCCCAAGGCGGCTCTGGTGCCACCTCCTGGACGGGTGCGTGTTGGCCTGACGGTGCGCCTGCATTCGCATCTGTTCGCTGGTCTGGATGGAGGGGTTGGTATGTAGGACGGCCCGGCGCACAATACGGCAGCCCCCCGCGATTCGAATGCACCGACTAGTCCAGACCCGACTGGCGCCGCTCGCTCTCTGCGCGACGGCGTTTTTCGTCGTAGTGTCCCCGGCGTCAGCCCAAGGGCAGGGATCTGCCAAAGGCGCAGAACCCCCGGCCGGCACCGCAAAGGCGCCTTCGTCAGCGGGCGAGGGCAAGAGCCTCGAGGAGCGCATCGACGCTGCCATCGCCGCCTACGAGAAGGTCCTCAAAACCGACAAGAAGAACTACGCGCTGCGCCGACGCACGCTCGGTTGGCTTGGCCAGATCGATCATCCGCGAGTCGATGACTATCTCGCCGCGGACTTGCGCAAACACGCGCGCTACTCATCCGGAAGCTGGGCCGTGGCGGCGATTGCGAAGGTCGATCGACCGCAGCTCGCCGATCTTCTCTTCAAGATTGGCGTGGGCGGTCGCGTCGATGAGAGCACGCGGCGCGCTGCGATCGGCGTGCTGCTTGCAGACGATCGCAGCGCTGCGCCAGCTGGCAGTGCCGAAACGCTCGATCGATTGGTGCACGTTGCGGCAACGCACAAGAACGCCGGCATTCGCGGTGCCGTCCTGCGCGGTCTCGCGAGCAGCAAGCGGGCGGATGTTCACGAGTCCATGGCCGAGCTGATGGGCGAAGGCGAGCATGCTGCGCGACGGTTTGCCCTCATCCACACGGCGGCGATCCGCGGCGCGAACGCCGTCGATGCGGCGCGCGTCCGCTGCGTCAAAGAGGGCAACCTGCTGCTGGCGGCGACCGCATGGCGGGTGCTCGCCGAGCAACAGCATCCACAGGCGGGCGATCTGACCGTAGATGTTCTCGAGCGCGTCTATGACAAGCCGGATGCGGCGTCCGCTGCGGAGCTGGTGCGCGGCATCGTTCACGTTGACGACGAGGACTTCTACCCGGCGTTGATGCGCTTTGGCGCGGTGCGTGGCGCCGGTGTCCGGTCGGCGCTCAAGATCTCTGCCGGTGCCGCGTCGAAGTCGCCGGCTCTGATGCAGTTTTTGATCGACGAAGGCATCGAGTCGGAGTCGGCGGCAGAGCGCGAAGCCGCCAAGGTGCTGCTGGCGAAAGCGTCGGCGGCAGCGATCGCGCCGCTGGTCGAGCGGATCCGCAAGCAGCTGCGCCGCAACCGCAAGAAGGTGTTGGACCGGGCGTCCGGGCTTCATGAGCTGCTGTCGAAGGATCCTTCTTGGGCGCAGGATGTGCTCGAGCTCGCTTCCGAACGCGATCTCGAAAGCCGGTTGCTCGGTATGGCTCTGATGCTTGAGTCCGGCAGCGATGCCGCCGTGCCGCAGGCCCAAAAGTATTTGCGCAATCGAGCCTGGGAGCTGCGTTCGCTTTGCTTTCGGTATCTGGCCAAGTGCCGCGATGCGACGTCGATTCCGTTCTTGATTGACCGCTACGGCCGCGAAGAAGGGCGGCTCAAGCACGAGCTCGAAACGACTCTGTTTGCGCATACCGGCACGCGGTGCTGGTCGCGCCGCGACTGGAAGACGTGGTGGCGCGGCAAGAGCGAGGGCTTTTCGCTGCCCCACCCAGAGACGATCAAGGCGGGTGGCTCGACGAGCGGCGGCAAAACGGTCAGCTACTACGACATCCCGCTTGTCAGTAGTCGCATCGCGTTCATCCTGGACCGCAGTGGCTCCATGCAGGCCAAGGTCGGCACCGACCGCAAGCGGACGCGATTGGATCTGGCCAAGCAGCAGCTGCGCGGCGTTGTCGAAGCCCTGCCGAAGGAGCACAAGGTCAACCTGATCCCGTTTGGCACCCAGGTGATGCCGCTGTGGGACGAAATCGAAAAGCTCGACAAGGACAACCGAGCCAAGCTGCTCAAGGCGATCGAAAAGATCCAGCCCGGCGGCGGCACCAACACGTTTGGCGCCTTGATGCGGGTCTATCAGGATCCGGATGTCGACACCGTCTACCTGTTGACCGACGGTCAGCCAAGCGCCGGGGAGCTGACCGATATCGATGACATCCTCGATGCGATCGGCCGTGAAAACCGCATGCGGCAGCTGGTCGTGCACTGCATTGCGGTCGGCATGGAGTCGCGGCTGCTGCGCGAACTTGCCGCCATGACGGGTGGCGAGTACCGGTACGTGCGCTGACCCGCTCAGGATCGCAGGGCGCCTTCCAGTGCGGTGGCCGCGTCGGTTCGCGTGTCGCGGTATTTGACGATCATCGGCGCCGCGAGCTGCAGGCCGCGCGCGCTGGCATAGTCTCCGGATGCGGGGCGAGTGCCGGGAACGACGACGGCGCCGGCTGGAACCTCGCCGCGGTGCTCGACGCCGTGGACCAGATCGTAGAGCACGCTGGCGGCCGTCAGCACGACGCCCGCTGCGAGCACGGCGCGCTCGCGCACGACCACGCCCTCGAAGACGCCGGCGAGGGCGCCGACAAAAACGTCGTCTTCGATGACGACCGGTTTTGCGTGGATCGGTTCGAGCACGCCGCCGAGCTGGGCGGCGGCACTCAGGTGCACGCGTTGGCCAACCTGAGCGCAGGATCCGACCAAGGCATGGCTGTCGATCATCGTGCCGCTGTCGACGAACGCGCCGACGTTGACGTAGGCCGGCGGCATCACGACCACGCCTTCGGCGAGATGGGCACCGCGGCGCACGGCGGTGCCGCCGGGAACCAGGCGCACGCGATCCTCAAGGGCAAACGTCCGAGCGGGATAGTCGGCCTTGTCGAAAAACGCCGCCGCGTGCGCGGCCGGCATCGCGACGACCTCGGAGCGGCGGAAGCCAACCAAGATGGCGCGCTTGACCCACTCGTTGGCGCGCCACTCGCCGTCGACGCACTCTGCTGCGCGCAGTTCGCCTCGCTCCAACGCCTCTAGCAAAGCGCTGTGTGCGCTGGGCCATTCGGCATCGTGGCTGAGCTCGTCGTCGTTCCGGGAGTAGAAGTCGTGCAGGGCGTGCTCAGGCATCGAGAGAAACTCCTTCGAGCTGCGACAGCGTTCGCTGCAGCTCCTGCCGTGTGGCGTCGGTTGCGGGTAGTAGCGGCAGGCGCGGTGAAGCGCTTCCGAGGCATTGCAGGGCTAGCGCTGCCTTGATGGGGATGGGATTGGGTTCGCGCTGGAGCGCTAGAAAGAAGGGCATGAGCCGACGGTGCAGGTTGCGCGCGTCTTCCAGATCGCCGGCACGCGCCGCGGTCACCAGGGCGCGCATCTCCTCGGGGATCGCATTGGCGGCGACCGAGATGACACCGAAACCGCCGACTGCAATGGTCGGCAGGGTGAGCGCATCGTCGCCCGCTAGCAGCACTCGGTCGTCGGGCATGATCGACAAGGTCTCTGCGATCCGGGTGAGGTCTCCGCTCGATTCCTTGAGCGCTACGAGACCGTCGATCTGCCACAGCTCCGCCACGGTTTGCGAAGTGAGCCGCGTGCCGGTTCGCGACGGCACGTCGTAGGCGATGATTGGCAGCGTATGGCCGAGCGTTGCCGCGAGGCTTTGGAAGTGCTGCACGATGCCGGCTTGCGTCGGCTTGGTGTAGGGCGGTACGGCAACGAGCACGGCATCGGCGCCATGGTCGCGCGCTTGCTCGGCCCAGCTGGCGGCCTGCCGAGTCGATGAGGCGCCGCAGCCGACCACGAGCGGCTTGTCGCCGCAGGCGGTGCGGATCGTAGCCAGCGCGTGCTCACGCTCGCGATCGTCGAGCATGCTCGCTTCGCCGGTCGAGCCGAGCGCGACGACAAAGTCGGTGCCGCCGCCGACGACACGTCCGACGATTCCCGCAAGTTGAGGGAGGTCGATCGCACCGTCCTGGGCGTATGGCGTCGGTAGAGCCACACCCAGTCCGTCGCCGAGAAGTTCTGCGGTCGCGATCATCGTGCCTCCTCCGCAAACAGCGGGTCCAAAACGGTGCGTGCGACATCGTCCATGCTGAAGACGCCTTTGCGCGTCTGGATGAATCGGGCCGCGGCGACTGCCCCTTCGGAAAACGCCTCGGCGCTGCGTGCCGTGTGGCGCAGCTCGAGGACTTCCGCGGGTGCATCGATGCCGACCCGGTGTTCGCTGTAGGTGTGTCCGGCGCGCAGCACCGCGACGCTGAGGTCGTCTGCTGCCAGCGGGCCGCCGATTTGCCAGCGGGTTTTGCGCGGGCAGCCGGCAATCACCGTTTCGGCGAGTAGCTTGGCGGTTCCCGAGGGCGCGTCGTGCTTGGTCGCCATGTGGTGCTCGACGATGTAGGGGTCGAGCGCGGCGTCGTGATTTGCGAAGCGCGCGAGCACGAGCGACAGGCGCCGTAGTAGGGCAATGCCCAGCGAGAAGTTGGGTGCGGTGACGACGCCAATGCGTTGCCCGACGCGTTCTTTTAGGTCATGGATGTCCCAGCCGGTGCTGCCTATGACGAGCGGAACCTCGTTCGCCAGTGCCCATTCAAGACGGCCTTCGACGGCGGGCCCTTTGGATGCTTCGATCGCGACGGTCACCTTGGCCTTTGGCGGTTCCTGTCGGGTGACCTGCCATGCGATCTGCGGGCCGAAGCGCGCAGCAATGGCGGTTGCGAGCCGGCCGGCGCCGAACAGGCCGGTTGTTGGGATGGCGTTGCTCATTGCGTTGCTCATGGCTGGGCTGTCGGCATCGTGACTGCGCTGCTCGGGTGGTTCGTTGTCGGAGCAGCAGTCTTGTCGAAGAACTCCGTATGCAGCCGCCGGATCGCGGCGTCGCATTCTTGTTGTGGCACGACAAACGACAGGTTGCGGCTGTTGCCGCCGTAGCTGACGAGCGCTGGCTCGATCGGGTGCAGCGCGCGGCTGGCGCGCTCGAGCATGTGCGGCGTCTTTTGCAGGCCATCGCCGACCACGGCGACGATCGCGAGATCGCGCTGCACGTCGACATGGGCCAGGCCGTCGAGCGATGTCATGAGCTGCGCGATGGGAGCGTCGGCCTCGACCGTGCAGGCGACGGAGACTTCGGCAGTCGCCAGGAGGTCGATGGATACCTCCAGCTCGCCGAAGACTGCGAACAGCCGCGCGAGGTAGCCGCTTGCGTCGAGCATCCGCCGACTGGTCATCGTCAGCACGGCGACCGGGCCGCGGGATGCCAGCGCGACAATGCCGCGACGCGCGTCTTCACGGCCACCCGTTGACGAACGCTCGTTGGGCACGATCCGCGTGTGTGCACCCTCGGGCCGAGCCGCATGTCGAACGGTGACCGGAATGCCGCGGTCCACTGCTGGCTTCATCGTGGAGGGGTGCAGAACGCGCGCGCCGAATGCCGCCAGCTCGGCGGCTTCGTCCGGGCTTAGCTCCGGCACCGGGCGAGCCGTTCCGACGATGCGCGGGTCGGCTGTGTGCACGCCTTCGACGTCGGTCCAAATCTGCACTTCTTCGGCGGCGAGGGCTGCGCCGAGCAGTGTCGCCGTCCAGTCGCTGCCGCCTCGTCCGAGTGTCGTCGTTGAGCCATCCGGCCCGCGGCCGACGAAGCCCTGGGTGATCACAATCGTGCCGTGCGCAATCTGTGGTCCGATGCTCTGGTGCGAGAGCTGCCGGATCTCGCCGGTGTTGGGACGTGCTTGGCCGAAGCGGCCGTCGGTGCGGATGACGTCGCGCGCGTCTACGCAAACGGCGGAGTGGCCTTGCTGGACAAGCAGCGCGTGTAGCAGTGCGGTAGCTGCGCGTTCGCCATGGGCGATGATTGCGTCGGTTGCCCTCGCGCGGAGCGGGGACTCGTCCGTTTCTTTGCCGCGACGTGATGCGCCGAGCAGCAGCAGCCGCAGGTCATCGCGAAGTCGGTGGAGCTCGGATTGCGCTGCGGACTCAGTCGGAAGGAGTTCGGCGCGCAGCGAGGCAAAGCGTGCGAACAGCTTGTCGGCGCGCGTTTGAGCTGCTTCGAGTGCGCCGCCGAGAGCTTCTTGTGCTGCGGCGAACAGCTCGTCGGTCGCATCGCCCGGCGCGGACAGAACCACGCACGGAGTGCGCTCGGCAGCCGCCGCGGCAACGAGGTGTGCCGCCCGCAAGAAGTGCTCGGGGTCAGTGAGGGACGAACCCCCAAACTTCATGATGATCATGTTGGGGTCTTTGTCAGCGGGGTTGGGTCGGAAGATCCTGCGCGAGCAGATTCTGGGCGAGCGCATGCAGGAGGTCGCGGCCGCGCTCTAGCTGTTCGCCGGTGATGTGTTCGTCGAGTGTGTGCGCGACCTTGATGGAGCCGGGGCCGCACAAGGCGATGGTGCCGCCGTCGATCAACTGGCGCAGCTTGGGGGCATCGCTGCCGAACGGGACGACGGCGTGCTCAAAGCCAGGAATGCGCGGAAACGTCTCGGGCGCTGTGTAGGAGGTTCGCTCGACCAGGCCTTCGGCCGGTGCCAGTTCGCGCACCCGCTGTTCGAAGCGGGATTCGGGCAGCGATCGAACGAACAGTTCTGCTTCCGCAAGTGCCGGAATGACGTTGGGGGCGCTGCCCCCTTGGAGGCGGCCGAGATTCCATATTTCGTCGCCGAGGTCCTTGTGCGTGGCACCGGGGAGGGCGCGCAGCGCAGCGATCCAGTCCAGCATCGGCAGGATGGCGGAGCGACCGAGCTCGGGCATGCCGGAATGTGCGGCGACGCCTTGCGTGCTCAGCTTGAGCTGCAGCGATCCGCGCTGCCCCGTCGCTAACAGGTTCTCGGTGGGCTCGCCGTTGATGATGGCGCGGCAGTTGGCGAGTTGTGGCATCAGCGCGTGCGCAGCGTCGGCGCCGATGCTGTCGGTTTCTTCGCCAATGACGCCGAGCCAGCCGAGTGCCTCGTGGCCTTGGGCAAGTAGGTCGGCGATGGCGCCAAGCTGCGCAATGATCTGCCCCTTTGCGTCGCAGGTGCCGCGCCCCGACAGCACATCGCCGGCGCGCTTCGGCGGCAAGAACGGCGGCACGGTGTCTAGGTGTGTAGAAAACACGACCTGTGGGTCACCCCACGTCGCGAGCACGTTGTGGCGGTCTCTTGCGATGCGCTGCAGCTCGACTTTGGCGCCCATTGACTCGAGCAGTTCGCGCAGCGCCGCGAGGCCCGAGTCCTCACGACCGGTCGTGGTGTCGTGGCGGCACAGGCGTTCGGTCTGCTCAAGCAGCCACGCGCGGCTCTTAGCTCTCTTGGGGCCGTCAGGCGAGGGGGCGGTCATCTGCTGCGGTCACTTGGGGTCTCGAAGGGCGAAGGAAGTAGCCGCTCTCGGACCTCGGACCGATGCACGCAGAGCGTGCCCCAGCCTCTGGCTCTCCGCGAAGCATCGAATGACGCAGGCGAGCCTGCGTCGGATGCCGCGCGACAGCCGTCCGGGTATTAGCCCGGCCGACCAGCGAGCACACGTTCGGGCGTGTGCAGGCTTCGGCGGTCGTCGCCTTTCACAAGCACTACGAGTGGGGCCGAAACCCTCGTGCTTGCTACTGATCGCGACCGCTCCTCCAGCGGAGGACGGAGGATGTTGTCGCGCGCCGAGTTCGTCAAGGGCCTACCTGCCGTTCTGGTTCCGGTATTCTGACGGCATGCTGGCCGTCGCATTGTTGGGGACCTTGTTCGGATCCGTACCTCAGTCGCAGGAAGGCGACCTGGCAACACGCTTTGTGAACGCCGAGATCGTGGCGTCTGTCGTCGGCAGTGGGCTGTCTGCTCTCGCTCCAGACGGCAGTCGATTGGCGACTGTGGATCGGAAAAACCAAACGGCGCACGTCATCGATGCGGCCACGGGCGAGGTCACGGTCGCGCCGCATGCTGGCTTGACGCATGCGATTGCCTTGCCGTCCGCCGGCCGCGGATGCTGGCTTGGTCTCGCCGATGGCACACTTGTCCGCGTCTTGGCGGACGGCAGCGAACGCGAGTTTGAATGCTGCGAAGATGCAATAGACGGCGTGGTGGCGGTCGCGGGCTACGTTGGCTGGTCCTCCAGTAAAGGGGAGATCGGGGGCCTGCGAGATGCGCGCAGCGGCGAGGAACTGTGGCGACGCGAGCTTGCCTACGGCAACTACCGCAGGCCACGGCTTCACTTGAGCAGGGATGGTCGGCACGCGCTCTGCACCGCGCCGTCGGCGCGCCACGGCGGCCGTCGCGAGCGTATTGTGCTGGATGCCGCAACGGGCAAGCAGGTCGCCAGCCTCGAAAGCTACATGCAGAATCGCAAGTTCGGGCCGGCCCTCGATCTTGATGGGCTGGTCAGCGCGGAGCGTGAAGGAAGCTTTTCGTGGCGGCTGCTACGTCTCGACCTTGTGTCTATGAAGACGGTCGTTGTCGACAGCAAGGCGCGCGGGCGTCACTTTGTGGACTTGCTTGCCTCTTCGCGCATCCCGGCGGTGCTCGAAGGCGATCACGAAGAAAAGGACACCGTCGTCTACGACTTTCGTGCGGACGCGAAGCAGCCAAAGCGCAGCTTCGCCGGCAAGCTGCCGCTCGGCTTTGCCGAAGCGCATGATGGCAGCGAACTGGTCTTGACGACGACGCGCACCAAGGGGCTCGGCATCATCGCCTGGCGCTTTGATGATGGCACGGCTGTCGCCGAAGACGTGCCGTTTGCGAAGGGCAAGCCGATGAAACGGGCCGGGTCGGTGTTGGGCGGCAGCCGCATCTGGATGGTCTATCATCGGCGAGGCGCAGACGGTTCGAGCGAGACCGTGCTTGAGCTTGTGCGCCTGTAGCGCGAGTCGCCGCCACCCGTAACAAGCCCATCAAAACGTTGGGCAGCCCGCTCTACTTCTGGCCGCCGCGCTTCGCTTCGCCGCCGCCTGTGATCGGGTGCTCGGGCTTTGCGTTGTTCGCTGCCTTCGCTTCGCCGTTGCCTTCGCCGCCGCCTTCTCCTTTGACGTCGCCTTTGCCACCAAGCTCGGTCTCAATCGCCTTGCGCAGCTCGTTGGGCTTGAAGCCCATGGGGCCACGATCCCCAGCGAAAGCGACTTTGCCGTTGCGGCCAATGAGGTAGAGGCGATCTGGGTGGGATGCGTAGGCCTTGCTCACCGCGTCGTCGACTTGGTCGAGAAGGGCCGGCATTGCAAAGCCCACTTCGGCGACAAACTTGGCGGCGACGCCTCGGCGCTCTTCGGTCGTGAGCGGATCTTCAACGGTGGCTTGTGCGTTCGGCGAGTTGCCGTCGACAGGGTGTGCCTCACGGCAGTAGACGAAGAAGAAGGCGACGTCGCTGCCGTATTCCTTGTGCAGTTGCTTCAGCTGACCAGCTGAGCGCACGAACGGTCCTCAAGTGCAGCTGCCAAAGATCAGCGCGACGGCCTGCTTGTCGGCAAAGCTCGACAGCTTGACCTTTTGCTTGGCGTCGGTGACGAGCGTCAGTTCGAAGTCGGGCGCGCTGTCGCCAGCTTTTGGAGCGGCGGGTTGTTCGGCCCGTCCTCCGGCACCCCTACCTCTGGCACCACGACGCCCGCCCCGCCGGCCACGAGGCGCCTCGACCTGCCAGTCAGCTGCGGTGACCACCCCGTCGCCGTCGCGATCGAGTCGGGCAAACGTCGCTTCGTCGCGGCCGTATTCTTCCTTGGTCAGCTTGCCGTCCTTGTCGGCGTCGTACTTGCCGGACAGGAACTTCCATGCGGCTTCGCCGCTTTCCTGGCCGCGTCCCCGACCTCCGTTCCTGCCTCGGCCTCGGCCTCGGCCGCGCTGCGGCATCGCCTCCAGCTCTTCTTGGTTGATGGTGCCGTCGCCGTTCTTGTCGGCGGTGGCGAGGCGGCGCCACATGCGCTCGTTTTGGACTTCGTCCTTGGTCAGCTTGCCGTCCTTGTTGGCGTCAAACCGGCTGAGCATGCTGGCGGGATCGCGCCCGCCGCGCTGGGCCTGCGCCAAACCGGCGAGCACGGCGCCCGCCAGGGCCGCGAGGAGGAAGGGAGTTCTGTGCATGGCGCGTGCTACGCGCAGCGGGGGAGATCGCCCACAGAACGGTCGTCCTGGCGTTGTCTGCCGAGGCCGCTATTTACGCACGAAGTTCTTCAGCGCGCCGACGACATCGATTTGTTCGGCCTCGGAGAGGCCTTGGAAAATCGGCAGTGCCAGGGCCCGCCGGCTGGCTTCGTCGGCGACCGGGAACGCGTCCTTGTCGCAGCCGAGATACTCAAAGCACGGCTGGCGATGGAACGGCACCGGGTAGTAGACGGCGCAGCCAATGCCCTGCTGGCGGAGGTGCGAGATCGCCGCATCGCGCCGGTCTTCGGGCACGTGCAGAACAAACTGGTGGTAGGCGTGGCGATCGGTGTCGGTCGGCAGCTCGGCCCATTCCATCAGGTCGGCCTCGGCAAACAGGCGCCGGTAGTTTTCGGCGTTTTGGCGTCGCGCTTCGGTGACGTCCTCCATCGAGCGAAGCTTGATGCGCAGCGTCGCAGCCTGCAGCGCGTCCATGCGGAAGTTGCCGCCGATGGTGTGGTGCATGTACTGCGCCGCCATGCCGTGGTTGCGCAGCAGTTTGACCTTCTCGTAGAAGTCGGAGTCGTCGGTGGTCAGAAAGCCACCGTCGCCGATGCCGCCGAAATTCTTGGTCGGAAACGTCGACCAGCCGGCGCATAAGCCGGCGCCGCCGAGCATGCGCCCCTGGTGCTTTGTGCCAATCGCTTGTGCGGCATCTTCGATCAGCGGCAGGCTGTATCGACGACAAATAGAGACGATGGCGTCGACGTCGAATGCGGCGCCAAACAGGTGCACACCGACAACCGCCTTCGGGTTCTTGCAGCGCTTGATCGCCTCTTCGAGCTTTTGTGGGTCGATGTTTTTGAACGTCGGCTCGGAGTCGACAAAGACGGGCGTCGCGCCCATGCGCGCAACCGTGCCAGCCGTTGCGAAGAACGAATACGTCGGCAGCAGCACCTCGTCGCCGGGCTGGATGCCCATCGCCATCATCGGCGCGAGCAGTGCGTCGGTGCCCGATGACATCGACAGGGCGTGTCGGCAGCCGAGATAGGTCGCGAGCTCCTTCTCGAGGTTCTCGACTTCGGGGCCGAGGATGTATTGGCCGCTGCGCACAACGCGCACGACGGCTGCTTCGACTTCGGCGAGTTGCGCCTTGTTGCGGGTGAGATCGATCAGGGGAACCGGCATGAGCCAGCAGACGATACGGTGTCGGCGATGGGAAGCGAGCGACCAGACCAACCAGACACTCCCGAGCAGCCTGATTCGGCGCCTGACGAGGGGGCTGAGCTGCGGCTTGGTGTTGCGCTGAATCAGATCATTCGCGACGAGCAGGCCGGTGCGCTACAGGCTCTGGGGCACTATTTGGCCCGCTACCGAATCGAGCACCCTGGGTGCGTCGCCGAGCTGCAGCAGGAATATCGCAAGCTGGTCACGGGAGTGGGAGACGGTGCAGACGATCTTCCGAAGCGGTTCGGGCCGTTCGAATGGACCGACAAGATCGGCAAGGGTGGCCAGGCCCAGGTGCTGAAGGCGGTTCGCGATGGGCTCGACCGGACGTTTGCGCTCAAGGTGCTCAACGGGGGGTCCGCCAGCGAAGCGGCTCGGCGCAGGTTTCTCGACGAGGCCAAAACGGTATCCAAGCTCGACCACGCCGGCTTGTGCAGCGTCAGCGACCACGGCACGGAGGATCAGTGGCTCTGGTTCGCGATGGACTATGTGCGCGGCGAGTCGTTTGCGGACCGGCTTGCGCGCGCGAGGCAGAATGACGGCGGCAAGCATCGTGAGGGCGGCTCACGGGTGGCCGTCGACGAAGTTCTCGGCTTGCTGGAGCAGGTTGCCGAAGCCCTCGAGCATGCGCATGCGCGCGGTGTTGTGCATCGCGAC
Organism: Planctomycetota bacterium; assembly: GCA_045105235.1. Classification (GTDB taxonomy): domain Bacteria; phylum Planctomycetota; class UBA1135; order UBA1135; family UBA2386. The sequence continues at coordinate 14,536 of JBGCDH010000001.1, read as the reverse complement.
GTCAAGCCGGCCAACATCATGATTCGCGAAGACGACCAGCAAGCCGTGCTTGTCGATTTCGGCATTGCACGGGAGCGCGATCGGCAGAGCGTAGGGTTGACCGCGCACGACGAGATTCTGGGCACGCCGTTCTACCTGTCGCCCGAGCAGATTGGCGGCGTCGAACCCGATGCGCGCACGGATGTCTACTCACTCGGCGTGACGCTGTATGAGGCTCTCGCCGGCAGGCCACCGTATCGGGGGCCAGCCGACGCGTTGATCCATCAAGAGATTCTGCAGGCATCGCCGCCGGATCTGCGGCGTCTTCGCCCCGAGGTATCGCGCGACCTGGCGGTTGTCGTGGCGACCGCCATGAACGGTGCGCGCGAGCAGCGCTATTCCTCGGCGGCGATGCTGGCGGGCGAGCTGCGCCGTGTTCGGCTTGGGGAACCGATCAGGGCCAGGCGACCGAGTGCGGCGCGGAAGGTGTGGATGTGGTCGCGCCGGAATCGCGGCTGGGCGACGACGATTGCGGCGGCGGCGAGCCTGCTGGTGACCGTTGCTGTCGTTGCCGTGCTGGCGGCTGTGCGCGCAGATCGCATGCGACAGCGCAGCGATCAGCTGGCCGGCAAGCCGGCTTTTGAGGCGTTGATCGCCCAGGCGAAGTCGGAGCTCGTGGCGCCGGTCCCGGCGCGCATCCCGCGCTTTGAAAAGTGGCTCGAGCGGGCTCGGCGCATGCTTGCCGAAGCGCCGGAGCGGCGTTCGGATCTCGACCGGATACGGCGTCAGGCGGAGCCGCAAAGCGATTTGGATCGCGAACGTGACGGCGAAATCTACGCGTTGGAGTATGCCAACCTTGCAGAGCTCCGACACGAAATGGCGGCGGGGGCGCTGTCGGAGAAGCGGGGAGCCTATCGACAGCGCATCCTCGATCGGGTTGCGACGAGATACACCTATACCTTTGCCGACTACGACCTGCAGATCCGGCACGATGCGCTGCGCGACTACGTGCTACAGCTCGATCGGCTTGCCGAGCCCGACGTGGTCAACACCAATACCGTCGCGGCGCTGCAGCATCGAATGGAGCTGGCGCGTTCGTTCGCCGCTCGCTTGGGCGGTCAGGATGTCGATGCCTGGGCTTGGGCGCAGAGCTATCTCCAGTCGCAGCCACTCTACGCAGGCGTGGTGATGGAGCCGATTCCAGGCCTCGTGCCGCTGGGGTATGACCGGACCAGCGGTCTGCTCGAGCTATGGCACATGGCGAGTGGCGAGCGGCCTGAATGGACGGGGGAGAGGCTTGGCCCGGGCCACGTGACGCTCGGGGACGCCGGCGTCGAAGGACTCGTGCTGGTGCTGCTGCCGGGGGCAACCTTTCGCATGGGCGTGCATCGCTCGCTCAACGGCGAAGGCCAGCTTATCGCCAACAACTACGGCCTGGGGCTGGCCGACGAGCGGCCGGTGCACGAGGTCACGCTCGACGCATTCTTGATGTCGAAGTTCGAAGTCCATTGCGCCCAATACGAGCGTTGCGTTGAGGTCAAGCGAGTCTCTGTTGGCGAGCGGCTGCGAGCGCGCGAGCCGCAGGGTTCGGTTTCGTGGGACGACGCTGAGCGCGTTTGCCGCATGTGGGATCTCGCCCTGCCGACGGAAGCGCAATGGGAGTACGCATGCCGCGCGGGCACAAGTTCGCCGTTTTCGTGCGGCTGGCACTGGAAGAAGCTGCGCGGGCACGCCAACTACGGCGGCAAAACCCAAAGGCGCGACGGCTACGACGATGGCTATCGCTTGGCGGCGCCGGTGGGGTCGTTCGCGGCCAATCCGTTCGGCCTCTTCGACATGCACGGCAACATCAGTGAGTGGTGCCTAGACTCTGGGCAACCGTACGGGGATTGGGTCGCCGCGCCAGGTTCGGGGCTGCGAGGGATTCGGGTGGGCATGGCGCTGCGCGCCCACCGCGGTGGTTCGTACGAGCAGGATCCTTGGGACCTGCGCAGCGGCAAGCGGGCGCGGTTGCGCCCAACTGCGACGCAGCCGGCACTCGGTTTTCGCCCGTCGCGCGGCTTGCGCGCGGTGCGCTGAGCGCTCAACTCAGTTCGTCGGACATGCTCTCGGGCAGGCGCGCGCGGATCTTGTCTTTGGCGCGGTGCACGCGCTGGCGGGCCAGGTCTTGGCTGATGCTCTGCACGATGGCGATGTCCGCATACGACGATCCCTCGATGATGCGCAGGGTCCAGGCGTCGGCAAGCTCTTCGCCGAGTTCTTCGATGACCCGAAGAACTTCGGAGCTGCGCTCCTTGCGAAACAGGCGGGTCACGATGCCGGTCGCGGGATGAGGGTCCTCCGGTACGTTGCCGGCGACGCTCACGCGGCGCTGGTTGGTGATGGCTTGCATCACATCCTTGGCGCGTCGGCGCACGGCGACCGACATGTATGCAGTTACCTGGCGGGTCGTGCAGTCGGGCGCGCTCAGCACGGAGTCGAGGCTGCGGACGCCGTCGGTGGGGTTGAGGCATGCGATCCAAGCATCCTGAACGATGTCTTCCGGGCTGGTGTCGTGCCGCTTCAGGTTGCGGATGCAACGCCGCGCCACCGGCAGCAGGAGACCGGAAAGCTTGTCGTGGGCGCGCTGCATCCGCTCCTCGTCACCGCCGGGAGCAAGCCCAGCGCGTAGGTCTTCGACCGTCGGATCGTTGGGCTGGTGCTCTTCCGCTGGCTCCATGCGAGGAGCATAGCTGCCATTCGCCCGGCTGCTCGGAAGTGCCTCGCAAACTTCTCTGTTGGCGCGCGCTTCGTTTTTTGTCACAGCGGCGGCCGTAGCTCCTTCTGCACTGTGGCTAGGCTGTGCCGCATGGGCATCGCGGCCACCTTGGAGGGCGAGGTCCGTTGGATACCAATAGTGCGGTGGCGCTACACATCTTAAGCAGGCTGCTCTCGGATCGTGAGTCGCCCGGTGGTCTGGCGCCGGTGTCGCACTACTTGGCAGCGTTTGCCGACCATGGGTCGCTGGTGCGCAAGCTCTACACCGAGGTCGCGGTTCGCGGCTCGGCCGCAGACGCGGATCGGCCAGACGAAACCGGCATCGGGGGAGCCGAATAGGGCTTGCCGTTGGCGGCATCGACGCAGGGATTTTCGTGTGCAATCCGTCACAGGCGGATCGATCACTCCTTCGGTCTGGTATGCCAGCTGACGCGAGGTCGGCAGGCATTTGATCGCTCCCTGACTACCCCACCTATGATCCATTCGACCAGATTTCGTTCGTCGACATTCGCCGTGCTTTCCGTCGCGGCGCTCACTCTTGCAGGCAGCTGCAGCGGCGGGGGCGGCGGCTCTTCCGGTCAAGCAACGCCGGGGCAGTTCGTCGCCAGCGGCGAGCTGCAGATTTCGGGGGCGGACACGAGCGCTATCGGGGACGTGCTGACGATCGGCGACGTTGCGCGGGTCAACGGCCCTGGCTCGGTCCGCACCTACTACTGTCTGGATGCCGGCTCGCGCGTCTCCGGCTTCGAATACGACGCGGGCCAGACGCCCGGCGGTGTCTTTGACAACACGACGCTGGGCGATCCGCTCAATGCGTTTGTCATCAACGTCATCGACGACGTGGCGGCGACCGGCCTGACGGCGATCTCGATGACCGTGATCCGTCAGGGTGTAAACTACGACTTTACGTGTTCGTTTTGCGCGGGCCTGTCGTTTGACGACGCGCAGCAGACGATCACGTTTGACGATGTCGAAGTCGACCCGACGGGTGCCTCCACGGGCGTCCTGACGATCAACGGCACGATCGCCTGGGGTCTGCCGCAGTAGAGGACCGCGGGCGCGCGCACGTGCCGCCGGGCTATTTTGAGCGCGGCACGGCCGGTTGGTCCGGCGCGACTTCCGCTATGCGGGTCAGCGCGTCGTCGCGGCCGAGGTCGGCACGCCAGCGCATCTGGGTCGTGGTTCGTGTGCCGTCGGCGTGCACGTACCAGTCGACGCCGAGCGTCGAGCGTTCGACGCCAACGATCGGGCTCCATGGTCGCTGTTTTGGCCAAACGTCGGCCAGCGGTTTGGCGCCGGTGGCTCCGTTGAGAGTCGGGACCTCGCTGCCGTCGGGTAGCAGGAGCGTCGCCGGCGCGGAGTCGGAGCTTGCGGCGGATGGGGCCACTTCGTGGCTGGGGCGCAAGTCTGCTTTCGCTGCTGGCACGCTGCCGTCCTGGGCCTTGTTGCGCACGGTCTGTTCGTGTGCGGAAGTGCCATCGGGAGGCGGTGCGGCCGCGGCAAAGACGCCGAGCGACCACGCCGCGAGACCGGCGACAGCCATCAGCGCCACGAGGGCGCCGGCTGCCCGCAAAGCTGCGCCGTCGCTGCTCACAGGCTCGTCACCTGTGCGTTCGACAGCGCTCCGCCACCTGTTGCAGGGTCGAACATCATGCCTTGGAACATGAACTCACTGCCCATCAGCGCCGGCGATAGCGAGCCCGGCGTTACGATGGGCAGCGTCGCTGCGCCGTTGACCGGCAGCGCAAACCCGATTGGGACCAGGGTTGTCAGGTCGACCTGGATGTCGCCGGTAAACGGCAGGATCTGCGTCGCCGGGCCGTTCCACCAGCCTGCGGCTCCGAAGAAGACGCCGATACCGTTCGGCATGACGTTGTCTTGGATGCGCAGGTCGAGCCCATCCGAGCGCGGGGCGCCTGAGATGTCGGGGAACAGGCCGGCCATGCCGTAGCTTGGATCTCCGACGATGCCGCTACCTGTGCGGCTACTGCTCGGGTCGATGCCGCCGATGTGCATGGTCGGGTGCTGAACAAGCGTACCCATGATGTAGGTCCACTCCGTCTGCAGGAAGCTGCCGTTTGCGGTGACGGCCCACGTGACGGGGGGCGCGTTGAGACGAGCGTTTTCGCCGACGGTGGCGGGGGTGCCGATCGAAAGAGTGTCCGCCGACCAGATCGAGTGGCCGTCGGCCGGTGTGCCGCTCGGCCAAGCTGGGTTGGCCGGCAGCCGCAGTCCTTGGAACCAGGTTGCGTCGGTTGGCAGAATCGCGGGCGTCGCGAAGGTGTCGGTCACGATCCAGCCCGCGTTGCCGCCAGCTGGGTCGGTCGGCAGCGACAGGTTGGTCACTTCGACGATGACGCCCGCGGGCGAGGTGTCCGGCTGACCCTGGGCATCGGCCGTGCGCAGGATGATGTCGTAGCTTTCAGCGGTCAGCGCATCGAGGTCGCCGGCCCAGTGGTAGAAGCCAAAGGCGAGGGCTGCGCCGCCTAGGTTGCCAACACCGCGGAACCAGTCGGTCGAGACTTCCTGGAAGCCCTCGGCCTGGCGGTTCCAGTCGGGCCGGCGCACGTAGGATGCGGACGTCACGGCTTGGCGTTCGGGGTCCTGCGGAAAGACCACGAACGGGTTGTTTTGGGCGACCAGGCCAGTGCCTAGAAGTGCGAGAGCTACGTAGGGAGAGGCTTTCACGAGTGCTGGTATCCTTGAGGCGCCGCCGTGCAGCGCGATGTTGAGTGGGTGGGCGTGATCCACGGTGACGACCGCGGAGCGCTTGCCTGCCGCGTCTATGTCACGATGTCCCCAAGGTCTCAGGCGTGCTCGCAGTAGAATCCGGAGCTGCTTTTTCGTTACAACCCGCGGGAAAGCCGCCCGATTGTTGCCCCTACTTGCCCTGCAGCGTTCCCTGACGCCAGCGATCCGCCAATGCCGGGATCGACTCGCACAGCAGGTCGACCACCGGCATCGTCGCCATCAGGTCTTCGTCGAACTGCGGCTCCGTTTCGGTCACGGCATCAGCAAGCGTTTGGTAGCGATTGCGGTAGCCGCCGAGAACGGAGCGCAGCGCCGGCGCGTCGAGGCGGTCATGAAAGCGCACGTGCAGCAAGGTCAGGCCGACCGCTTGGTTGTCGTGCACTTCGGGGACGATCACAAACGTGCGGTCGTCGCTGCGGCCCTTCGCGACCAGCAGGCGCCGCTCGTTGGCGACCTGGTGCTTGGTGCCGCGCAGCACCGGCTGTTCGTCAGTGCGGCTCGGCAGGTCTTTGGCGATGCCGGTCTTGGCCAGCACGCGAGCCGTGGCTGTGCGGCCTTCGACATCTCCGGCCACCGCGTAGCGAGTGCTGCCGAGCACTTCGACGACCGCGGGGTCCAGGCTCGCCAGTGCGCGCAGGTCGCGGTAGACGAGATGGTCGCGTTCGGCTCCGGCTTCCATCGCAGCGCGCACGAGAGGTGCCGTAAGCAGGGCTTCGTCCGAGCGCGAGATGCCGACCGTGACGGTCTTGGCCTGGTGTTTGATGGCGTCGACCGGGCGCGTTAGTTCGTCGATGGCGCGGGTCAACTCTTGCGTCAGCTGGTCAATGACGGCGCCCGGTGCACCCGGCTCGCCGAAGTGCACCATGAACGAATCGAGCGTCGTCAGGCCAAGCGCATAGGTGCACAGCAGCGACAGGCGCGTTGCGGTGCGCGCCTCGAGCGAGCCATCGAAGCGGCCGGCAAGCAGGTCCTTTTGAAACTGCGACCAGTGCGGCAGTAGTTCGGGGGCGAGCGCCGCGAGCGCGTCATCGCCTTCGTGGCCGGTGTGCTCGACGCCATCGGCGAACGCGCTCTCGATCGCGCCGCGCATCAATCGCAGCGAGTGCGCGCTTTCATCGATGGCGAGCGCGGCGCGGTAGCCAAACAGGTGGCCGGCCATGGTCGATAGGATGTAGGCCAGCGCTGGATGGCACTGCGGCACGGGGATCACCCCGTCCGCGCCGTCAAAGCGCGATTCGCCTTCGGTGGCGATGACGATTGGCGATGCCTTGTGCGCCTTGTAGATGGCGACTTCCTTGCCGACGTCGTCGGCCGTGCCGCCAACCAAGCCCGCGGCGCAGACCAGGATCATCGGTTCGGACGATAGGTCGATGTGCTTCTTGTCTTCGGTCGCGTCGCAGGCGATGGACTTGTAGCACAGCTCCGACAGTTTGATGCGCACCTCGGCGGCGGCGACGCGGTTCTTGCCGTTGCCGACAAGGGCCCAGTAGCGGCGCTGCGGCGCGAACGCGCGGGCAATCTCGGTGATGCGATCGTCCTCCTCGAGAACCTTGCGCATCTTGTCCGGAAGAGCTTGGAGTGCTTCGAGCAGCTCGTGCTCGGAGCTGTCGTCGGCCACGCCGGCAGCGCGCGCAAGTGCGAGCGCAAGCAGCTGGCCGGCGGCGCACTGGGCATAGAACGCCTTGGTGCTGGCGACGCTCATTTCGACGTCCCGGCCATCGCTCGTGTAGATCACGCCGTTGGCCTTGTCGGTTAGGTCACTGCCGCGCCGGTTGACGATCGCCAAGACGGTCGCACCGCGGTCGCGCACCAGGTCGACGGTGCGGTTGGTGTCGGTCGTCGTGCCGGATTGGGAGATCGCGACGATCAGCGTGTCGCGCATGTCCTCGCGCATGGCGAAGCCGGATAGCTCTGTTGCCGGCGTCGCCTGGACGGCGATCGGCGACTTGACCAGCGCGTCGGCAATGGCGCCGGCGACGGCTTGCCCAGCAACGGCAGCGGTGCCTTGGCCGATGACCAAGATGCGGCGCGTTGTACCATCCTTGAGCGCGGCGATGGCGCTGGCCGGCAGGGAGCTTTCGGGCAGCGTCGTGCGCAGTTGCTCGGATCCGCCTGCGGCATGCTTGGCGATGCGGCCGCGCAGCGTCTTTCGGAACGAGCGCGGCGACTCGCCGATCTCCTTGAGCAAGTAGTGCGGCGCGTCGCCACGGTCGATGTCGCGCGTCGTGACCGCCGCGGTCGTCAGGTGCTTGCTGTCGACTGGCAGCGGCGTTGCGTCGTAAGCGAGGCGCTCTACGCCCTCGATGTTCCCGGCGTGCGCGCGGTCAAGGACCACGACTTGGCCTCGCGACGCCGCCGGATTTTGCGGGTTGCCGGGGGTTTCCCCGTCCATCCGCAGGTAGTGCTCGCACTCCTCGATGACCCCGTAGGGTTCGCTTGCGACGACAAACGTGTCTTCACTCAGGCCGATGTAGAGAGCCTGGCCAGAGCCGCGCAGCGCGAGCGCCAGCTTGTTGGGCTCGCGCGTGGTGGCAGCCCCGATGGCGACCGACCCTTCGAAAGAGCTGACGACGCGGCGAAAGCCGTCGACGAGGTCGTGGCCATCGCGCATCTTGTGCGAGACCAGCGTCGGGATGACCTTGGCGTCCGTCGTGATGGCCTCGTGCAGCTGCAGCTTGTGCTGCTCCGCGAGCGCTTCATGGTTGTCGACGTCGCCGTTGAGTGCGCCGATGACATAGGGCGCATCCGAAGCGTTGTCCGATTCCTCGTGGTTGAGCGGGTGGGCGTTGGCTTCGCTGATGATGCCGACGCTGGCCCAGCGCGTGTGACCCAAGACGAGCGCTTCGGCGGTTTCGCGACGCAATGCCGCCTGCAGCAGCGCGTCGTTGCGCATCGTCGCGCGCAGCGCGTGCACGTTGTCGCCAAGCTCGCCGATCTCGGCCGAGTGCTTGTAGACAAAGTTGAGGTTGCCGTCCGAGAAGCGCACGGCACCGTTTTGGAACAGTGGGTCCTCGTCGCGGGTGCGCGTGTCGAGCAGCCGCTTGAGCTCCGCATCGCCGTCGACGTCGACGCCGCTGACGATCACCGAGATGCCGGCCGAATCGCGTCCACGAACCTCGAGCCGGTCGAGTGCGGAAAGCGCCAGCTGTAGCGAAGAAAAGGCGGCCGCGGGCGCTTCGCTCGGCAAGGGGCCTTCGGCGGCCAGGGCTCGCACGGACTCGGCGTGCGGCAGGCGGTCGCGCGTGATCGCCCAGAGAGCGTCCTTGAGCCGCACCAGCGCTTCGTTGCGGCGTTCGAGTTCGTCGCCGGCGACATCGTGCTTGCCCGCGTCAAGCGTCGCTTCGGCCTCGCCGACGATCTTCTGCAGCGAGTGGGCACGCGTGCCGATGTCCCGCCCGAGCGTTGCATCCTGGAGCAGGGCCCACAGACCGCTGGTGCCGCGCAGCGATCGGTCGAGGTCGATGAGCCGGTCCGCCGACTTGTGCAGCGCGGCCGCGTCGCTGTTTGGCTGCAGCAGTGCGTCGCAGGCCGCGAGATGCGCGAGCAGGTCGCTCCGCTCTGGAAATGCGCGTCCGCTCTTGCGGCGCAACACGGCGATGATGCCACACATCCTAAGTCGATCCCTTGCTTTGCCTGATGGTCGGACGGCGCGCTAGCGCTCGGCGAATTGGCCGAGTCCACGGCGCAGTTCGGCGGCTAGGTCGGCCGCATCTTGTTCTTCGAGACTTTGCGCGAGGCGCTTGAGCCACTCGGTGGCGGTCTTTGGCAAGCTGGACGGCGCGACTTTGACGTGGGTCTTCGGTTCGATGAGCCGCACGCGCAAACTGTCGCAGACGACAACACCGCGATCGCCTGCTAGCGCGATTGGCGTGCGATCCTTGGACAGTTGCTGCCAGTCCGCATCGTTGAGCGAGATCTTGCGGCTGCCGTCAATTCCGAAGAACAGGGTGCCGTCGTCCGTCCACTGGACGAACTGGTCGCCGAACTTGCACGACAGGATCTCGATGCCGTTGAGCTGCTTGGAGGTGAGTTCGGTGGCGTCGCGCTTGGGGGTCGGCAGCGCGAGCTTCTGGCCCGACTTCTTGGCCGCCGCGTCGCGCAGTCTGGCGATGGAGCCGTTTTGGTCGTCGGGGTCGGGCTTGGGATAGTCGTCGCCAAGCCACTGGCGCAGCGCTTTGTTGGCCTCTTGGCCGAGCCGTGCGCCCCACGGCACCCCGAGGAACGTGCGCTCGTCGGCGAGCGCGTCGATCAGCGGCTGCAAATCGATCGGCGACTGCGAGTCCGAACCGGCCTCGTTTTCGAGCAGCAGTCGCGCGAGGCGCACGACGGCACGCGGGTCGGCTTCGGTGGCTTGCTCACTGCCAGTTGAACTGCCAGCCGAACTGCCAGCCGAACTGCCGCCGAGCAAGCGCAGGCCGAGTCGCGCGTGCGTGCGGGTCAGCCACGCGGGGTCGTTGACGAACCGATCGAAGAGCGGTTTGAGCGATTCGTCGCGGCGCTGTGCCAGCCCGCGCATCGCCGCACCCCGCCAGTAAAAGCCGGTGTCGTTGGCCCATTCGACCAGCAGGTCGCGCACCTTGTCGCCGCCGGTCTTGGCGTCGGCGATGGCATCGACGAGCGACGACGGCACGTCGTTGCGGCTGTGCGCCTGCACCCATGCACGGATCGCGGGGACAGCCGCATCGCCGCCGGACGCGGTCTTGCGAGCCGCCGCGACACGGATGCCAAAGCGGCTTGCGGTGCACGCCTTGCTGACGTGCTTGGTCCAATCCTGCTGCTTTGGGTCTTGGTCCTCGGGCCAAAACGCGAACAGCGGGGCGGCGAGGGTGGCGCCTAGCAGCAGCCACAAACTGGTTTCAGGCTTCACGTTTGCCAGCTCTTGTCGGTCGTGCTGCTGCGGAGGAACGGTGAGAATGTCACGCTGCGGATTCGTCGCTTGGGAGGTGTCACGCTACGTCGCAGTGACCGTGTCGGCGTCCATCTGATAGATCATGATGACGTAGCCGTCTTCTTCTACTTCGCCGACGAACAGCGTGCCGGTGACCTTTACGACGCCTTGTAAGAGGTCCATCGTGACGCCGTCCGGCAGCGTGCAGAAGACGATCTCGTTCATCTTCGGCGTGCCGTTGCAGCCGCATGCATCGTTGATCAGCATGAACTGATTGACCGGGCCGCTACCCGGCGACTCGCGCCGCATAAAGCCGCGGATCTCGACTTCCTTCTCGTCAAGCTCGGTGACTTCGGTGGGCAGCGTCATCCCCTCCGTATAGTCAAAGCCCGCGAGCACGGGGAAGCCGACCGGCTCAGGGTCGCCGAGCCCATAGCGTGGCGGCTCAGGGTCGCCGAGCCCAAAGTATGGCGGCTCAGGGTCGGTCAGGCCGCACAGAGCGACGATCGACAGCAGGGCGTTGGGAAGTCGGAGCATGATGGGATGTGCCGGCCAAGTTGCGGCGGATCGCGGCCGCGCAGTGTATAGGGCGCAGTGTATCAGGTGACGACCAGACCCTCGATGCCGGGATCGCCTTCCGGAAGGCGAATGTCCATGCTTTCGAGCGTGTCGACCAGGATCTCGCTGACGACGAGATTGCGGTACCAGTTGCGGTTGGCAGGGATGACGTACCACGGCGCGGCGTCGGTGCTGGTCTCGGCCAGCGCTTCGGCGAAGGCCTCCTGGTAGCTGTCCCAGTGGGCGCGCTCGTCGAGGTCCTTGCTGCTCCATTTCCAGCGCTTGTGCGGGTTGTCGATGCGCTCCTGTAGGCGCTCGCGCTGCTCGTCCTTGGAGATGTGTAGGAAGAGTTTTATGACCGTTGTGCCCTCGTCGTGGAGCATCTGCTCGAAGGCGCGGATGTGCTCGTAGCGACGCCGCCAGCGGGTCTCCGGCACGAGGTCGTGCACGCGCACAACGAGCACTTCTTCGTAGTGGCTGCGGTTGAAGATCGCGATCTCGCCGCAGGCTGGCGCATGTGGGTGCACGCGCCACAGGTAGTCGTGGCCGAGCTCCTTCTCGGTCGGCTTCTTGAAGCATGCGACCTTGACGCCCTGCGGGTTGACGCCGTCGAAGACGCTGCGGATCGTGCCGTCCTTGCCGCCCGCGTCCATGGCCTGCAGCACTACCAGCAGCCGGTGTCGGCCCTCGGCGTAGAGAGCCTCCTGCAGCTCTTCGAGCCGCTTGTTCAGCTGTTTGGTCTGCTTCTTGGCGTCGTCCTTGTCGCCGTCAAAGCCGAGCGTGGCCTGCGGGTCGAAGCTCTTGAGATCCAGCGGCTTGCGGCTTGGGACCCGGAATCGTTCGCGGAAGGTGGTCATCGCGCCGACCATGTTCGCCGAAGTGACGGGTTCGCGGAACGCCATTTCCGGCATGCTCGGCGATCCGCTTGCGGCGTGGCCGCGCTTTTCGGTCGCCAACATTGGCTGCATGCGTCATCCTGGCGGCCATGTCGGGGTCCCAATCATCCCGAGCCAATCAGTGGTTCGACGCTCATTTTCGCTGGCGGGGACGGGACGTCTCGCGCCTAGAAGGGTTGACCGACGCGGTGTTCGCCATCGTTCTGGCGCTGCTGTTCCTGCGCAGCGTGCCGCCGGGCAACTTTGACGAGCTGAGCGCTGCGATGAAGGCCCTGGTGCCGTTCGCAGCGATGTTTGCGATCGTCGCCTACGTCTGGTTTGAGCTTTGGTGCTGCGCGCGACGCTACGCGCTCAGCGACGGCTGGACGCTCGTGCTCAACCTGCTGCTGCTCTTCCTGCTGCTGTTTTATGCCTACCCGCTGAAGTTCTTGTTCACGCTGATCGCCGTGGGCCTGCTCGGCCCGATCGGCGAACAGACGCGGAACTCGATGAGCGTCGGCGGCTCCAACGAGGCGCTTGGCCAGATGTTTGTCGTTTACGGGCTCGGCTACGGCGCGATCTTCGGCGCCATTGGCGCGATGCATCGGCGCGCCGTTGCCCTAGCGGATCGTCTGGAGCTTAACGAAGCCGAGCTGCTGCTCGCGAAGTCCGGCGCGTCCGCCTGCTTCCTGCAGGCGGGGATCGCCGGTTTGTCGGCGGGGATCGCGTTTGCCGGCTATGTCGACTACGGCGCTCCGGGCTGGGTCTTCGCGGCAATTGGACCGCTGATGGCCTGGCATGGTGTCCGCACCGGCCGCCGCATCAAGCGATTGCGGTTGCAGGCCGACTCGTTGCAGGCCGACTCTCCGTAGAGGCATGCGCGACGGCTGGCTCAGATGGGCAGAATTCCCGCAAGGATGTCGGGCAAATGGCCGATGGCAACGGACGGTCCTAAATCCCCCGACTCACACAACGATACCCCCTCACTCTTCGGAGACTCACAGCATGCGTTCCACTAGCTGGCTGCCGCTCTGCGCGGCGACGTTCCTCGGTTTTTCGGCCTGCGACAGCAGCGCCACCACGACGATCGACCAACAGGCGCAGGCTCGCATCGAAGCGATCCGCGACTGCTTCCCAGACCTCTGGGAGTTTGCCGACGGCGTGCTCACAATTGCCGAGGCCTGGAAGCTGGATGGTGACGAGAATCCGGAGGATCCGACGGGTCTGTCGTGGTCCTTCACGGGCCTGGATATCACCGCCGAGCTGACAGTTGGCAGTTCGACCGTGACGATGGTCATTAGCGCCTATGGGCCGAATGGCACGACGGAGCGACGCAGCTGTTCGGTGCTTTCGGCGGCCGGCTCGATCCAGCCGGTGGCGTCGCTGAGCGAGGCCATCGACAACATCGCATCAGAACTGCGCGATGAGTTTGACACGACAAACCCGTTCTTGCTGGGCGTTTGGTCGATTGGCGGTGGCGGCATCTCGGCGAGCAGCGAAGGCCTGCTGGGCATCATCGGTGGCTCCACCAACGCGAACGAGCTGCAGGAAGTGCGCACTGTCGATGCGACCGTCACGACCGGCGCGCCCGCTGTCGATTCGAGTGTTTTGACCGATACGGTTTCAAGCCCAGCCTGCACGCTGACGTTTTCAACCGACGGTTTGGTCACCGACGAAGACGTCAGCCAGGACTATCCGAGCGGTACGATCGAGGCGACCGTCAACGACGGCACAACCGAGGTCAGCGCCACGATCACCTTTGACAAGACCGAGATCGCGTCGATCGTCGTAGAAGGTCTGACAGGTGCCATCACGCTCAATCTAGAGACGTTGGAGGTCACGCTCTAATGCGTGGCATCCGGCGCATGAGGTGCTTGATGGCGTCGACGCTGCTGCTTGCCGGTGGCTTGACGACCTCATGCACGTCATTCGAAGTGGCGGCTCAAGCGGGTTACGCCCAGCTCTCTGCGGAGGGGGACGTCGGCTACCGCAATGGCGCGAGCGGCGGTGCGATTGCGCAGGATATCGAGAGCGCACTCGGGCTCGGTGACGACCAGGGGTCGCCCTACTTTCGCGGGATGATGGACTTTGGCGTGCCGCAGCTGTCGGTTTCGGCATTCCAGTTTGAGGACTCCGGCAGCGGGCTGCTCAACGCGGAGTTCGGCGACATTTCCGGTGGTGTCACGGTCGAATCACAGATCGAGATGACCAACATCAAGGGCGCGTATGCGTTTGAGATTGGTCTTGGGCCGGTCAGTCTCTCGCCTGGCATCGCCGTCGATTACTTCGACCTTTCGATGACGGTGCAGGACCAGTTTGGCGCCGCCACGCAGGACGTCACGCTTTCGGGGCCGGTGCCGCTCGCCTTTCTGCGCGCGGAAGTCGATCTCGGCATCGTCCGCGCGGTTGCGGAGGCCGGCTACATGGAGGTCGAGCTCGACGATATCGAAGGCTCGTTGCTCGATGTCGAGGCGCAGCTGCAGGTTCACCCGAGCGATTTGCTCGAGTTTTTCGTCGGCTATCGCATGCTCAACCTGCAGGTGGACGGCGAGGTCGATGGCGACCAGATCGACACCGATTTGACCATCGGTGGCCTTCTGATCGGCGGCGGCATCCGCTTCTGAGCCCCGCGGGCCTGTGGAGGCCTTGGGGGGAGTTCTGTGGAGAGCGCTGTTCCGGCAGCCTTTCGAGTTGGGGGCCCTCCCTCCTGACTCTTCCTGTTTTGCGA